>OY969811.1:4085000-4565174 GCA_963703315.1 uncultured cyanobacterium | reverse complement strand
CGCAACTGCGGACAATGAATTGCGATAAGAAGCGGTATCACTTCCTTTGCCTCCATTGAGAATGTCAGCACCTGCACCACCAATGAGAATGTCATCGCCTTTATCGCCAATCAGGGTGTCATCTCCTGCTAAGCCACTGAGGGTGTTGTCAAAGCGATCGCCTTTTAAGAAGTCATCAAATTGTGAGCCTTCGATATTCTCAATATCAGTGAAGGTGTCTTCATGGGCATCGCCTAACCAGCCATAGCCATCTTGCAAGCTGACGGCAACTCCTGATGTGGCAGTAATGTAGGAAGCGGTATCGATGCCATCTCCTCCATCAAGGCGATCGCCATTAGCACCACCAACTAGGTAGTCATTACCTTCACCACCATAGAGTTTGTCTTCTCCATTACCACCATAGAGTTGATCTTCTCCATCGTCGCCTGCAATCACATCATCCTCACCGTCGCCAGTGAGAATGTCGTTGCCATCTCCTCCAGAAATGAAGTCATATCCACTACCACCAGCGATCGTGTCATTACCAGCGTTGCCTTGGAGATAGTCATTACCGCTATCACCAAAGATGCTGTCGTTACCTTCATTGCCTTGGATGTGGTCATTATCTTTACCACCACTGATCAGGTCATTGCCAAGCCCACCAAAGATTTTGTCGCTACCTTCATTGCCTTGGAGATAGTCATCACCTACATCACCATAGATGGTGTCGTCACCATCGTCACCGAAGATGTTGTCGTTACCATCACCACCACTAATTAGGTCATCATCCTCACCGCCATAGAGGGTGTCAATACCTGCGTTACCGTAGATATTGTCATTACCATCTTGACCAAAAATGAGGTCATCACCTTCGTTACCGTAGAGGGTGTCATTGCCATAACCACCATCGATGTGGTCATTGCCAAGCCCACCATTGATGGTGTCATTCCCAAAATTACCTTGGAGATAGTCATCACCTGCGTCACCAGAAATGGTGTCGTTACCATCATCACCAGTGATGCGATCGTTACCATCACCACCCGAAATGGTGTCGTTGTGACTACCACCAGAGATGATGTCATTACCAACATCGCCAAAGATATTGTCGCTGCCTTCATTTCCATAAATGGTGTCATCTCCCTCGTTGCCGTAGAGAATGTCGCTACCATCACCACCATCGATGAGGTCATTGCCAAGTCCACCAAGGATTTTGTCAGTCCCTTCATTACCTTGGAGATAGTCATCACCAGCATCACCAGAAATAGTGTCGTTACCTTCACCCCCTAGGATGGTGTCGCTACCTTCACCACCAGAGATATTGTCGTGATGATCACCGCCATAAAGAGTGTCATTACCTTCGTTACCAAAGATATTGTCGCTGCCTTCATCACCATAAATGGTGTCATCACCTTCGTTACCGTAGAGAGTATCTTTACCATCACCACCAGTGATCAGGTCATTGCCAATACCACCATTAATGGTGTCATTGCCAAAGCCACCTTGGAGGTTGTCATCCCCTGCATCACCAAAGATGGTATCGTCACCTACTTCACCAAAGATGGTGTCATTGCCATCACCACCAGAGAGGGTGTCATTTTCAGCACCGCCGTAAATGGTGTCATTACCTGCATCGCCAAAGATATTGTCGCTGCCTTCATCACCATAAATGGTGTCATCACCTTCATTACCGTACAGGGTGTCATGGCCAGTACCACCTTCGATGAGGTCGTTGCCAGTACCACCAGAAATGGTGTCAGCCCCCTCATCACCATAGAGCGCGTCATCACCAGCATCACCATTGATCAGGTCATTGCCCTCATCGCCATTGATGATGTCCACACCATCACCACCAGAAATGATGTCGTTGTCATCACCACCAGAAATGATGTCATTACCTGCATCACCAAAGATATTGTCACTGCCTTTGTCACCAAAGATGAGGTCATCACCTTCGTTGCCTTGAATGGTGTCATTGCCATTGCCGCCACTGATCAGGTCATTGCCAGTACCGCCTTGGATATCGTCATTGCCTAATCCACCGTAGAGCGTGTCATCACCAGCATCACCAATGATCAAATCATCACCGTTATCGCCATTAATGATGTCATTACCATCACCGCCAGAGATGCGATCGCTATCATCACCACCAGAGATATTGTCATCACCCGCATTACCGTAAATGGTGTCTTTACCAGCATTACCATAGATTTCATCATCACCCGCATCGCCATAAATGGTGTCATCACCCGCATCACCAACGATTTCATCATTGCCAATACCGCCAAAAATTAGGTCGTTACCAGTACCACCAAAAATTAAGTCGTTGCCATCATCGCCATTGATGGTGTCGTTGCCACTATCGCCATAAAGGGTGTCACTGCCTTCGTTGCCACTGATCAGGTCGTTGCCAGTACCACCACTGATGAAGTCGATGCCAATACCGCCACTGATGGTGTCATTACCAGCATCGCCTGTAATGAAGTCATCACCTGCATCGCCTGTAATGGAGTCATCACCTGCATCACCCTTGATGAAGTCGTTGTCATCACCACCAGAGATGGTGTCGTTGTCGTTACCGCCACTGACGAAGTCGTTGCCATCACCACCCGAAATGTTATCTAGTCCGTTGTCACCATAGAGGGTGTCATCGCCTTCGTTGCCAGAGATGGTGTCGTTGTCATCACCACCACTGATGAAGTCATTGCCTAAGTTGCCATAGATGATGTCAATCCCAGCATTGCCTTCGATCTCGTCATCCCCTGCATCGCCTGTAATGAAGTCGTTACCAGCGTCACCTGTAATCAGGTCATCACCATTGCCGCCAGAGATGAGGTCGTCGTCATTGCCGCCAAAGATGGTGTCATTGCCATCCTCGCCTTGAATATTGTCTGCACCTGCATCACCATAGATTTCGTCGTTGCCTATACCTCCCAAAATGGTGTCATTGCCAGTACCGCCGCCGATGAAGTCATTACCTTCATTACCAAAGATCGTGTCGTCACCAGCATCGCCATAGATTTCATCATTGCCAGCATCGCCAGAGATGGTGTCATTGTCGTTACCGCCACTGATGAAGTCGTTGCCATCGTTGCCATTGATCAGGTCAGCACCTGCATCACCATAGATGTCGTCATTGCCTTCATTACCTTGAATGATGTCGTTGTCGTCACCGCCACTGATGGTGTCGCTGCCAGTGCCGCCATAAATGGTGTCAGCACCTGTATCACCAAAAAGGTCGTCGTCTTCGGTTTCGCCATAGATGGTGTCATTGCCAGTGCCGCCACTGATGAAGTCGTATCCTGCGCCGCCATAGAGGGTGTCGTTACCAGCATCGCCCCAGATATTGTCGTTGCCATAGCCACTGTCACTATCACCCCAAACAGTGTCATTGCCACCACCTGCGTGAATTTCATCGTCACCGTTACCACCGCTAATATAGTCAGTGTCTCCGATGTCAGCATTGCCTTCTAAATCACCGTAAATGGTATCTCCGCCTTGATTACCATAGATGAAATCTGTGCCAAGTCCGCCGATGATTCTGTCCTCACCAAACTCTCCATAAAGTTGGTCGTTACCGCCGCCGCCGTTAATGAAGTCATCGTCACCGCCGCCTGTAATGATGTTGGTGTTGTTGTCGCCTGTTAGGTGGTCGCCATATTCTGAACCAACGATGTTTTGAGTATTAAGCAGAATGTCATTGTCATTCCATCCATCGGTGGCGCTACCTGTTTCTATATTGACGGTAACACTATCGCGATCATAACGATAGCTGACGGTATTGTTGCCAGTACCGCCATCAAGGGTGTCATTACCAGCACCGCCAATGAGCAGGTCATCGCCTCCTAAACCTTGGATGAGGTTGTCTTTGCGGTTGCCAATGAGAACGTCATTAAAGGAACTGGCAATGATGTTTTCGATATTTTTGGAGGTGTCGATGGTGTCAAATCCATCTTGGGATTTTCCTGCATCAATATTAAAGTCTGATTCCAGATCGATGTAATAGTTAGCGGGGTTCTGAGCATTGACTGATTGATCAAATCGCTGTTGGCGATCGTGGCTATAGTCTCTGCTTTCATTGATGTTAACGACGACTCCTTTGGGAGAGTTGTCATAGCTGATGGTGTCAATACCGTTACCACCATCAAGCAAATCATCTCCTGCGTTACCTATAAGAAGGTCAGCGTCATTGCCGCCATAGAGTCCATCATTGCCGATACCACCATCAATTTTGTCATCGCCATTGTCACCATAGAGTTGATCGTCTCCTGCATCGCCAGTAATGATGTCGTTGCCATCACCACCAGAAATTAGGTCGTTGTCGTTACCGCCACTGATAGTGTCATTGCCAGTGTTGCCTTGAATGTTGTCAGCGCCGTTATCGCCAAAAATGACATCATCACCTGCATCACCAGTAATAAAGTCGTTGTTGTCACCGCCAGAAATTAGGTCGTTGTCGTTGCCGCCACTGATGGTGTCGTTGCCACTGTTACCTTGAATGTTGTCAGCGCCGTTATCACCGAAGATGTTGTCATCGCCTGCATCACCAGTAATAAAGTCGTTGCCATCACCACCAGAGATTAGGTCGTTGTCGTTACCGCCACTGATGGTGTCATTGCCAATGTTGCCTTGAATATTGTCAGCACCGTTATCACCGAAGATGTTGTCATCGCCTGCATCGCCAGTAATGATGTCGTTGTCGTCACCACCAGAGATGAAGTCGTTGTCGTTACCGCCACTGATGGTGTCGTTGCCAATGTTGCCTTGAATGTTGTCAGCGCCATTATCTCCAAAGATCTGGTCATTGCCTTCGTTACCTTGGATAGTGTCACTATCATCCCCGCCACGAATTACATCATTACCAATGTTGCCGAAAATAGTGTCATTACCAGCACTACCTTGGATAGTGTCATCACCAGCATCACCTGTAATGTAGTCATTACCAGCATCGCCTGTAATGGTGTCGTTATCTTCATTACCTTGGATATTATCGTCACCCGCACCGCCAAAGATGGTATCTGATCCTATATTTCCTTGGATTAGGTCGTCACCGTTATCGCCATAGATAGTGTCATTTCCTTCATTACCTTGAATAATGTCACCATCATCGCCGCCACTGATGAAATCATTGTTTTCATTACCTTGGATAGTGTCAATGCCTGAATCTCCATAAATAGTGTCGTCTTCAGTTCCACCAAATATGAAGTCATTGCCAGTGCCGCCACTAATAAAGTCGTATTCTGCACCACCTTCTAAAGTGTCGTTGCCAGAGTCTCCCCAAATTTGGTCATTACCGTAGCCACTATCTCCTCTAACAGAATCATTTCCGCCACCTGCATAAATAATATCGTCACCATCTCCACCTTTAATAATATCGTCATGTCCTGCAAAGATCTGATCTCGGTAGCCCTCTCCACCAACACCTTCACTATCACCCCAAATGGTGTCAATGCCTTGATTACCAAAAATCCAATCCTCTCCTATACCTCCAATAATAGTGTCATTCCCAAACTCTCCATAGAGGTGATCACTACCACCACCACCTTCAATTCTGTCATCACCATCACCACCAGTGATGTAGTTTGTAAAGTCATCTCCAATTAAAGTGTCTGAAGTATTACTGTCAGAACCAACGATATTTTCAATATAAAGAAGAGTGTCTTGTCCGCCCCAACCATCAGTAGCTTTACCAGTTTTCAGGTTAACAACTACACCATTAGGATCTCGGCGATAACTGACAGTATCTCTTTCATTAGCGATATAATCTCCACCAATAAACAAATCATTGCCAGCATTACCAATCAACAAATCACTTCCGCCCAAACCTTTAATGGTGTTGTTACCACTGTTCCCAATCAAGATGTCGTCATACAGATTCGTTCCTTGAATATTTTCTAGGGACTGAAGAGTATCTGTATCACCAAAGCCATCAAAAGCTTGTCCTTTACCAATAGAAAAGTCTTGCTCAAGATCAGAATAGTAAGAGTCAGGATTGGCAGAATTTACTGAATCAATATATCTAGTATTTCTATTGTGAGAATAGGCTTGTTCTTCACTGAGGTTGACAACAACTCCTTTGGGTGAATTGGTATAGTAAACCGTATCAGTTCCATCTCCACCAATAATTGTATCGTTACCAGAACCACCCACTAAATCATCATCATTAGCTCCTCCATCAAGCTTGTCAAGTCCTTCATCTCCAAACAGTTGATCATTTCCACCATTGCCACTAATTTCATCATTTCCTAAGTTCCCATTGATCAAATTACCTACATTATTTCCAACAATAAAATCGTTGCCTTTTGAACCAATTAGATTTTCAATTGTGACATCAATCCCTGATATATTGGGATCATATGCTAATCGAGTTCCATAAGTATCAGTAATACCTTTTTCTCCAACTGGTATAGAGTGAAACGGATTTAAATAATCATACCAACGTTGTGATTGAAAGTAAGGAGTTTTATTATATGCAATTGCATCTGTTATCTCACCCCCTGGATTAATATCAAAGTAATAATCAAAACCTGTATTTCCCAATGATTGAAGGCTAGATAAGTTGAAGGTATCATTACCACCACTATCCCACAATGTACTTTTGGAATGTCCAGATCCAAAATTATAATAAGACTTATTATTAACCGAATAGCGATCTACTGAACTAAAATCATACTCTGTACTAGATTGATTGTAGTGATTAGCCCCATATAGGGACTGCAATGTGAAAATATCGTAAGGCATTAAAGATACTGCCTGACTACCAACATGGTTATAAGTCATTACCGTGTTGGTATTATTGTCTTCTGTAGGTGATAATGTAGGAGAGAGATCAAATGGATGCTTTAACCCTAGCGCATGACCTATCTCATGAATAATAGTCAAGTATTCAAGTGTACCAGGAGCTTTAGAAAAGTCTTTTTCATTATTTAAATAAACATCTCCAGCTTCCAATGTATTATTAGGAAAATTAGCCCTTCCATAAACAGTTCCACCAAAAATATTTAGAAAATTCACATTTGCAAACATAAACCGTAATATGCCTGCTGATGCTAGCTCTTTATCTGGTATTCCTGGAAGAAAACTAAAGAAGTTATCACTATCTTTCGTTGTTTCTGTAACTTCTTGAAAAGCTACAGGAATAACCTTTCCATACACATCACTTAAAATATAGCGTATATTGTTTTTGACGGTTTCCTGAGAGTCTTGGAATCCAGTAATTGAGTCGTAGTAATTAACTTTATTATAAATCTCAGCAGTATCCTGAGTTACAAAACTAAAGGAGAGCGAAGTATTCCAATATGTTCCATACTTTAAAACTTCAATATCAAAAGGAGAACTATTATCTGATTTTTCAGCATCAAACAAATTCCCACTCAAATTCAAAACAACAGAATCATTCTCCTGCTTAATCTGCTGAACCTGACCAGCACTCAAATCCACACCACGCACGATCGCCGAAAACAACTCCCCCTCATCCCCAACCGTATCTACAGCATTCACCTTCCAATCCACCGAATGCCCAACCTCCTCCAACAACACCGCCGCCAAAACCTGCGGATTACTCACATTTTGAGACAAGAATCCTGTAGAAAGATAGATCTCCCCAGTGGAACCAGCAAAAGCCGCATTAGCCCCTTGTAAATCAGAAGCAGACAACAACTTCAAATCAGGCAACTTCGAGAAATCACCAGCAATCCACTGCTCCCGCAAAGCACCCAACACACCCCGATCCAACGTTTTGCCAAACACAGACTCACTCTTATCAAAAAAGTCCTCCCGCTTCGCAAACTCAGTCAAAAAGCCGTATACAGATTGAATTGCCGCCGTCAATGAAGCAGAAGTAGAAGCATCAAGAGCAAGAGAAAGATCGCCAAAAATTGAAGTCAACATGATATTGCGTCCCTTTAGTTTCAAATAATTAAGCTAAAACATCAAAAAAGCCAAAGCAAAGCCTAGAACAAACAAGGCAAATGCCTATGATTTGTCTTAAACAAGGCTCGTATTTCAGAACCCACATTTTCTTATTCTGTGAGGGGCAGTCAATTTATGCACCCACCCAGTAGCAAAACCAGAAAAATTTTTAAATCAGGCAATTCTGAGAAATCAGAAGTCACCCAATATTCCCGCCCCGATTGGATTACAGCAGCTTGAAGCGATCGCAGAATCACCAAGAACAGAAAAAACATCGAAAAAGAGAGCAGCCATAATATTGCGTCCTATTGTTTCCAAGAGTTAAGCCAAAGCATTAGAAAATAGGCAAAAAAGCCAGCGTAAAACCAAGCACAGATTAGACAAGAACAAGAAAATGTCTAAACCTGTCTCTGACATATATTCAGAGAGAAAAATATTTGAACAAGCACAGTAATGAACGTATCTACTCATTAATTACTGCAAGTAATGCAAGAAATGCATCGAACTAACGCTTCATCAACATATTGTTCTATTTGTTTTCTGTCAAGCTCAATCAATACCAATAGAGTTTATTTAGCCCTAAAATATCTATTCTTTTTCTTGAAAAATAAATGAAATTGAATAAAAAATTATTTTCAGTATCAATTCAGCAAAAATACCAACAAAACAAATTATTTAATTAACGGTAAAACCCATATAAAACCTAGATCTTATCGTTGATTAAAAATAGCTAATAGGTTGTTTAAAGGTTCCTAAAAAGTTATTTAAAATTACAAAAGTTATTAAAAAGTTATGTTTTGTTATTAAAAAGTTAGATAAAAGTTATCAAAAAATGCATATTTGCAAGATAACTTTTTATAACTTATCGGCTAATATTTATAAACAAGTTTTTTTGTTAAAATGAATAAATATAGAAAGAATCATCGTATTTATCTAAACGTTGTATTTAGCTATAATGTTCCCCGATCGCGATCGCCATAATACCTATGACCAACTAATTCCTAAAAAAAGAAATAGTACTTTTGGCTATCTCTTTTTTAGGCTTTATATATGTCACACTAAACACACTTTGCAATAAACGGCTAATGAAGCGCTAAAATCTAAGACATCTTATCTGCGCTTGTTATTCATCAATTTATTCATCACTTAAACACTTAACCTATGTACGACTGTATTGTTGTGGGATCAGGTCCATCTGGTGGCTCATCTTCCTATCATTTGGCAAAACGAGGGCGTTCAGTTTTGTTACTTGAAAAAGAAAGCCTACCTCGATACAAACCTTGTGGTGGTGGCGTTTCGCCGATGGTACAAGAATGGTTTGACTTTGACTTTTCGCCTGCGGTATCACTAACAGTCAACCAAATTCGCTACACATGGCAAATGGGAGATCCTGAGTTGGTGGAGCTAACTACTAAAGAACCAGTTTGGATGGTGCGCCGTGATGTTTTTGACCATTATCTTGTGCAGCAAGCCCAGAAATTAGGTGTGGAACTGCGCGACAATACTGGTGTCACGGGTATTGAGTGGAAAAGCGATCGCTGGCTTGTCAAAACTGAACATGAGGTCTTTGAAGCCAAATATGTAATTGGTGCTGATGGCGCGAAAGGATCAATGGCAAAATGGTTAGGATTTAAAGAACGTAAACGTCGGATGGGAGCTGCCCTTGAAGTCGAAGCCCCCCATTCTGCTCCAGATGTTAGTGCGGCACATTTTGATTTTGGCTCCGTTCAAAATGGATATATTTGGAACTTCCCCAAGGCTGATGGCTATTCCATCGGTGCAGGTACATTTATTGGTGGTGAAAAGCAAAATCTGAAGGAGATTGCTGCTAGATATGCTCAAGAATTTGGAATTGATGTAACTTCCATCAAGCAGTTTGGACATCCCATTTGTCTATGGGACGGCAATCAACCTCTCCATACTCAAAATGCGCTACTGACAGGAGAATCTGCCTGTATTGTCGATCCCTTTACGGCTGAAGGTATTCGTCCCTCACTTTTAACAGGAATGTTTGCGGGGCAGGCGATCGATGAAGCGATCGCTGGGAATAAAGACGCACTCAAGCAATACACCCTTAAAGTTCAAGAAGAATGGGGTGAAGATATGGTGTGGGCGCAACGCATTGCCAATATCTTCTATCGCGTTCCTAGTTTTGGTTACAAGATGGGAGTGAAGCGTCCTAGTGCCAGTCAACGCATGGGCAAAATTCTCTGTGGTGAGTTGCGTTATCGCGATGTGGCTGGAGCCGCCGTCAAGCGACTAACCAAGGGTTTAATGGGAATGAAGTAGCAAAAAAAAGGTCACGTAAAAGATTCTGTAAGCGTGACCTTTTTAAAAAGTAAAAAAATGAACGAAAAAAGTTATCGATTGTTATTTCTATCTACTCCCGTAGGCGCTTTAGGATCGGGGGTAGGTGGCGGTGTCGAGCTAACCCTGCAAAATGCGGCAAAAGCTTTGATGGCTAGAGGGCATACTGTGGAAATAGTTGCACCCGCAGGTTCTGTTACCAATGTCACGAAGTTAACCCAAATTGCAGGTAATTTCCAAACATCAGCCCAAACGAAGGTTGGGGCTGATGTAGTCGTATTACCCCAGAACTCAGTTTTAGAGAATATGTGGAGCTATGCGAGAGAAGTTCAAGATCAGTTCGATCTAATCTTCAACTTTGCCTATGATTGGCTGCCTCTCTACCTCACTCCATTTTTTCAGCGCCCGATCGCCCATTGGATCAGTATGTCGTCACTCTCACCTGTAATGGATGAAATGGTGAGCAAAACCGCAAAACTATGCCCTCAAGCGATCGCTGTGAATACTCGCGCCTGTGCGGATACTTTTACCGATGGCGATCGCTTGATGATTATGGGTAAAGGGATTGATGTGACACAATATAATTTTGTGGCTAAACCTGAAAGACCAAGCCTTGCATGGGTAGGACGCATTTCTCCTGAGAAAGGTTTAGAAGACGCGGCGGAAGCTGCTCAAGTTACAGAATTGCCTCTAAAGGTATTTGGCTTAATTCAAGATCACTCTTACTGGCAACAAATCCAAACAAACTTCCCTAAAGCTGAAATTCATTATGAAGGATTTCTATCTACTCATGAACTACAAGAGAAACTAGGACAATCTAGTGCTTTACTAATGACTCCACGCTGGGTTGAGGCATTTGGCAATGCGGCGATCGAGGCATTTGCCTGTGGTGTGCCTGTAATTTCCTATCGCAGTGGTGGACTAACGGAAATTGTGCGTCACGGTAAAACTGGTTTTCTCGTAGAAATGGGAAGTGTATCAGGTTTGATCGAAGCAATTTCGCAATTGGAGCAAATCGATCGCTCTACCTGTCGGCAACAATTAGAAGCTGAATATTCTCTAGAAGTATGGGGCGATCGCCTTGAGAAATGGTTTGATCAATTGATTACGAACTATAAATAAAAGTAGCGGCAATTTATGAATTGCTGCTACTTTTTAATTGGCTCTACTTTTTTAAAATGCTCAAAGCCACAGCCTCAGCAACTTTAATCCCATCAATTCCTGCTGAGAGAATCCCACCTGCATAACCTGCCCCTTCACCCGCAGGGAAAAGCCCTTCTGTATTCAGACTTTGATACTGCTCATTGCGTTTAATCCTGATTGGTGAAGAAGTGCGCGTTTCCACACCTGTAAGCATCGCATCCTCCATCGCAAAGCCCTTGATTTTTTTGTTGAATTCAGGAATCGCCTCACGAATGGCAGCGATCGCGTAGTCGGGTAAGCTCTCACTAAGGTTACACAAATGGACATCGGGAGTATAGGAAGGATGCACATTACCTAGCGATTGAGAAGGACGATTAGCCAGAAAATCACCAACTAATTGGGCTGGAGCCGCATAGGTTCCGCCGCCAAGCTCAAAGGCGCGAGATTCTAAACGCCGTTGGAAGTCAATACCTGCGAGGGGATGTTCTGGATAATCTGCGGGAGTGATGCCCACCACGATACCGCTATTAGCATTGCGTTCATTGCGTGAATATTGACTCATGCCATTGGTAACGACGCGCCCAACTTCCGAAGTTGCTGCCACGACTAGCCCTCCCGGACACATACAGAAGCTATAAACCGATCGCCCATTTTGACAATGGTGAACGAGTTTATAGTCGGCGGCTCCTAAGATTTTATGTCCTGCATAGTCTCCAAATCTGGCGCGATCGATCAGCGTTTGAGGATGTTCAATCCGAAAGCCGATCGAGAAAGGTTTTGCTTCGATATATACACCGCGATCGTACAGCATTTGGAAGGTGTCGCGAGCGCTGTGACCAACCGCCAGAACTATGTGATTACTAGCGATGTATTCACCATTCGCCAAAGTTATTCCCCTAACTTTGCCATTGTCGATATCAATATCTTCAACCCGACTTTGAAAGCGAATTTCTCCACCGAGGGATTCGATTTTGGCACGGAAGTTTTGGACAATGCCAACCAGCTTAAATGTACCGATATGGGGTTTGTTGATGTAGAGAATTTCAGGAGATGCGCCCGCACTCACAAATTCGGTGATGACTTTGCGCCCGTAATGCTGAGGATCTTTGACTTGGCTGTAGAGTTTGCCATCAGAGAAAGTCCCTGCGCCACCTTCTCCGAATTGAGCATTCGATTCAGGATTAAATTCGGCTTTTTTCTTCCAAAAGTTGAAAGTATCAGCAGTGCGATCGCGTACTGCCTTACCCCGTTCTAAAATAATGGGACGAAATCCCATTTGTGCCAACAGTAATCCCGCAAACATCCCTGCTGGTCCCATACCGATGATAATTGGGCGAGTTTGCAGATCGCTAGGAGCCTTTGCCACATAGCGATAGCTCATATCTGGTGTGGGCAGAACATGAGGATCTTTTTGGAGGCGATCGCGTAACAGATTCTCTTGAGTTGTCTCTACGTCAACGATATAAACTAGATAGATATCTGTCTTTTTACGAGCATCATAACTACGTTTAAAAATGGAATAACTAATTAGTTCTTCTGGCTTAATTTGCAGCTTTTTGAGAATGGCAGATTGGAGCGCATCTTCAGAATGATCGAGGGGAAGTTTAATTTCAGTAAGCCGTAACATAGTCTGTACAACTCAAATTGCACTTTATATTGCATTACAGCGCTTTGCGCTCAAACCTGAACCAAGAAATTTTTCAAAAGCGTTGCAAAGCAACGCTTTTGAAAAATTTCTTGTAGTTCTTTTGATCGAAAGCAGCACTATATTATATCTCAATAAAATAAGGGGCTGTGCTTTGCACAGCCCCTTATTTTTAGAATCCTTAAAACAGCACAATAGCGATGATTGATTCGACAACGGCGGCAACAAGGAAACCAGTCCAAAATCTGCCTACATTTTTATTAAAACCTAGAGCATTATCTTCGCGACTTCCTGTGAAAAATAATGACCAAGCTTGATTTTCGCTTAAACGCGCAAATTGATTAAAGTCTTCACGAAAAGCGATCGGAGTAAAAAGATCTTTGCCGTCAAATTCAAATTTGGTTTCCATAATCTTTCCTTGCCCTATGCAGTTACTTGATGTTTGATGAAGACATCTTAACAATTGTTTACAATTGAAAGCAATCTCTCGTAAGGGATGGATAAGGCGATCGCGATATCTCTCCCTTGCAATAGTTGCGCCGCAAAGCGGTGCAACTATTGCTTGATTAAATCAATAGCTTGGGTGGAATCGATAGAAATAGAATCCCGTTACTAGTCCAAGGCTGAGTTTCAGGCAATGATAGACCGATGATGCCAGCTTTTTTTAAAACTAGTACGCCCCTCGACTCTCCCCAAATCAACATTTCCGCCCAAGTACTCAGATCAGGTTCATGTCCAATAATTCCTAAAGAAGCTCTAGCAGGTTGTGGATGTTGACTTAGCCATTCGGCAAACCAACTGAGCCATGCATCAAAATTACCTTCAGGGGCTAATTCTGGTGATGGCTGCACAGGACTACCAAAGACATTGACAAAAATATCCGTCGTTTGCTGAGCGCGAACTAAGGGACTCGTTTGCAATAGATCAAAACGCAACCCTAAATCATAGAGACGTTTAGCCACCTGCTTTGTTTTTTTACGCCCTTCATCAGTCAGAGGTCTTTGGTTGTCATCGTCATAGGTTCCACGCTCCTCAGCAATGCCATGACGAATTAAGTAGAGACTAGGCATTAACTAATAGTCCCTCAAGTAATCCTTCAAATAGGGCTTTGCCGTCAGTGCTGCCCAAAATTCCTTCGGCGGCGCGTTCGGGGTGAGGCATCATCCCCAGTACAGTTCCTTGTGGGTTACAAATGCCTGCGATATTTGCCAATGAACCATTAGGATTAGCCTCATTATTAATATTGCCGATCACATCACTATAGCGAAACACAATTTGATTGTTGTCTTCCAGTTGCTTGAGGGTATCAGCATCGGCAAAATAGCAACCTTCGCCATGAGCGATCGGTAAAGTAATTACTTGCTGCTTTTGATATTTGCGAGTGAAGGGTAAATCGTTACGTTCTACCCGCAAAGGCACGCGATCGCAAATAAAGTGTAAATCGCGGTTTCTCACCAATGCGCCTTGTAATAGTCCTGACTCAGTTAAAATCTGAAACCCGTTACAGATACCAATTACATATTTGCCTTTGGCTACATGATCCTGTAGCGATCGCATGACGGGAGCAAACCTCGCGATCGCCCCACATCGCAAATAATCACCATAGCTAAATCCCCCCGGCACAACAATCACATCACAATCACTAATATCAGTGTCAGTATGCCAGATCAGTCTAGTCGGCTGCTGCAAAATGCCACTCGTCACTGTGGCTACATCGCGATCGCAGTTAGAGCCAGGGAAAACTAAAATACCAAATTTCATATTTTTAAATTCTTATGCAATTTCTATGCAATTCCTAGGCGATCGGCGTTAACTCAAAGCGGTAATTTTCGATAACAGGATTTGCCAACAGCTTGTCCGCAATTTCATCTAGTTTCTGTGATGCTTCAGTTTCATTTTCGGCATCGAGAACAATTTCCACATATTTACCAATGCGAACTGAGTCCACATGATAGTCCCATTGCTTGATGGCTGACTGCACGGCAGTACCTGCGGGATCGAGAACCGATGGACGTAAGGTGACAAATATACGGGCTTGATACTTCATGCTGGGGAGTAAATGATCTGGCAAATGTTTATTTGTGGTCTAACAAGACTGGCAACAGCTATAACTGACCAATGCGATCGATCATATCGTAAATTGCAAGGCTCTAATTATTTCTAAGCTCAAAGGTCTACTCAAGCAGGAGTCCTGTAGATTGCTTACGAAAGTATGACCCAGAAGATGAGTGGCGGCGCTTCGCGCCGCCACTCATCTTCTAGGTTTTGAATGGTTTTTAAAACTAACAATGGCTATGCCATGGTTAGTTTTGGTATTAATCATCATTCAATTGCAAAATTGCCATAAATGCTGCTTGCGGAACTTCTACAGTTCCAATCGACTTCATGCGCTTTTTACCCTTTTTCTGCTTCTCTAGCAACTTCTTCTTGCGCGAAATATCGCCGCCATAGCACTTACTCAATACATTCTTTCGCAACGCTGAGATATTCTCTCTTGCCAAAATTTTAGAACCGATCGCCGCCTGAATCGGAATCTGGAACTGTTGCTTGGGAATTAGCTCTCTTAGCTTAGAGACTAAGGCACGACCCACATTATAGGATTTGTCACGGTGGACGATACAAGCCAATGCATCCACAGGCTCTTCATTAACAAGAATGTCAACCAACACCAAATCGTTAGGACGATAGCCGATGACTTGATATTCCATGCTGGCATATCCCTTTGTACGCGACTTCATCTGGTCAAAGAAATCGGTAACCATTTCTGCCAAGGGGAGTTCATAGATTAACGTAGCGCGTTCGGTGGTGATGTATTTTGTATCGACAAATACGCCACGTCTTGCCACACATAAGTCCATCAACGTACCAATGTAGGATTGTGGAGTCATGATCTCCAACTTGACATAAGGCTCCTCGATTTGCTTCCGTGAATTTGGTGGGGGCAATTCACTGGGATTATCGATCATTAAGATTTCATCATTATTGGTTGTGACCTGATAAATTACCGATGGCGCAGTCACAATCAAATCAAGATTATATTCACGCTCCAGACGCTCCTGCACAATTTCCATGTGCAGCATCCCCAAAAAGCCGCAACGGAAGCCAAATCCCATAGCATTTGATGTCTCTGGCTCATAGTTGAGCGCGGCATCGTTGAGCTTGAGTTTAGTTAAAGCTTCGCGCAAATCTTCAAACTGATCAGCGTCAGTGGGAAACATCCCGCAGAATACCATTGGCTTAGCTTCTTCGTAGCCGGGGAATGGCTCAGCAGCAGAGTCGATCGCTGAAGTAATCGTGTCACCCACCCGCGCATGGGCAACCATCTTGATCGCCGCCGCCAAATACCCCACCTCACCCGCGTGCAATTCATCAACTTGGATTTGCCCAGGAGCAAGTACCCCTAGCTCATCAATTACATACTCTTGTCCCGAAGCCATGAATTTAACGCGATCGCCTTTTTTGACCGTGCCATCCATCACGCGGAAATAAACAATTACCCCCCGATAGGCATCGTAATAACTATCAAAAATCAAAGCTCTTAAAGGTTGATCAACCGTGTCCTTCGGTGCTGGCACTTTTAAGACGATCGCCTCAAGGATTTCCCGAATACCGACCCCCTCCTTTGCTGAAGCGTGAATTGCATCCGAGCAGTCTAAGCCAATTAGTTCTTCGATCTCATGGGAAATACGCTCAGGATCAGCCCCTGGTAAATCAATCTTATTAAGTACAGGTACGATTTCTAGATCATTTTCTAAAGCTAAATAAACGTTAGCTAAAGTTTGCGCTTCTACCCCCTGTGAAGCATCTACTACCAGCAAAGCCCCTTCACAAGCCGCCAAGCTTCGTGACACTTCATAGGAAAAATCCACGTGACCAGGAGTATCGATCAAATTAATCGTATATTCCTCGCCATTAAGTGCTTGATATTTCATTCGCGCCGCTTGCAACTTAATCGTGATCCCCCGTTCACGCTCCAAGTCCATATTGTCAAGAAACTGCGCTTTCATATCTCGATCTGCCACCGTGCCTGTAAATTGCAACAGGCGATCGGCAAGCGTAGACTTGCCGTGATCAATATGGGCAATAATCGAAAAGTTACGAATGCGAGAAACAGGTACGTTGGTCATAAATATCAAAACAATGGAGGATCAAAAGGGGCAAGACAAGACGAATCGAAACACCAAGGGACTACTCGATCCTACCTTAAAGTAAATTAATGTAAACAACTATAGAAATGCTAATACATTTGTAGGACTTAGAAATTTGACGAAATCCTGTCTAAATCCAGTTAATTTTATAGGAAAGACACACTTTGTAAAGCTTTCTTAAAATCTAGGTATGCCAATCGAGTAAATCAATACAGCACTTTGTACAGATATAAATTACCCAAACCCGTGAAGTTGCGTCCCTGCGGGGCGTAACTTCACGGGTTTGGGTTTGTAATTAACTAAGTAGCTGGGCATAATTAAAAACCAGAGCCAAAACCTGTGACGCACGCGCAGCGTGCGCCACAGGTTTTTGGGTTTTATATTTAATTGCGCCCAGCTACTTACGTGCTAAATATACTCAAAATCTCTCTTCTCAAAAACTGGGTTTAAGGTTAATGTACAAGAGCTAGTAAACTGAATGAGATTTTGCCAAAGTTGTATGAGCCAAGTTTTCTAACTTTTCATATTACTAGGTTGCATGAGTAATAATAGCTATAGTAGTTTCATCTCAAAATTGAAACTGACTTGAAAACTATTCAGGCTAGCCTGTTTAGCAGGAATAGCTAGACGCTTCTAAGATTAACTATGGTCAATGTAATTCAGTCAATGTAATTCAACCTAGCAAAAGATAGGAAGCAACTTCATATGTAAATTCAAATTCATCGTGTACAACAGTTACGCAGGGCAGAGTAAGCAATGAGTATAAGCAATCGAGTTCGACTATATGAACTCTCACGCGAGTTAGATCTCGACACCAAAGATGTTATCGCGGTGTGTGAGCAGCTAAATATAGTTGTTAAAAGTCATAGTAGTACAATTACAGAATCAGAGGCAGAATTGGTACGCATCAAGGCTCCTCAACATCACCCCAAGGTCACCGATCCCAAAGCTTCTGAAAAGAAGGCGGCGGTAGCGGCAAAACCTAGAGAAAACGATACTCGTAATGCCAAGCAGCAAATTCTTGCCGTTAGCAAGCCCACGATTCGGCTCAATACTCCACCTACCTCTGGTAATGTAGGAGCTACACCACCTCTTAACTCATCTAATAATGCGATTAATGCGATCGCTGAGCCTAGCTCAGAAACACCTACTCAACCTGCTGTTATTAACCCTCCCTCGCCCATGCCATCTGCTTCCTCGTTAGTCAAGCCTCCCAGTCGCCCTTCTGTCTCAGAAAGCGAAACATCCGAAACCACCTCTGCATCCACCTCTGCATCTAAAAGCGAATTGATCTCAGAAACAGCATTGACCTCACCAGTAACCCCCCCAGCGATCAAAGAGCCTCAATCAGGGTCGCAACTAGAGCCAAAACTAGAATTAGTAGCGCCGCCAACTCCGCCCAAATCTCCCGACAAGGCTGCTGTCGCAATTCCCGCAAAAGTCTCAGTTGAGGAAGCCGCAACCGCCAAAACTCCTCCCAAGCCACCAGCGAAAGACCAAGCTCCTCGTAAAGAAGCGCCAAGAGCAGAGCGTCCACAAGCAGACAAAGCAGAGCGTCCTCTTGTGCCGAAGCAAGCTTTGGTGAGCGTTTCACCTCCTCAAGTTAAGTTAAACAAGCCTGTTGCGCCAGAGCGTCCCAAGCCTTCTGTCGCTGTTGCCCCTAAAGCGGTGATTACACCCAAGCCTCCTGCCGCTAGACCTTCAGATGAAACCAAAATTCCTGCAAAAGCTAAGTCTGATCAGATTCGTGCCGATCAGGATGCCAGTGACTCAAATAAAGAAGCGATTAAGGTCAACAAGCCTGAAAGACCAAAACTGAACAAGCCTGCGGAACAACCTGCCCCTGCTCCTGCTGGCGGTAGACCCCAAAATCGTGGACCGAAATTAGTCAAAGACTCGGTACTAATCGAACGCGGGATCACTGCTCCCACCGAACCACCGCACAACTTGCGCCCACCGATGCCCACCTTGATGCGTGCGCCTGAAAAACCCGTAATTGCTGATAGGACTGGGAAGAAGCCTGAAGCTGCGGGCGGTTTTAATCCTGCCTTGCCTGAGCTTTTAGAAAAGCCCACCTTGCCGAACAAAGCCAGTAAGCGCAAGGGTAAATCTAAGGAAGAAGAAGAAAAAGATTTACTAGAGCTAAAAGAAAAGAATCGTCTGAATAAGCCTAAGCGCTATCTACGTGATTTTGATGATGAAGATGATGATGGCTCCGATCTTGACGCAGCTAATGAGCTAGCCCAGATCAGCTTATCTTTAGCTCGACCAACTGCGAGACCTAAAGCCGTAACAGTGCCAGCAAAGCCAACGATGGCAGCCGACATTAAACCAACTCAGAAGCCTAAGAAATCTGCACCAAGTCGCGATCGCCGCAATCAGCAAGTCGAAGTCATTCCCGAAAAACCCACCTCCGTGGAAATCGAAGAGGGAATGACCGTCGCCGTACTAGCCAAGCGCTTAGTGCTTTCTGAGACAGAGGTAATTCGTACCCTGTTTATGAAGGGGATCATGGCGAATATCAACCAAACCCTTGATGTGGGTACTGCCAAGATGGTGGCAGCAGAACTGGGCTATGAAGTCCATGATCCTGAAGTGGTTGAGCTTGCCCTCAAGACCGAAATGATCGAGGTTGGTGACCTTGATAAGCTCCAACGTCGTCCACCTGTTGTCACGATTATGGGACACGTTGATCACGGTAAAACCACCTTGCTCGATGCGATTCGCAAGAGTAAGGTTGCTCAAGGGGAAGCAGGTGGGATTACGCAGCATATCGGCGCGTATCACGTTGATGTTGAGCATAACGGTCAGAAACAACAGATTGTCTTCCTTGATACCCCTGGTCACGAAGCCTTTACCGCCATGCGTGCGCGTGGTACGAAAGTTACGGACATTGCTGTACTCGTAGTTGCTGCTGATGACGGAGTGCAACCTCAAACCATTGAAGCGATCAGCCATGCCCGTGCGGCGAAAGTGCCAATCGTAGTTGCCATTAACAAAGTTGACAAAATCGAAGCTCAACCCGATCGCATTCGCCAAGAGTTAACTGAGTACTCCCTCGTTGCCGAAGAATGGGGTGGTGACACAATCATGGTTCCTGTCAGTGCGATCAAGCGTGAAAACCTTGATACCCTGTTGGAAATGATCTTGCTAGTTGCCGAAGTTGAAGACTTGCAGGCTAATCCCAACCGTACTGCTAAGGGTACGGTCATCGAAGCACACCTCGACAAGGCAAAAGGACCTGTTGCCACATTGCTGGTTCAAAATGGGACATTGCGCGTTGGTGACATCTTTGTTGCTGGTGCAGCCTTTGGTAAGGTACGGGCAATGGTGGACGATCGCGGCGCAAGAGTTAATCAAGCTTCGCCATCCTTTGCGGTGGAAGTCCTCGGCTTAGGCGATGTCCCCGCAGCAGGTGATGAGTTTGAAGTCTATCTTGATGAAAAACTAGCCCGTGCGATCGCCGATCAACGCACAATGGATCAACGTCAAGCCCGCTTAATTCAAGCAATGGCTTCTCGCCGTGTCACCCTCGGTACTTTGTCCGAAAAAGTCAAGGAAGGCGATCTCAAGGAACTGAATATTATTCTCAAAGCGGATGTCCAAGGCTCCCTCGAAGCGATTCTGGGTGCATTGGCGCAACTACCTCAGCGTGAAGTCCAACTTCGCATTCTTCTTTCTGCCCCTGGTGAAATCACCGAAAACGACATCAGTTTGGCAGCAGCGAGTTCGGCGGTAGTATTAGGCTTTAATACCACGATGGCTCCTGGTGCAAGACAAGCGGCTGATGAGATGGGCGTTGACTTCCGTGACTACAACGTTATCTACAAGCTCTTGGAAGATATCCAAGATGCGATGGAAGGCTTACTCGATCCTGAAATGGTTGAGGAATACTTAGGTCAAGCAGAAGTTCGTGCCATCTTCACAATTGGCAAGGGTGCTGTCGCTGGTTGCTATGTCCAAAATGGCAAGCTAATCCGCAACTGTAATGTCCGTGTCAAACGTGGCAATGAGGTTGTACACACCGCCGTCCTTGACTCACTCAGACGTGTCAAAGACGATGCGAGAGAAGTTGCCTCTGGTTTTGAGTGCGGTATCTCTCTGGCGAAGTTCTCGACATGGAAAGAGGGCGATGTTATCGAAGCCTTCCGCATGGTCACCAAGCGCCGTACGTTAGCTACTTCTTAATAAATTACAGACAAGGGGCTTAAGCCCCTTGTTTATTGGGATTTGAAAAAACTATGAAAGCGCGGCTTCGCCGCGCTTTCATAGTTTTTTCTGGTTTTCAAGTCAGCGCAAATTTCTGTAATGCTTCGATCAAGCGTTGATTTTCGCTTTCTAGGCGTACAGCAACTCGAAAGTAGCGATCGCCTAATTCAGGAAAACTGAGACAATCACGAATGAGGATTTGATGCTTTTGCAATAGTTCTTTTTGTAAAATGGAACCTGCTATTTCTGTTTGCACTAGTAAATAATTTGCAGCATTTGGTAATGGATTTAAACCTGATATTTTCGATAAGCCTGTAAATAGTTGTGATTTGGCACGCTTTAACCAAGTCCATGTTTGTTGCTGAAATTCCACATCTTCAAGTACGGCAATTCCTGCGGCAACAGCTAAACTATTCACACACCAAGGATCGCGCCATGCTTGCCAACGCTGTAACCGTTCGGGATGGGCGATCGCATAGCCAAGTCTGAGCGCAGGTAAACTGTAAAACTTGGTAAGCGATCGCAAAATTACTAGATTAGGATGCGATGGAACTAAATCGATTAAACTTTGTTGTTGATCTGGTGTCAAAAAATCCATAAAGGCTTCATCAATTACTACCAGCGCAAACCTCTCCAAATAAGGCAAAAGACTATCTCTAGAAAATAAATATCCTGTGGGATTATGGGGATTATTGATTAAAATTCCTTTACGATGGGAATTAGTAATTTCTGGAAGTTCTGGATTTAAACTCACCTTTTGATTTTGCAATAGAAGGGGATACCTTTCGACGTGACAATCAAAAGTTTTCAGAGCGCGATCGTAATCAGTAAAAGCAGGTGTAAATAGCACCGTTGCCGATAATTGGGAAAGATCTCGCCCCACCCAAGTTAATAGCTCCGCCACACCGTTACCAGCCAAAATCCACTCTGGTGATAGCTGATGAAATTTGCCGATCGCCTCTCTAAGCAAGGTATATTCGGGATCAGGATAGTGACTTAGATCGGTTAAGTGAGACTGGATCGCGGTGATCGCAGATTTAGGGACACCAAGGGGGTTAATGCTTGCCGAAAAATCTAAGATTTGTTCTGGTGATATACCCGCCAGACTCGCCGCCCATTGCCGATTTCCCCCATGAATTGGGCGTGCGTGATTTGATTGGTACTCGCTCATAGTTTTTTGACTGTGTGGATAAGGCGATCTCGTAAACTTATGGAACAAACGTCCTTTTTCAGCTTTAGCTTACACAACTTACGAGAATACAGGTTAAGCTAGGATTAATCATCGCTTCTTACGTCACAATCTATGCTACGAATTGTCACCCAGAGAACTGAAGCAGAATCCGAAATCAAGCGGATTTGCGATCGCATCTATGATGATCAGATGATCCACAAAGAAGCCACCGTCACCGAAATCATTCAAACGGTCAGACGTAAGGGCGATACGGCTCTCCTGCACTACACGTCTGAGTTTGATCAGCAAGACTTTACGGCGGCTGAGTTGCGGGTCAGTGGATCAGAACTAGATGCTGCCTATCAGCAAGTCAATAGTGATTTGCTAAAAGCGATCGAAATGGCTCACAAGCGCATTGAAGAGTTTCATAAAATGCGTGTGCCGAAAAGTTGGGTACATTTTGCGGACAAGAATGTGGTGCTAGGCAAGCGCTATACACCTGTCGATGCTGCGGGTATTTACATTCCGGGGGGGAAAGCAGCCTATCCCAGTACAGTTTTGATGAATGCTGTACCTGCCAAAGTTGCAGGGGTGAAAAAGATTGTCATGGTTACGCCTCCCGGACAAGATCGCACCATGAATCCTGCGATTTTGGTGGCAGCACAGGTAGCGGGTGTGGAAGAAATTTATCGCGTCGGTGGGGCGCAGGCGATCGCTGCTTTAGCCTATGGTACAGAAACCATTCCTAAAGTCGATGTGATCACAGGACCGGGCAATATTTATGTCACCCTTGCCAAAAAACAAGTATTTGGGCGCGTAGGTATCGACTCGATCGCAGGACCTTCTGAGGTGCTGATCATTGCCGATGCCAGTGCAAATCCTACCTATGTAGCGGCAGATATGCTGGCTCAAGCCGAACATGACCAGATGGCAGCCTCAATTCTAATTACCAATGATTCCCGTTTGGCTAATCGAGTTTCCGAAGAAGTGAATCGGATGCTGGAAAATCATCCGCGCCGTTTGATGACGGAGAAAGCGATCGCCCACTATGGCTTAATTGTCGTCGTCGATAGCCTCAAAACTGCCGCCGAACTCTCTAATCAATTTGCACCAGAACACCTCGAATTAGAAGTGGAAGAGCCTTGGCAACTAGTCGAGCAGATCCGTCATGCAGGTGCAATCTTCCTCGGACATTCTACACCTGAAGCCGTAGGAGATTATCTGGCAGGTCCTAACCATACTTTGCCGACCTGTGGTGGGGCAAGGTATTCCTCAGCGCTGGGGGTCGAGACATTTTTAAAGCATTCCAGTTTGATTCAGTACAGTCCCGAAGCCCTAAAAGAAGTATCAGGGGCGATCGCCTCACTCACCGCCGCCGAAGGTTTACCCTCTCACGGAGATTCAGTAAGATTAAGGCTACAAGATCTTTAGTTAACAAGGGTCTGAAGACCCTTGTTAACTAAAGATCTAATGGATGTCATAACCAAATAAATTTGGATCGGCTCCATCAAGCTTCAGATCAGCCAAGCCATACTCCGCCCATCGTCGAGTTACCATCTCGGCAACAGCAGGATCACTTTCTAAAGGATCGCCCCAATCGCGATCGGTTTCAGGATAGATTTTGGTAGTCGCATCAATCCCCATCCTTCCGCCCAAACCTTCCTTCTCACAGGCAAAATCTAGAGAATCAAAGGGATTATCGGGCAGAATAAACACATCACGAGTAGGGTCAACCTTAGAACTAAGCGCCCAGACGACCATGCGCGGATCACGAATATTAATCGTGTGGTCAACCACAATCACAAATTTGGTATAGGTAAATTGAGGTAAGGCACTCCAAAAAGCGAGGGCAGCCCGTCTTGCTTGTCCAGGGTAAGCCTTTTTAATAGAGATGATTGCGGCTTTATAAGATAGAGCCTCCATCGGTAAAAAGAAGTCGGTAATTTCCGAAACCTGTTGTCGCAGGATTGGTGTGTAAATGCGATTTAAAGCGATCGCCATCATTGCTTCTTCCTTGGGAGGCAAACCACTAAAAGTGGTGAGATAAATCGGATCTTTGCGATGGGTCATGCAATGGAATCGCAGCAAGGGTGCTTGCTCATTAATGCCGCCGTAATAGCCCATGTGATCGCCAAAAGGTCCATCAGTTCCGACTTCATGGGGCGTAATCGTTCCTTCTAAAATATATTCGGCACAGGCAGGAACTTCCAAATCAAGGGTTTTACATTTAGTAAGTTGTACGCCTTCATTGCCATAGAGTCCCGCAAAAATCCATTCCGATAAATCCACAGGAATCGGAGTTGCCGCCGCCATAATTAGCACTGGATCAACACCGATCGCGATCGCAATTTCCAGTTTCTTCCCCGCCTCAGTTGCCTTGCGTAAATGCCTTGCCCCGCCACGCACTGACAACCATTGCACCGTCATCGTATTTTTAGACTGCTGCTGCAAGCGATAGACACCAACATTAGGAATGCCATTCTCCACATCTTTAGTAATCACCAGCGCCAACGTTACCGCCCGCCCACCATCCTTAGGATAGGGACGCAGAATTGGAATTTGATCGAGATCTACATCATCTCCTTGCAACACGACTTCCTGACAAGGTGCATTCCCAAAGAGAACCTTTTGCGGACGAGACTTGACGACATCAAAGAGAATCTTGCCAAACTCGATCGCCTGAGAAATTTTTTTCGGTGGTTTCGGACTTTGCAGCTTGCCCAATTTCACCCCAAGCGCTTCTAATTCCGACTGCTCTTTCATCCCCATTGCCCAGCAGACGCGCTCTACTGTTCCCAATAAGTTCACCGCAACTGGTGTGTTATAACCCTTCACATTCTCAAATAGCAATGCTGGTCCCCCTGATTGCAAAAGCCGATTACTAATCTCAGCAATCTCTAATTCAGGATCAACTAGGGCTTTGACGCGATGTAGTTGTTTACGCTCTTCAAGCAGATTAAGAAAGGATCGCAGGTCACGGGGCATAGGGTTTGCTTGGCAATTGGTCAGTAATCTATTGTAACTAAATGTTACGCACCTATGCTTGATTTTGCACCTCAAATAAATGAATGTGGCGAATTGCACCACATTCATTTATTTGGGCAAAAAGCTTAAAATAAGTCAACACTCCTGCAATCATTCATCTCAATTTATTTTAATCTCGATATCAACTATAAGCGATCGCCTTGTGATGAAATTATTTGAGAAGAGATTGCACATCTATTCAAATATTTATTCAAATATTTCCGCAGGATCGGCAGTTTGGACTTTGCGAAGAGAGAGAGTGCCAGAAATAGCACACATTGAAATTGTTAATAAAAATAACTGCACAATGCGATCACTATTTAGTTCCATTAACAAACCTGTAGCAATTTGGGTCAGATTATAAAGAATTGCACAAACTAACAGGGCTGGCACAAATCCACATAGAGATAACAGCAAGGATTCTTGTAAAACTAGTCTAAACAAATAAAAGTTGCTGTAGCCCATTGCCTTAAGGGTGGCATATTCAGCTAGATGATCGGACACATCTTTATATAAAACTTGGTAGACAATAACGACACCAACAATAAAGCCCATGGTCACACCTAAGCCAAAGATAAAACCGATTGGGGTTGCTTCAGACCAATAATTTAGCTCTAAATCAATAAATTCTTGTCTAGTCAATATCTTTATATCTTGGTCTAACTGCGATCGCATCGCATCACGAACAGCGATCGCATTTGCACTTTTTTCTAATTGCACTAAGCCTAAGCTAATATTTCCAACGGGGCGATCGGGGAAAATTCTTAAGAAGTTTTGCTCACTGGTAATCAATGTGCCGTTAGCCGCAAAAGATACTCCCATCGTAAATATTCCGCCGATCGTAATGGCGCGGTTAGAAACTTCTTTGGTGAGGATTTTACCTTGAGCGATCGCTGCTTCATATTCAGCAGCCACTGAGCCATAAAAATCTTCCCTTGAGCCACGATCAAACAGAACAATATCAGGTAATAAAGTTTTATCTAAATCTGGTTTGATATTAGGAAATAGAAATGGATTGGATTGGGGGGAAACGCCGATCGCTAAAATATCTTCCTTTACGCCCAGCTCCGTTGCATTCCACACAGCTAGACCAACATATACTGGGTAAACCGATTTGACCCCTGTAAATCCAGCCGCTTGATGTAAACGGCGGCGTGAAAATTGTCTTAGATTGAGTAAATTGTTCGAGCTGGGATGAATCAGGACTAAATCACTACGCAAGTTAAGGTGTAACAGTACGGCACTTTTAAACAGGGCTTCTTGAAAACCTAACTGCATGGCGATCAAAATTACCGCAAACATGATCCCTGCGATCGCGATCGCTAGTCGCCCCTTTTGATAAGTAAGTTGTAACCATGCTAAAGGAATTACAAACATAAGGTTTCTACGATTTAAACTTTTAGTGGTGTGGCTTTGCCGCGCCACTAAAAATCGGTTCTTTATTTTACTGTATGTCTCTAACGCAAATATAAACTTAAGATATAAGCTAAATATAGCCTTCAACTAACCTGAATAATTCTTTAAGTAATTTTAAGTAACCCGCTATGAGTACGACCGAACTTCCGAAACAATATAATCCTCTCGAATCTGAAGCCAAATGGCAAAAATATTGGGAGGAAAGTGGCGTATTTGTAGCAGCTAGTCAAAGTGACAAAGAGCCTTACTGTATCATGATCCCGCCTCCCAATGTCACGGGTAGTTTACACATGGGTCATGCCTTTCAAGAAGTCTTGATTGATATTTTGATTCGTTATCACCGTATGCGTGGCTGCAATACGCTCTGGCTGCCGGGGACAGATCATGCCAGCATCGCTGTACAGACGATTCTCGACAAACAAATCAAAGCTGAAGGCAAAACCAATCAAGAGATTGGACGCGAGAAATTTCTAGAACGGGCTTGGCAATGGAAAGCGAAATCAGAAGGTACGATTGTTTCCCAATTGCGCCGCTTGGGGGTATCTGCCGACTGGACAAGAGAACGCTTCACGATGGATGAAGGGCTATCTAATTCTGTCACCGAAGCCTTTGTCAAACTCTATGAAGCAGGTTTAATTTATCGTGGCGAATATCTGGTTAACTGGTGTCCAGAATCTCAGTCCGCCGTATCTGATCTTGAAGTTGATAGTAAAGAAGTTAACGGTCATCTGTGGAATTTTCGCTATCCTTTAGCCGATGGTAGCGGACATTTAGTGGTTGCCACCACACGCCCAGAGACGATGCTGGGGGATACGGCGGTAGCTGTTAATCCTGAAGACGATCGCTACAAACATTTGATTGGTAAAACGATTCTCTTACCAATTATGAATCGTGAGATTCCCATTATTGCCGATCAATATGTTGACAAAGCTTTTGGAAGTGGTTGCGTCAAAATCACACCTGCCCATGATCCTAATGATTTTGAAATGGGACAGAGGCACAACCTGCCCTTAATTAATATTCTGAATAAAGATGGCTCGATCAATGAGAATGGCGGTGAGTTCCAAGGTCAAGATCGCTTTGTCGCTAGAAAGAATGTTGTGGCAAAGTTAGAAGAACTGGGCTTATTGGAAAAAATTGAAGACTATACCCACAGCGTCCCCTATTCTGAGCGCGGTAAAGTTCCCGTCGAGCCTTTGCTATCGATTCAATGGTTTGTGAAGATTAAACCATTATCAGATTTTGCATTGGAACAATTTGACAAACAGAATTCACCTACTTTTGTCCCCGATCGCTGGGGTAAAGTCTATCGCGATTGGCTAATTCGCCTCAAGGATTGGTGTATTTCCCGTCAACTCTGGTGGGGACATCAGATTCCTGCGTGGTATGCACCCGATGGCACAATTTTTGTGGCTCGTACTGAAGCAGAAGCTTATCAACAAGCTCGGTCAAAATTTGGTACAGATGTAACTCTCGAACGTGATCCTGATGTACTAGATACATGGTTCTCGTCGGGATTATGGCCATTTTCGACTTTGGGCTGGCCAGAACCAACACAGGATTTTGAAACTTTTTATCCTAACAGTGTTCTAGTTACTGGCTTTGACATTATCTTTTTCTGGGTGGCGCGGATGACGATGATGGCAGGATATTTCACGGGCAAAATGCCATTCCATACGGTCTATATTCATGGACTAGTGCGGGATGAAAATAACCAGAAGATGTCAAAATCTAAGAATAATGGCATTGATCCCCTAGTTCTAATTAATAAATACGGCGTTGATGCGTTGCGTTATTCCTTAGTTAAAGAAGTGACGGGTGCAGGTCAGGATATTCGTCTGGATTACAATCGTAAAACTGATGAATCGACAACTGTAGAGACGGCACGGAACTTTGCTAATAAGCTGTGGAATGCTTCTCGATTTGTGATTACGAATATCTCTGGTTTAGAAAATCGTGCTGAAAATCTGGCAATTGAGAATTTAGAACTCGCCGATCGCTGGATTTTGTCACGCTATGCTCAAACAGTCTTGCAAGTGCGAGAACAACTTGATAGCTATAGCTTAGGTGAGGCAACGAGAAGTCTCTATGAATTCTTCTGGGGCGACTTTTGTGATTGGTATATTGAACTAGTCAAATCGCGTTTACAGGAAACTGCCGATCCAATTTCCCGCACTACCGTACAGCAAACTCTCGCCTTTGTCCTTGATGGCATTTTGCGCTTATTACATCCCTTTACACCCCACGTAACTGAGGAGATTTGGCAATTGCTCACCTACGGCACGAGTGAACCATCAAGCGATCGCCCTGTGCTTGCCATTCAGTCCTATCCTGAAATTGACACAGCACATATTAATACGGAACTAGAAGAGCAGTTTAATCTGTTAATCGGCACGATTCGCACCATTCGCAATTTGCGGGCGGAAGCGGAGATTAAGCCTAGTGTTAAGGTGAAAGCGATTTTGCAGTCCGACAGCGATCGCGAACGCAGTCTGTTAGAAGCAGGTAAAAGCTATATTCTTGACTTGGCGAGAGTGGAAGATTTAGAAGTTGTGGCTGCGGTCGATGAGTCCGCAACGGAAGAGGCGATCGCTGGTGTAGTCGGCACTGTACAGGCGATCGTCTCTCTAGTCGGCGTGGTTGATATCAATCAACTGATTGCGAAATTAGAGCGCACACTCAAAAAACTTGAAGGAGCGATCGCCTCTACGCAAGGTCGTTTAAACAATGAAGGCTATGTCAAGAAAGCACCACCTGAAGTTGTGGCAACAGCTCGCGCTGAATTGGAAGAATCACTAAAACAGCAAGAGATTCTCAAAGCTCGTTTAGCTCAGTTGCAAGGCAAGTAGTTTACAGCGCTTTGCGCTCAAACCCAAACCAAGCAAAATTTTAAAAGCCTTGCTTTGCAAGGCTTTTAAAATTTTGCTTGTGTTTTTTTGATCGAAAACTGCTATAAAATGAAACGAAGAAGCTTAAGCTTCCTTGTTTCTACAAGAAAGAGCAGAAATATGACACAGACTCTCTATGCTTCAAAACTTAATCTTTATGATGTAGAAAGTAAGTTTAACTTGCGATTTACAGATAATGAGCAATTTTTCAGAGAATGGATTGACGACTTACCTGAAATTAGCGATCAAGATCGACAAAGATTAGATCAGGTTAAAACCCATTATCTGTATCTATCCAAACGTCCCATGCTGGAAGTGGTCGTAAAGATGTTGGTTTTGTCGCCATTGCTAGAACTAGCTGGTTTTTATGATCCGCCTTTTTTAGTCAGAGCCGAAGAAGCGATCGAAATTTCGGTAGAAGAAGACGATGAAATAATTAAGGGACAGATTGATATTTTAGTTGTCCAAGGCAAATTTTGGATTGCAGTGATCGAATCAAAACTCGCTAAATTTAATGTAATGGAAGCCTTGCCGCAAATCCTTACCTACATGGTAACTTCCCCCCATCCAGAAAAACCTGTATTTGGCTTAATTACCAGTGGTGATCATTCTCTATTTGTAAAAGTGACTAGAGGTGAAACTCCACAGTACGGACTATCTGATAGTTTTTTCTTGTTTAATCGTGGTAATGCTCTCTATGATGTCCTGCGAATTTTAAAGCGATTTGGACAATTGACCTTACAATCTTAGCTTCAAGGCAACAGTAAGTTGTCGGAATCAAACGTAGGATGGGTTAGCGATAGCGTAACCCATCATCTATGCCTTCCAAGATAGGCGGCTGTCTTGGATTGTTGAGTTTAGGGGATGCGTTAGTGCAACGTAACCCATCATCTATGCCTAATGGATGCGTTACGTTGCACTAACGCATCCTACATTTTAAACTTTGATGTATAGCTAAGATTTGGCAATTACGTGGTTAGAAGTTCCATCTAAAACTGAGAGAGCCGCAACATATTGAGGATCTTCCTTTGTGCCTAGTTGTTTACGAGTAATTGGTTCTGTCAATGCGACTTCTACATTAGGAATGATGCCGCGTTTATGGATATTGTGATGTAATGGAGTCTCATACTTGGCGATCGTTACCGCTAAACCTGCACCATCTTCCAATTCATACAGCGATTGAATTAAGCCTTTACCATAGGTTTTTGTGCCAACCAGTTGAGCGCGATCGTTCTCTTGTAATGCGCCAGCAAGGATTTCACTAGCACTAGCACTACCACCATCGGTGAGAACCACTAAGGGATCAGTGGTAATTGCATTACCCTTCGCTTCAAAACTCTCTTGGACACCATGACGATCAACTGTATAAACGACAGTGCCATCAGGAATCCACATCCGCGCAATCTGTAACCCCGCATCAAAGAGTCCCCCCGGATTACCGCGTAGATCGAGAACATAGCGATCGGCTCCTTCAGCTTTAAATTTTTTGAGAGTTTTTTCCATATCTGCGGAAGCGTTACCATTGAACTGATTTAAGCGAATATAGCCAACTTTGTGCTTCTCTTCTTGATTGAGTTTGGCAATGATGGGAGTAACGGCTATGCGATCGCGTTTAATCACCACATCCAACTTCTCAAACCCTTTACTATCAGCAATGGGACGTTCCAGTGTCAGCTTGACTTCGGAGCCAATTTTGCCGCGCATTCTATTCGCACATTCATCAAGGGTTAAGCCCTTAGTGGGAATGTTATCAATGCCAACAATGCGATCGCGCGATCGCACACCTGCTATATCCGCAGGCGAACCTTCAATCGGAGCAATCACAGTGACATTGTTATCAGGTTCATCAACGGCAATTTGCAATCCTACGCCTGTTAATTCTCCTGATGTACTAGTTTGCATACTCTTAAACTTATCTGGTTCTAGCAGCCTAGTAAAAGGATCGTCCAAAGTTGCCAGCATTTCGCGAATGGCTTGATAGGTATCTTCGCGGCTATTAAATTTACGATTGACAAACTGGCGGCGCACTTTGTACCAATTTTGATGATTAAAATCAGCGTCCACATAGGAACGGTTCACAATTTGCCAAACATTAGTGAGAAATTTTTGTTCTTGTAAATAGTCCGTCACCGCAGCATTTGCGCCACCAATCCAGAAAAACTGCAAGGCGATCGCGACTAAACTAATTACGAGCCAAGACCAAAGACGACGCTGTTTTATCATGCTCTGTATAAAAAATTTTTCTATAAAAATATTTCTCTATCCTAACTAATCTAGCTTTCATCACACCCAATTTCCCAATTTTTAGTACCTAAGACACAGAAACCCCATAAATTAGAAAAGACGATTCGCACCCTCTCTAAGTTTATGGGTTTTCAAATGCAGCATTGGCGGAAATTTCAAGCAGCGCTAATTTTTTATACTTGTTTGCCTTTGCGTCCACAGGGAACACTGGATTTTCGGGGAATTGCTCTCTATGCGCCACTAATCGGTATTTTCATCGGTAGCACGATCGCCTCTTTTGATCTGTGCTTAGGACTGCTCAAACCTGCCCCAGAATTTATATATCTGCGATCGCTACTCACGATTTTATTAGGACTATTAATCACAGGCGGCTTACATCTTGATGGCGCGATGGATACTGCCGATGGGCTAGCCGTCACCGATCCTGATCGCCGCCTTGAGGTGATGGCAGATAGTAACACTGGTGCTTTTGGGGCGATCGCAGGAATTACGATTTTGTTATTAAAAGTTATTGCTCTTGCCGCAATTCGAGATCATCGCTTTTGGATTTTAGCTAGTATTTGGGCTTGGGCAAGGTGGGGACAGCTTCGCGCCATTATGGCTTATCCCTATCTCAAAGCGATCGGCAAAGGCAAATTTCATCAAGAGGATTTGCATCACTGGCAAGTGTGGCTAGTAGCGATTTTATTAACGATTGGCAATTTGGCGATCGCCTATATTTGCAAATCACTTTATTTAGGAATTGGCTTAACAGTAATTGGGTTTAGCTTTTCATGGCTCATCGGCGCATGGCTAAATCGTCAACTTGGCGGACAGACTGGCGATACCTATGGGGCGATCGTGGAGTGGACTGAGGCTTTGAGTTTAGTAGCGATCGCCTACTTGTTGTAGCGCAAGCCTTAATACAACAAATCACTGAGTTACTAATGCCTCAATTACCTGTTCAGATTTAGCAGTCCAGCCAATGATGCCACCTTGAGCGCGGAGCATTTCGATGGTTGATTCTTTAAATTCTGGGAAATAACTAGCAGTTCCATCTTCGATGAGTAAACATTCATAACCGCGATCGTTGGCTTCACGCATGGTGGTTTGCACACAAACTTCGGTAGTAACTCCTGTAAAGAGTAGATGCGTAATATTTTCTTTTTGTAAAATCTCTTCTAAATTAGTGCGACAAAATGCGCCTTTGCCGGGCTTCACAATTACGATTTCATTTTCTAAAGGCGTAAGTTCGGGAATAGGATTATTACCAGCTTCCCCGACAATTAAGATTCTGCCCATAGAGCCTTGATCACCAATTTTCAGTCCACCTTTGCTACGGTGCAGCTTAGAGGGAGGACAGTCGGATAGATCAGGAGCATGGGCTTCAATGGTATGAATAACTGGGAAATTGAGCGATCGGAATGTCTCCAGCAATTTTTTGACTGTGGGGACAATGCTTTGTAACTGGGTGACATCATTTCCCAAAGCATCACCAAAGCCGCCATGTTCTAAGAAATCCCGTTGCATATCAATAATTACAAGAGCTATCTTGCTATCAGTCGGTAGCTCGTAATTGTATGGCTGAGCAGCGATCGCAGACATAAGTTTCTCCTATTTAATTTAAGGGACAGAAATTACACCAATTCACGAAAGTGTGATCACACTTTCGTGAATTAAAAACCAAACCCAGTAAGGGTTTTCAAAACTAAAAATGGCTCCGCCATTTTTAGTTTTGGTACTATTCGTTGGCAATGATGACAGGCTTTTCCCAGACGATGAGAACTACACAGCCTTCTTCACTAGAAACCTGATGACTAGTATCAGGAGGATTAATAATCACCGAACCTTTGGTATATTTTCCATTCGCATCGGATTGCGAACCTGATAGCACGAAAATATGCTCATATCCTGAATGTAAATGATGTGGAACCTTTGCCCCCGCTTCATAGCGTAGTAATGCTGCACTAGCTCCCATATCATTCTTATATAAGGGATAGATTTCTACTCCTTTACGAAATGGCTCCCAAGGTAGATCATCGTAATGTTCACGGGTAAGTAATTCAGGAAAAATCCGAACTTGTTGATTGACTTGTTGATTGATAATCATTGTTTTTAATAATTATTTTTTGAGGGTGCAATGCACCCTCAAAAAAGTTGTTAATGCCCTGCCATTTTCTGCCCGATCGCCGCAAGATCGACATTAGCACTGCTGCTTTCATAGACAAATTTACCTTCACTCATCACCAGAATGCGATCGCTGAGGGTCAGAATCTCATCAAGATCTTCACTGACTAAGAGAATAGCAACACCGCGATTACGAGCTTCTACAATTTGATTATGAATGTATTCCACTGCGGCAAAATCTAGACCGAAGACAGGATTAGCGACAATCAATAATTTGATTTGTTCGGCGGAAAGCTCTCTTGCAAGCACCGTGCGCTGCACATTGCCACCAGAGAGATTGCCCACAGGAGTTTCTGGTGAAGGTGTTTTAATAGAGAAGACTTTGATCAAATTCTTCGCAGTTTCACGAATTGCTTTGAATATTAATAGAACTCCACCTTGAGCTTGGGGAGGACGATCAAAGGTTCTTAGAGCTAAATTCTCGGCAACGCTCATGTGAGGGACACAGGCATTGCGTAGCGGTTCTTCAGGGAGGGAGAAGACTTGATGGCTATACATTTCTTTGCGAGTAGCTGTATAGCGATCGCCGTTAACAAATATCTCGCCAGATGTCGCAACTCTCTGACCAGAGAGAACTTCCACGAGTTCACGCTGACCGTTGCCTGAGACACCTGCAATACCAACTATCTCACCACTAGTGATTTGCAGGTCAACACCAGAAACTGCTTCTAAACCGTTGTCTTTATCTGCATGGATGTTTCGCGCATCCAGAACTAGATTCTCGGCGATAACTTCAGTTTTGGCAACTTTGCGGGCTTCCTTTGCTTCACCTAACATCATTGCTGCCATGTCAGAGACTGATAGCTCTTTGGTGGAACCTGTCCCTGCAAATTTGCCCTTACGCAATACGGTGACATTATCGGCAAAGGCAGTGATTTCACGGAACTTGTGGCTAATCATCAGAACGCTCAATCGTCCTGCGGTGACTTCTTCACGCAACAGTCCTAGTACTTCATCAGCTTCCTGTGGCGTTAAAACTGAAGTTGGCTCATCAAGAATGAGAATCCGACTTTTGAGATAAAGCTGTTTGAGAATTTCTAGTTTTTGCTTCTGCCCAGCCGCTAGTTGGGAAATGGGTGTATAAAGGTCAATTTTAAAAGGAGCCGATGCCATGAAAGCTTCTAACTTTTCGTATTCATCTTTCCAATTAATGATCGTCGGTGTGTCAGGACGCACTAACAAGAGATTTTCGGCAACCGTCATCGCGGGTACAACCGTGAAGTGCTGATAGACCATGCCGATACCATAGTTATAGGCATCGCGGGGACTATTAATTTCACGGGACTGTTTGTTAATTAAAATATCACCATGACTGGCAGCATGAAAACCCATGATGCACTTGACCAGTGTACTTTTACCCGCACCATTTTCACCAAGCAGGGCATGGAAAGTACCAGGGGCAAGTTTGAGCGAGACGTTATCAACCGCCGTGAAAGAGCCAAACTTTTTGGAGACATTTACTAGCTCTAGCTCAGGTGGTAAATGCGATCGCAGAGTATCGGCAGAAACACTAGATGGAATAGTCAAGGATGGTATCGACTCTTTCATAGATTCTTCTTCCACCAGATTATCAGCTAGATCGCTTTCGAGATCGTCAGGAATTGGTTTTTCCATGTCATCGTCCACTTAGCACATTTTTATCAGTTAACTAGAAACTTTGCTTAATTGCTGTAGTCAATGTTTCAGAATCAGTGACTGCTCCAAACACACCACCCTGCATTTCGATCATTTTCAAAGCTGCCAGATGATTGCCATAATCCGTTGCACCCGTGCAGTCCGACAGCATCAAACATTCATAGCCGCGATCGTTGGCATCACGCATGGTTGTATGTACGCAAACATCGGTGGTGATTCCTGACAAAATAATATTTTGAATACCTTTGCGCTTCAAAATCAGATTGAGATCAGTGGCATAAAATGAGCCTTTCCCCGGTTTATCGATAATTGGTTCACCATCGATTGGGTAAAGTTCAGGAATGATGTCCCAACCTGCTTCACCACGAACTAAGATTTTGCCGCAAGGTCCTACATCGCCGATGCCAGCACCAATCCTTTGCGATCGCCAGCGCTTATTTTCAGGCAAATCCGACAGGTTGGGGCGATGACCTTCACGGGTGTGAATGACGTGAAAGCCCTTTTCCCGAAATAGGGTCAAGACTTTTTTGATTGGTTCAATGGGCGCTCTGGTCAGGGATAAGTCATAGCCCATTTTGTCCACATAACCGCCGATACCGCAGAAATCGGTCTGCATATCAATAATAATTAGTACGGTATTGTCTGGTCTAAGATTGCCATTGTAAGGATAGGGATAGGGCGTAGCGTCAATATACATAAGCGCTTTGGAGATAATTAATACAAGGTTTAATCAACACTTGGGTGTCTGCAATTTAATAAGGAACCATATTATTTGTGGCGCGGCTTCGCCGCGCCACAAAAATCGGTTTTTTATTTTTCTGCGCGTCCCTTGCTATTAATTGTTGTAGATCGGGTTAGTTCAGACTGTTCCTCAGAAACTTATACCAATTCACGAAAGTGTGACAACACTTTTGGGCATTAAAAAACAAACCCAACGAGGGTTTTCAAACCAAAAATGGCTACGCCATTTTTGGTTTCACTAAAAAGAGATAGCGCCGCTATCTCTTTTTAATAATCGAAACTATGCCAAAATATAACTAGTTCACTACAAGCTTATATTTACAAGCTGATTGGCAATGTCTGCAATTTCTATCAAAGTCCCCAAACAAAAAGTCAAAAATCCGCCACTGCAAGTTCACACTTTAGGCGATCGCGTATTACGTCAGCCCGCTAAGCGCATTAGCAAAGTCAACGATGAAATTCGGCAAATCATTGTTGATATGCTGATCACGATGTATAGCAACGATGGAATTGGACTAGCTGCGCCACAGGTGGGGGTTAACAAACAATTACTCGTTATTGATATCGAACTCAAAGATGAGAGCAAGCCTCCTTTAGTGATGATTAATCCCGAAGTCAAAGGTTCGGGCGGAGACTTAATTACTGGTGAAGAAGGATGTCTCAGTATTCCTGAAGTATTTCTTGATGTCGTACGTCCCGATCGCGTGGAGGTTTCCTATCGCGATGAAGATGGTAGACCCAAACACTTGATCGCTGATGGTTTATTGGCAAGGGTAATTCAACATGAGATGGATCATTTGAATGGAGTGTTATTTGTCGATCGCGTTAAAAATCCCGTTGCTCTTAACAAAGAATTAACTGCTCACGGCTTCGCGACAAAGGATGTCCAAACAATTAAATAAATCTGGGCGGCGCTTGCGTCGCCTTTTTTATCAAGGAACCTATTGATGTTGATTCAGAAACTGCTTGACTGCCCAGAATTTATTGCAGGTGATTCGACGATTTTGCGCGAATTATTACATCCTGACAAACAGGCGATTAATCTTCGCTATAGCCTTGCCCATGCAATTTTACCGATAGGAGAGACTTCACAACCACATTCTCTCACTACTTCTGAGGTCTATTACATCTTAAGTGGCAGAGGTGAAATGTATATTGATGGAGAAGTTCGCGAAATAGAATCAGGTGATGCGGTGTATATCCCGCCAAATGCGAAGCAATTTCTCAAGAATATTGGGGATGAGCCAATTGTATTTATCTGTATCGTCGATCCTGCTTGGCGGAAGGAAGATGAAACTATTTTCTGAAACTAATTGGCAAACTAATTTTAAAAGAAACTTTTGGAATTGGCGCACGATCGCGCAGTTAGTTTTTTTAGCGATCGTGATTATTTGCAGCATTTTGGCATGGAATACCCTAGTGCGAAATATGCGAAGCTCAGGACTAGCGATTAGTTTTGACTTTCTTAGTGATCCTGCTTCCTTTGATATTGCCGACATACCTTTTTCTTATACCTCTTCTGATAACTATACTCGTGCCTTACAAGTGGGTTTAGTGAACTCTTTGAAGGCGATCGCAGTGAGTATTATTTCCGCAACTTTAGTGGGAGTCACGGTAGGTATCTCAAGGCTTTCAAGTAATTGGCTACTCAAACAAATTGCGCGTGTTTATGTGGAAATCCTGCGTAATACACCACTGCTATTACAAATGTTTTTCTGGTATTCAGCCATTTTCTTGACACTTCCTGATACTAGCGATCGCCTTTCCTTTGGATTGATTACCCTTGCTAAGTCTGGTATTACCATTGAGTCTCTGAAGATGACTTTGACCTCTGAGTTTTGCGCTTTAGTCTTAGGGTTAACGATGTTTTCTAGTGCCTTCATTGCCGAAATTGTGCGTGGTGGAATTCTTGCAGTTCCCAAAGGACAAACGGAAGCGGCAAAAGCTTTAGGCTTAAGTAACTTCCAAACTATGCGAAAAATCGTTCTACCGCAAGCATTACGGGTGATTATTCCATCATTAACTAGTCAATATGTAAATATTGCCAAGAACTCTAGTTTAGCGATCGCGATCGGCTATACAGATATCTATCGCGTTGCTTCCACCACCATTAATCAGACGGGTAGACCTGTAAATGTGATTTTGATTATTATGGGAGTATATCTGGCGATGAGTCTGACCATTTCCGCTAGCATGAACTTACTAAATCGTCAGTTTCAAATTGTTGAGCGCTAAATTAAATGGGCGTAAAGCGCCCATTTAATTTAATTTTCCTGTAAATCCCCAATATGCATAATCAAAATATTTTAGTTTGGTTCCGTAATGACCTGCGATCGCAGGATTGCGAAACGTTGTATCGAGCATCTCAAGTAGCCAAACAAACAGGTGTAAAGATATTTTGTCTATACTGCTTTGATCCGCGTCATTTTGCGAAAACTTCCTTTGGGTTTGCCAAAACAGGGGCATTTCGAGCTAAATTCTTGATTGAGAGCGTGACAAATTTACGAGAAAGTTTGCGATCGCTAAATTCCGATTTAATTATTCGCATTGGTAAACCTGAAGATCTTCTTCCCGACTTAATTCAACGATGGGAAATTGGCTCGGTTTATTATCATGAAGAAGTTACGACGGAAGAGAAACTTGTCGAAACTAATTTGCGTAATATTCTCAAACCACAAAATACCCACTTAAAAAGCTTTTGGGGAAGTACATTACTCCATCCCGATGATTTACCTTTTACGATCGCCAAACTTCCTAAACTTTTCACCCACTTTCGCAAACAAGTTGAAACCAATCTGAACATTCGTGAGGTTTTTCCAATTCCTCAAGCACTCAATCCATTACCTCAAGATCTTGATACTGGCGAAATTCCGACCTTAGCAAAACTAGGGCTAATGGAACCTGAACCATGCGATCGCGCTAGAATAGATTTCCAAGGAGGTGAAACTGAAGCTTTGCAACGCCTTGATTATTACTTTTGGCAAAGCGATCGCCTACAGGTTTACAAACAAACTCGCAATGGAATGCTGCACCCTGATGACTCTTCCAAATTTTCACCTTGGTTAGCCTTAGGTTGTCTTAGTCCCCGCTATGTATATGCTCAAGTAAAACAATACGAAAGCGATCGCCTTGCCAATGACTCGACTTACTGGTTAATTTTTGAACTGCTATGGCGCGACTATTTTCGATTGGTGGCGGCGAAACATGGCGACAAATTATTCTATCGCACAGGTTTGCGAGGAATGGATATACCTTGGAAACAAGACTGGCGACGTTTTGAACTTTGGCAAACTGGGAGAACAGGCTTCCCTTTAGTGGATGCGAATATGCGGGAACTTGCTGCGACTGGCTTTATGTCCAATCGTGGTCGTCAGAATGTAGCGAGTTTCCTTACCAAAAATCTCGGTATCGATTGGCGCATGGGTGCGGAATGGTTTGAATCACTGCTCCTAGATTACGATCCTTGTAGTAATTGGGGAAATTGGAACTATACCGCAGGGATTGGGAATGATGCTAGAGGCTTTAGATTCTTTAATATCAATAAGCAATCACAGGATTATGATCCGCAAGGGGAATATGTCAAACATTGGCTTCCAGAACTTGCGGAGCTTCCTGCTAGTAAAATCCATCAACCTTGGCAGCTTCTACCTGTGGAGCAGCAACGATTTAATATGCGACTCGGTGTTGACTATCCCCATCCTATTGTTGATTTATTTGCCTCTGCCAAAGCTAATGAAGCAATTTACGGCAATTCCACTAGCTCAGCATAAGTTTGTCCCACCCACTATGCGGGCAGCACAAACTTATGCTGAGCTATTTAGTCTGTCCCACTTTCTGCAACAATATTAACTTCACTAACTTCATCTAGCCGTAAGGTCACAATAGTTGTCAATATGAGTACAGCCACTTTTATTCCCGATCAAGCTGAATTTGAAAAGCTCCAAAAAAATACATCTTTACTAGTTGTGGACTGCACCGCAACTTGGTGTGGTCCTTGTAAAGTGATCGCGCCCTTCATTGATAAATTGGCAGAAAACTTTGGCGATCGCGCCGAAATCCGAAAAATAGACATTGATACCAATAAACCCTTAGCCAAACAGTTTGGACTCAAGAGCATTCCTGCGGTGCTGTTCTTTAAGCAAGGAGAGTTAGTCGAGACCATGATTGGAGTCAAGACTTACGAGGAGTTTAGTGCAACTATTGAGAAGTACCTGTAACCGCTTAAATACCAATCAAATCACCAAAACCCAGAAGATGAGTTGCGGCGCGAAGCGCCACAACTCATCTTCTGGGTTTTGATTTTTACTAGCTAAATCTTGCTTTTCTATAATGCTTTGAAGTTTTTAAATGAGCAGACACTCATTTGAAAATTGCTATCTTAATTAATTAAATTAATTTAGTAAAGGATCAAGTTTACCTTGATGGTCTAATTCATGGATGGCATCACAGCCGCCGATATGTTGATCATTGATAAAAATTTGCGGTACAGAACGCTTACCATCGGAACCTCTAGCCACCATTGCCGATCGCGCTGATTCATCACCATCAATCACATATTCGGTGTACTTGACCCCTTTGCTATTGAGCAGATGCTTTGCTCTAATACAAAAAGGACACAAGCGCCATGTGTATATTTCAACTTTTGCCATAACAATTCCCTAAATTTATTTGAACTATACCTGTCATCAGTCTTGTTCGGACACAAAACCAGAAGATGAATTGCAGCGATTCACGCCGCCACTTGCTTCTTGGATTTTGATTGATCCTAATGCAAGTGGCGACAGTTATATATTATAGCGGCTCTTCTTTATCCAGGAGGCCAGTCCAAAGAACGACCACCTAGTACATGGATATGCAAATGGAAGACTGTTTGCCCTGCTTCGGTTCCATTATTTGTGACCAAACGAAAACCTGTTAGCCCTTCCTGTGCAGCAACTTTACTAGCGACCAGAAGCAGATGTCCTAGTAGAGATTGATCTGCTTCGGTTGCATCCGATAGCTTGACTATCGGCTGTTTGGGAATGACTAAAAAATGCACAGGGGCTTGGGGATTAACATCACGAAAAGCCAGTGCGAGGTCATCTTCGTAAATGATCGTTGCAGGAATTTCTCGCTTAATGATTTTGCTAAAAATAGTTTCACTCATATTCAATCTCCAAACTTTATCGCACCACGATATCAAATAACGGAACCTGTAAATACGAGCTTGGCAGGTCCTGTCATCAAAATGCGATCGCTTTCGGCTGACCAAGTAATTTGCAGATCGCCTCCAGGGAGATTGACGGTACAGGTGCGATCGCATAGGTCATTCAACACACCTGCGACAACTGTTGCACAGGCTCCTGTTCCACAGGCTAGAGTTGCACCAGCGCCACGTTCCCATACGCGCATTTTTACATAGCCGCGATTGACGACTTCTACAAATTCCGTATTCGTGCGTTTTGGGAATACAGGATGATGTTCAAAGAGAACGCCGATTTCAGCTAAGGGAATACTGTCGGCATCATCCACAAAGATCATACAGTGGGGATTTCCCATGCTAACCGTAGTCACATTCCAAATTTTGCCGCCGACTTCGAGGGGAACATTAACCACTTTGCGATCGCTTTCGCCCAAAGTCGTAGGAATTTCTGCCGCAGTCAAAAATGGTTTGCCCATATCGACGGTTACCAATCCGTCCGCATCCATTTGTGGCACGATTAAGCCTGCACCTGTGTGGATGGGATATTTGCCGTCAATGGTGGGGATTCCCAAATCCTGCATGAACTTCGCTAAACAGCGAATTCCATTACCGCACATTTCTGGTTCAGAACCATCAGAATTATATATTCGCATCCGATGTTCGCCATTGTCAGCATTCAGCAAAAAGATTACGCCATCTGCACCAATGCCAAAATTGCGATCGCACCATTTCTCTGCTTGCTCTGGTGTGAGGATAGGTTCAGCGCTGTGGCGGTTATCAATCAATACAAAGTCATTACCTAAGCCGTGATATTTACTAAATGCGATCGCCATGAGTTATTTCAATATATTTCTTAATCTATGTTACCAATAAAAGTAAAAGGGAGTTAGTGATGATTAATGTTGCAGATTTCGATTCGGTTACTACTTTTTTACCTCAAACGCAAAAATCAGAAATCCTTTCCTATTTTTACTTGATCATTATGAGTGTGTGCAACGCCGTTAATTTTCCATAATGAGAATTGCTGCTCGGTTGTTATGAACTGGGATGACGAAAACTACTTCATCTCTTTTGAAAATATGGTGACTGCCTGTAATTCTATCCAAGTCAAAACTTTCTAGCTCTAAAAGTTTACGAATATCTGCAAACGTCACGTGGGGCTATTTTTTAGGAGTTCAAGTAGTTTATTTTTTCTTACCCACAACTTGATTTTACAATGTTTAAACAGCGATTGCCCATCTCAACCCCAAAAATCACGCTCGCCTCTCCACAAAAATCAAACAGCGATCGCCTTTTTCAAAGTTTTCTATGCTTAGTCTTCGTCTTTTTCAGATTCAAATCCTAACCATACGAGTAAGACATCTTCTAAGTCTTCCATTTGCTCTGATGTTAGCTCTCCTAGTTTGCGTAAAAGTTTGGCATGAGGGATTGTGATGAGATTTTGTACGTCAAATGCGCCTTCTCGCAAAAATTTAGCTTTGACTTTTACTTCAAATCTGCAATCGCGCAAACTCGTTGTATGTGGAACTAGGGTTACTAATGCGCGATCGCTGTCTAGGGCTGGGATACTAATAACTAAGCATGGTCTGACTTTTGCGACATAGCCAAGATCGACTAGCCAAACTTCTCCACGTTCTGGGCTACTCATCGGCTAACTCTTCTTCGTCCAACGTTAGAAACAGGTCTTCGGCGTTCAATGTTAGTTCTTCATCAGATAATGGTTCAAATTCTAAGTCAACTGTTCGTCTTAGAATTTCTGATAATAAGTCTAGTCTTTCTGCGTATGTGAGATTATCAAAGGTATTTAGAAGCTCTTGTACTACAGCAGTCATATCTTTGTTCCCTAATTTATATTTTATAGATTAACATGATCGCCCCAATCAAAAATCAAACAGCGATCGCCCCCTCAACACTTCAATATCACGATCGCCATTCCACAAAAATGAAACAGTGATCGCCCTCTCAACACCCAAAAACATCACGATCACCTCTCTACAAAAATCAAACAGCGATCACTACATTCTTTATTCCATCAAAGCACTTATTAGCTGATCTAAATTTCTAAGGTCATTAGTAATTTGCTGTATTCTATTTAACTCAGTAGCAGGATCTGGTAAATTTGTTACTCTATATAGTGTTGCTGATGAATGCGCTACAAGACCTCTATCTTCTCCAAACGTATTCATATTAGCCAAGAAAACAGTATCTAAATCATTATTATCTATACCTATTGGCAACATCAAATTCAGAATATTCTTTTCTTTTATTCCATGATTTTCTCGGATTGCAGTCTGAAAAATATCAACTGCAAATCTTATTTTATCATTTAAGAATGGCGCAGATGCAGTTCGCTTGTTTTCTGCAAAAGCCACAATAGCAACCAATGCGCGACTAGAATTGCCATCAACATCCCATTTTCTCTTTGCATAGAGAACTACTTCCTCAGCTCTATTCTCAAGATAGGATTCAATCTCAGCATGAGCTAAAACTCTATAAGCAATAGTTAAGGACAGCTTTCTATCAGAATATGAGCCAGTAGGACTAATTTTAGGTAGAAATTGCTTTTTTAGTCTACTTAGCTCTCTCTCTAAATCACGAAACCTTCTTGAAATCGACATATTCTAAATAGAAACTAATGTAAACTGGTGAAGACTATGCGGTTTTCAATTAAATCAGGTACATTGAAATCTATATCTAATATATCTCTAAGAGTTTTCCCCCATAAAGATAAGCGAGTAAAGGTTTCACCAATATTTTTTGTATTACCCTCGACAGATTCTCTAAATCCATTTCCAGTAGAAGAACATAGTTCCTTGAATGCGGTATTTATTGATTCTTTTCTAGTTACTGCTACATTTCTAATAATAGGATCAGAAAAATAGAAAACCATAGCATCTAAAATCGCTCTATTAAATTGACTGCGATATGTTTGTGATTTATCTAGCCAAAGACGGGAGAAATGTCTTTCTCCAAATATCTCAATAGTTACTTCTATAGCGTATTCAAACTGATTAGCGGCTTCCTTAATATCGTCTGCTTTATTTTCCCATTCTTCATTAAGCCTTTTACAAGTCATATCTAGAAAAGCTTTTAATGTGCCACGATACTCAGGTAAGAAATAATGAAATCCCATAAACCTCATAAGCAATTCATTGTCTCTCATCCTAAAATCAGGCTCTTTTGACTTAAAAATTCGCCTCAACGATTGACTAGCAACCGATTGATCGTCTAAAAAGTTGACAAAATCACCTGGATGAAGTGCCTGTCTAAGTTCTTGAGGTGATAAAGGCGTACTTTCAACATTAAGACGTAAAAAGATTTTATAGAGAAAAGATTCAGTATGCCAATTTCGGATCAAGATAGTGCGAATAGTCTGATTATCAAGAGGTGCAACTATAGAAGCATAGTCTGGATTATTTTCTAAATCTTTATACGAAAGACCATCTAGATCTTTCCTGAATTCTAATCCTCTCAAAGAGAAATTATTATTTTTTGTCGCCGTGCTTTTACCGTAAAATTGAAGAATCGTAAGTAGGCGTTGCTTACCATCAAGAACAACGAATTTTCCTCGTTCTTTTTGATTAGATGCTAAAACTATGTGTGGGATAGGAAATCCAAGAATAATTGATTCTATAAATCTACTTTTTCGTACGATATTCCACGCATCACGTCTTTGAAATCTTGGATTTAATTGAATATTTTCCCTCACAAGTTGATCTAGTAAAGTTCTTGTTGTCCAATCAGTCCCAGTCACGAGGATTTCGGCAATCTCTTCTAATAGTTTTTGGAGATCATCAGAATCACTATCTGTATCTTCTTTTTCTTCAAAGAAAGTTAAATCCTTTTTTTCTTCCTCAAAAAGTTTTAGATTGGACATAACAGCTTTTACCATATATATAACTGGTTATTTTCTTTATAGACTTATCTAATATTTAAATATAGCTTAAAAACATAGTATATTTCCTACAGACTCTCAGTGGGTTATCTTACCTTATTACAGAATCATTTGGGGCTTATCATCGGCATCGTTGGAGCGGATCGCGTGGTAGTGGAATTGGTTTCAAAGCGAACATCGGTAATTTTGTCTATATTTTAGGTGAAGCTCGATCGCTATTTTCTGGATAAAACCGATACGAATCAGATTAACTAAGCCATGTATCATTTAAGCTGTAATAGATCCGCAAGAAATCCGCCCCATCGATATGAGCAATCAAACCTCAAAAATCACCTATACCTTTACCGATGAAGCTCCAGCCCTAGCCACCTATTCACTATTACCTATTGTCCAAGCTTTTACGAGAGCCGCCGACATCGAGGTTGAACTCAAGGATATTTCTCTAGCAGGGCGGATTATTGCGAATTTTCCTGAATATTTAACCGAATCACAGCGTCAACCCGATGCCCTTGCGGAACTGGGAGCATTGGCACAAACTCCTGAGGCTTATATCATCAAGCTCCCGAATATTAGTGCCTCTCTGCCACAGTTAACGGCAGCGATCGCAGAGTTACAATCTAAGGGTTATAACATCCCCAACTATCCTGCTGATCCGCAAACTGAAGAAGAGAAAGCGATTAAAGCGAAATATTCTAAGGTTTTGGGCAGTGCGGTTAATCCTGTGTTGCGTGAAGGCAATAGCGATCGCCGTGTCGCCGCCGCCGTCAAAGAATTTGCTCAAAAGCATCCCCATTCCGTTGGCGCATGGACAAAGGATTCTAAAACCCATGTGGCGCACATGACTGAGGGTGATTTCTACGGTAGCGAGAAATCGGTGGTAATTCCCAAGGCAGGCGTAGTCAAGATTGAATTAACCACAGCCGATGGTTCCACTCAAGTTCTCAAAGACAAAACCCCTGTATTGGAAGGCGAAGTAATTGATGCTTCGGTGATGAGTGTCAAGGCTTTACGGGCTTTTTATGCTCAGGAAATTGCTAAGGCGAAAGAAGAAGATATTTTGCTATCTCTTCATGTCAAGGCAACGATGATGAAGATCTCTGACCCGATTCTATTTGGTCATGCGGTGACGGTCTATTATCAAGATGTATTTGAGAAGTATGCTGACACCTTCAAGCAATTGGGCATCAATCCGAATAATGGATTGGGGGATGTTTATGCGAAGATTCAGTCTTTACCTGCTGAAGAAAAAGAAGCGATCGCCGCAGATTTGCAAGCGATTTATGAGAAGCAGCCACGTCTAGCGATGGTCAATTCCGATAAGGGGATTACCAATCTGCATGTTCCTAGCGATGTGATTATTGACGCATCCATGGCGGCGACTATCCGTACTTCTGGCAAGATGTGGGGCGCAGATGGTAAGGCTTACGACACTAAGGCAATGATTCCCGATCGCTGTTATGCCACTATTTATCAAGCCTGTATCGAATTTTGTCAGGAAAATGGAGCCTTTGATGTCACCACGATGGGCAATGTCGCCAATGTTGGCTTGATGGCTCAGAAAGCGGAAGAATATGGCTCCCACGATAAAACTTTTGAGATTCCTGCGGATGGAATTGTGCGCGTTAGTGATGAATTGGGAACTGTTCTCATTGAGCATCCTGTCGCTAAGGGTGACATCTGGCGGATGTGTCAAACTAAGGACTTACCGATTCAAGATTGGGTCAAATTAGCCGTCAATCGGGCTAGAGCGACGGGCAATCTGACAATTTTTTGGCTAGATGAGAACCGCGCCCATGATGCGAATCTAATCGCCAAGGTCAAGCCCTATTTGCAAGACCATGACACCACAGGACTAGATATCCAGATTCTGTCACCTGTAGCGGCGATGAAATTTACCTGCGAACAAATTAAAGTCGGTAAAAATGTGATTTCCGTAACTGGCAACGTCTTGCGGGATTATCTTACGGATCTATTCCCAATCCTTGAACTCGGTACTAGTGCCAAAATGCTCTCGATTGTGCCATTACTAGCAGGTGGTGGACTGTTTGAAACGGGTGCAGGTGGCTCGGCTCCTAAACACGTTCAGCAGTTTCTCGAAGAAGGTCATTTGCGTTGGGACTCCCTCGGAGAATTTTTAGCGATCGCCGTTACGCTCGAAGACCTCGGACGCAAAACCAACAATGAGAACGCAAAGATTTTGGCGATCGCCCTAGACGAAGCCAACAGCCTCTATCTCAATAACGATAAATCCCCCTCCCGCAAAATCGGCGGTATTGATAATCGCGGCAGTCATTTCTATATCGCGCTTTACTGGGCGCAGGCTCTAGCGGAACAGAATCAGAATTTAGAGCTAAAGTCAAAATTTGTAGAGTTGGCACAGATTTTGAAGGATAAAGAAAGCCAAATCCTTTTGGAATTGAGTGCTGATCAAGGTCAAGCCCTAGATATCGGCGGCTATTATTTCGCTGATGCCGATAAAGCTAGCCAAGCGATGCGCCCTAGCCAGACTTTCAATGCGGCGATTAGTTCACTCCAGTAATCACAAGTTCTATCTCTCACAAGCGATCGCCCTCACAATTAGTGCAATGCTGGGCGATCGCCACTTCAAAAAATCAAACAGCGATCGCTTTAGCTAAAAACTGCTACTTCCATTTTTAGTTTTTCTCCAACTTCATCTTCAGCTATATCTAAATCGTAATCCATTTGTAATCCAAGCCAAAATCTGGGGGACATATTGAAATAGAATGCTAAGCGAATTGCCGTATCTGTGGTGATTCGTCGTTTACCGTGAATGATTTCGTTAATACGTCGGGCGGGAACTCGAAGAGCTAACGCTAGTTGATTTTGACTCAAGTTCATCGGTTTAAGAAATTCTTCTAAAAGAACTTCCCCAGGATGAATTGGATTAAGTTTATCTTCGTTCATTTTGATTCCTCAATGATAATCAACAATTTCCACATTGAAAGCGTCATCATTTTGCCATTCAAAGCAAATACGCCATTGATTGTTAATCCGAATGCTATATTGACCTTCACGATCGCCACTTAGTCGTTCTAATCGATTTGCTGGTGGAATACGAAGTTCTTGAAGAGTGGGTGACTGATTTAGCATACGCAATTTTCGTAAGGCTACTTGTTGAATTTCTGATGGCAATTTACGCGATCGCAGTCTCTCAAAGATTTTTTGAGTTTCTTTATCCTTAAAGCTTCGGATCACGACTAAGGAATAGTAAGTTTATATTCGTATCATATAACGTGGCACGTTAAATGCGAAGGGTTATATCAATGTAAATTTTGTAATCAGCGATCGCCTTACTTCCTATTTTTCCAATATCCAACTTCTCGACTGCAATGCATCACGGCTAAGATCAGAATATAATCTTCCTCAATCGTATAGAGGATTCCGTAGGGGAATTTTCGTGTCATGCATCGTCGAATATCTTCATCAATTGCGGCGTAACGATTAGGAGATTCCTTAATCCGAAAAATTGCATCTTCAATTGCATTGATAAATGCTTGGGCAATTTCTGTTCTCTGTTCAGCATAATATTGAACTGCATCAGAATATTCAGCAAGTGCTTCGGGATGAAATACATACTTCATTACGCAAGTAACCGTCTTACCTGAGCTAGAGCATCTTCTCCTTCGATTGTTTGAACAGAACTATCACGGACTGCATCACGTCTTTTTTTTGCTTCGGCTGTCCATGTTGCCTGAACAGTTGGATCGGTGTCAAATTCTAGGCTTTCGACTAGTTTTTCTGCTAATAGCGCTCTAGAAATACTAGGGAGAGATAATAATTCTTTCGTAAGTAGCTCTATTGATCTCATAAATAACCTCAAAGTGATGAGTATCTGGTATGTAGTCTAGCAAAAAACAAATTTAATGGGTGTAATATCGCTACTTCACAAAAATCAAACAGCGATCGCCCATTGTTTAAGCTGTTTGGGCAACTGTGGCTAACTTAATAAGTCCTTTAGTTGTTAAATCTTCATCGATCGCATACCAATGAATCCCATAACCTGATGGAGAAATGCGGTACATCTTACGTTCAATATCTGTTGCTTGAGCAAGTTTTTTAGAAGCTTGAACAATTGGGATTTGATAGGTTTCTTCATTAACCGATAGAATTATCCATTCGCCACTAAATTCTATATTCGATACGTTGTATTGCTTATCCATTTTGCTGACTCCTGAATGCTTGCCATTCTTCTACTATTTCATCAAAGTTTTGTAAAATTATTTTCTTAACTTCTCTCGTATCGCGTGATGACATTCCATAGGAGTAAGCCTCACGGATTTCGTATAGATCAATGTCTAGCCAATATTTACATTCGCTGTCTCCTTTCTGAACATGAATATGAATTGGCTCGTTTCCTTCATCTGAATAAAAGAAAAATCGCCAGCCCTTTACATATAAAACTGTTGGCATTTGGGTCTACCTAACTACAATAAACATAATAATCGCCACTCCACCAAAATCAACTAGCGATCGCCCCTAATCTCAACCCAAATAGCACGATCGCCCCATCAACAACAAAAAGCATCGCGATCGCTACTTCACAAAAATCAAACAGCGATCGCACTTAATGCTTTTACTCTAGCGATCGCCTTACTTTCATCTGGAAGTTTTTGACCATGCTTTTGGGCTGTCTCTAGCCACAAAGTTCTTACTGTAATTAACTCTTGCAAAGTTTCTTCTAGGGTTTCACCTTGAGCTAAACATCCTTTTAAAGCTGGAATTTCAGCAACAAAACCACCTTCTTCACAGGGATAAATTACTATTGGATATCTCATAATTATTCTCCTTCTATGAGTTCTACGACTCTTTTAACATATACAGACTTGACTCGGTTGTTGTGGACTGGGATGACTAGAACTACTTCATCTCTTTTGAAAATATGATGACTACCTGTAATTCTATCCAAGTCAAAACCTTCTAGCTCTAAAAGTTTACGAATATCGCCAAACGTCACGTTGTTGGGACTGTTTTTTAGGAGTTCAAGTAGTTTTTCTTTCTTACCCTATTATTTGATTTTACAATATTCAAACAGCGATCGCACCTCAACACCTAAAATCACTATCGCCACTCCATACAAAAATCAAACAGCGATCGCCTCCTCAATATTAATTTTCATCAATTAATCTGTCGTATTCGTCATGCAAACCGATCCAAAACCAGTAATAATCATCTCCTTCTTTTAAGGCTAAAGCTCGATATTCTCTATTGATGCGAATAGACCATAGATTTTGATTGACTTTTTTGAAATGTAGGGATGGATAAAAGCGATCGCTTAGCCAGATTTGATAAGTTTTTTTGGCTTGGGCTTTGATGGATGGCGGCAAAGCTACGTAAGCCTCCCAAAAATCAGGAGTTGTTAATGACTTCATCCAGTTTCTTGACGCGATTGGCGGCGATATGGGCTTTTGTTCGTTGGATAATTTTGTCTAATTTACCCAGCTCAGAGTCTTTCTTTATTTGTTTATCCCAGTCATCTTCTGAGCGTTCTTGTAGCCACGATAATAATGCTGATGTTTCGTCATCAGACAATCTAGCGATCGCTGTTTTAATCTCTACTAGGGTGTTCATAAGAGAATTAATTGTGTACAAGTATATTTACTTTGTTAAATCCTAACATGAGGTAAAGAGATCGCCCCTTCATCAAAATCAAAAAGCGATCGCCTTGAGAAGTACTTCATTAATGATTGCTTGATATTTAACTCCTTTTTTTGTAGCTTCAGCTTTTGCCCAAGCAATTATTTTAGGATCTAGCTGAATAGAAATTGATTGATAATTTTCTGTTTCATTTTTAGTTGAATCTTTATGCTGTGTGAGATTAATTCCAAATTGTTGTTTAATAGCTTGCTCGGCAGCTATTACTTCTGATTCACTAATTCTTCTGGCATTAGCAAAAGGAAATTCAGGTTGATTCGACATACTTTTTTCTTTCCGATTTATTGGCAGGTCTAACACTGATAATTCTAATTATCTCTTCTCTCATTGTGAAAACAACTACTAATATACGACTTTCGTATGATTGTCCAATAATCCATTCTCTTTGTTCTGTTATTGAATGAGTTGGATCAGGAGCAATTAAAGCTAATGGATCAGTCCAAACGGTTGTTGCTTCTTCAAAGGAAATCTTATGCTTTTGTTGATTTTGTTGTTGTTTATTTGCGTCCCATTCAAATTTCATGCTTTTAGCGTATACAAATTATTATAGCCAATGAGTTTATAACCAATAAGCAACTTTTAGCACGCCGTTTGCCAAATGCTCGCCATTCCACAAAAATCAAACAGCGATCAATTTACTGTGTCCAATCTTCTATTTGTAAGTTTGCAATTTGCCCAAAATCAGAAGTGTTTCTGGTTAACACGATCGCATTGTTAACAATGGCGATCGCTGCAATTTTTAACCCACATTCCGCTCGTAATGGAAGGGTAAAATAATTAACTAAAGGTAAGGCACAAGAGCAAAAAGAGGAGGCAGGTATTAATACAGAGATGAAAGTAACGAACCTAGACCATCTAGGGATCGTGGCAGGAATCATCGACGAGATGGGAATCGTGGAAGAAATAAACACGATAATCGGGAGAAGCTCAAGAGAAAAAGTAAGTGCAGGAGTAATTGTCAAAGCCATGCTCCTGAATGGATTAGGATTTGTATCAGCACCCCTGTATATGTTTGGTAAATTCTTTGAAGGAAAACCAACCGAGCACTTATTGGGGGAAGGGATAACAGCCGAACAAATCAATGATGACCGCATCGGTAAAGTACTGGATGACTTACATGAAGCAGGACTGAGTGAGACATTTTTAGGAATCAGCCTGAAAGCAGTAGCGAAATACGATGTCAAGGTAGAAACAGGACATATAGACTCAACCTCATTTCACGTAGATGGGGAATATGGCAGAGAGGAAGAAGGGAGTATCGAAATCACACACGGATATTCACGCGACCATCGCCCCGACCTGAAGCAATTTATGATGAACCTGATCTGTGTAGGAGATGGAGACATTCCCGTAATGATGGAAGTGGTAAGTGGAAATCAAGCCGACAAAGCAAGATTTGCAGGACTATTACAAGAATTCAAAACCCAGTGGACATTTGAGGGAATATGCGTAGGCGATGCAGCGCTATACAGTGAAGAAAATCTGGTAGCAATGACAGGACTAAAATGGCTAACCCGAGTGCCATTAAGCATCAAAACTGCAAGTGACTTAGTGTCAAGCACAACTGACCTACAAGAAAGTAAATTTAAGGGATACAGGACAGCCGAAACTGTGAGTGAGTATGGTGGTGTAAGACAGAGATGGATTTTAGTTGATAGCCAAGCAAGACGTAAATCAGACATCAAAAAGTTAGACAAAAAGCTTGAGCAAGTCCAGCAAAAATGTCATCAAGATTTACACACTTTGGCGGGACAAGATTTTGCCTGTGCTGCTGACGCGATCGCTGCTGCTGAAAAATTATCAACCAAGATGAAATGGCATCAACTCGACCATATTCAGGCAGTAGAAAAACCACATTATGCGAAACGGGGTAAGCCACAACCTGATGCTATACCCACCAGCATTAGTTATCGGATTACTGCAACGGTGATTCCTATAGACTCAGAAATCTTGGCTCAGCAACAGCGTTGTGGCAGGTTTATTTTAGCCACGAATATTCTTGATTCCTTACAATTCACGGCTGATGATGCTTTACGGGAATACAAGGCTCAGCAGAGCACTGAGCGTGGTTTTCGTTTCCTCAAAGATCCTTTGTTTTTTACTTCGAGTGTTTTTCTCAAGTCTGCTAAACGCATTGAGGCTTTGGGCATGATTATGGCACTGTGCTTGCTCGTTTATAATTTAGCCCAACGTCAACTCAGACTTGCCTTAGCCATCGCTCAAGATACTATTCCTAATCAATTGGGTAAACCCACTAATTCGCCAACTTTGCGTTGGATTTTTCAATGTTTTATGGCGGTTCATTTAGTTTCTTTTCAGGGACTCACTCAAGTTGTTAATTTGTCTCCTCTTCGGATTCACATTTTGAATTTCTTTTCTCCCTCCTGCCAACGCTACTATTTGCTCCCTGCTCCTGTTTCGTAATTGTTTTTTTTCTTCCATTACGAGCGGAATGTGGGTTTTAAGTCCATTGTGCCGAGGCGAGGGTATAACTTTCTGATTCGTTGGAATTCATTTGCGGCTTCTATATCAAAATCAATTATTGGAATAGTGCAGTAATTATTAATTTGTCTTTTAAGTTGTTTGTAAATTTCAACTTGCGCTTCAAGATTGCGTGCTTTGGAAATGTGGCTTAACCACCCTCTTGTCTGTTCTTCGTAGCTGATGATGGTTGCTGAGACTTGATTAGGATTGACTTTTGCTAATCGAGTAAGAAGACGCTGAGCAGTAGTCCCACCACGATCTAATACGCTGAGATGGTCTGTATCGAGTATGTACATCTATTTTTTGCGGGACTTTGTTGATGTCTTACGCAATGACTCACGGTATTTTTTGCCTAGTTGCATGGCTTTGTCATAGTCTGGGCTGTCAGCAAATGTTCCCGTGATTTGCTCCCACCAAGGTTTTACTGTGACAGTTGGACTTTCCACTTTGTTCTTAATCAGGGATATTTCAGCTTCTAGGATTGCGACTCTTTCTTCTAGGGTTATTGACATTAGGATTAGAACTTAATCATGTTGTAGAAATGATTATAACAATTGAGTCACTTTGTTAACACAGCCCGCCCCCTCAACACCCAAAATCGCGATCGCTACTTCACAAAAATCAAACAGCGATCGCACTTAATGCTTTTACTCTAGCGATCGCCTTACTTTCATCTGGAAGTTTTTGACCATGCTTTTGGGCTGTCTCTAGCCACAAAGTTCTTACTGTAATTAACTCTTGCAAGGTTTCTTCTAGGGTTTCACCTTGAGCTAAACATCCTTTTAAAGCAGGAATTTCAGCTACAAAACCACCTTCTTCACATGGATAAATCACTATTGGATATTTCATGATTGTTCTCCTTCAATAAGTTCTACAACTCTTTTAACATATACAGACTTGACTCGGTTGTTGTGGACTGGGATGACTAGAACTACTTCATCTCTTTTGAAAATATGATGACTACCTGTAATTCTATCCAAGTCAAAACCTTCTAGCTCTAAAAGTTTACGAATATCGCCAAACGTCACATTGTTGGGACTGTTTTTTAGGAGTTCAAGTAGTTTTTCTTTCTTACCCATTATTTGATTTTACAATATTCAAACAGCGATCGCCCCCTCAACACCCAAAATCGCGATCGCCACTTCATGAAAATCAAACAGAGATCGCCTCCTCAACACCCAAAACATCATGATCGCTACTCCACAAAAATCAAATTGGTATCTTAATCTTTTAAGGATTTAAGATGTTTTACTGAAATGCAACTAGAAGACAACTATTTTTTTTGATACTCAATCAAAACTTCAGCAATTTGAGGGTGGTAATCATTGACACTTCGTTTGAGAAACTCTGCACAAGAAATAAATTGTTTGTAAACTTCTTCGACACTTATTTCTATTGCAATTCGCTGTGCTACCAAATTATCTAAATTTGCACCCAGCATAAATAGAACTTTTCCCATGACAAACCAGCGATGATGAGACCACCCTAAAGTGGCACTTGCTATAGCAGCAGATGATTTGACATCAAGATTGCCTAACTCAAAAATCACTTCCAATCTCCTGATAATCACATCGCAGTAGTCGAAGTTAAATGAGCCATGTGACCAATCACAATATCCTAGAGCTATTAATTGCCAAAGTTCTCTATCTATTGAGCAGAGAGTACGCAAAACTTCTTCATCAATTGCCCGACATACAACCCACAAATCAGATTCATCTTGAGTTGATTTCATAAATCTTGCAAAATCTTCTAATTGTTGAATATTCCAATTAGATAGATTTTGCAGTTTTCCTTCCCATTCTGTAGCACTAGGGCTAGGAGTAAGACTTTGCGATTCTGATAATAGCTTGAGAAGTGTACCGCGTAGTGAAGTAATATTTTTAAATCGCTTTTTGGGTTCTATCTCTGTACATTTTTCAATTATCATGCCTACAGGATGTTGTATTGTATAACGTTGATAAGGTACACGAGGAAATCCTGCAAATAGATCATGTAGTATGCACCCAAAAGCATAAATATCTACGCTGGGTGTAGCATTACGAAAGTCTTCAGCCTGTTCTGGAGCACAGTAGCCCATAGTTCCCCAAGATGAATCAATAGATGTCAATTTGGTAGTAGCACCTGAAACAGGAAGTACTAAACCAAAATCTGATAACTTCCAACGATTTTCATGAAAAAGGATGTTTTGAGGCTTAAGATCGCGATGAACATAGCCGAGTGAATGAAGTTCTTCTAGCGCATTTAGAATGTCTGACAATGCTTCTAGAGGGATATTACCATTTTTACGAGATTCCTCTAGTTCTTCCGAAAGGTTTCGATCTGCAAGTGGCATAGTAAACCAAGGGGTTTCAGCATCAAGATCAGCATCAAGAACTGACATAAAATAATCACTACTTAGTGACTTTTGGACTTTGACTTCTCTTTGAAATCGCTTTTTCAACTTTGGTAGTTCAGATGCGTCTAAAATACTAGGAACAGGATCAAATACTTTTCTAGCAACAATACTACTTGTATCTAATTCAACTAGCTCAACTCGACCAAAACCACCACGACTTATTTCCCTTAGTATTTTCATGAGAATTTAATAGCTCTGGGTATTTTTACCAATCATCTCAAAAATATTTATATACTCTCAACAGGCTCAGGCTTCCAAGTTTCGCCGTACTTGTCTTTGAGGGCAGCCCATGCTTCGACTTGACCTTCAGCATATTCCCCTGGTTTACCCCATTGTAGGAAAGCACTCATTTGGGGCTTGTCATTGGCATCGAGGAAACGGACGGCGTAGGTGGTGAAATTGCCGCGTTTGGCTTCGGCGGTTTCAAAGCGGACATCGGTAATTTTGTCCATGTTTAGGTGAAACTCGATGTGTTCGGAATGCATATTCGCATACTTGCCCTTGGGGAGTTCCGCGTAAAATAGCTTCTCGATATTTACCCTTGCTTCCAGCACACCCGCATCACTGGTGACGATCAGGCGGACTAAGCCGAGAGTGTGACATTCTTCTAAAAAATCTTTTAAAGTAGCAGCCATAATTAAGTTACTTAATGGTTAATTAATAAGTTTGTGATGATGTTGTGAAAATTTTTTGCGATCGCAATATCCCTATTAAAGCCGAAAAGAGTTAGTGTGTGTAGCTTTTGGGGCATAAAAGTGGCGATCGCTAATTTTCCAAGACATCAAAAATGCTCTAAAGTTGACTACAAGCTCATTTACCCGCAATCATTTAAGCTTTTATCTATGAAAATTGCCAATAATATTACAGAATTAGTCGGTCGTACGCCCCTAGTTGAATTGCAACGCATTCCTAAGGCTGAAGGGTGTGTGGCAAGAATTATCGTCAAACTGGAAAGCATGAATCCTGCCGCATCTGTTAAAGATCGCATCGGCGTAAACATGATCCAAGAAGCAGAGGATCAGGGCTTAATTGCACCGAATAAAACGATTTTGGTAGAGCCAACTTCGGGCAATACAGGCATTGCTTTGGCGATGGTCGCTGCGGCTAAGGGATATCGATTGATCCTGACTATGCCTGAAACGATGAGCATTGAGAGGCGATCGATGTTACGCGCCTATGGAGCCGAACTGGAACTAACTACAGGTAGCGAAGGCATGGGGGGGGCAATCCGTCGCGCTAAGGAAATTACCGAAAGTACTCCTGATGCCTATATGCTGCAACAGTTTCGTAATCCTTCTAATCCTTCTATTCATCGTAAAACTACAGCCGAAGAGATTTGGGAAGATACCGATGGACAGGTTGATTTCTTAATTTCGGGTGTGGGAACTGGCGGTACGATTACAGGGGTTGCGGAAGTAATTAAAGCACGCAAGCCAGAGTTTAAGGCGATCGCTGTCGAACCAGCCAACAGTCAAGTATTAGCGGGTAGTCGCCCAGGTCCTCACAAAATTCAAGGTATCGGTGCGGGATTTGTGCCTGAAGTTTTGAAAACGGAATTGATTGATGAAGTTATTCCTGTCACCGATGAACAGGCGATCATCTACGGACGCAGACTAGCTAGAGAAGAAGGCTTGCTTTCAGGAATTTCTAGTGGCGCAGCGCTTTATGCCGCAATCCAAATTGCTAAACGTCCAGAGAATGCAGGTAAAATGATCGTGATGATTCAACCTAGTTTTGGCGAACGTTACCTGAGTACGGCGCTGTTCCAAGATCCTGAACTATTGGCACTTAGCTAGCTGTAATGTAAGGGCAATTCATGAATTGCTCTTACATTTCGTTCTTTTGCGTAAGTCCTAATTAAAACAATTTACAAAACTACTTGATATGTTAACTCCTGAAACTCTCAAAGAAAGATTTGTGGCGATCGCTAGCAAGCGTGAATTACTGGTGCAATTGTCTCTCAAGGATAATTTGGGTACATTGAGCATCGATGTCATTCAAGCTTTAGAAGAACTTGATGATCTGCTCATCGAAATCAGAAAGGTCTTCCCAGACTGGCAACAAAATTAAACTTTTTGAGTGAGCAAAGCTCACTCAAAAAAGAAAAATTCTTCAACAATATTTTTTATGCCTCCTAAATTAACGGCGTTCCATTCTCAAGTCAATGTGCAGCGTCAAGTCAAAATCCCCATGCGCGATCGCACCAACTTGACGGCAGATATTTATCGTCCGAAAGGTGTTGATCATCCTCTGCCCGTGCTGCTAATGCGCCTACCCTATGGTCGAGCGATCGCCTCTACTTGTACTTATGCTCATCCTAGTTGGTACGCCCATCAAGGCTATATCGTGGTAATTCAGGATGTGCGTGGTTGCGGCACTTCCGAAGGAGAGTTCTATCCATTTCGGAATGAGTATGACGATGGTTTTGACACAGTAGAATGGTGCGCGAAGGAACTAGAAGGTAGTAGTGGCAAGGTGGGAATGTATGGATTTTCCTATCAGGGTGTCACACAATTTCAGGCAGCAGTACAGCAACCTCAAGGGCTAGTTACCATCTGTCCGAGTATGGCAACGGCAGATTTATATCATGGATGGTTCTATTTTGGTGGTGCGGTATGTCTTGATTTTAGTTTGGGCTGGGCTTTGCAACTAGCACAAAATCGAGCGTGGTATTTACAAAAAGAACCGCAAGCAACCCAACTTTTTAACGCTCAGAAGGAGGTCTCTAAATGGTTAGAAACTTCACCATTGACTGAAATAGAACTATTTAAAAACAAAGAATTTGGAGAGTTCTTTTTTGATTGGATTGGCAATCAGCAAGCCAATGATCAATATTGGCAAAAACTTAATCCTCTCAGTTATTTCGATCGCTTTGATCTACCAGCTTTGCATATTGCAGGATGGGCAGATCTGTTTATCGAGGCAACAATTAACACCTATCATCAAGCCAAAGCCGCCACCTCACAGCCTCAACATTTAGTTGTCGCCCCTTGGCAGCATCTACCTTGGTTGCCAAAAGTGGGAGAAATTGATTTTGGGGAAGCCGCAGTTTCCACAATTGATCAATTACAAGTTGATTGGTTTGATTTTTGGCTCAAAGGTATTGAGAATGGCATCAGCGATCGCGCTCCTGTGAATCTTTTCCTGATGGGCAAAAATCACTGGCTAGATTTACCAGAATTCCCGCAAAATCCCCTTCAAAATATAATTACACAGAACTTCTATCTATCTGCTCAAAAGCAACTAAAAAACCAATTACCAATCACCAATCACCAACTACCCGATATCTACGTCTACGATCCTCGCAATCCTAATCCATCCACACCTCAAGGATTCTATGATCAGCGTTCTGTGCATCAACGTTGGGATGTGTTGGTTTATCAAAGCGATGTAATGGAAGAAGATCTAGCGATCGCAGGTATTCCCGAATTTATCCTCTATGCCGCCACTACAGCTCCCGATACCGATTGGGTAGTGAAGTTATTAGATATTTATCCTGATGGTAAGCAAATGTTAGTAACTATTGGTGTGTTGCGAGCCAAGTTCCGTAATTCATGGACTGAGCCTGAATGGATTGAACCTGATGTAGTGAATGAATACCGAATTAAGTTAAGAGCGACTTGTCAGAATTTTACGAAAGGACATCGGATTGGCGTGGCGATCGCTAGTTCTGCATTCCCTATTATTGAGCGCCATTCTAATACCCAGAAATTACCATCAGAGGCAAAGGTCACTGATTTCGTAGAGGCAACACAGCAAATTTTTTATAGTGCTGACTATCCTTCCCATTTGCAATTACCCCTGCAATAACCTACAAGAGAGCGACGGCGCTTCGCGCCGTCACTCTCTTGTTAAAGTGCTTAAGATTCGAGAAATACGCCCATCTTGCGGAATTTTTGATAGCGTAGCTCCTGTAAATCTTCGACAGGCAATTGACTTAAGCGATCGAGATTTTCGACTAGGGCAGCTTTCAGATTCTCAGCCGCTTGTAATGGCAAACGATGCGCCCCACCGAGAGGCTCATCAATCACATAATCGACTATGCCTAAACGTTTCAAGTCAGGAGCCGTAATTTTTAAAGCTTCGGCAGCCTTACCCGCCTTTGCCGAGTCGCGCCATAAAATTGCGGCACAAGCTTCAGGTGTCGCTACTGTATAGACTGAGTTTTCAAACATCATGATGTGATCGCCAATCCCGATCCCCAAAGCGCCACCTGATCCGCCTTCACCAATGACGGTACAAATAATCGGCACACCTAGTCCAAACATTTGCCGTAAATTTGCAGCGATCGCCTCACCTTGTCCTTGCTCCTCCGCCGACACCCCTGGATATGCCCCAGGGGTATCAATTAAGGTAATAATTGGCAATTTAAAACGGTTAGCATGATCCATTAGTCGAGCCGCCTTGCGATACCCCCCTGGGGAAGCCATGCCAAAGTTGCGGGTCATATTGTCCTTAGTATCACGTCCCTTTTGATGCCCCAAAATCACCACAGGGCGATCGCCAATGCGGGCAAGCCCACCAACTAAAGCTGGATCATCATTACCTCGGCGATCGCCATGCAACTCCATCCACTCATCGGTAATCGCCTGCACATAGTCAAGGGTGCTAGGACGGCGGGGATGTCTGGCGATCTGCATCCGTTGCATCGCGCCTAATCCTGAAAAAATTTCTCGCCGCAAAAGCTCGGCACGTTGCTCTAAAAGGTGAATTTGCTCAACCATATCGACATCGTTTTCATTCGCGAGTTCGCGGATTTGGGCGATACGATTTTCTAGTTCAACGATGGGCTTTTCAAAGTCAAGCAGGATTTGGCGATCGGCCATGATGCATTTTGTATAGTAGATACCAGTTCTCAGATTAGCAGAAAAGCGTTAGCTATTTACAGCGCTTTGCGCTCAAGCTCGAACCAAGAAAATTTTTAAAAGCGTTGCTTTGCAACGCTTTTAAAAATTTTCTTGCTGAAGTGATCAAGAAATAGTTGCATACTCAGATTCAAGGCGATCGCTATCTCGTTCCATTTCTATTTCTAAAATAGAAGTTGACTGTTGAGCTTCTTGGAAATAAATAATATCTTTGCGGGGATCGACTTCACCAGTTTTAATTCGCAGCGTATCACCAACTTGAATTTGGCGATTGATTCGCATCGGTAACTTTAAACCTAAATCTTCGATCAGCACTAGCGCTAACTTTTCATTTTCACGCAACCAATCCAGCATCAATGCTTCCCACACCACATCTTTGTTACGGCGCAAATATTCTAAGCTCCAATAACGCACCGACTGCTTCTCGACCTGATTGGCATCCCAAATCGCAGGATCGATCGCTTGCAAAATAGCCGTCAGCATTTCCGCCGTAAAGGGCAAAGGCTCTTCGCGCAAGAAAGCTTTGATTTGCCAATGGGCTAGCAAGTCGCTATAACGACGAATTGGTGAAGTGACCTGCGCGTAAGCATCAAGTCCCAAACCTGCATGGCGAGAGGCATATAGTCCTAGAGAACCTTTAGTCATACAGCGACAAATCGCAAACTCGCGCACGGGACCTGATGGCAATTGCATCAATGTATCAAGAGGCGGCAATTCGGGTTGTTCTTGGTAGCGATAGGGGATGGGAATATTATTGGTTTGGGCAAATTTGGCAGCAACTTCCCCTGCGAGGATCATCATCTCAGCGACTAGTTGACGCGAGAAGGTATCTTCCATTAATTCTAAAGTCAGGCGATCATCATTTTTAGAATCAACTTTGACACTGGTATCAGGTAAGTGAATTTCGATCGCACCTTGAGCAACGCGCCATTTTTTACGCAAACGGGCAAAATCAGCAAGACGTTCGAGATCATCCTCCACACCGAGTTGCAGCATTTCTTCAACATCTTCATAAGTGAGGCGATAGTTGGGCTTCACTAAACTTGCGACTATTTCATAATGGGCGATCGCTCCCACTTCATCAAGATCAACCGCAAAGGACATCGCATGACAGACCTTATTCTCGATCAAACTCATTGGTCCCGCCGCCAACTCAATTGGAAACATGGGGATCACGCCTGTAGGCAGATAAACGCTCGTACCACGCTTGCGAGCATCTTTGTCGAGAGGACTATCAGGATCGAGCCATCGGGTCGGATCGGCAATATGCACCCAGATGCGCTTGCGACCATCAGCAAGGGTTTCAATGCTCAGCCCATCATCAATTTCGGTGGTGCTAATATCATCAATTGTATAAACGTGCAGGTGCGTTAGATCGCGCCGCAAGTCTCCCATATTGTCAGGAATTGGTGCAGTGAAACATTCTTGGGCGGCGGCAATCAACTCATTAGCAAAACGAATGGGAATTTGACTGCGAAGTAAATTCAGATTTTCATGTTCGCTCCAAATACCTAGATCGACGAGCATTTGAAAAGCCGCTTGTTCATTTTTAGAACGTTTGGCAAAACTTAGAAGTTCTTGAGCCGCCGCTTTATCTGAGGCTTCATCACCATACAGAGCATAGCGTTCTAAACAATCTAATCGACTGCGATCGCTAGTTGTCCATGTCACCTCATCACCTGACAACTTAGTCGTCAACTTTTGCTGAAATTCTTCAATTAACTTAGCGCGTTGAGCGGCGGCTTCGGCTTGGTGCTTGAGTTCTAATACTTGTGAACTCGATCTTGGTTCGTACAAATCTCCCTTTTGCTTAAAGTAAATCTTGTCATTAGCTAATAAGCAATAGGAAGCGTAGGAAGTAACTGCTGATATTTCTGAAAAGAGAAGATTCGCGAGATCGTTAGGACTAGTTATTTGACTATCTTCAATCAGAATTTCCCAAGCAACTTCAAGGCTAGAAGGATCGAGAAATTTATCGACTTTTTGTAAAAATGAGGGGATTTGGGTAGGCGTAAAACTTGTGCTTTCACCACTGGCTTTAATGATGTAGTTAATCTCGCGGGGATGGATTGTATGGGTATTACCATTTTGATCGATCGCTTGAAAATGCTTTTTGCCTTCAGGACGATCAATTACCACAAGGCGGCGATCGCCATGCAATTTCACTTCGACTAGTGTACCTTTTTCCAAAATTGCCCCTTGTTCATCAAAGCCAAAAAAACTTCTCTAGTATTCTACCTTTTTTGTAACAAAGAGAGTTGCAGCGCAATGCGCTGCAACTCTCTTTGTTACAAAAATAGAGGCGGCGCAATGCGCCGCCTCTATTTGTTTAAGGATGATGATAACTCACTAGACAATTTCATATTGCATAGTGGTGGCGATCGCTCCGACAGCCGAGGCAGCGATCTCTGGTTGGTAAGCACTGAGTGCAGCTAATGTTGATTTGGTTGGTTGGTTTGGATTTGCCAACATAGCAAAACTCAAAACTAGCAAGGCAATACTAGATTTAAGGCTAAAAGTGCTATTCATCTTCATATTCCTCCAACAAGGTTGTCCCAACGATTGCAATGACTAAAATTTGCGTCTTTTGTTTCCTAATCGTCTGCTGAACTAAATCTTTAGCTTCTGATTGATAGTTATCGCTATTTGTGTTAAGACAAATTACAAAACCCCAGAAGCAAGTGGCGGCGCTCCGCGCCGCCACTTGCTTCTGGGGTTTTGCCCTAGCAAGAATGGCGACAGCTATACAACATAATTTTCAATTCAGTCTGAAAAAGTCACATTAATTGCATTGATGTTAATGGGGAAATCAAGATGAGAATGTAACTTAAATATCAAGTTTTGGTGATTTTCATCACTTACAGCTTGATCCCCATCACATCCAAACCATAAAATTCATAAAACCCATAAAGTAAATACAATAGCGAAGCCTCTGTGGTTACTTTATGGGTTTTATGAAAAAGCGCAAAGCTCTAAACGGGTGATTTATCTCGATAAACTAAAGAGAGAGTTGCGGCGCTTCGCGCCGCAACTCTCTAGACATGGACATTAATTTTGAGGAAAAAGTCTTTTGATGTAGCGATTAATTTGAGACTGGGCGTAAGCTTTAGCTTGAGCAGAATTAGCACTAGTGATTGTCGAAATATCCGATCCCATCATTGGATTAGGGTCTGTATTTTCTAATATATCCGCCCCAGACTGTTGTTCAGCTTCTCCAGATTCTAATGGTGGCTCAGAAATAGAATTTGTAGGGATTTCAACTTGAGTTTCGGTAACTGTGCGCTCAACAGAATTAGCAACTAAACTTTCAGGAGTTGCCGTCACATTCGTATGCACATGGGTTTCTGTGGTCGATCGCCCTACAATATTTTCATTAATATCAGAATTAGTTAAAGGAGGATTTAAAGGATTTGCCGATGAATAGGTATGTGTAAAAGAATAATTTGTGGGTGAAGCCTGAGCAGAAACAGCAGTATTCTTGGTCTCTAATTCTTGAGCGATCGCAGGGCTAGCTTCTTTTTCTACAGAACTTTGTTCTAAACCACTAATCAAAGAGCATGGTGGCACGATCGCCCCTTTGGCAATTACAGCCCGAACAATGGAACTGGAAGCCCCAATACAAGCACCTTCACCAATTTTACTACTGCCATAAACCAGCACCCCTGCCCCTAAGTTTGCCCCTGCGCCAATTTCTAATAATCCACCCTGTGCGTGTAGTACAGCTCCCATGCCAATACATACACCCGCCGCGATAATAATTTGTCCACCATGATCTGCTTGAATCAATACCCCAGAGGCGATCGCCGCAGTCTGATCGATCACTACATCCCCACAAACGTAGGAGCGAAAATCTCCGATCGGTTCTAAAGGTGGTAAGTAGTTCGATTGCATTACATTATTTGCTAGATTCTCTAATACCAAAACTAAAAATGGTGTAGCCGTTTTTAGTTTTGAAAACCCTTGTTGGGGCTGGTTTTTAATTCACTGACTTCTACAGCGATTTTTGCTGAAGTCAAACCTGATATTTATCCCTAATATTTAGAGAACCTCGCAAAGCGAGGTTCTCTAAATCACGTTACTTTGCAGGCCGTTGAATTATGCCTTCAAATACACGGCGCTTGGCTTTGGTATCAATACCAAGCAAACGCACATACTCATCACCATGTTCAGCCAAACAAGCTTCTAAAGCACGAATTACTTCAGACTCGTTAGCCGCAGCGATCGGTGAGCAGCTATGCCAAGAACTAGTGCGGAAATGACGTTCATCGGCGTGTTCAGTACCAATGCGATAGCCCTGAGACAAAAGTTGACGAATGCGGGTCATCATATCAGCGCTAATCTTGCCAGCACTACCGCCACCGTAAGAACTATTACTAGAGTTATTTACCTTAACCGCAGTGCGAGTTACGGCGACAGGCTGACCATTTGGACGATGGACTAACAATTCGACGACGCGGCGCTTTGCTTTAGGATCAACGCCAACAAGACGCACATACTCATCACTGTATTCAGCAATGTAATTTTCTAAAGCGGCGATCGCGGCGGCTGGATTGTTAGCTGTAATCGCAGGAAGCGTCTGCCAAGAAGTAGTACGGAAATGACGCTCATCGGCGTGTTCAACACTAATTCGATGACCTTGAGCCAATAGTTGACCCACAGTAGTTGATACGTCATTAGCTACACCATTGCCATTACTAGGGCGAGGGGCGCTATAGCTGGCTGCGGCTCCATTACCATTGGACTTACCAATGCTCACGGCACTACCATCAGCACGTTGAATGATGGTTTCGACGACGCGGCGCTTTGCTTTAGGATCAACACCGACTAAACGAACATATTCACCTTCATGCTCAGCAAGAATGCTATTTAATGCCGCAATTACTGTGGATTCATTTGATGCATCGATCGCAGGACCAGTTTGCCAAGCGGCTGAACGGAAGCGACGCGCATCAGCATACTCAGTACTGATGCGATAGCCTTGAGCCAACAGTTGACGTACTTGACCAGAAATATCGGCATTGCTAGCACTAGCTGCACCATTGGATGTAGCTGATGGTGCTTTGTAGCCATTGCTAGCTCCATGACTAGGGGTTGCATTGCTAATTACCGCAGGCTTATCACTGGGGCGTTGCACAATTGTTTCTGCAAGACGACGCTTTGCTTTGGGATCAACACCAAAGATGCGAACATAGTCACCTTCATTTTCAACGAGTGCTGCTTGTACAGCCGCAATGACTGTAGAGGCTTCAGATGTATGCGGAATCGCGCAAGATTGCCAAGAACCTGTGCGAAATCTTCTTTCATCTGCGTACTCAGCACCAACATGATGGCCCTGAGCTAAAATTTGTCGTATTTGCTGCGCTAAATCCCCAGCCATAGATCCAGTCCTCTGTGCTTGTATATCTGTAAGATTGTGATTAATTTGATTAGAATTTTGCGTATTAAGCTGTTTATTAAAATTTTTGGCAGGATTACTACTTGGCTGTGCCGAGTTCTCTTGTTGCTGGCGAATCGGTGTAATGCAAGCAATATCAGCAGCACAGCGATAACCTTCTCTCAAGGACTCGTTAATACCGACAACGTGACTAGCAAAGCTTTGTTCTGATGCCCGTACATTCGGTAGCAGATCGGCTTGTTGCTGAGTTGTAATCACTGCGCCAGAAGGAACATATTTACCCGCAGGAATTTCTACATCTTGGACAAGAGCGTGTAAGGAAATAATGCAGCCATCACCGACTCTGGCATTAAATACTGTTGAGCGGAACCCAATGAAGCAGTTGTTGCCAACATAAGCTGGTCCATGAATCAGAGCCATGTGTGTGATTGAGGTACTGTCACCAATCCAGACGGAATATTCTTTACCGTCATCGCCAATCACACGACCTTTTTCCAGACCATGAATGACTACGCCATCTTGAACGTTTGTACTATTGCCAATATGAAAAGGGTTGCCTTCGTCTGCACGAATTGAAGTGCCAGGGGCAATCAAGACATTTGCGCCGATGTGGACATCGCCAATCAAATTAGAAAAAGAATGAACGTAGGCTGATGGATCAATTTTGGGTTCTGCTAATTTCCTAGACCAAGGTGTAGGAGGGGCAGCAAAGCTACGAACTACCATACTGAAATCCGCACTTTTAAGTTTTGCTTATATTTTGACTATCAATATCAAATTCATAAGCGGCTTAAAAGCGCTCCTCCAAATAACAACTTAAGCGACAATGTCGGAGAAATTTTACTTACTAGCGCTGATCGGTACATATTTTCTCTATATGGCTACTGCATTCTCTCGCTATATTTCTTGCTATAGAGAGTACGATCGCTTAGGCTCACTGTGTCAATGATGGCAATAACTGCTGCATCAATGGGACGGTTTGCGCTATCTCGCACTTGCCTTGCGCCACTACCACGAGTAAACAGTACCCATTCATCTACGCCAGCACCGACAGTATCAGTTGCCACTTCATAGTCTGGAAGTAACTGCCCTTGCAGATCAACGATTTGTAAAAGCAGGAACTTGGTTCCAGATAGATTGGAGTCTTTGTAGGTACTGACGACCGTACCGCAAACTTTAGCGATTTGCATATTGCTTTAAGTACGTGGACAAATGTGGAAGCTGGCGCAATGGTGGCTTAGCAATTGCCGTAAAAATACAGCAGGAAATAATTAAAGACGAAAAAAGCGATCGCGCTAGTTCAGCCCTAACTATGGACGGTTAATAGGACGGATGGAGTTTACGTTGTCACGAAACTGCTCGACTTCTTCGGTGTAGCGAATCGGTAGAACGTATTCGAGGTTTTCGTGAGGACGAGCAATGATGTGGGTAGAAAGAACTTGTCCACCGTTAACACGCTTTACTGAGTCAGTACCTGCGGCTACTGAAGCTTGTACTTCAGAGACATCGCCACGAACGATAACGGTTACACGACCACTACCGATCTTTTCGTAACCAACTAAGGTGACACGAGCAGCTTTGACCATAGCATCGGCTGCTTCTACAACGGCAGGGAAACCAAGGGTTTCAATCATTCCAACTGCGATCGCCATAATTTATGTTCTCCTAAAAAACAAATAATGAAATTAATGAAAATTTAGTCTTTTGATACTTTTTTTGGAAAGTCCTTTTGAGACAATCTTAAAGAAGTACATTTAAAAAGCAAACTTAAAAGGCAAATTGCTCTACTTCTCGCGTATAGCGAATTGGTAGTACATACTCTAGGTTTTCCTGTGGTCGGGCAATGGTATGAGTCGAAACGACTTCGCCACCATTAACTCGTTTTGCACCTTCAACACCAGCAGCAATGGATGCAGTTACCTCAGAGATATCACCTCTAATGATTACTGTTACCCGTCCACTGCCGATTTTTTCGTAACCCACAAGGGTGACGCGAGCAGCCTTAACCATGGCATCAGCAGCTTCTACAACTGCGGGGAAGCCCCTAGTTTCGATCATTCCAATAGCGATCGGCATAATTTAAGCCAGTGTCCTTACGACTCTCTAAAAAACTGAAGTTCTCGCGGTTTATCTATCAATCAGATTCAGATGTAGATGCACGAGCGCAACTATTGATCTTAGCTACGATCGGTTCGCTTAAAACATCAAATTTTAAATTTTTAATACAAAATAAAAATGAGATGACGCTTGGCGCTTACGCAGGTGTTTTTACACAGCTACTTTTGCAGCTAGCTTTTCGCAGCTAATTTACAGATATGTTTTGGCGATTCTGTTGTAATTAATTATCTAAAAAATATTTAGATAGGTATTTGTTACTACAGACCTAGACATGATAAATCTGAATAATCAGAGAAGTTAAATAATATAAATACATTCAACTCTATCTTTATATCTACGATAACGAGTGGCGGTACATTTGACAATATAAGCCGCCATGATAAATCTAAATAATGTATATAAAGCTGGCTTATTTAGTAAAAGTTAGTGTATGTGCTTGCGAGATCTAAAAACAAAAGAGAGTGTTGGTGCAAAGCACCGCCACTCTCTTGATCAACTAGCGATCGCCTATGGAGATGGTTTCAACTTCTGCAATTTCTAAGTTTGGCAATTGCACTAATTCTCTTTCTTGTTCTTGTAAAGCAATCATTGGAATATTTACAGGTACTGGTGACTCGATCCAATAGTCGGAAGTGGGCAGAGTTTCTTCGAGGTCATCAAGGGGACGAGGAATAATCATCAAAGTATGAAACTCACCAATGCGTTCAGCTTCATACATACCTGACTCGATCGCGATCGCCACATCCGCAACATTACCCCGAATTATTGCCGTACATAGTCCTGCGCCAATAGTTTCATAGCCTGCTAGCTGTACATCGGCGGATTTCAACATCATATCCGCAGCCCCTACCATTGCAGGAAATCCCCTTGTTTCTAATAAACCGATCGCTTGATTACTGAGACGGCTATATTGCCCATCGGTCAATTGACTAAGGCGACTACTAATCGGCAAAATCGCTTCTAAGTTCGGGTAAGGACGCGGAATCACAATCGTGGATACGAGTTGACCAAATTCTCTAGCGGTTTCTGCTCCTGCTTCTACCGCCATCCGTACATCAGTGATTTGCCCCCGAATGATTGCTGTACAAAAGCCATTACCAACTTTTTCGTACCCCACTAGTCGCACCGTTGCGGACTTGAGCATCATATCAGCCGTTCCTACGATCGCAGGAAAACTAATAGTTGAGACCATTCCCAAAGCGCTTCCTGATAGATTGATTCTTTGAGATGCACTACTAGACATTAGCTGACACAAATAATTAAAAATTCTATGTTAAGACTTTAAAAAGTGCTGAACATCACCATACTAGCTGATATAGCAATCCTCAGTAAAGCGCAATCATTTTCACTCAGTAGAATCAATTTTAGGAATTATCTCTAAGTATCTGGGCGCAATTAAATATAAAACCCAAAAACCTGTGGCGCACGCGCAGCGTGCGCCACAGGTTTTTGCTCTGGTTTTTAATTATGCTTAGATACTTCGCAGTCTCCGTAAGACAAAAAAACTTTATAGCGCTTTTCAAGCAAGCGAGTTACAGAGGATTGTTTCCCCAGCATCGGTGGGTAAACAATCCCGTATTTCCCTAGGCTGTGAAACGCTATATGAATGAATTAAAATTAATACATTGCAAATAATTTCTAAGAAATCAAGTAAAGTAGTAAATTTTAATATTGCGTTCACAATGTCCAAAATGTCCTGAAGATAGGAAAATGCAGCCGCCTGAAGCCCCTAGAAAAGATTATATTTTAGTCATTGATGATACGCCGCCTAATCTGCATTTGCTAATTACCATGCTGACGCGCAAAGGTTATGAAGCACGCGGTGTAAACGATGGCTTAGTGGCATTATCTGACGTGCAGCGCAAATTGCCTGACTTAGTGCTGTTAGATATTAATATGCCAAGTATGAATGGATTTGAGGTTTGTGAACAACTCAAGTCCAATGATCTGACTCATGATATTCCTGTCATTTTTATCAGTGCGCGAGATGAGGTTTTAGATAAGGTACAAGCTTTTGCGGTGGGTGGTGTCGATTACATTACTAAGCCATTTCAAATTGCGGAAGTATTGGCAAGAGTTGAGAATCAGCTTGCATTGCGAAGATTGCAAAGACAGTTACAGCAGCAAAATGAACGCCTTATACAGGAAGTTAATAGTCGGATTATTGCCGAAACATTGTTGCAAGAAGCTAATGAGAAGCTAGGACAGTTAGTTAACCTAGATGGTTTAACGCAAATTGCTAATCGTCGTTGTTTTGATGAATATCTAGATCAGGAATGGCAGAGACTGGCTCGTGAGCAGATGCCTTTATCCTTGATTATGTGTGATATTGATTTTTTTAAAAACTATAACGATACTTACGGACATATCATTGGCGATGATTGTTTACGCAAGGTTTCCAGTTTAATTAAGCAATCGGTACGTCGTCCTGCGGACTTGGCTGCTCGTTATGGAGGAGAAGAGTTTGTGGTGGTCTTGCCGAATACAGATATCGAAGGCGCGATGCAGATTGCTGAATGTATTCGTCATGGGCTATTAGATTTAGAGATTCCCCACGAAGATTCGGCAGTGAGCGAGTTTGTGACTTTGAGTATGGGAGTTACTTCTTTAATTCCTAAAATTGATTCTAATCCTTCTGTTTTACTGACAGCCGCCGACTATGCTCTGTATCGAGCAAAGGAATTAGGTAGAAACCAAACCTATCAAATTGGCTAACCGCAACTCGCTTCTTGGGTTTGGTTTGAAATGCTAATTTAGACTATTGCGCCACTTCGCTAATTGAGCTTTAGTCTTACTATCAATCCGATTACCCAAAAGATTACTAGTATTAGCCTTTTGGGGTTTTTGACGACTTTGTACCGATCGCAGGGTTGCTTCTACTTCCTGTTCTAATGCTGTTGCCGATAGCCACTCAGCACCAAAGCCAACGGCAGTGAGTTGTTGAGCGCGATCAGATGTGACCACGATAATTCTTTTTAAATGTCTAAGCGGATCACGTCGGTATTTGCCACATTGACGTTCGATATAAGTATCCGCAGTTTCGTTATGGTCTGTGAAATATAGCTTTAAATTTTTGGTGATTTTTTCGGCTTTGGCAGGAGTTGCTTGCACGTATGCATCAAATACCAATGTGGTTTTATAGCCATGATAGGCACTAAAGTTCACCATTGTCTCGGTTAAAAGCGATCGCGCCACGTCAAACCCTTGCAGATCTCTCGTCTCCTGCAAGGATCGCCATAGTCCAATCACGTTATAGCCGTCCACCAACATAACTGGCGGATGTTCCGCAGACATACTAGTAGACCTTTAGAGAAAATTACCTATCTTAATTCTGACACTAGAATTTACAAATGTTGCGTTTCTTTTAGCACAAAATCTAAATCTAAAAAGTAGATGCGGCGTAAAGCGCCGCATCTACTTTTTAGCCAAAGTGGCGATCGCCATATAAGACTTTTGTACAAAGGATTATTTTCCTGCCTTCGGCGGGAAAATAATCCCGTATTTCACTAGACTGTGAAACACCATATACCTAAATAAATGTTGCGATTTTTTAGTACAAATATCTAAATTCAAGTGTCTGCAAGGCAATCACTTAAAATTCAGTGTAGATTTAATCCCTCAAAATTAGAAGCTTAGTGTCATAATGAGGCAGACGTATTAGACGAACTACACCTCGAACGGTAATGGCGAAAAATTCCTCTGCGACGGCAAATAGTCAGGCTGATAAAACGGCGGCGATCGCCCAAGCGACCAAATCCAGCATCAGTCCTGAGAAAAAGAAGGCACTCGATGCAATCATGCAAAAAATCGAGAAGGATCACGGCAAAGGCGCAATTATGCGTTTGGGTGATGCTACGAATATGCGGGTCGAGACCATTCCCAGTGGCGCATTACCCCTCGATCTTGCCCTAGGTGGTGGCTTGCCCAAAGGACGGGTAATCGAAGTATATGGTCCCGAAAGCTCTGGTAAAACAACTTTAGTACTTCATGCGATCGCCGAAGTCCAAAAGCGTGGTGGTGTGGCTGCCTTCGTTGATGCGGAACACGCCCTCGATCCAACTTATGCAGCGGCTGTGGGTGTTGATATTGATAATTTGCTGATTTCCCAGCCCGACTCAGGGGAAATGGCGCTGGAAATTGTCGATAACCTCGTGCGATCGATGGCAGTGGATATCATTGCGATCGACTCAGTAGCGGCTCTTGTGCCTCGTGCGGAAATTGAAGGGGAAATGGGCGCGTCCCATGTTGGTTTGCAAGCACGTTTGATGAGCCAAGCTCTCCGTAAAATCACCGCCAATGTTGGCAGATCCAATTGCATCGTCATTTTCTTAAACCAGTTGCGCCAAAAAATCGGCGTATCCTATGGTAGTCCTGAAGTCACCACAGGTGGAACTGCCCTAAAATTTTATGCCTCAGTCCGTTTAGATATTCGTCGTATTCAAACCCTTAAAAAAGGTACAGAAGAATTTGGTATCCGCGCTAAGGTCAAGGTTGCCAAAAACAAAGTTGCCCCACCTTTCCGTATTGCCGAATTTGACATTATCTTTGGCAAAGGCATCTCTACTATTGGCTGTCTGGTCGATCTTGCTGAAGAAATGAGTATCATCGTCCGTAAGGGGGCATGGTACAGCTACCAAGGCGACAACATTGGTCAGGGTCGCGACAATACGATCAAATATATGGAAGACAAACCCGAATTTGCTCAAGATGTGGAAAGGCAAGTCCGTGAAAAACTCTCCGCAGGTGTAGCAGTTTCGGCAACTAAGGTTGTTCCCGAAGAAATTGAACCTGAAGATGATGAATTACCTCCAGACGATTTCTAATCCAAATTCTTGTGAAGACAAAAACCCAATAAGCGAGTGGCGGCGCTTTGCGCCGCCACTCGCTTATTGGACGACATCTAAAAAGAATGGGGCGCAAAGCGCCCCATTCTTTTTAGAAAACTAACATTTCCCGAATCAGCCACCGATTATCTTTTTTCACTAAGTCATACTCAACTGTATAGCTAGCGTCATCTTTTGAGGCACTGCGATCAAGCTCACCATTATAAAAATAATTACGGCTCTCAGAGATTTTGGCAGTGACCTTAGCTTTACTATCACCGTCAGGAGTAACAGTATCAACTTCACTAGATTTAACTTGATACTGCAAATAAGAGTTACTGGCTTTCAAATCCTTAGCACGGGCTTTCCAATCACTTAGAGCAGGATCAGTCAAAATTTCTTCTAAGAGATTGTCTTCATACGTCTTACCGAGAGCTTTGGTTTTTGTGGCTTGCCATGTTTCGATGACCTTAGTTGCTGTTTCCTTATCTATAGGTCCAGGCTGAGCAGTCGGTACGGTATTTGTTTCTTTGATAGTCTGAGCTAAAGCGGTGATGGGCTTTTCTAAGGGAGTATATGCACTGGAACTAGAACCGCTTAAGGAACGAAATGCCCATACCACTAGACCTAGAGAACTACCAACTAGGGCGATCGCGACCGCAATGACGATCGCTAAACGACCTGCCTTAAATTTACGTTTAGATGTAGCTGCATGAGCTTGGGCTGGACGCTTAATTTCCTTAACTGCTTCATTAACATTCTTCGAGGTTTTGCTAGGAGGAATATTATTGGGGCGGCGCGATCGCGGTAAATCTCGCACTGGATCTCGCACAGTATCTCGTGCCGTATTATCAGCAGCCGTATAGGCGGGACGCTCCATCACGGGCGTAGCAGCACGCTGAAACCGATTGGGAGTCTCAGGCGCATAACTAGAAAGGCTTGGCTCAGGATTAGCACTAGTTTCCAGATCACTTCTGCCCCTAGTCAGGCTATCTAGGGGAGAGAGGGATGCAACAGGCGAAGTCCAATCCGATGACATGGCTCCAGTATTGGGTAGTTCTTCTAAATATGCTTGCACCTGCTCATCGGCAAAGTAATCCTTAAGGGAGACGATTTGACTCATCAGATCACGGAAATGCGGATACACTTCTTCTTGCAGCCAGCGTTCGCTATATAAGCATAGCCCCGGCAATAAATCAGGCGCACCTTCAGAATTTTGGCGAATAAACGCGATTTGATCTTCTTCAGAGCTATTGTCGATCGCCGCACTTGCCTCTTCAGTTTGTCCCAGTAGCAAAGCACAAACGGCTTTTTCTAGATAAATATCTTGCTTCGCGCTGAGTTTAACCAGCAAACCCTTAGCACGACGAATTAATGCTGGCTGACGTTGCGAAAAACCACGCGCAATCAACGCATATACAGCGAGATAAGTAGCTACCGATGACGGACGACGGGCTTCTTCTTCAAACAAAGTTTGCTGCTCGATAGCTGTCATGTAGCTGCGTAATTGCTGGATAAATCGCAAAAAGTCATCAATACCGAGACTGGAATAGTCATTACCTGAGCCGTCAATACCACGACGAGCATCTAGCATCTCTTGCAAAAGCGACATCCCCCTGCGATGCTCACTAGTGTGATTGTCAGGAGTCGCTAACAATTCAAGGATGCGATAGGGGCGCAAGCGAAATAGGTCAGCTTGAATTTCACTGCGAATACTTAGAAATAATCCTTCTCGCAATAAAATTTCTTGAGCTGCTTCTAGGGAGGTCGCCGCCAACTCATATTGTCCTTGTTTCCAATATTCTCGACCAAGATCTAAGAAGGAAAGCGACACAGAAAGTAGTAGATCAGGATCATGGGGGGAGATTCGGGCGGACTGGTACTCGGCTTCTTCAGGATCGTAATAGGGCTTGGCAAGAGCAAGGACTTTCTCGGATTCGCCGAGTTCATACAAAATTAGCAACAACCCTGAAAAGTCTTTTTCGTCAGCTTCGATTTGCGGGGGCAGGTTTAAGTTGGGGCGATCGCTAGTTGGTTCATCTAATGTGCTAGCAACAATGGCTTGACTGCCTTCGACCAAAGTTTCATAAGCCTTATCGATGATGCGCTTGCGAGAGGCGATCGCCGCATCAGAATATTCTCGCCTTGGCATGGAAAGCAGGCGATCGCGATGGGCTTGATGGATTTTGTCTAGCCCTGACAGGTGTGTTAAACCAAGAATGCGGTAACAGTCTAGGGGAACTCTCACTTTGCTTTTCTACCCAAAACTTCAATTGGAAATGCCGATCTGAACGCCGATAATGCCAACCTGTTTGCCTCTCTAAAAAAGATGCTCCGTATCTAACGTACTAAAACAATTAATTCTATATATTCAAAAAATAAAGTACATAGAACGCCCGAATTATACACTAAGACAATCAAATCAGCGATCTCAATTTGGGTATCATTTCCAGATATATAGTCATAGAAATTGGGGCAGAACCCTAAAAGCAAGTGGCGGCGCAAAGCGCCGCCACTTGCTTTTAGGGTTTGTATTCATTTTTATCTGATAAGCATTTATATAGCAAAGCAAGTTTTGCTTAGGACATAAAACCAGAAGATGAGTTGCGGCGCGAAGCGCCGCAACTCGCTTCTTGGGTTTTGGTTTGTACTAGCTAACTCTTTTTTTGCTATAGCTTGTTCATTAATTATTCGCAAACGTGTGCTATTGCTGTAAGGCAACTACAAGATTTGGGGACGCGCAGTAAAATAAAAAACAGATCTTGTACGGCCTCGCCGCACCACACAAAATCTTAAATAGTTTTTCGGTTCCCTCTCTGTCCTCATTTACCTCGGATTAGATAAATTTATTCTTCCGTATATCCATACTTGGGAACTTCTTTCTCAAATCCCCTTAGGATTCGTTGCCTGTAATTTACACCGCACTTCTCTTGTAGGATCATCCTTTTGCAGGAGGATACAGTGTGGATTTAAAGACTACACTCTGTCTCAAATATTTGGATTGGTAAAGATCAGTATTAGCCCACTGATGGAGGTCATGTTATGAACACACAAGAAGCGACCATCGAAGCACTACAAAATCGAATTAACTATCTGGAAGCTCATCTCCATCTGGCTTTACAGGTTTTAAGTGAAATCGAGAGAGATGCACAGGATTTTGCCCAAGATCTTGACCAAGATTACAACTTGCCAGAACAGCATCAGGTTATTGATATAGTTCCGACTAGTAAAGTTGCGTTACCCAGATTTCTCAATTCACGTACATGGAAGCATCATCAAAGCGATATACATAAGGGTTATGAATCGGGCGATCGCCTATTCGCCAATGCTTCTTAAACTTACATAATTATTGTTATCCCAAAAGAGATGGGTTGCGTTGTAACCCATCTCTTTTGGGGTTTTTAGAAAATTGCTATATGATAGCTGTTGCCGTTTGTCCTATAGGACAAATGGCAACAGCTATCATTCGTGGATTAAGACCATGGAACTGGAAGACTTTTTTGCTTTAGTACATCCTGCGATCGCTATTATTGTAGTGTTTCCCTTGATTGGCATTGTGACCAATCGCGCTTGGCTGGTTCGTCAGCGTCGTTTGCAAGTCATCAACGGCGAAAAAAGTAAAATCCCCCCAGTTGTGGGATCTGAACATGTAGAGGGTGGTCACTGGTTGAGCATCTCAGTGGTAGGTGTCGCTCTATTGGGGATGGCTTATCCCATTTCTTCTAAGTTTCTCAAAAATGATATCTTCTCCAAAGAGCCTGTACGAGCATTTTTAGTAATCGCTATTTTTATTGGCACTATTGCTACCTTTACATTTCTGTTTAAAGCAAAGGTCAGAATATGGCGTAATATTTTTGCTGCGGCAACATCAATGGGATTGATTGTGTTAGGGGCGCAACCAGAAGTATTTCGACGCGACAATGAATGGTTCTTTTCCCATTATTACTATGGTCTTGTGGCGGCAATATTAATGATCGTTTCGATAGCTATTACTCAAGATATCTACAAGGATAAACAAAATCGCTGGCGGAATATCCACATAATTCTAAATTGCTTTGCTTTGCTTCTATTTATCGGTCAGGGAATGACGGGAGCTAGAGATTTACTATCCATTCCTTATAGTTGGCAACAAGAGTTTTTACGCCAATGTAATTCTAAAACTAGAACTTGCCCCAAATCTACAGCATTGAGTAGCGATCTAGATGAAAGGAGGATTGAGCAAAAGCTTCGCTCATCCTTTTCTCTATAAGAAAACATTATTGAAAAAATGGATATAGTGATAGATTTTCGCGGCGTATAAAAAAAGGGCGCATTGCGCCCCTTTTTTATGAAAACAAGCTAGCGATCGTTATACTTCGCCTCGATATTTCAGGACAACCACGCCTAAAGGAGGAGCAGTCACATCAATGGAGTAAGGTTTACCATGCGTACCATAATCATCGGTATACTTGCCGCCAAGATTGCCAATACCAGTACCACCATAGATAGGAGCATCGCTGTTGAGAACTTCTTTATAGAATCCTCTCTCAGGAACACCAACACGATAATTATGATGGGGAACAGGTGTAAAGTTACAAACTACCAACACAAACTCACCATCTTCGGCTTTGCGTAAGAAAGATATCACCGAGTTTTGGGTGTCGTTGCACTCAATCCATTCAAAACCAGCTTCTGAGAAATCTTGGGTATAGAGTTCAGGTAGCGATCGCAAAAGTTTGTTGAGATCACTCACATATCTCTGAAGTGTCTTGTGGCTAGGATATTGCAGCAAATGCCATTCCAAATCGCCCCAAACATTCCATTCTGCCCACTGACCAAACTCCATGCCCATGAACATGGTTTTCTTGCCAGGGTGAGTGAACATATAGCCATAGAGACAGCGCAGGTTGGCAAACTTCTGCCACTCATCCCCTGGCATCTTGCCGATCATTGGACTCTTGCCATGCACCACTTCATCATGGGAGAGCGCCAACATAAAGTTCTCACTGAAGGCATACCAAATACTAAAAGTGAGGTAGTTATTGTTATGTCCTCGGAAATAGGGATCAAGCTTGAAGTAGTCGAGCATATCGTGCATCCAGCCCATATTCCACTTCAAGTTAAAGCCTAAGCCTCCTGAGTAGGCGGGCCATGTCACCATTGGCCAAGAAGTAGATTCTTCAGCAATGGATAAAGCGCCTGGGTAATAGGTAAACAGAATGCTGTGCAAGTGACGGAATAGCTCGATCGCTTCCAGACTTTCACGACCACCATACTCATTAGCAAGCCATGTACCTGGTTCGCGGTTATAGTCACGATAGATCATTGAAGCAACGGCATCAACGCGAATCCCATCGATGTGATATTTATCAAACCAAAAGAGAACATTGGCAATCAAAAAATTCTTGACTTCACTACGCTTGTAGTTAAAGATTTTAGTTCCCCATTCTTTATGTTCCCCAATGCGCTCATCGGCTGGCTCATAGAGAAATGTACCGTCAAAGAAGGATAAACCATGTCCATCCTTGGGAAAGTGCGCGGGAACCCAATCAACAATGATCCCAATGTTATTTTGGTGGCACTTATCAATGAAGTACATCAAGTCTTGAGGCGTGCCATAACGTGAGGTCGCGGCATAGTAGCCTGTCACCTGATAGCCCCAAGAACCATCAAAGGGATGCTCAGCAACGGGCATCATTTCGATATGGGTATAGCCCATTTCCTTAACGTAAGGAATCAGATCTTCAGCGAGTTCACGATAGGTGAGAAATCTTGCCCCTGGCTTGAGATCGGCGGCAGAAACGCTAGGATAGCCATTTTCAGGTGGATTAGTAGTAGAGGCGTGCATCCATGAGCCAAGATGCATTTCATAAACCGAGATGGGCTTCTTGAGAGGATCTTCAGAACGTCGTGTTTCTAGCCATTTCTGATCGCCCCATTCGTAAGTATTGAGATCGGTGACGATTGAAGCAGTTTTGGGACGTACCTCTTGAAAATATCCATAGGGATCAGATTTTTCGTAGATATGTCCTTCAGGACTTTTAATTTCGTATTTGTAAACAGTGCCAACAACTAATTCAGGAATAAACAGATCCCAAATACCTGTGTTGCCTTTACGCATTTGGTGCTTGCGTCCGTCCCAGCTATTGAAGTCACCAATGATTGAGACGTTGCGGGCATTGGGAGCCCAAACTGCAAAATATACACCACTCACACCATCAATAGTGGTGGGGTGTGCGCCCATTTTTTCGTAAATTTGATAATGTGTCCCTTCACCAAATAGGTAAGCATCAAATTCGGTGAGTAGTGGTGATTTGAAATAGTAGGGATCATGAATTAGGCGATCGCTGCCTCCAGATTTCACCTTAAATTGGTAACTAAATAGGTGGGGCGCGTCACTAATTATGCATTCAAAAAAGTGGGGATGATGCACCGAATGCATCGGATATTCCTTGTGCTGATCGGGCGTAACTACGGATACTGCCTCTGCGTCGGGTAGATACGCTCTAACCACCCATACCGACTTACCATCTTGCTCAATTTCATGGGGACCAAGGACTGTAAACGGGTCGTGGTGTTGATTCCACACAATGCGATCAATTTGCTCGGTGGGGAGGGTTGGGGTCATATCTCTTTAAATAAACACACATTATTAAATTACTGCATATTATTCCCTAAATCGCGAGGTGTAATCTAAACTAAAGACGGATCTGTATTTTCTTGTATTTATTAGTTATACGAATAAAATATAGAAAGCACTTGTAGGGATTTAGCATTTGTGCCAACGTTTTATTCTCCTCAACATAATCTTGAAACATCTTGAAACGCAAATGCTAAACCTTTTGCGCTTTTACCGATAAATTGTCCCTGCGTTGCAAGTTCAGGGCAGAGCATTCCCAAACCAAAACAATCTGAAAGCTTATGGATTTTTGTGGGAATGCTTTGCCCCTACGTGGGGATCATCGTTTTGGGCGCAAATAAATTATGACACTAACAAATATTTCTTCAAAGATATTATGATAATGATTATCATTATTTAAAAATCTCCAGATGTCTTCAAATTTATCTACAAAATTATTCTCAAAGTCTCTGCTGTGGTTTTTAATAGCGATCGCTACTAGCATGACCTCTTGTAGCTTAAATCCAAGCAACTCATCGAATAATCCGATCACCACTACTACCACCGCTAAAACTGAAAGTCTACCCTTAGTCGTGGCAACCAACTCTGTTATTTGTGATCTTGCGAGGCAAATTGCAGACAATACAATTGACCTGAAATGCTTGGTTGAGGGTGGTACGGATGTCCATCTCTATCAACCTAAACCTGAAGATCGCAAAGCGATCGACTCTGCTAAGTTAGTTCTCTATGGTGGTTATAACTTTGAGGCGAACTTGATCAAACTGATTCAGGCAAGTTCTAATAGTTCTCCCAAAGTTGCTGTGAATGAAGTTGCAGTGCTGCGTCCTTTGATTGCAGAAGTCGGACATAATCACGATCATGATCAGGATAAAAAAGATAAAGAGGGAAAGGAAGCCGATCCTCATGTTTGGAATGATGCTCAAAATGGGATCAAAATCGCGCAGGCAATCAGTAAAAGCTTGAGTACACTACGCCCCGATCAATCGGAAACCTATGCAAAAAATACTGTAAAACTTGTAAATGAATTAGAACAAATTGATGCTTGGATCAAAGTGCAAATTGCTACGATTCCTGTTGATTCGCGTAAATTGATTACTACCCATGATGCTTTGGGTTATTACGCTAAGGCATACAATATTCCCGTTGAAGGTGCATTGAATGGCATTAGTACTGAGGAACAAGCAACACCGACAAGAGTTAAAGAATTAGTTGAAGTGATTAAATCTAGCAAAGTACCGACAATTTTTGCAGAAGTATCCATCAATCCTAAGTTGATTAATGCTGTTGCTAAAGAAGCCAATGTTAAGGTTAGCGATCGCGAACTATACGCTGATGGATTGGGAGCGCAGGGTAGTGAGGCAGAAACCTACGCAGGGATGTTGATTGCGAATACGCGCACAATTGTTGAAGGCTTGGGTGGTAAATATACGCCTTTTAAGTAATATCACAGCTAAGAAATGGCTACGCCATTTCTTAGCTGTGATATTACTGGATTTAGTTTTTAATTCGCACAACAAAAGCGAATGATGGCGCTAAGCGCCATCATTCACTAAATTACAGCAGTTCTCCTGTTTCTTGGAGTGAATGTAAGCGATGATAGATCCCACCTTGCGATAGAAGTTGTTGATGGGAGCCAATTTCCACAACTTGACCTTTATCTAAAACTACAATTTTATCGGCTTCGCGCACAGTGCTAAGACGGTGAGCAATCACAATCGTGGTGCAGGTTCCCTGAATCCGACGCATGGCAAGTTGAATCGATCGCTCAGATTCATAATCAAGACTAGAAGTAGCTTCATCAAAGATCAGAATATCGGGATTGACTAACAGCGCCCGTGCAATGCCCAACCTTTGACGCTGACCACCAGAAAGTCTCACCCCGCGCTCACCGACAATGGTGTTATAGCCGCGTGGTAAGAGATGGATAAACTCATCCACACTAGCGATCGCACAGGCTTCTTTGACCTGCTCAAAAGTTGCTGTAGGATTGCCATAAATGAGATTATCCATTAAGGTTCCATTAAAGATATCCACTTCCTGATGCACGATCGCTAAACGTTTACGATAGCCCGTAATATCAAGGTCAGTAATACTTGTGCCGTCAATCAAAATACTGCCGCCAATCGGCTCGAAGTAACGGAATAATAACTTCACTAATGTGGATTTGCCAGAACCAGATTTTCCGACTAATGCAACTGTTTCATAAGGTTCGATGGTGAATTGAATATTTTCAAGAACAGGGCGATCGCGATCGTAGCCAAAGGTAAGATTGCGAAACTCTACTTTGCCATCAAAGTGATACTGCGGATATTTGGTATCGGGATGTAAAGCGATCGCGGCATCCTGTCCATTGGCTTGTTTCATGAACTCATGGAAGCGCAACATGGAGGAATAGCGACGGGCAAAGACTTCGGCTAATAGACAAATTGGCTTGATTTCCGAATATGCCATGCTTGCTAAAGTAGAAATAGTAATGAAATGTCCAATCGACATCTTGCCGCCCAAAGTTGCAAATAGGGCTGCGCCAAACACGACAAATTGACAGGCTTCTAGCACCGTATCGCGCACCATGCCCAACTTCACATAACCGATATGAATGCCCCAGAGAGATACCTTTGCTTCCCGTTCGAGGCGATCGCGTTGGCGCTTATATTCCTTCGCTTCATTGGCAAAAGCCTTCACAGTTTTGATATTGGTAATAATTTCAGAAGTGCGACTTTCCGTATTCTCTTGATAGATATCGAGGTTTTCTTCTGTTTTAACTAATCCCTTGAGTTTTTGCAAACTTCCCAATAGTACTAAAATAAATGAGACTAAAAAGAATGCCGAAATCCACCATGCGATCGCGCAGATAATCACAAAAATGCCGAGAATTCGCACGACTTTAGGAATTAACTGCCCTGCGATTTCAGGATATGACCACATATGATTGGCTAAACCACGCGCCACCCTACCCGCAATCCGTCCCGCATTATTCTCATCGTAAAATTCAATCGGTAAGGTCAAGATTTTGGCGATCGCCTTTTGGGTGCGATCGCGACGAGTTTTGAGCGCAATTTCCCAATGGAAATTATTGGCAACCCACACCTGAATTGGCGCACGGATCACCGTCACCACAAAGATCAATCCTGACAGAATAATTAAGCTACTAGTTTGATTAACAGGTTGTCCAAATAACGCCGCCGTAGCCGTTACTAAGCTATTGATTTCGTGATCAAGCGATCGCCCTGACAATACATTCAGGATTTGCCCAACGGCATAGGGAACAGTTAAGTCAATAATCTCAAATAAACTGGAACCTGTAATGCTCCAGATCGCCATTGTCCGATAGCGTCGGAAATAAAGGACTATATCCCAAAAGTTTGCTGTCATACTCTCCTACCAAATCAGATTTAGATAGTTTAGGTTGGTGGCGCAAAGCGCCACCAACCTAAACTGTATTACCAGCCCCAAGTTCCTAATTCACCTTTAAACGGTCCTACAATATCGGAAGTGATCCAGCCGCCGTAGAAATCACCTGCTTGGGGCGTGATTAATTCATCATTAACATAGCAAGCATCCATAAGGCTGCCGTAGAAACTGATCGAGTTTTGGATATCTTCAAAATTAGGAGTGGGGATCGTATATCGCCATGCGGCATTCTGAATATATTTATCAGCGATCGCCACATCATAATATTCACTAATACCTTTCCATTCGCAGCGAGTGCGGCGGGAGGTGGCAACTAGATATTCCATTTTAATATCTTCCATAGGAATATAATAGCAAGGTGGATGACTGGTTTCAAGAACTCGCTTAGCCCTTTGCGTTTCAGCTAAGACAATTCCATTACAAATCACACGAATATACTTATCCGTATCTTCTAAAATCGCTGGACGGGGATAATCCCAAACAGATTCCTGTCCTGCTTGCGGTTCAAGTCTTTGGGGATACATTATTAAGAATCTCTTTAAAATTTAACAATCTCTTTATATCCAAAGTATATTCCAATACTAAGTGTAATAACCAATCTATGGGAAATTGAACAAATATTTGAGGATAAGCAAGACTATTGAGATAAGTAAAAACAATGCCTATTCTAGATATCTCGTATTATTAAGGAATATTTGAACATAGCAAGTAGTATTTCGAGACAAATATTAGGAATCCTTGTCTATTCTTTCATTTTTAAGGTTTTCATGACAAATACAATGCTTACTAGTACGACTTTCACTAAATCAGAATTAAGGTCATTGAGTTCTGCGATCATTCGTAATCCTTTGACGATTTCACCCGACACAATGGTGATTGATGCAATTAGGATGATGAGTACGAAACATTCTGTCTGCACAACCATTAGAACTGAGTCTGATCAATTGGAAGTTATGCAGCTAGAGGCGAAATCAAGTTGTGTCATCGTATTGAGAGATGAAAAATTAGTTGGTATTCTCACAGAACGCGATATCGTAAGACTAACTGCTCAAAAGCGATCTTTGGATGACTTACTAGTAAGGGATGTGATGACCTATCCTGTGGTTACACTGAATGAATCTACTTTTCCCAATTTATTTTTTGTGGCGAATCTACTTCAAAAATATCGCATTCGCCATATACCGATTTTAAGTGAACAGAACCATTTAGTAGGATTATTGACCCATGAGAGTATCAGGCAAATTACCAGTCATGAGGATATCCTGCGATCGCGCACAGTATCAGAAGTGATGACCCGTGAAGTTATTTGGGCAACTGCCAATAGTTCAATGCTGGCAATTACTCAACTGATGTTTGATCACCACATTAGTTCTGTAATTATTGTGCAGTCGGATCGACAAGCAGAAACGAGGCAAATTCCTATTGGAATTGTGACTGAGCGAGATATTGTGCAATTTCAATCATTAGGATTAGATTTGGAAGCCTATCTAGCTCAGGATGTAATGAGTGCGCCAATTATTACGGCTAGTCCTGAAGACTCCCTCTGGGCATTGTATCGTAGCATGGAGGAGAGGTTAGTCCATCGACTAGCGGTAACTAATGAGCAAGGAGAGCTATTAGGGATTATCACTCGTAGCAGTTTATTTCAAGTTCTTAATCCATTAGAACTGCATAAACAGACCGAAGTATTAGAGCAGAAAGTTATCCAGTTAGAGTCAGAGAAGATGCAGTTACTCACTAACCGCAATCTTGAGTTAGAGAGGCAGGTTGAAGCTCGAACTTTTGAGCTTCAAGAAAAGGTGAAACGTGAAAAATTACTTGCTGAGCTATCGATCCAGATTCGTTCTTCTTTGAGTTTGCAAACTATTCTCGACACGACTGTAGAGCGTGTGCGGCAACTGCTGAAATGCGATCGCGTTAATATTATTCAACTTGAAGCCGATCAAAACATTATTGTTGCTGAATCTACCGACTCCTACCTATCGACTTTAGGACAAGTCGTAAATGGAATTGACACAAATCAATTTCGGCAGGTGGGATGTGATGCAAAGTGTCTACGTTGTGCGGTAGGAGACATTCATGCAACCATCATGTCAGCCTATGGACATACCATTATCGATAAACTTCAGATTCGCGCCCAGATTTTAGTCCCAATCTTATATGCTGATGAATTATGGGGCTTTCTTAGCGCGACTGAAAGTGAGAAGTCTCGCGAGTGGGAAGAAGAAGAGATTGAATTATTGGAATCTCTATCAGTACATTTGGCGATCGCCCTACATCAAGTCACAATCAATCAAAAGTTGCAAGAACGCCTTAATGAATGTCAGTTAGCAGAAATGCGCCTACGCCAAAGTGAAGCCCAAAGTCGAGCGATCTTAGCTACTATTCCCGACATCATGGTTCGAGTCGGTGCAGATGGAATCTATCGTGATTATGTCACCCCCTATCAAGATTTTGGACTACTCGCAAAAGACTCAAATATAGCTGGTATGGCAGTTAAGAATGTCTTGCCTCCAGACATTGCTGAGCAACAGTTGCATTATTTGCGTAAAGCTTTAGAGACAGGTGAGTTACAAATTTATGAGCAGCAGCTTCAAGTTCGCGATCGCCTCCAAGATGAAGAAGTTAGAGTACTCAAGTATGGTGATGATGAAGTTTTATTTATGATTCGGAATATTAGCGATCGCAAAAAAGCCGAAAGAGAACTACATCAACTTAATCAAGATCTAGAATCTAAAGTTGAGCAACGCACCAAAGAACTAAAACACACAAACCAAGAACTTGCCCGTGTTACCCGACTCAAAGATGAATTTCTGGCAAATATGAGTCATGAACTCCGTACGCCACTCAATGCAATCTTAGGTATGACCGATGGACTAAAGGAGCATTTTTTCGGCACAGTCAACGAACAACAAATCGCGGCTTTACAGATAATTGAGAGTAGTGGTTCTCACCTGCTGGAATTAATTGACGATATCCTTGATCTTGCCAAGATTGAATCTGGACAAATTGAGTTAGATATGATCTCCATTCCTGTCAATCATCTTTGTCAGGCTAGTCTTACTTTTATCAAGCAACAGGCATTACAGAAACGGATTCAATTAGAATTCAAGTTCCAATTCAATTTGCCTAACATACTGGTGGATGAGCGCCGCATTCGTCAAGTACTGATTAACCTCCTCAACAATGCTGTTAAATTCACACCCGAGGGAGGACACATCAGACTAGAAGCATCTCTGTTAACCGATGAATTAACCGATGACTTGAAGCCGCATCAATATTTACGCATTGCCGTAATTGATACAGGCATTGGGATCTTACCTGAAAATATCCATAAGCTCTTTCAACCATTTATGCAAATCGATAGTTCTCTAAATCGTGAATATAATGGAACAGGATTAGGACTCGCCCTCGTCAAGCGGATTGTGGAAATGCATGGGGGCATGGTAGGACTGACTAGTGAAGTTGATATAGGTAGCACCTTTACCATCGACCTTCCCTATATTCCCATCTGCCCGATTATTGATGAGAAACAAGACGATAATTTGGCTGCCGAAACTTTTTCGATTGATGCAAATATTGTGGATAACTCTCTGATCTTATTAGTAGAAGACAATGCCGCTAATATCAGTATGTTTTCTCAATGCCTGAAAACTAAGGGTTATCATTTTTTAGTAGCTAAGGATGGTCAAGAGGCGATTGACTATGCCAGACTTCACAAACCCGATTTGATTTTGATGGATATTCAAATGCCTAAGGTGGATGGCATTGAGGCAATCAAGGAAATTCGTGCTGATCCCCATTTGATGCATACGCCCATTGTTGCAATTACAGCCCTAGTCATGGCTGGCGATCGCGATCGCTGTCTCGAAGCAGGGGCTAATGAATATTTAGCAAAACCAGTTAAAATAAAGCAACTAGAAATCACAATTCAGCAGTTTCTAGGAAATCAAAAGATCAACTCATGAATATGTCTTCTATTTTAGTAATTGATGATGAAATCTACAATTTTGATGTAATTCAAGTGCTTTTGAGCAATCAAGCCTATCAATTACATTATGTATCCAGTGGACAAGAAGCCCTAGATACAATTGGGGATTATCAGCCTGATGTAATTTTGCTCGATGTGATGATGCCTAAAATCGATGGGATTGAAGTCTGCCGTCGCCTCAAATCAATGACAGAATGGAAGCATATACCCATTATCATGGTGACGGCACTTACTGCCAAGAAAGATATTGCACTATGTTTAGAGTCGGGGGCAGATGACTTTATCAGTAAACCTGTTGATCGGATAGAACTGGGGGCAAGAATTAAATCGATGTTGCGAATTAAGCAACAATACGATCAGATTAGTACTTTATCAAAACTACAAGAAAACACGATTAATCTCCTACAAAACAACATGGATGAATTGTGCGGAAATTTATCTTCTACACTTCCCCATGAACTTAGTACACCTCTCAATGGGGTATTTGGTGCTTTGGGGATTGTCATGAATGAACACCAAAGTATGAAGTCAGAGGAGATTCAGGAATGGTTGACCCTAGCACAAATATCAATTGGACGGCTAGAAAATTTAACTAAAAGGTTTTTACAATATGCCAAGCTGGAGACTCTTGCACTTAATCCCAAAATTGAGCAAGGATACTATAAGCCTTATGTAAATCTTCCAACGCATATATTTATTCCTAATGCTTGTAGATCTATAACTAGTAATCGTTTGGATGATCTAGTATTAGATCTAGAACCCGCAGAAATTGCGATGGATGACAAATATTTTCTCAGCTTGATTAATGAATTAGTAGACAATGCTTTGAAATTTTCTCAAGTAAATACTCCTGTCACTATTAGAAGTCGCGTGGAAAATGATGTATTGCATCTGTCAATTTGCGATCGCGGTAGGGGCATGACTGAAGAACAAATTAATAGAATCGGTGCTTTTATTCAATTTGAACGCAGGTATTATGAACAGCAAGGGATTGGACTAGGTTTAAAAATAGCGAAGAAAATCATTGAAATTCATGGAGGTAAGTTTTCGGTATCGAGTATCTATGGTCGAGAGACAACTGTAAATATCGAATTACCTGTCATCAAATAGGTTGATGGGCGGCGCTTTGCGCCGCCCATCAACCTATTTAGCTATTCTAAACCCTGCGTGTTGATAGAAGTGCGGACGGAACCAGTTGCGATAATATTGACAAGCTTCTGTACCACTGGTAATCCATGAGCCTCCAGCCATCATATTGTGCTTAGTATCAAAATATGGAGCGGAATAGTTTTCATACAAATAATGGGATTGATAGCCAGAGAGAGGTGTTAGATGATCGCTCAACCATTCCCAGACATTACCTCGTAAATCGGATAGTCCTGATGGACTTGGCAATGTTTCTAGATATCCCACAGGATTGGGCGAACTGAATTTTAAATTGAGATTAAAATTAGAATTATCTGTTGCTTGTGGTGAGAGTAAACCTGAAGTTCCGTAGGTTGCGAGATTATATTCTGCTTCACTCATGAGACGGAAGTTATTGCCTTTCCAACGACAATAGGCGATCGCCTCATGATGATTGACCTCCACAGGAAAGTCAAAGGGCATCGAAATTTCATCAAACATAGCGCGATATTTGTACTGGGGATACTCATCAGGTTGCTGATTGTTTAGAGGAATCCAGAACTTAGGATGCTTAATATTGTGCTGAATTTTCCATTGCCATGCTGATTCATGCCAATAGTTTTGATTCTCATAACCACCATCTTTGACAAATTCGAGAAACTCAGCATTCGTGATCAGATATTTACTAGCTTGAAAAGTTGCCACATTCACTGTGCGATCGCCATATTCGATATCCCAACCATAGATACGAGAATCCTGCGGTTTACCGAAGCACACAGTCCCGCCTGTAATCTCAATCATCTCATTGGGTTTGGTGTAGCCATTAGCGGGGGCATATTGCCAACCTTCAGGACGTTGTAACGTCTCAACAGGTAATTGGCGAATCAACATTGATGAAGTTTCAATATGGATATACTGATGCTCGATCGCCATCATCAATGCCCAGAGTGGATGCGCTGGACTGATTGGTAAGGCGATCGCCAAATTATTAATAAATTCGCTAACTCTGTCATGGACTTGCTGACGATATGCCCAAACGTCAACAACCTTAACTTGACGAAGATTATCGAAAATACTGGCAATTTCTTCGGGCTTTTCGGGATCGACTCCGATTTCAAACAGACTTTCAAAATGAGGATTGATTCTTTGGGTAAATAGATCAACTCTGACTAATTTATTGATATAAAAAACAGCAGAATGTCCTAAATAGAAAATCAATAAATTGCGTAAGGGATCAGGATTGAGATAAAAAGTCTGGGGACTAATTAAACTTCTCATTAACTGATCTTCAATTTGCCAAGCACGTTGAAAATAAGCAAGAATATCTTGGCGATCGCAATAGTGGAGATCTGGTGGTTGCATAAGAATGAATCCAAAATTATTCAAACTCTAAAACCTTTGGCGCACGTGCGCCAAAGGTTTTAGATGTTTTCGAGGTGCTTATGGGGAACTTGACAAAGAACTAAGCCAAACCATTTTTGAGGATCTGTCCAGATTTTGACAGTTTCTAAACCTTGCGATCGCAGTTGTGTTTGCATATCTTCTAGATCAAACTTACGGGAAATTTCTGTGAGAATACTTTCATCAGCTTCAAATTGAACTGTAAGATCGAGAATATCTAAAGATGCTTGATGAGCGCCTTGAGAATGCAAATACATTTCAATTTGATGATCGACTTCATTATAAATTGCCTGATGTTTAAACAAGTCAAGATCGAAGTTGCCCTGAAAACGCCAATTCAAATGAGCAAGCATATTCAAATTAAAGGCAGCCGTCACTCCTTGAGCATCATTATAGGCAGCTTCCAAAATACCTTTAGGCTTTTGCAAATCAATTCCTAATAAGAAGTAATCACCTTGAGTTAACGCATGGGAAACTTTGCTTAAGAAGTCGTTAGATTCGACTTCTGTAAAGTTACCAATGGAACTACCTAAAAAGAAAATCATGCGCGATCGCTGATGGTTTTTGCCAAGATACAACAACGCTTCTTCGTATGTACCAATTAAGCCTTCAAGGGTGAGCTTGGGATATTTACCCTGTAAATGTAAGACCGTAGTTTTGAGAATCCCGCCACTTACATCAATGGGAATATAACTAAAAGCATTAGGTATTTGTTCAGGTAAAGAATTAGCTACTTTTTGATAAGCATTTAACAGAAAATTGGTTTTTGTCGAACTTCCACTACCTAGTTCTACTAATTCGCAGGAGCCTGTAATTGCCGCAATTTCATCAGCATATTCATTCAATATCCATGCTTCGGTGCGCGTTGGATAGTATTCAGGAAGTTCGCAAATTTGCTCAAATAACTCCGAGCCGCGATCATCATAAAAATATTTGGGCGGAAGAGTTTTGGGAATTGCCGTTAATCCTTGAACAACGTCATGACCATCTTTTTCAAACGTGGGATTTATCGACAAATTATGCTGGTGCAGAATCTTTAAATGCTTAACTGTCATACTCGGATTTTCCTATCTTGTATATTCAGGAGAGGCAGCACTTCGCGCCGCCTCTCCTGATAGAACTAAATTTCGGGTGGATTGAGTCTTGCCATCACCCACGTTACATAAGTACCCACAGGACTCCATAGCAAATATGGCACTAAAAGCCATCCTGCCAAGCTGGAAACTTGCCAAACCTGTGCCGTTAAAATCCCTCCTAATATAAAACCGATCGCTCCCGTGATTGCCCCGATCCTCACATTTCGTAAACGAGTCATCACTGGGGTATAGGCTAAAACCGCAATTTCCACGATCGCATAGCCAGCCATGAATAACCACGTGCTAACCGTCGCTGGTTGGGTCTGCCATAACACTGCGGCAGAAGTGATCCCACAGATAAAAATCGCGATCCAAATTAAGGGAATTGCCTTCTCAAAGGTGAGCCATCGGGGGCGGCGTAATCGCATAAACCATTTATAGTCCGCAGGATAAAGCTTATTCAATGCAAAGCCAATTGCCAAGCACATCACCGCGATCGCTAACCAAGCAATAATCATGATGTTTCCTGATTGGCGATCGCGCAATTATCATGACAACCTTTTTGTCTTTGCTCCCGTTCCGCAATAATAGTTTTTAAGTCGGTACGTCCTGTGAGCAAGAGGCGGTAGTCTGCCCAAATTCCGTAGAGAGCATCGGCTAAGCGTCCGACCAGTGGCAATTTGGTAATCGCATAAATCCAACCAATGCCAAGAATGTCGTAGGTTTGGCGAAATACTTCGACATTTTGAATAATTTCACCATCAGGCAATATGGCATGAATCCGTCCCATTGCCGTCTCAAAGTCAATCCCTGCATTATCCACAGGGTCATAGTCATCGGCGGCGATATCCACAAATTTAATCAACCCGCGATCGCCATCTTTGCGTTTTAAAAAGTTAACTTCGCGCACACAGAGGGGACAAGCACCGTCATATAGCAGCTTAATTTTCCAATTAATGGTCCAAGTTGAGGAGTTGTCTAGATGGGGGTTAGTCTTTATCTGCGAAGAGATCATTTTGCTGAGCTAGTTTATTTGCTAGCCCTATTTTATCGCGATCGCCATAAATTGCCCTGTACCTACTGCCAGATTAGACCCTCACCAAAGGCTTGGCATCCGCACGAATCGGAATCGAAATACACATACCCTCCCTTGCAATCACTGCCCCACCAAATTTTTCTTTAGCGAGCCGCCCAACTTCATCTAAATGATCATCACTATGTAAAGGATCATGGTGAAAAATGACTAGAGTTTTGACATTGGCTGCCTCAGCAATCTTGATCGCCTCTTGCCATGTTGAATGTCCCCAACCCACTTTTGGCGATGAACTTGACCAATATTCCTCATCAGAGTAAGTCGCATCCATGATCAAGACATCAGCATTACGCGCTAGATATAACAGATTTTCATCAAGGCGATCGCTAAAGTGTTCTGTATCGGTGGCATAAACCACAGCGTGATCGCCACAACTCACTCGATACCCCGTTGCCTCTCCAGGATGATTGAGCAGTCCCGTCTCCACCTTTACGCCATTGCCAATCTCGATGACGCTCGGTACATCAACATCAAAAAACTCAAGGCAGGAGGCCATTACCCGTAAGGGAACTGGAAAATTAGGATGGTGCATTTGCTCCTCTAGACGATCTTGCATCGTTTGTCCAGTAGGCGCAATTTTGCCGTAAATCTTGAAAAGATTGCCTTTGATAAAAGCAGGCGTAAAAAAAGGAAATCCTTGAACGTGATCCCAATGGCTATGGGTAAAGAAAATACTAGCTTCAACGGGCATTTGTTTTAATAAATGCTGACCTAAAACCCTAATTCCTGTGCCACCATCAAAAATAATCCGTTTACCTTGACAGCGCACTTCTACACATGGAGTATTACCACCATAGCGCACCGTATCTGAACCAGGTGTAGCTATGCTACCGCGCACACCCCAAAAATAAATAGAAAACTCGCTGTCAGAAATGGACATTAGCTAACTCAGTGTCAGAGAATTTTGAACCATTGGGTCAAGCCTAAAACCTAGCGAAATTTTGGATAAACTAGGGGCAAATATTTACCCATAATTTTTGAATAGCGCAAATACAAAAAATCGATATTTAGGCGGCATTATCAATTTTGTAGCTCTTGACGACTTTTAATTGTTTTATAAGTTGTATCGAACTAGAGGCTAGTATTAGTAGCAGATCGTGCTTCTTCCGATAACCTTAGCCTACTTATAAGTTTAGCAGTCACACAGGTGGAGCTAGGAAATTAGACAAAAAGCAAAACATTGAAAGTCTGTATTAGAAATAATGACCCAATCCATCGCACTAGATTTCCGTATATGCTAACTCTATGTACTGCTCTGTGGCTATCAGCTTTTAGTACTAGCTAGACATAGCAAAATCACACTTAAAAAAATAAAGTGCGGCGCAAAGTGCCACACTTCATTAAATTTTTTCCGATAAGTTTAGATACAAGTTTGTGACAGTGACTCAATTAATCGCAATAGAAACAATCAATTCGCAGTCTAGTTCTCTGACCCTCGCGATCGCAGGAATGAAATGTGCGGGCTGTGTAGGAGTGGTGGAAAAACGCTTACTTGCCTGTGATGGGGTCAAGGCAGCAAGTGTGAATTTACTGACCGAGAAAGCAACTGTAGTTTATGGCAGTGAAGCCGCACCAAAGGATTTTGCACCACCGTTAATTGAGGCGATCGCTAAGGCAGGCTTTGCAGCAGAGTTGATTGATCAACGCGATCGCCAGTCAAAGCTTAAATCTCAGAGTTCGACCGCAGTGCCAAAAACTTTGTGGTTTGGCATTAATCAAGAAATCGCGATTCCTGCATCGTTAGTAATTTTGGCGATCGCGGGACATTTGGGACTAATCGGCGTGGTGGACTTGCCTCTATTGGGCAATATGTACGTCCATTGGCTAGTTTCGACCGTAGCCCTCGGCTGGGTCGGTCGCCCAATCTGGTGGGATGGCTTGAAGTCTTTGTGGTATCGCGCCCCAAACATGAACTCCTTGGTGGGACTAGGGACGATTTCCGCATATTTAGCCAGCACGATCGCCTTATATGTACCCCAGCTAGGTTGGCAATGCTTTTTTGAAGAGCCAGTGATGCTTTTGGGGTTCGTGCTGTTGGGGCAAGCATTATTAGAACGAGCTAAGGGGAAAGCCTCCAATGCAATCCGATCTCTAATGGAGCTACAGCCCGCTAGTGCCAGATTGCTCGTAAATTCTACCGATGGCGAAATCCAAGTGCCGATGGCGGTAGAAGATTTGCAAGTCGGCGATCGCATTGTGGTGTGGTCTGGCGAAAAAATTCCTGTCGATGGCGAAATTATTAGCGGTAGTTCTAGCGTTGATGAGTCAATGCTCACAGGCGAATCAATGCCCGTTGCTAAGCAAGTCGGCGCAAAGGTGACAGGCGCAACCCTCAATTTGACAGGGGCAATCACTGTCCAAGTTTTACAAACTGGTGCAGACACAACCTTGGCGCGAATTGTGTCGCTCGTGGAGTCGGCACAGGCAAGCAAAGCCCCAATCCAGTACTTAGCCGATCGCGTGGCGGGATATTTTGCCTACTCGGTAATGGCAATCTCGGCTTTGACTTTTCTGATTTGGTACGGATTACTTCATGCAGAGATCGTATTTAGTTTGCGCTTAGCGATCGCGGTTTTGGTAGTAGCTTGTCCCTGTGCCTTGGGTTTAGCCACACCGACAGCAATCATGGTCGGTACAGGCATGGGCGCAGAAAAAGGAATTTTAATTAAAGGTGGGGCAAGCCTCGAAAAAATTGATCAGCTATCAGCAGTAGTTTTTGATAAGACTGGTACTTTAACAACGGGTAAGCCTGAAGTTACGGATGTTCTTACCAATGACTTAATCGTTTTTGGGCGCACAATGATCGATCAAACCACTTTTAAAAGTCTCGTTGATCGCGAAGTGCCGACATCAGCCTTAAGAGTTTTACAACTAGCGGCGAGTGCTGAGGTTGGCGCAAATCATATTCTTGGTGCAGCGACGATCGCGAAAGCTCAAGAGTTAAATATTGAGCTATTACCAACTAAGTCTTCGCAAATTGTGGCAGGTTGTGGCGTGGAAGCTCAACTTGTAACTGGTGAAACGATTTTGGTGGGTAATGCGGCATGGTTAGGCGATCGCCAAGTGGAAATTCCGAGCGAGATGTCAGCGCGATCGCAGCAGCTAGCCCAAGCAGGGAAAACTCCGATATTTGTAGCAATTGGGGCTAATACTTTGGATTTATTGGGCATCATTGCCATCCGCGATCGCCTCAAACCTGAAGCCAATGAAGTTATCCGTCAAATTGAATCAATGGGTTTACAGGTGTGGATGCTCACAGGCGATCGCCAAGAAACGGCTCAGGCGATCGCCCAACAGTTAGGTATTTCTCCAGAACGGGCGATCGCGGAAGTCAAACCCGATGGTAAAGCTGAGGCGATCCGTAAATTATTAAATGATGGTCAGCGTGTGGCGATGGTGGGTGATGGCGTGAATGATGCCCCTGCCCTCGCCAGTGCCACCGTTGGCATTGCCCTCAGTTCAGGAACCGATGTGGCAATGGAAACCGCCGATATTGTGTTAATGCGTAATGGTTTGAGCGATGTTGTCCCTGCGATCGAGCTTAGCCGCGCTACTTTTAATAAAATTCGCCAAAATCTGTTCTGGGCGTTTGCTTACAACACTTTGGCGATCCCCATTGCCGCAGGAATTCTCTATCCTAGTTTCGGCATCTCTCTCAATCCCACGATCGCAGGTTTAGCAATGGCTCTAAGTTCCGTAAGCGTGGTTATGAGTTCGCTATCATTGAAGAAGATGAGGTAGGCGGCGCAAAGCGCCGCCTACCTCATCATGGTTTTCAAAAGTAAAAATGGCTATGCCATTTTTACTTTTAGTGTTAGGAAAAAATATAACAATGGATTGGATTAATTTAATTATTGCGGGACTTTTGGAAATTGTCTGGGCTAGCAGCCTCAAATATACTGATGGCTTGACCAAGCCTATACCTAGTTTGCTTACTCTCTCCACTCTTGTCGCCAGCTTTATTCTCCTTGCTCAAGCTTTAAAAACCTTACCCGTAGGCACAGGTTACGCCGTATGGACAGGTATCGGGGTCGTGGGAACGGCGATCGTTGGCTCCCTATTTTTAGGAGAACCTCGCGACTTGCCAAGATTTGTCTGTATCAGCCTAATTGTTTTCGGCATAGCTGGTTTGCGGTTTACAAGCTCGAAATGATAGGATGAGCAGTGTTTTGCCCTGTCCTCTTGTCTAAAATAAAAGAATGGATTCTAAGCCGTTAAACGATAAATCTTTGAATGCAAAGTCATTACTATTAAGCGTTCTCAGCTTATTGTCTGTTTTTTTTATTGTCCTCACACTACAGGCAAGTTGGAACAATCCACAGGAGCAGACAAAATTAGATTTATTACAAACAGATTTGATTTTGCAGGCTATCCAGAGTCCAGATTCAGTAACCGATAAATCTGGAGATATCTTCCAATCTTTACTCAGTGATGGTAAACCACAAGATATTTATCGCCAATCTCTGACCAGTTATCAAGAAGTACTGAAGGCAAGTAAATCTACTCTCGATCGCCTATCTTCAGAAAAAATAACTACTGCCGATGATTCGCAATTTATTGCTAAACAACGACAAAAGAAGCTGACTAGTGTGAGTGAAATCACAGTGCGGACAGGATTGCTCCAAGTCCAAACAGGGGACATTCAAGGGGCGATCGCTACATGGTCAAGCATTAGTGAACTGGAAGGTCAATCGATGAGTACCCATGGATTAACTGCCCAAATCCTCAAAGGCTTATGGTCAGAGCCGACCATGCTATTCCCCAATGCCGAAAACCAGCTTCGACGAACTCTGGATGGGTGGTATCGCAAATTCGCATTGACCAAACTTTATCAAGCTCAACAAAGAACAGAACTATTATCTAATCTCGAACAACAAGCACAAATAGAAGTAAATTCTGCGATTAATCGTTTAGTCATTGTCAACTCGATCCCTCTCATTGGTGGTAGTGTCGGAGTTTTAATATGGTTAGGATTACTAGTCCAATGGATTTTCTTTCGCAAATCTTCTCCGTTTTCTGCTAAGAATGATCTAGAAGCAGAATCTAATCAACTTACTTGGCAAGTCCCTTGGGGAATCGAGACAACTTGGGAAGTCATGGTTTTATGGTTTACTGCCTTTTGTTTGATGACGCAATTATTACTTCCTTTAGGCTTTGAACTATTAGGAATTGAATCAAGAGCGCGGGAAGATTTTACGGTACAGGCTTTACTGGTACTGATTCCCTATACACTTTCTGTAATCCCCATGCTGCCAATTTTACGGTTTAGTCTTGCTGGTTATAGACCTTTTCCTGAAGGTTGGTTTCGCTTCAAATTCACTTCACCTCAGTGGTTAGTATGGGGAATTGGCGGCTATTTTGCAGCAGTTCCCTTAGTGCTGATTGTTTCCGTAATTAGCCAAAAATTCCTCCAAGGACAAGGCGGTGGCAATCCTCTATTACCAATTTTGACAGAAAGCCAGAATGTTTTACCAAAGTTCCTACTCTGGACAACCCTCGCGATCGCTGCGCCCTTTTTTGAGGAATATCTCTTTCGCGGATTTCTATTGCCATCTCTAACCAAGTTTTTACCAATCTGGGGGGCGATCGCCTTAAGTGGATTCTTATTTGCATTAGCCCACTTAAATCTTGCCGATATTATTCCCCTGAGCGTTTTAGGAATGGTGATGGGTTTTGTCTATTGGCGCTCCAAAAACCTGCTCTCTTCGATGCTATTACATTGCCTTTGGAATAGTGGTAGTTTCCTCGCGCTGATCGCACTAGGCGGTAAATAGAGGGTTCGCTTTGCGAACTCTCTATTTACGGAGGTAGATCCAAGGATGTTCGACAAAGGCGGAGATATTTCCCTTAAATGGCTCACTCTGCGATCGGTTTGGCGCATTTAATAAGTTCAAGAAGCGCTCTACATCCTCAAAATTTACCTGATGGATTAAATAGCGCGATAGAAACTGTCTCACAATTCTTCTTTGCAAGGCTAGAGGCTGATCTTGCAAAAGTTGACGATGTAAACATGGCTGCTGATCATCCCAAATTACAGATGTATTCTCCTCAAAAAAATTCCTAGCCTGACTCTCTAAATAGCTCACATCACTGTGCAGAAGTTCGGCGGTCTGGGCGATCGCTGTTTCTAGCTGGGGATTAAAATTTGCTTGTAAATAGGGAATTGTCTCTAGACGTAAACGATTGCGGCGATAGTCGAGATTTTGATTGGTGCTATCTTCCCAAATCGGAATTTGATTTTCATGGCAAAACTCAGCCGTTTGATGACGACTGACGTTTAATAAAGGGCGAACTAATTTAATTTCAGGAGTCAGCAATCGCTGCCAAGTTAAAGAGGCTAAGCCATCGGCTCCACTACCACGCATCAAGTTATATAACAAAGTCTCCACGCGATCGCTACGGGTATGTCCCGTCACTACATAGCTGCATTGGTTAACTTGAGCCATTTCCACCAACATCCTATAGCGCCATTCCCTCGCACTTGCTTCACTTTTGGGCGGCGTTTCCGCAACTCTCACGCAAAAATCAATTCCCCATTCCTTTGCAAGTTTCTCGACATGACTAGCATTCGCACTGGAATCACTCCGCCACTGGTGATCGCAATGGGCGATCGCTAAATTCCAATTATGTTTAGTCTGCTGCATTAACAGAAGTTTGGCTAAACATAGCGAATCCTGTCCACCTGATACCGCAATCAATAAATGTGCTTCTTTGGGTAAGAGATTTTGCGATCGCAGGACAGCATTTAACTCGGCACGTAATAACTTGGTGAAGTGCCTATTATTAGAGTTCAAGATTTAACCCCATAATTTGCCAGTTTGCAGTGTGGATTTTGGTAGACTAATATAACCTGAATATTTCTTAACAATCCTTTCTCCATAAATTTCCAATGCGTATCTCTTTGAATTGGCTCCGCGAACTTGTAGACTTTGACCTCTCGCCTCAAGAGCTAGAAGAAAAACTGACTATGGCAGGCTTTGAAGTGGAGTCGATTGAAGACCGCAGGACATGGGCTGAGGGCGTAGTCGTGGGTCATATCCTCACCGCCGATCGCCATCCTAATGCTGACAAATTACAGGTATGTAAAGTCGATATTGGCACACCCGAACCCCTACAGATTGTCTGCGGTGCTGCCAATGCTCGACAGGGTTTATTTGTGCCTGTAGCCACGATTGGCACTTATTTACCAACGATTGATTTGAAATTACGCCCCACTAAATTACGGGGCGAGCGATCGGAGGGGATGATCTGCTCACTCGCTGAGATTGGACTAGCCAAAGAGTCCAGTGGCATCCATGAGTTTCCTGAAGGTGTGACCGTTGGTAGCGATGTGCGTCCATTACTAGGGCTAGATGACGCGATTCTCGATGTCACCTCAACCGCTAATCGTGCCGATGCCCTCAGCGTGGTGGGCATTGCCCGTGAAGTGGCGGCGATCGTTGGTAAAGAAGTCCGTCTACCCCTCGCAACCCAAGATTTTCAGCCTAAATCTGCCAATTGGATCACAGTGGAAGATCCTAAATCCTGTTCCGCCTATATTGGAACATTGATCAAAGGTGTAAAGGTTGCGCCTTCGCCAGAATGGTTAAAGCGTCGTGTTGAAGCGGCAGGGATGCGATCAATCAATAATATTGTCGATATTACCAATTACATTTTGCTGGAATGGGGACAGCCCCTCCATGCCTTTGATGCGGACACTCTAGATGCTGATATCAATATTGGTGTGCGCTTTGCCAAGTCAGGTGAAAAAATCAAAACCCTTGATGATGTGGAACGCACTCTCACGAGTCAAAATTTCTTGATTACGTCAGGGGACAAACCGATCGCGATCGCGGGTGTCATGGGTGGTGCAGAAACCGAAGTCTCTGCCAAAACCACAAATATTGTGTTAGAGGCGGCACTATTTACTCAAGTGACAACAAGGCGATCCGCCCGCGCTCAGGGTTTACGCACTGAGGCATCGGCACGCTATGAACGGGGTGTGAATCAGGCGGCGATCGAGTCAGCTTCAACTAAAGCGTTGCAATTAATTGTGGAACTTGCTGGTGGTGAAGTCGTTGCCCAAAGCATTGTGGATTCTCGTTCTAAAGAAGTTCGCGTCATTGATTTGCGCCTCACAAAAGTTTGGCAAGTATTAGGTGAAGTCGATCGCGAAGATGAAAGTGCTTTACCCCTATTGTCAGAAGCAGAAGTGGAACAAACTCTCAAAGTCTTGTCCTTTGAGCTAGAAAAGCAGCCGATCGAAGAGGGTAGTTACGCCATTTGGAAGGTCACGGTTCCCCCCTATCGCTATGCCGACATTGAGCGTGAAATCGACCTTGTCGAAGAAATTGCGCGGATCTATGGCTATGACAAATTTGTAGAGACTTTACCCGCCCGTACTGAGTTTGGCTTCCTTTCCGCCGATCAAGAGGGTGGCAGATTAATTCGCGCCGCATTCCGTGCGGTTGGGCTAACAGAAGTGATGCATATGTCCCTCTGTAGCCCCACTGAGTCCCATCAGGTCAAAATTAACAATCCTGTGGCGATCGAATATGGAGCGCTCAGAGGTGATTTATTAACCAACTTGATCGAAGCTAGTGCTTTTAACATCAATCAAGGCAATGGCATCTTGAATGGATTTGAAATTGGGCGCGTGTTTTGGCTCGATGAAGCTGGTAGCGATGAAACCGATCGCATTGCAGGGATTTTTGGTGGTGATCCCACTGTTGGCGTATGGCAACATGATTCTAAACCGATGAATTTCTACGAAGCCAAAGGCTTGCTAGATTCTGTTTTCCACAATCTCTCGGTAACGGTGGAATATCAACCCGATCAGAAGGATGAGCGCTTACACCCTGGGCGCACTGCCTCGCTGTGGATTTCTGGTGAACGTCTTGGCACGTTCGGACAATTGCATCCCCAACTCCGCTCTGAAAAGGAACTTCCCGATGAGATTTATGCCTTCGAGCTAGATTTCTATACCTTGCTAGATGCGATGATGAAGAATTCCATTCCCACCTTCCAACCATTCTCCTCCTATCCCACTAGCGATCGCGATATTGCCTTTTTTGCACCACTCAAGTTCACGGTTGCCGATATTCAGCGATCGATTACCCATGTGGGCGGCGAGTTGCTCGATTCGGTCACGCTATTTGATCAATATATTGGTAAAGGTGTCCCCGAAGGTTCCCGTAGTCTGGCATTTCGATTGGTCTACAGAGCTAGCGATCGCACTCTGACTGATGCGGATATCAACCCTGTTCATCAAAAAGTGCGTGATTTGCTAGAAGAGAAGTTTCAAGCCACATTGAGAAGTTAACATTTGCTTGATGAGTCGATCTGGTTACGTTAAGCCATAAAAAAATCGGCGCAAAGCGCCGATTTTTTTATGGCTTTGTAGGCATCGAAAATTTAATTTCACGGCGTTGTTGATCTTTAAAGCTGGAAACAGCCTCATCGATTGATTCAGATTGATTAGCTCGAAATTGCTCAGGTGACCGTCCACCAGCAAGATTGATATTGTTAATTAACTGTAATAAGTTCAGATTGCTACCACCAACACTAAGAGAGCTTCTTTCCTGTTGTTGGGCTTCCCGTAAAGTTTGTTCCGAGAGTGTGGTTGTAGTAGTGGTTTGGGCGATCGCACCAGTGGGGATTAACACTGCTGCTGACACAAGGCTGATTGCCGCCACAGAAATTGCCACAGAAATTTTTTCACAGATCATAGATTTAGCTCCTTGATAACAACTAATCCCTAGTCTATACCAAATTTTTTGGGTCAGGTAGCGATCCCATGAAAATGAGCTACCCCAAACACCAGATGAAAGTGGCGGCGCTTCGCGCCGCCACTTTCATCTGGGTTAAGACTGGCGACACTTACTAGATCAAGCTTTTAGATCAAACTTTTGCAATTGCATTTCTAAATTAAATATTTGAGCAAAAGTCTGCGCGATCGCCTCTTTCACTTGTACAAACTCAACATCAGGCACAAACTGATTAAGATTACAAACCTGACAATCGGAGATGCCACAGGGAACAATGCGATCGAAACCTGATAAATCCATACTTACATTCAAGGCAAATCCATGCATCGTAATCCATTGACTGACCTTGATCCCAACTTGAGCAATTTTTTGATATTGTCCCGCTTGATTAATCCATACCCCCGTTAAACCTTGAATACGCTGCGAAGACACACCATACCTAGCTAGCACTTGAATGATTACCTCTTCGAGTTGGCGTAAATACCAATGCAAATCATGCTGATGATGATCGAGGTTGAGAATCGGATAAGCCACTAGTTGCCCGATCGCATGATGGGTCACTTCCCCCCCACGCTCAATGCGATGACATTCGATATTGGCATCTTCTAAGTTAAATTTTAAAAACTCTAAACTCGATCCCTGTCCCAGCGTATAAACGGCAGGATGTTCGACTAACAACAACACATCAGGCAAGTCTTTCCCTTCACGCCTTGACTGTTTACGCTCCTCAACTAGTTGCTTTTGCCATTGCCATGCAGTTAGATAGGGGATGGGGCGATCGCTTTGGTAGAGCAAACAAACTCGGTGCATATCAAAATCCTGATCATACCTATAAACAAAGTACCTCAACCATATTGATCGCAATTGATCGCCAAAAATCGTACATTATGCACAAGCTGTCATTTATTTCTCAACCAATACCCGATCATGTGGCGATCGCAATCAGTCAGGTCAGTTACCAAACAAAATTTCGCACACTGTTAGCCAATATTTCTTTAGCGATCGCTAAAGGTAGCAAAACTGCATTAATTGGCGCAACAGGATCAGGAAAAACTACATTTTTACGTTTGCTCAATCGCCTGACCGATCCATCCATCGGCATAATTTCCCTAAGTGGTAAAAACATTCAAGAGATTCCTATTCAAACTTTGCGGCGGCGAATCATGCTTGTACCACAGGAACCAAGCTTATTAGGAATGAATGTAACTGAAGCCATTAGCTATCCTCTAAAACTCCAAAATTTCCCTCAAAGTGAAGTTGAATCACGGTTACAAAAATGGATAGATAAATTACAGATTGATCGTAAATTACTTAATCGCTCAGAAATGGAATTATCCCTTGGTCAGAGACAATGGATTGCGATCGCTAGAGCTTTAGTCATGGAACCAGAAATATTATTACTAGATGAGCCAACTTCAGCCCTAGATCGCGGTTTATCGCATTTGCTCCTCGATACTTTGACCGAGTTAACTCAGTTATCACAACCCGTTACCATCGTCATGATTAACCATCAACTTGACCTATTAAAAACATGGTGCGATCGCCTAGTTTGTCTACATAAGGGGCAACTAATCCAAGATGAGGAAGTTAGTCTTGTCAATTGGCAGAATATCGATGATTTGTTAAGACGAGATACTAATTCCGATCAAAGCGATGATTTTTAGAAATTAATGGCGGCGCTTCGCGCCGCTATCAATCTTTTGAGCTTTGAAAGGATGGACTTCAGCAAAATCCTTAACTATTTGTGCTGAAAGCTTTAGCAAGTGACAGTTTTAGCAAAAATTCTTGAGTTTCACATTAGTCCAAATCACTGTAAAATTCTAAGCAGCAAAGTTAATAAATTTCTAAATTTCTTCTTAAAATGTCATATCCACAAAAACCTACAGTCATTATCACAGGTACATCTTCAGGTGTAGGGCTATGGTCTGCTAAGGCTCTCGCAGACAAGGGCTGGCATATTGTCATGGCTGTCCGTAATGTTGACAAAACCAAAAAAGCTGCTGAGTCTGCTGGTATTCCTCAAGACAGCTATTCAATTATTCAGGTTGATCTTGGCTCGCTGGTAAGTGTACGTGATTTTGTCGCTAAGTTCCGTGCTACAGGGCGATCGCTGGAAGCGATCGTTGCCAATGCCGCCGTCTATACGCCTCTGCTCAAAGAACCACAGCGATCGCCTGAAGGTTTTGAGTTAACCATGACTACAAATCACCTTAGTCATTTTTTGATGATTAATCTGCTACTTGAGGACATCAAAAAATCTACCTATGGCGATCGCCGTGTTGTCATTTTAGGAACCGTTACCCATAACCCCGACGAATTGGGCGGCAAAATTCCACCACAGCCCGATCTGGGTAATCTTGAAGGTTTCGAGAAAGGCTTCAAACCACCAATTTCGATGGCGAATGGTAAGAAATTTGAACCAGTTCGCGCCTATAAAGAAAGCAAAGTTTGCAATATCTTGACCATGAGAGAATTGCACCGCCGCTTCCATGAGTCTACAGGCATTACCTTTACTTCTCTCTACCCTGGTTGTGTTGCCGATACTCCACTCTTCCGCAATCACTATCCTCTCTTCCAGAAGCTATTCCCCTTGTTCCAAAAGAACATTACTAAGGGCTATGTCACTCAAGAACTATCAGGTCAAAGAGTTGCTGCCGTAGTTGCAGATCCTGAGTACAAGCAATCAGGAGCCTACTGGAGTTGGGGCAATCGCCAGAAACAAGATGGTAAGTCCTTTGTGCAAACTGTCTCGCCTCAAGCTCGTGATGATATCAGAGCCGAAAAAATGTGGGATTTAAGCGCTCAGTTAGTTAGACTTGTCTAAACAAAAAAGAGGTTCGCTAAGCGAACCTCTTTTTTGTTTAAACTTTGCTAGTTACTTTACGACGCTTTAGTTTAGTTGCCCCGATCGCCCCTGCAAAGGCAATACCAATAAACGCAGCAGGGACAGGAACAGGCTTAGAACCTTGGAAGGTTACTTCGTAGTTACCATTATGGGACTTGGTAGGATCAGCAGAGATTAGCCCTGATTGAGTCGCATAAAAACTATACAAATAGCTAGTTTGACCATCATAAGTATATTTAACAAGTTCACTGGCTTGGATGGGTGTACCTACTTTCAGAGGATCACGCAGTGAGTTGATCAAATTCTTTTCAAAGGTACTTAGACTACCAAGCAAAAGATCAGTAGCATCATAGTGACCTGCTAACCCAATCCGAATCAAACCATCAGAGTCTTGATTGACATAAGAAATATTGGGATCGCTAAAGCGTTGTCTACCACCATTGTTAATAAATCTGTTCCAAGCAGTGTTGTATATAAAAGAGTTACTTAATACTGATCCATAGCCATTAGCAGTAAGAGCCGCGTTAAACCATGTTTGACCTACACTTGTCCAGTCTGATGCCGTAAGGCTACTTAAAGTGATCGATTTACCGCCGATCTCTCCTGAGAGAGTAGTATTTTTTGTGAAATCAAATCCACCTTGCTCACTACTAGCCGCTAGCTCGACATTTCCAGTAGGACTCGCGGCATTACCGCCTAAGACATTTTGGATGTCGCTTACTGTTGGTGTTAAGTTACGCACAGTATTGTTGCCACTAACGTCATACACATAATAGTCACTAGATGCAGACCCACCGATCGCTACGCCAGTGATCGATGCGGCGGATACAGGAGCAGTAGCGATCGCGCCTAAGCTTGTCAGAGATAAAGCGCTAACAGCTAAACTTTGAAGCAGTGTTTTCATAGAATAAATCGTCTAAAATATGGACAGAGAACCGACTAATTGAAAACCTGTCCTTGAGTTTAATTGCTTAGCTTTCTCTAGGACATGAGATAATGGTGATTATACTATAAATGTATTTATTTCATCAGCAAAAAGTTATACAAAAGATATATTTAAGATATATTTGCCTTGATTTGTCTTAAGCCAAGCTTCTATTCTGTTATTTTCACAATTATTGCATTGTCAGTTTATTTACGTTATTTTATGTCCATTACCAATGTCTAGAGACATCATTAATATATGAAGACTTTTTGGGCATCTGCGATCGCTTGTACCGCTTTATTCACTGGAGTTATCACTGAGAGCGTCAGTGCAATTGGTATATACACGGTTTTATATGACGGGACAGGACTTCCTAGCGATGATGGAGCTAGTGCATACCTCCAAATGAATGCGATCGATGGTGTTGGTAATGTCGTTTCACCTTTTGTTGGAGAATCACCATCAGGTGGAAACGTTACTGTCAACACAAGAGGAGATTACAATGATCCAGACACAGGAGCTACAATAAGTCCAGCAGAGTATGCTAGTTATAGTAATTACAACGTATCGACTGGAAATTACCTTAATGATTTTGTTGCAGATACACTCAGTCTAACTGACGGTTTCAGAATTACCTTTACGGTTAAATTGGACACCATTTTTAATGATTTGTCAGAAAGAGCCTCTTTTAGTATTGTTGCTATAACCAATAGTGTTGACTTTAAAGGAATCGAGATTGGATTTAGATCTGGCGAAGTTTTCGCTCAATCGTCTGATTTTGGTACTTCTTCAGAGAGATCAACAAACATCGCTCCTGAAGTTGGAGGCACTTATATACTTACTGTTGGGCGTGGTAAATACTTATTAAATTCATCAGATAATCTTGAAACGCCGATTATACAGGGAGATCTGAAAGTATATGATTTTAGTCAAGTTTCCAATAGTCCCGAACTGCCACCTGGCTTTAACCCCTACCAAACAAATAGCTTCATATCTTTAGGTGATACTACAAGCCAAGCGGCAGGGACTTTTACACTAGGTGAAGTGAATTTAGACTTAACACCTGTGCCGTTTGAGTTTTCGCCAACCTATGGTTTGCTAGCGCTAGGTGGGATTGCCGCATTTAAGCATTGGCAGAATAAGCAAAAGAAATAGTTGTTAGTGACTCGACGTAGCTGCGACACTAAATAAAAATCTACTTCCTAATTAAAAAACAGAGCCAAAAGCTGTAGCTCACGCGCAGCGTGCTCTACAGCTTTTGGGGTTTTGTATTTAATTGCGCTTAGCTACTTATAGTCAGAAAGTTACAGAGATCTGATACATTTGGCTTAGTTTAAAAGATACTTTAGGGTAAAAATTTGAGGTTGCTACTATGGCAGCAAATCCGTTAGTCGAAAAGGCTAAACAGGGCGATGTGAATGCGATCGCATCATTAATGAATCGTTTGCTCAAGTCTCAAGGAATGCTAGCAAATGTTGAGGGTGAAGGCGATCGCTTAGAGATATTAATCGAGTCTGACCTGCGATCTCTAGATGACGAGGTGCGGATACCCAAGAGACAAGTCCTAGTGGGAATGCTCAAGAAATGGTTTATTACTTTAGAAGTACAGAACATTTCTAGTATCAAAATTTCTTGGCAACAAACGGGTTTCGAGGAACCCGCATGGACAGAGGAAATTAATTTAGGAGTGGCAGCAGATGCGGATATTCCTCAAAATGGCGGAATCACCGAACCACAACAACGCCCTAAAATACCTCCTTTACCAGTATTTACGCAAAAATCTATGCCAGATTCTAGCGATCGCGCCCTTAGTGAAAACCGTTCCGCCTCATCTAGTCCCGATCTAGATGAAATGTTTGGCGAAATCAGTTCTCCTGTACCTTTAACTAATTCAGGTTCCAATTCAGAAAATACTCGATTTTCTGAGGATTCAGACTTTTTATTGCTTTCAGATATTCCCGCAATTCCAGACAGTCCTGAAATTAGTGATTTCCAGTCGGAGAAAGGTTTTTCGGCTAATCAATTGTCTTTGCAAAACCTACTTACAAGCCAAAACTTTTTAATTCAGCTTGCTCAATATATAGTTGTTTGTGTGATTATTATTGTCACACTGAGAGGCATCCATGCAGTTTTTGGTACTAGCAAAGCTCCCAAAGCTACATCTGCTTCTCAAGCCCTATTGCTATAATTTAAGACTCACGCAACCACACCAAGAACTTAAGTTCTTGTCTGAAAGCTAAAGTCAGCTAAAGCAGACTAAAAAACGATTCTGATTAACCCGTTTCAACGGGTTTTAGCTTTCAGCCCGTAATTTATTACAGGGCTATTGCGTAGGTTCTATAACTATATTCTGAGAAACTGCTTAGGAAAGATATTTTGTCAACTCAATTTCATGTCTGCGTCACTTTAGGAACTCGTCCCGAAGCGATTAAACTTGCACCAATCATCCATTTATTCAGAAATAATCCCCAGTTCCAAACCTCGGTGATTTTAACTGGGCAGCATCGGGAAATGGTGGAGCAAGTGATGCAGTTATTTGAAATAAAAGCAGATTATGATTTGGGAATCATGCAACCTAAGCAAACTCTGACTCAGATTACTTGCAATAGTTTGATCGGCTTAGAGAAGTTATATCAAGAGATTCAGCCAAATATTGTGTTAGTGCAGGGTGATACAACTACTGCGTTTGCGGCGGCTCTGGCAGCCTTCTATCAGCAAATTCCTGTCGGTCATGTCGAAGCAGGACTGCGTACCGACAATCTATTTAATCCATTTCCCGAAGAAGCAAATCGTCGCCTCGTTTCTCAAATTGCTCAGCTTCATTTTGCACCCACCCTTGCCTCAGTGTTAAATCTCCAAGTTTCAGGTGTCAAAACTGGCATTCACCATACGGGCAATACGGTAATTGATGCGCTGTTGTATGTATCGGGGCGATCGCCTATATGCGAGATTAGTGGTTTAGATTGGTCATCCCATCGGGTGATTTTGGCAACGGTGCATCGCCGCGAAAACTGGGGGGAACCATTGCAGCAGATTATCCAAGCATGGCTCAAAATCTTGACAGATTTTCCTGATGTGGCTTTGGTGTTACCGATGCATCTCAATCCTGTGGTGCGTGAACCATTAATGGCAAAGCTAGGTAATCATCCTCGCATTTTCTTAGTGGAACCCCTTGATTATGAGCAACTAGTGGCGGCGATGCAAAGGTGTTACTTGATCATGAGCGATTCAGGGGGCTTGCAAGAGGAAGCACCGAGTCTCGGTAAACCTGTTTTAGTATTACGCTCTACTACGGAACGACCAGAGGCGATCGCCGCAGGGACAAGTAAATTAGTTGGCACAGAAACTGAAGATATTGTGGCGGCTGCTTCTAGGTTATTGAGCGATCGCGCCGCTTATGAGCAGATGGCAAATGTGGCTAATCCCTTTGGCGATGGTAAATCTAGTCAGCGTATCCTAGAGATAGTGCATTCCTTTTTAGCTTAGAAACTCACAGTAAAATAAAGAAAGATATTTGGCGCGGCTTCGCCGCGCCAAATATCTTTCTTTAAAGTGTTGCTTGTCAAACACTATGAATCAACTTTCCAGACGCAAATTTCTGGCAACGGCGGGTATGGCTGCAAGTACAGTATTGCTTAATAACTGTACGTCCAACTCTTTGCCAACTAATTCATTGCAGCTTGCTAATTACGCAGCGATTTCGGATATTCCTGAAGTTCAATCTGTGCGTTTAGGGATTATCCCCTCCCTAGAAGTTGCACCGCTTTTAGTTGCCAAAAGTCAAAAACTCTTCGCCAAATATGGCATGACTGATGTGGAGCTAGTTCCCTTCAAATCATGGCGAGCGATCCGCGATCGCACTGTCTTAGGCTCCAATGATGATGGTATTGATGGCGGACATTTCTATAGTCCTTTACCAGAACTGCTGAATGAGGGGATGACAAGGCGGTACAATACCAAAACCGCGATGTATGTGCTGATGCGTTTGCATACTCACGGAAGTTTTATCATGGCTACAAAAAGATTAAAGCCCTTTGGTATTCAATTACAACGCGCTCCTTTTTCGCCATTTCAAGATGTGGCAAAGTTATTAGGTAATCCGATGAATGGGGCGATCGCCGAAATCGGCAGTAATTATGATCTCTGGCTTAGGTATTGGCTAGCTTCGATGAATATCATTCCCAAACAAAATATCGATATTCTGCGAATTCCCTTAGATGAAGTCGTTGCTCAAGTTAAACAAAATAAAGCTGATTTATTATGTCTAGATAGTTGGCGCACATTCCAAGTAATCGAAGCGAAACTTGCTGATCCCGCGATCGCTACGGGCGAAATTTGGCGCAACTATCCCGGGGAAATATTAGCGCTACGGGCGGATTGGGTCGATAAATATCCCATCTCGACTCAAGCAATATTGCAAGCAATTATGGAAGCGCAGATCTGGTGTGATAATCCTGCGAATGCGATCGAGTTAAATACCTTGCTAGCTTTAAGTTTTACGGATGGGAGAAATCTCATTTCCGAACCGATGAAAATGTTTTCAGAACTATTTAAAAACAGTCCTAAACAGAAAAATGGCATCCTCAAGATCGATAACTTGAATGCTTCGCGGTTCCCGATTAAATATTGGTCAAATGATGGCATTTCTGCTTCCTATCCCTATAAGAGTCATGACCTATGGTTTTTAACGGAATATCGTCGATGGGGATTTTTGCCTAATGCGATCGAGACAACAGAAATAATCAATGCTGTGAATCGTGAAGACCTGTGGAAAAATGCCGCCAAAGCGATCGGTGTACCTGACACGAATATTCCCATTGCGACTTCACGCGGCATTGAAACCTTTTTTGACAACGCCACTTTTGATCCCGATCGCCCTGAACAATATCTCAGATCGCAAAAGATCAGCAGCATGAAACCACGTTAAGTTAACAAGAGAGTTGCGGCGCTTTGCACCGCAACTCTCTTGTTGGGATAAGCGCAGTTAGAGATATTTTAGACACATTTTAGAGACATTAATGATGCTAAAGTTTATCAATCAGAATCGTTACATTTAGGCAGATAGAATCAAGACTGAAATCTTAGGTACTGCAATGAAATTCGAGACACCCGTACAGCAAGCTTGTTATGAAAAGATTCAGCCTTGGTTGAATGACTTATATGAAAATGTGTATTCGCCTCCCTACGATATGCCTGTGTTTATTTTGCCCCTCGGCTCAGCGACGGCAACTGTAGAGGTCTTGCCTTGGGGAAACACTGAAGCGATCATTTCCACTTGGTCTTATGTGGTGACAGGAGCCGAGATCACTCAAGATCTAATGAAATTTTTACTTAAAAAGAATTCTGAACTTCAGTTTGGGGTTTTTAGTATCGACGATGATGGCGATATTCGTTTTCATACGACCTTAGTGGGTTCAACTTGCGATCGCGATGAATTGCAAACCTCAGTATCCTCCGTCCTGCAAACGGCTGACAAATATGATGATGCGATTATGGAAACTTGGGGTGGAGAGAGGGCGCTAGATCGGAGTCTTTAAAATCAATCTTTTACGTCATTCTTGCAGAAGTCTTAAACGATCTTTAACTTAAAATATAGCAAAGCAAGAGTTAGCTATTACCAATCAAAATCCCAGAAGTGAGGGGCGGCGATAAGTGTAGCTATTCACTGCTGGTTTTATGTCCTCAGCAAAACTTTCTTTGCTATGTCATGTTTGAAACAATAAGATTGCGGTAAACTCTTAAGAGTTTTTATTTAGTGGTTAAGTTTTAGGCGTGAAGTTTGTCACCGAGGCACAGCAAGACTGTTATCAAAAAGTAGCTAATTGGCTACCCGAACTTTGCGATCGAGCCAGTTCATTAGCTGATAGTCCCATCTTTAGTTTGCAGTTTGGTTCCGCCACCGTGCTTGTGGAAATCCGTCTCTTTCAGCAAATAGAATCAATTATTTATATTTGGGCTTATGTTGCCACAGGTGTAGAAGTTCACACTGATTTATTGCTATATCTTCTTAAACAAAATAATCATTTTCGCTTTGGCGGATTTAGCATGGAAGATGAAGGTGATATCAGATTTCATGTGACTTTGCTGGGTACTTCTTGTCAACAAAACGAATTTAAACTGGCATTAACTGAGGTTTTAGAAAGTGCCGATATCTATGATGATGAAATCGTGAAACGCTGGGGCGGTAGGAGATCTGCTGATAGCGTATTTGATATTTAAATAATTTCCCTCGCTCCGCGAGGGAAATTATTATTAATTTAACTTCATGCTGTAATTCATGCTCTTACCTGCAAATCCATCTAACCGCGATCGCCATCCCAATCATCTGGCAGAAGTAGTCGCAACTTCCACTACCGAGTTTTTGGCTCAATGTCTTGAGCCGAATAATCTCGATTTTCCATTGATGCCAGCTTTTGGAAGTTGGGTGAAGTCGCAACAGGATGAAAATAGCGCGATCATTTCCTATGGTGTGGTTTATCATGCTACTACCGCACCGATTGATTCAGTACATCGGGCTGTAGCTCTAGGCTTGAGTCTCCAAGAGTTACGCGAGCAGCAGCCTCAAATCTTTGCAATGCTCCGTTCGGAAATTAAAGTCGTGTTACTGGGGTTTAGCTCCATTGGCAATATCTATCAACATTTACCTTCGCAACCACCACAAATCCATCAAGCCGTCTATGCTTGTGAAGAGTCAGAAATTGAGAACTTTACGGAAGAGTTAAATTTTTTGAGAACCCTAGTGCAAATGGCTAATGCGCCTGTGGATGAGCTAATTGCGGCAGTATTACGCAATGTCTATCAAGTCAGAAAATGCGATCGCAATTGGTTAGTTCAAGCAGGACGCAAGCTCAGTATTTTACTCAAAGATGACTACGATCGCCTCGGTGCAATCTTAGGACAAGTCCATCCTTAAAGATTAGTGAGGGCGCGGCGAAGCCGCGCCCTCACTAATTTGTGATATCCTCAAGCCTGTGAATCAAATCCTCCCCAAATCTCTATATCTGCATATTCCTTTTTGTAAACGACGCTGTTTTTATTGTGACTTCGCAATTACGACAGGTGGTGAGAATCTCAAACAACAATATGTAGATGTGCTGTGTCAAGAAATTGCGCTGACTGTGGCGGAAATTCCGCCCGTTGAGCCGTTGCAAACGATCTTTTTTGGTGGTGGTACGCCATCATTATTATCAGTCCAGCAGCTTGAGCAAATTCTAGAAACGATCGCCAAATACTTCGCGATCGCCCCTCATGCGGAAATATCCCTCGAAGCTAATGCAGGAACTGTGAGTGTCGAGAGTTTGCAAGGTTATCGCAATTTGGGCGTAAATCGCATCAGTTTGGGCGCACAGGCTTTTCAGCAAGAGTTATTAGATGTCTGTGGTCGTGGTCACAGCGTTGCGGAAATTTATGAAGCAGTGGATGCGATTCAACAGGTCGGTTTCGAGAACTTCAGTTTAGATTTAATTTCAGGATTACCCCATCAAACGATGACGGATTGGCAAGAGTCGCTACAAGAGGCGATCGCTCTCCATCCCACCCATCTATCAATTTATGATTTGACTATCGAAGAAGGAACTGCCTTTGGAAAGCGCTATCAAGCTGGGGATCAGCCATTACCCACCGAAGATCGTACCGTTGCCATGTATGTCACCGCCCATGAGTTGCTGCCCTCTATGGGTTATGAGCATTATGAAATCTCGAACTACGCGAAATCTGGCTATCAAGCACAGCATAATTTGACCTATTGGTACAACCAACCCTTTTATGGCATGGGTATGGGCGCAACTAGTTATATCAATCGTCAAAGAATTGATCGTCCTCGGAAGATGCGTGAATATCTAGAGGCGATCGCGCAATGGCAAGAGTCAGGCATAGGCTTCACGGTTCCTGTAATTGATGACAGAGAAGAGTTAATGGATACGCTGATGCAGGGTTTACGCTTAGCAGCAGGGTTAAGTTTAAATGCACTGCAATTAAGGTATGGAAAGGAACTTTGCGATCGCGCCTTACAGATTCTCAATCCTTATCAAGCAAAGCATTGGGTCAAATTTGTGGAGCAATCAGAAGATATTCGGATCATGTTAATTGCTCCCGATGGCTGGTTATTCTCTAACATCATCATTGCCGACTTATATGAGAATTTGTAAGAAGCTTGTATTTATACACAGGAATGCTCTGCCCTAAACTTAACGCAATCGCAGGCTAATCCTCAACTGCGGAAAGGGTAGAGCATTTGCGGATCGAGATTCTAGCGAAAAGTTGAGAAATTGTGGCGCAAATGCTCTACCCCTACGTCAAAATTGTTTGCAGATTTTTGTCCTGTACTTAGCGTTATTCACAGAAAAAGTCGGAGATCTTGCCTTTGAAGTTGGGAACTATGGCATTAAATATTCTTGAAGTTGAGATCGCAAAGACCTATAACTTGCGTCATCAGGATCAGAAATAGTTTCAATTGTTAAACCTAGCGATCGCTGATTGGGAATATTTACTTTTGCAGAATTTTGCCATAGTACCCAGCGACTCCCAAAGGGCAGATAGGCGATACTGTCATTACGATGAGACAGCCACACCACAGGTAAATCAGGCAAATCCTTCAGCAGATCGACTTTGGTTGCGGCATCAGAAATATTTGCGGCGGCAAGAGTTTCTAATACAGCGCGATCGCTCTGTACGATCCCTGTGTCTGATGTCCACAGCCTAACACTCAACTTCGATTTCTGCGCGTAGAAGTAGAGAGAAGCCGCCGCCACTACTGCCTCCTCAAAGGCTTCAGATTGCCATCCTGTAGAAGTATCAAGGGCGATCGCCACTTCTTGACCACCGATGGTAACTTCCAATTCACGCACCCGCAATTCGCCAAATTTAGCACTAGTTCGCCAATGGATTAGTCGGGTCGGATCACCCCAGCGATAGGGACGCAAGGTCTTCGTTAAGCCTTCTGTCGCATTACTATAAATCTGATCATCACTATACTGGCGAGGATTGGTATCACTTCCCAATTGATCAACTAGGGGACAACGATCTAAGGGCAGTACAGTAGGATAAACGATCGCCTTCTGCCCTGATGGACAGGCGCGACGACTCCGAAATAGACCTAATGGACTGGAAGTCGCAATTTCTGTAGATCGAAATAAAAACACGCCGCGTTTTGTGGTTGGGGCTTCGTAAGTCCAGCGATATTCCTGAAGCGGTGCAATTAACTCAATGACTACTTCTTGCTGCAAAATATTGGAAATACCCTCTGGCAAAATATCGCGCACTTCCAATAACCGCTTCTCCGTTCGACCTGTATTCTGAATAATCAAATCGATCCATAAATCATCGCCAACACTGACAGGATCAATCGGCGATCGCCCTACCACGATTTCTGCCAGTAACCTCTTGGGCATCACCGCCCCCACAATCAACAGCGCAAAACTCACGCCACTAATCACATACAACCAACCCGCAAGGGTATTAGTCGCCGCCATAAAGAAGAACACTGTTAAAGCACTATACATTCCCCCAATAAATTCTGGTGTCGCAAATCGCCATTCTAACCATTTAAAAAAGCGTTTGAGTCGCGAAACTTTTTTGGATTTAGAACTACGTTGGCGGCGATCGCTAGAACTATTTGACATATCAGTTTTTGCTCTATCTTAGCGCAGGCAATTCCTAATAATATAGATTTCTATAGGACTTACGCATTGACAAAATAGTAAAGATATGATGATTGTAAAGCAAGCGTTTATCTGATGGTGTTGGAGTGAGAGAACAGTCAAAACCCTCAACAGCTAAGTGTAATTGCAACCTCTACACTTTATATTTGCTGGCTGAACCAAAGTATGTGAGTTGTCTGCGCCTAGCGGAGATCATGTCAGAGTTGAGTCACGACAGTGTGAACCGTTTTTTATTGCGGGAAAATTACACACCCCAAGACTTGTTTGACGAGGTGAAAGGGGAACTTATTTTTGAAGGAGGAACAGCGAGTATTGATGATAGTGTCGTGGATAAGCCTTACCGTGACCTCAAAAGAACAGAGTTATTGGGATACTTTTGGTCAGGGAAACACAAACGAACCGTTAAGGGTCTCAACCTGATTACCTTGTATTACACCGATATAGCAGGAAACGCATATCCAGTGAACTTTCGGATTTATGATAAACAGGAGGGCAAGACTAAAAACGACTATTTTTTAGAGATGATGAGACAAATCCGAGACTGGGGTCTGAAGCCGAATTGGGTGACGGGTGATAGTTGGTATGCAAGTCTTGAGAATCTGAAATTCCTCAGAAACGAGGGGGTAGGTTTTCTAGTTGGAGTTGCCAACAATCGTAAAGTTTCTCAAGAACAAGGCAAAGAAGTTCAGATACAAACCTTGGAGATTACTGATAGTGGGTTAGTGGTCTATCTCAAAGAATTCGGCTGGGTCAAGGTGTTTCGTCAGGACTTCAAAAACGAAGCTCGATATTACATCCTTCACCTCCAAGATTTAGAAGCACTCAAACAACTCACTCGCATAGAGTTCAAACAAGTCCATGACAGACATTGGCAAATTGAATGTTTCCACAGGGTTATCAAGCAAGTTTGTAATATTGAGCGCTTTCAGGTCAGGGATACACAAGCGATTCGTAATCATTTCTTTTGCTCCCTCCGTGCTTTTGCCAAGTTACAAAAGATGCGAATTGATGGCTTAATCGATAATTTGTATCAGGTATCGAGGGATTTATTTATACCTGTCATTCGTCAATTTATCTTGGAAAATCTCACACAATCTGTCTCAGTTTGACTTCATATCTCGCTATTTCTGTCAATGCGTAAGTCCTATTCTAGTTATATTACTTGCTAAGACAAATTACACCACCAATCTTTGTCTTATATTATTCATGCAAAAGTCACTATAATATGATGCGATTGAGCGCTTAATTCTGTGAATCAGGCGATCGCTAAATAAATTTATTGAGTTCTTTGATTAACAAATGCACCGCTGTAGATGGATTATCTCTCGATGGAACATGAGGATTATATTCTTTGACAAGATTTTCAGCATTTTTAATAGCAGTAGATTGTTTCTCCAATAATTCATCATAGATGGACTCGCTATTTTTCTTGTATCTATGTCCTAGGAAAGAGTTTAATTTCAGGATGTAGTCTCTGCGAGGAATCCCCGTGCTTAGAAATTCAAAATGGAGGAGATACCATAATTCAAATGCTTCATTAGAATATGCGACTTCAAAGCCTTCCTTTTTGGCATTTTTAATGGCGTTATTAAAATCATGTTCAGACCAATCATCGCGATCAAATACACACCAAACTTGATCATATTCATCTTGATTTTTTAGATCTATGGCACTTTGAACTAATCTACTTGGATTTTCTCCAACTCCACGTACATCTATGACATTTTTAGGGACACGAAAACTTCTAAAGTAGTTAGGTTCTGTTTTTTCTCCCTCACAGACAATTAAAAATCTCTGTTTAACTTCTCTCGTATCAATCTTTCTTGATGAATAACCACGAGAATTGACTTTCCTTTTATTCATGGGAACTGATTAAAGTATTTAAGTTGCCAATATAGGGTATTGCGCCATATTTACCCTTTATATAGTCATTCTCAAATGAGGCATCATTGCGTACTTTATATTCGGCTAAAGAGTATAAATTTGTTGCACCATATTTATCTTTTTCAGTGAACCATATTTGATCTCTACGAAAAATCTTATTGCTAAGCAAATTAGTATCGTGGGTCATGAATATTAATTGAGCATTATTAGGATTTGTCTCATTTGAGTTAAATAATTCAACAATCGCTAGACTAATTAATGGATGAAGTCTTGCATCTAGTTCATCAAAAATAAGCACACTACCATTTTTGAGTGTATCAATTAATAGTCCCGCTAAGGCAAACAATTTCTGAGTTCCTTCAGATTCATCGTAGACTAAATAAAACTTTTCATTTGATAAATGCTTACCGTTATCGTCAAATTTTTTATGTAATGTACTAACTATTATCCCCTTAGTTCCACTCTCAATAGTTGATTTTTTAACTTCATCAGACATCCAATCAGGAAGTATATCAGAAGTGATTTCTGTATGCCCAATTTCTATATCGCTAATACCTACATCTAATTTCTTAATTAGTTGTAAAATCTCACTTTTATTTTCTTCTTCTGATAAGTAATTGAGAGTATATCCTAAATAAGTATCATCTTCTAAGCCAGAAATGATGTTTAACTGTTTAGATAACCATGCCAAAATTTGCTTTGCAATTTCAATATTGAACTGAGCAGAAACAGATAGAAAAAGTGCATTATTTCTAGTTAGCTCCTGAATTCTATTAGCCTTATAGATTCGAGAAATCTTAAAGGTATCAGTATTGCGCTCAAACAATCTTCTTTCCTTGAATAAAGGAAAGAAAAATAACCACTCAGAAATAACTCTACTTTGATCTACTTCAAATCCGTATCTATATCTTTGTCCATTTAATAGAAACACTAACTCAAAAAAAGAAGGCTTATCCTCAGTTTCTGTGCTAAGCCTGAAATTCTCTACATTTATTTCATCCGTACTTTGGGTTTCTTTAGATGAATTGATAATGAAGTCTTTCATGAAATCTAAAGCTTTGGCAATATTGCTTTTACCACTAGCATTTGCTCCATAAATGGCAGCACTCTTGAGCAAATTTAAGTCATCATCTACAGCAAAGATATTATTTTCATCAAGTTTCTTATCTTTAGCACTAAGATTTGCAGCCACCATACTGAAAGTGACCTTATCTTTAAAAGATCTATAGTTGCCAACGCTGAACTCAATAAGCATAAACTTTTGCTAGTTAAAAGCTTATATTGTGAAAAAATCACAAATTTGTTTAATAAGCATAACATTTAGTAGCGATTGATTGCCCTGACAAAATGTAATAGTAGTGTTTTCTTATAGTATTCATAGATAAATACTGATGATTAGTAGTATTTTCATTTAGAGATATATTTGCAATAATCATAGATAATTAATTATGGTTTTTTAAAAAGCAATAGAGTTTATATGATAAACAACTGGCTGGACAATATCTGGCTAATTCCCTGCTATTCCCTGATCGGGGCAATGCTCTCGATTATTTGGTTTCCCGCGATTACGCGCAAAACGGGACCAAGACCAGCAGGCTACGTCAATATTTTGATGACATTTTTCTCCTTTGTTCATGCGATCGCCGCCTTGACCGTAGCTTGGGGACAGCCAGCCTATGAGTTATCTTTTCCTTGGTTAGCTGTCGGTGGGCTAAATTTCACCATTGACTTACAGATTTCTGATCTGAATATTGGAGCGATCGCTTTAATTACAGGGCTAAATCTCCTCGCCCAAATTTATGCAGTGGGGTATATGGAGATGGATTGGGCTTGGGGGCGATTCTTTGCGCTCTTGGCTCTATTTGAGGCAGGGATGACTTCCTTAGTAATCTGTGATTCTCTCTTTTTTAGCTACGTTATTCTCGAAATCCTCACCCTCGGAACCTATCTCCTCGTGGGCATTTGGTACAACCAATCCCTTGTAGTCTCAGGGGCGCGGGATGCCTTTTTAACTAAGCGAGTTGGTGACTTATTTCTCCTAGTTGGTGTCGTTGGCTTACTGCCTTTGACTGGAACTTGGAATTTTAGCGAACTCGCGGAATGGGCGAAAAGTACAGACGTAAATCCAACCACCATTACCCTAGTCACCTTAGCTCTGATGGTAGGTCCTATGGGTAAATGCGCTCAATTCCCCTTGCATCTTTGGTTAGATGAAGCAATGGAGGGACCTTTACCTAGTACGATTTTGCGTAATTCTGTAATTGTGGCAACAGGTGCTTGGGTGCTGATTAAACTACAGCCTTTAATTGCCCTATCGCCCTTTACTCAGCAAGCAGTCATTGCGATCGGAGCCGCCACCGCCCTTGGAGCTGTCTTAATCTCCATTGCTCAAATTGATGTCAAGCGATCGCTGTCCTATCTCACTAGTGCCTTTATGGGTTTAATCTTCATCGCCGTTGGTGTCGGGGAAATCCATAGTGCCTATACTTTGATCTTTGCCCATGCCTTAGCGATCGCCTTACTACTAATGTCCATTGGCAGCATCATTTCTAACACCATTACCCAAGACCTCACCTTAGTCGGTGGACTATGGAGCCGCCGTCCCATCACTGGAATATGCTTCTTAATCGGAATGCTAGGGCTGATTGGTTTCCCTCCCTTTGGCGGATTCTGGGCAATGTTAGATTTAATCTCCCATCTCTGGGAAAAGAATGCTCCTTTAGCAGAATTATTGCTACTGATTAATGGATTGATTGCTTTTAGTTTAATGCGCGTTTTTGGACTGATTTGGGGCGGTAAACCCAAACAGATGACCGAAAGATCCGTAGAACCGCTCTGGCTAATCGTCCTCCCAATGACCATCCTTGCAGGGCTAGTTTTACATACTCCGCAGTTATTCACCGCTTGGGGAATTATCTCTGACTGGTCAGCCTTAACCCAACCCGATGCTTTGCTGCTAATCGGTTCCAGCATCGTTGGTCTAGCCACAAGTGGATATTTACATCTCAATGAGAAAGTGACCAAGCCGATTCAACTTCCTTGGCAAGGACTGCAAAACTTCTTTGCCTATGACTTCTATACTCCCAAACTCTATAAGGTCACGATTGTGGGCTTAGTAGCTGTCATATCAAGGAGTATGTATTGGTTCGATCGCTTTTTCGTAGATGGTGTGGGCAATTTCTTTGGATTAGCCACGCTCTTTAGTGGTCAAAACCTGCGCTATAGCACCTTTGGACAGCTACAACTTTATACCCTGACGATCTTGGTCGGTATTGGCATCCTCCTATTGTTGTTGTTCAATCGTCCCCTTTAAATCTGGACTTCCCATTGAAAAACTATGCAAATAAAACTGTGCAAATAAAACTATGCCCAATATCCTCAGTGCTTTAATTTGGTTGCCAGTAATTGGTGCTTTAGCGATCGCCCTGCTACCACAACATCTCTCTAAACGCGGAGCAGCGATCGTCTCTAGTGCGGTTCTCATCCTCGATTTCTTGCTTTTGCGACAATTTGACACTAATCTCCCTGCTTTCCAACTGACGGAAAATCTGCCTTGGCTGGAAAATTTGGGGCTAAACTATAGCCTCGGCGTAGATGGACTCTCCTTGCCCCTAGTTGTTCTCAATGGCTTACTCACTTGGTTGATTATTTGTTTTTGTGAACGCCAAATTAAAGAGCGTTCTCAACTATTCCAAGTATTAATGCTCTTGATTCACGCAGGCGTGAGCGGCGCAATCCTTTCCACCAACACCCTATTATTCGTACTTTTCTATGAGATCGAATTAATCCCCCTATATCTCGTAATCGCAGTCTGGGGAGGCGCACAGCGTAGCTATGCCGCGATGAAATTCCTGATCTTTACAGCCATTTCAGGCATTCTCATTTTAGTTGGATTTTTAGCTTTAGGATGGCTCACTGCTAACCCCACCCCCATCTTCGACTATTCCACCCTCCAAACGATCTCATTACCTTTAGAAATTCAAATTACGCTCCTGATCGTTCTTTTATTAGGATTTAGCATCAAAGCACCCTTCGTCCCTTTCCATACTTGGCTCCCTGATACCTATGTAGAATCCACTACACCCACCGTCATGATGCTAGGTGGTATCGTTGCCAAATTAGGAACCTATGGACTATTTCGATTTTGTGTTGGTTTATTTCCCGATGCATGGTCGCTACTATCTCCCTACATCGCTGTGTGGGCAGGTTTAGGGATTTTGTATGGAACGATGATTGCGATCGCCCAAAAAGATATCAAGCGGATGGTGGCCTATAGTTCCATCGGTCACATGAGCTATATTCTCTTAGCCGCCGCCGCCGCCACACCCCTCAGCCTCGTCGGAGGGATTGCCCAAATGGTCAGTCACGGTTTGGTTTTAGCTCTATTGTTCTATCTCGTTGGTGTCATCGAAGAGAAAGTCGGCACAAGAGATTTAGACGTTCTCAATGGACTTTTAAATCCTTTGCGTGGGTTACCTACGACGAGCGCCCTATTAATTTTGGGAGGCATGGCAAGCGCGGGTATTCCTGGATTAGTTGGTTTTATTGCTGAATTTCTAGTCTTTCAAGGTAGTTTTACCAAGTTCCCTATTCCTACAATCTTTGCGATTATTGGCACAGGTTTAACCGCCGTTTATTTCGTTATTCTTCTCAATCGTACCTGTTTCGGCAAATTAGACAATGCTACGGCTTATTACCCTAAAGTAAGTGGACTAGAGCATTTGCCAGCCTTGATTTTGACGGGAATCATTGTATTTTTGGGCATTCAACCCACATGGTTAACCCGATGGAGCGAAAAAGCAACTGTGCAGATTAGCGATCGCCTACCGATAGAAGTCATTGCTAACAAAAATCTAAAATCTAATCCAGAGGTATAAACCATGACTGCTACATTAACAGAACTAGACACAAAACTACCACCCTCCACTCATCCCTATGCGGAGGTGATCCATCGTTTAGAGGCTGGCGGATCGATGCTGCCCGATACTCCCGAAAACCTGATGCAAATAATTGGGCTTTATAAAGCCTATGCCGTGCCGATGGATTTTTATTGGCGAGATTTGCTGTATATCGCTGAACAGGTTTTTCTAGAGCCAATTCCTGCTTTCAAATATTTTATATCTCAGGAATATCTCGATCTGCCTAATCACTATGCAGGTGATGACGCAGACCTTCGGTTCTGGCGTGGTCAGGCGACCGCACACCCTGAGTTATTGGAATTTATGGAAAAGGGAGAGCTTAAAACCAAGATTCCCAAAATCTTCCATCATCTGTATCACGATCGCATCAATATGGAATTCGCTGAAGAATGTATGCGAGCCATGCTGTGGCATCGAAATATGGGCGGTGAGTTAGAGCCTTATATGGATTCTGAGGAATATCGCCAAAACTGCGATCGCGCGATTCGTGCTTTCTTTAAAAACAATCCTGTGATGTTGGGACTGTATAAGCTTTTCCCTGAAATGTTTTTAGAGCAATGTCGGCAATCGACGATGACTTCCGTATTGGGGCTATTCTGGGAAATCATGGCTCCCGTATTCTTCGAGATGTCCGATATTTATGATGAAGGCGGATTTAAAGGCGTTCCTGATGCGATGGACTTTTTGGTAAATGGTATCTTTGCGATCGCAGGTCGTCCTATCTATCATCGTGTCAATATTGGTGGTGAATGGATTGATATTGTGCCGAAATCCAAAGGATTTACTTGGCTCTATGAAGCTGCTTTCCCATACGTTGAGGCAGTTTTCTATCGTACTTCGCCATTCCGAGGCACTAAGTCCTACAATGCCCAAGCCAATGAAATTCCCACCGATCAAAATGATTTTCATTACGGAATTCTCTACGCTGACAAATTCCCCGTAGGCTCCGCAGGGATTCCGCCGACTCTATTGCATCAAGATATGTACCACTTCTTGCCGCAATATCTGGTGGACTATTACAAACAATTCTGTCGTGGTGAAGATGATACGCTGATTCAATTAGCTGTGAGTTTTCAGCGATCAATGTATAACGTCACTTCGGCGGTAATTCAGGCAGGTCGAGCTGCTTTTCTTTATCCTCTCGATGATCCTAATCCTAAACATCTCTTAGCCAATCGCCATTATTTTGAGGGACAGTTAAATCGTTTTTGTAACCCTAAATATGGCATGGATAAGGCAGCTAGAATCACCATGATTCAAGATCAAAACTATCGTTAAGTATTTGTGGCGCGAAGATCTGCCCTCACCCCCCAGCCCCCTCTCCCGCAAGGCGAGGGAGTAAATTATTCAGGAACTAACTATGACCACAATTGTTGATATTGCCGTTAATAATGAAGGATTCTCGACTTTAGTCACCGCAGTCACGGCGGCAAGCTTAGTGGAAGCCTTACAAAGTCCAGGTCCTTTTACCGTATTCGCTCCCAATGATGCTGCCTTTGCAAAACTCCCTGCTGGTACAATTACAACGCTTGTTCAGAACATTCCCCAACTATCAAGGATCTTGACCTATCACGTAGTTGCAGGAAGATATAAGAAGGAGGATTTGATTGGTCTTAAATCTCTTACTTCTCTAGAAGGTTCCCAAATCGATATAGATATTTCCGATGACGGCTTTGAGGCAAATAATGCTACGGTAATTGCGGCTGATATTGAAGCAGATAATGGCATTATTCATGTCATTGACACCGTAATGCTCATGCGTCCCCATTGGTTTCATCCGATTATGGAATCTGGCAAAGTTGGTGTTGTCCGATAGAATCAACTAGAAGTAGCGCTAAAAGCGCTACTTCTACTCAATTACCGATCGCTACATTGATTTGTTCAATGCTGAGCGATCGCAACAAACTCACTTGCGCTGATTGCGTTGAGATGTTCGCAAAATAGGCGGGAGTCAGATAGTTCGCATAGCTAGATTCCTGCACTAGATGGGTTTTGAAAAAAGCCACACTTAGTAATTTGAGGTAGTCCTGTGAGGCGATCGGATTTGGTCCTGCTAACACACTGCTGACTTCAGGACTCAGGCGATCGCTGGATGTAATTGCGGTCACTGCCGTATGTCCTGCGCGATTTAGTAAGACCAAATAGCGATTAGCGCTAGTCAACCATGTAAACGGTACAATTTGCTCAGCGACCGCAGGGGCAAACGTATCATCGGAACTTGCTACTAGGGCGATCGGTGCAGTAATTTTACTCAACATCGACTTGCCTAATACATGACTAGTCACAGGATTAACAGCGATCGCGGCGGTAATACGCGGATCTCCTAACTTATAGGTCTGATTGGGCAATCCTAGAGCTACACATTGCAGTAATAGCGAAGCATTCCATTTATATTTCCCCTGACAAGCTTCCTGTAAATCTGCAAACTGAATCTGGGCATCACTTACCAACGCTAGCGCCGCATAACCGCCAAAGGAATGACCAACTATACCCACGTTCTTCCAATTAATCTTAGAGCTAGCAGGATTATCGACTTGTGGCGACTTTTCTAGATAGTTGAGAACCGCCGTGATATCTTGCGGACGCTCAACAAAGCTCTCTGGTGGTGCAATTTCAGTCGCCGCCCCAATAATCAATTTATCTAATTGTTCCTCACTACTATTAGGCGAAACCGTTAGGATCACGGCAAAACCGTAGGAAGCTAGATGCTCGGCAAGATAGAGTAATGGTTCACGATTCGAGATGAGTCCAGGATAGATCACGATCGTAGGAATATTAGTTACATTTGTATTAGCAAATTTGGGAATAAATAAATAGAACGGAATCTCATATTTATTATTTAGGGCAGGGGCTTTGAGGCTATAGCGATCCCATTGCAAGCTCCCTTTCTCCCGTAAATCAGCTAACTCAATTGGTGTAGGCGCTGGTGTAGCAGTGGCTTGTTTTGTAGCCTCGTCATTGACCAATTGGACAGTTCTTTGAGTATTCTGAAGTAAATCACTTAATTCACCAACAGTTTGCAGTCCTGCTTGAATATCAAAGTAGATATCGGATGTGGGGAATTTCCGTAAAAAGTTGAGTAAAGATAAACCATTCTGCTTATCGGCGGTCGCCAAAACTGCGGCGGCGCGAATAGCTCGATTACCTGATAGAGTCGGTCCTGTTTTGATAAAGTCTCCTAAAATATCTAGGGATCTTTCTCCTTGAGATGTGTAGAGAAATCTAGACAATAAAGATATGGGAACATTGGCTCTCTCTGTCAAGATCCGTCGAAAGGTTGCCATATCTGACGCAGAAATATACCGTGATGCCATATCCAATGCGCCGCGCAATTCCCCAGTTTTAGAAAAGGTTTCCAAGTCATCAACGGAAACTGAGACTTCAAAAATATTAAAGCGAAAATTGACAGTTTCGGCGGCTTCACTAGGCTTGACGATCGCCCATCCACCAATCGCACTCAGTAAAATCATTAAAGCCGCAGATCGAGGAACTAGTTGGCGAGAGATATTGGCGATCGCGTCTATGAGATATTTCATGTCGAGTTTAGCTCTATCGGGGAGATACCACCATGAAGATAACATGAAATAAATTATTCAGCGCTTCGTGTTATTTTCTGTACCTGATAAATTCAGGACTTTACCTTCGCCAACTTTTTCGTGCATTAGGCGATCGCTCACTTTCCAATCAATACTAGCTCTAGGTTTGACATCTAAGTCTAATTGATCAGGTTGTTAACCAAGCTAAAATCTCGTCAATTATCAATTCGATACTTGGGAGTGGATAAACGATGATTTCTCCATTCTGTAGGTGTTTATGTTCTTTGTCCGATAGCGGTGGTTTGTGAGCAGCATTATCGTAACGAAAAATTAGGCTTTCATCTGCCGCTTGATATTGGTAGGCATAGCTGAAATGTTCGATCTGTTCCTGTTGATCGGAAATGTATTCTCGAATAAAAAGTATAGAGTTATCAATTAGCTCTGCTTTGATATTAATAAAGAGTTCACCTGATGGACGAGATTCGCTATTGGATGTAATTGTTTTGGCTAAGCCGTAATCTTCTAGCCGAGAAACTGCAAGAACTAAGTCCTGAAAATAGCTAAATACTGACATTTTGACTAATATTTTGTAAGCTTAGGAGAATCTGTAAGTCTTGAGTAATATTTTCTAAACAGCGATATTCACCAAACCATTCGACATATTCTAAGTCTTTGCCTTCTAGATTATCGGCTGTCCAAGAGATGACAAATTCACGAGAGGAGATTTGATATTTCTGCTCGAATGTTTTTAATTTTTGTTCTATCTGTTTTTTTCCCTGTTCCATTCGCAGGATTTCAGCACGGATTGTTTTTTGGAGGATCTCTATCGCGCGATCGGGGTATTCAGTAAAGATTTTCAGTTCGTTCATGGTCAAGTAAATATAGAGGGGTGCTGTTATTTTAGCTTTTTTAAATCATGGCGATCGCTAGTCACTTCATTTTTCAGGCGATCGCCTACATCTCAAGTAATACTAGAACTAGGTTTGACAGAGTTTATTTGTTATACTCACAGTAGTATTTATTAACAAATAGGGAGCCAGAGATTAATATGTTGGATTTTCAGCTATCTGTGCAGCCACAAACAGAACGAAGATTAAAAAAAATCCTTAGCCAAGTTAAAAATACAGAAGTATTTGCCCTAAATATTATTGCTTACCAAGTTTCTGAATTACAAAAGGGAATTCTAAATCTACGGCTGGAATTAGATGATTTTGAAAGAAAGTATAATATGACATCTGCTGAGTTTTACAAAAGTTTCTCAGATGGGCTTTTAGAAGATGAAGCAGATTTTATGATTTGGGCGGGATTGTATGAAATGCTTTGTCAAAATCAAGCCCAGCTTAGCGAACTAAGATGATTGAAGAGTATTTTGCACAGCTTGAAGGGATTATTAAAGAGTTTCCTAATGTGCGTTTTGTCTCGTTGACTAAGAAAATCTACAATATTTTGCAGGGATATATTAGCGGTTCAATTATTTTTGAGAATAATCATCGCTTAGATTTTGTAGAAGTCAAGAATGTTGAAATCTTGAATAAAATAAAATATCGATATCACTACATGAATGAAGATCAGGTAATGATTTTTCGCTATGATAACGCTCCTCACCATGCAAATGTTTCTACTTTTCCACATCACAAGCATGATGGAGAGAATATTATAGACAGCGCTGAACCAAGTCTAGATCAAGTGCTTTTAGAGATAGCGCGTCATCAGACAAAGCTATAAATACATATCGCCTACTTCCCAATCAATAATAAGTCTAGGTTTGACAGCGATAAAAGTATTTGTTTTGATCGTATATAATTTGGAATTGAAATATTATCAAAAACAATTAGTTATTCAATAGTTACTGCTCATATTAAGCCAGAATATAAAAAAAGCTCAAGAAAAACTAAAGGTTTGGTTTAGCTAGTGAGATTAATTCAAAGCTAAAAGGGTTGAGCATTTGCAGATGGAGATTTTAGTGGGAAGTTGAGAAATAGTGGCGCAAATGCTCAAACGCTACATTAATGCTTGGGGCTTATGCTAGCCACCTCAGAATTTCGTGATTAAAAATCTCAGGATTTTCGTCATGGGCGCAATGTCCCAATCCCTCCAAATAGATGAGCGTGGCATCAGGAGCATATTGGACTAAGCGCTTACCTTCTGATGGAGGGATTAAGCGATCGCGACTACCCCATAAAATCAATAATGGAACTTGTAGATTTGAAAGAGCCTGCGTTAGGCTAGGTGAATAATTTGGTTGATTGAGACTGCGATTGAGACTGACAAAGGCTGAGGCGGCTTGGCGATCGCGGGCAGGTTTGGCAATGATTTCCACTAGCTCATCATCCACACGGCGATGATCGCTATAAACGATCGCTTTGAGAACGAAGCGAATCATCCAAGGTTGACGGAAGAGATAGAATAGAGGTCTGACTAGCAAGACGTTAACGATCGCCTTGACAGCGCGTTCCAAAGGCTGAAGCCATTTGGGAACTAAGTTCTGAAAAGCCTCAATATCTGGCAAGCTCAGGGTAGCGACTCCCGCCGCAATTTGGGGATGATGACTGGCGGCGATCGCGGCTACTAAAGCTCCGATGGAGTTACCAACGATCACCATTGGCACACCAATAAATTTTTGCCAAAAACTCAACACCTGTTCTACCCATAAATAGATCGAATAGGCGATCGCTGGTTTCTCTGATCCGCCAAATCCTAGTAAATCGATCGCATATACATCATGGTCTTGGGCTAAGGCAGGTATGTTACCGCGCCAATGATCGATCGCTGCGCCAAAACCATGAATTAACAGGATCGGTGGCTTATTACGATCAATATTTTGCGCTGGACAAAATCCATAATGCGATCGCCATCCCTGAAAATCCCAATCGCCATATTGTAGCCCCGTAGCTTTATGCATAGCTCTCCATAATTAGATAAATGCGGCGCAACGCGCCGCATTTATCTTTTAACCTTTTGCTCTTACCAATTGACCATCACTGTTGACGTGTAAGCCACATTCTTGATTGCTCATTTCCCACCACCAACGACCAGCACGCAGATCTTCTCCTGCTTGGACGGCTCTGGTGCAGGGCGCACAACCAATGCTAGGGAAGTTTTGGTCATGGAGAGCGTTATAAGGAACATCATTAGCACGAATGTATTCCCAAACCTGCTCATTTGTCCAATCAATCAAGGGATTGATCTTCGCAATTTGGCGATCGCCGTCTAATTCAACAGTTTCCATCGTCGAACGGTTAGCAGTTTGATCACGGCGTAGTCCTGTAATCCATGCGTCAAGACCTTTAGTTGCCCGACCCAATGGCTCGACTTTACGGATATAACAACATTGCTTACGATTTTCCACACTGTCATAGAAAAGATTAATCCCTTTCTCACTGACCATCTGCTCCACTGCTTCTGCCTGTGGGAACATAATTCGCAATTGTAGTTGAGGATATTTTTGTTGGACTTTGGCGATTACGTCATAGGTTTCGCTATTGAGACGACCTGTATCGAGCGTAAATACATGGGCATCGGGTTTAATTTTGGCGATTATATCGATCAAGGCGACATCTTCGGCTCCAAAACTAGAGGCAAGGGCGATATTTTGGTAGTTACCGAGCGCCCATGTGAGAACTTCTTGAGGGGTTTTGCCTCTGAGTTGAGCGGCGGCGTTGTCAATGTCGGTTTGCAAGGTCATTGTTTACTGGGGAATCTTGTCTTAGAAATACAATTTTACTATGGTCATAAACAAAAGAAGCTACCGTGTATATACAAGTCTCTCTGTCTTTGTTTCAGAGTATAGATCCCCCTCAATCCCCCTTAAAAAGGGGGAAGAAGAGAATTCTCCCCCCTTTTTAAGGGGGGCTGGGGGGGATCTTTGGCAACTAACGATATAACTAATAAATTTTGTTTATCCCCAACGAAATACTGCCGAACCCCAACTTAAGCCAGCACCAAAACCAGCGATCGCAATTAAATGGTCTTTTTGGATTTTATTTGCTTGTACCCACTCATCAAGGGCGATCGGAATCGAGGCGGCGGAAGTATTGCCATACTTGCCCATATTGCTGACTGCCTTAGCAGGATCAATCCCAAAACGATTAACTACTGCATCGATAATGCGTTGATTGGCTTGGTGCAAAATCAGCCAGTCTAGATCATGAACTTCGAGATTGGCGTAGTGCAGTGATTTCTCGATTACTTCTGGCACACGCCGCACTGCAAAACGATAAACCTCCTGTCCATTCATCGTAATTGGCTCAAAGGTGCTGCGTCCTAAATAGTTGATATTCAGCAGATCATTACCTTTGCCATCACTTCGCATCTCAAAGCCTAAGAGATTATTTTGGGGATGCTCTTGATTTGTCGCTTGCAAAACGATCGCCCCCGCACCATCACCAAACAAAATACAGGTGCGCCGATCTTGCCAATCGACCCAGCGCGATAACACATCTGCCCCAATCAGCAAGACATTTTTGTAAAGCCCAGTACGAATATATTGCGAAGCGGTGACTAGTCCAAACACAAAGCCTGAACAAGCTGCCACTAAGTCAAAAGCGACCGCTCGTTCCGCCCCTAAGATTTTTTGGACTCTTCCTGCTGTCCCAAACAGGTCATCAGAAGTTGAAGTTGACAAAATAATCAGGTCAATATCTTGGGGCGTTAATCCTGCCGCCGCGATCGCCTTTTGTCCAGCTAGTGCCGCCAGATTTGCTACTGAATCAGTCTCACCATCGGCAATATGACGTTCTCTAATGCCTGTACGTGAGGCGATCCACTCGTCAGTGGTGTCAACCATTTGGGCGAGATCGTGATTGGTAAGTACGCGATCGGGAACAGCAGAACCGCTACCAATAAAACGTACTCCAAGGAGAGAAGATTCAGTATAAGTCATGGGCTATATTTACATTCAGAATGGCTGGCTAAGAAAGTTAGGTTTTACCCTTCGGCGCAAACCTAACTAGGATCAAGTCGGCGGATCGTCAGGGGTGTCATCCGCAGGAACAGCAACTTTAGGCTTGATTTGACTACGGATGCGATCGAGTACTTCATTGTCAACAGCGTCTTTGGCAACACGGATGGCATTGCGAATACTGATGGCATTGGAACTACCGTGACTAATCACACATACACCTGCAACCCCAAGCAATAACGCCCCGCCATACTCATCGGCATCAATGCGTTCTTTAACTTTTTTGAGGTTAGGCTTCAAAATTAATGCACCGAGTTTGCCGCGCCAGCCCTTAGGCAATTCTTCTTTGAGAATTTGCATGACGGCACTACCCACGCCTTCTGCAAATTTCAATACGATGTTACCTGCAAAACCATCACAGACGATCACATCAAACTGACCTTTGAGAATATCGCGACCTTCGGCATTGCCAGCAAACAAAATTTGCTGATTTTCTTTGAGGATTTGATGCACCCGAATTGCGAGTTCGTTGCCCTTACAATCCTCTTCACCGATGTTGAGCAAGCCAACTTTGGGTTCTTGGATCCCGATCGCATATTTGCTATAGAGCGATCCCATAATTGCAAACTGCTCTAAGAACTTCGGGCGACAGTCCACATTTGCACCAACATCTAGCAATAAGACAGGCTTATGGGGAACCTGTGTGGGAAATAATGCCCCGATCGCAGGACGATCTACACCAGATAAGCGCCCTAGTCGCAAGAGCGCGGCTGCCATCGCTGCACCAGAATGTCCTGCGGAAATCACAGCATCCGCTTGCTTGCGCTTAACTAAATTCATAGCAACGGCGATCGAGGAGTTGGGCTTGCGGCGCAATCCTTCAAGGGGTTCATCATCCATTTCGATGATGCCTTCTGATGGCACGATCTCTAGGCGATCGCTTTCTTGATAGTTATGTTGCTTGAGGTAGTTCGCGAGAATATCGCGATCGCCAACTAGCGCTATATCTACACCTAACTGAGTCTGAGCTAGTATTGCTCCTTCAATCACTTCGCGTGGGGCAAAGTCTCCACCCATCGCATCTACGGCAATTCTCACTATTTGCGATCCTATTTAAGCTTTATGACTAAAAATCGTAAAGTAATGTATTTAAACCTTCAAAAAATTTTAACAGTTTGAGTAACCTCACCTATCAGTAATCTGCAAAAAAGCCATAAAAAGTAGAGTTGCGGCGCGAAGCGCCGCAACTCTACTTTTTATGGTTGTGTGGGCGCAATGGCTTTACTCGTCTCTCGATCAACAGGCAAGATTAGGGGCGTATTTTGACTATTGCCCAAGATTACCAATTTCGAGTTTTGCGATTGGGCTAGTTTTTCGGTCGCCTCGATCGCTCGTAATTGCAATACCGCAGGTGTTAACCCTTCCGCCAAAATCTTTTGAGCATCAGCACTGCCTTTTGCCTCAATACGTTTGCGATCGGCTTCTTGTTTTTCCTTTTCTAAGATAAATTTCATTTGCAGGTTTTCTTGTTCTGCCTTGAGTCGTTGCTGAATTGCTGCTTGCAGGGTTTCAGGGACTTTCACATTGCGGAGGAGCGCTTCATCAACGATAAAACCAATGGGTGCAAGTTGCGATCGCAATTTCTCGGCAAGTTTTAAGCTGATTTCTTCGCGTTTAGCGGCATAGACATCTTCAGCATGGTATCCAGAAACAATTTCCCGTGAAATCGCCCGAAATCGAGAAACGACAATTTCCCGCTCTTCGATGCCAATATTTTGATAAATACTTGCTGCCTTTGCAGGATCAACCCGATATTGAATACTGACATCAATCCCCAGTGCTAATCCTTCTTTGGAGGTTGCCGCAATTTCTTCTTTAAGATCGCGCAATCTGGTGGAAAATTGCACCACATCCGCAAATGGATTAATTACATGGACACCTGCGGGGAGAGTCCGTTCGCTGACTTTACCCTGAAAATCTTCTACCCCAACAGTTCCCGCAGGAATGACCACCAATAAACGGCTCAGAGCATGGACAGTGGTAATCAAGGCAATCAATCCTGCGATCGCCTTAATTATTAATTGAGTGGGGCGGTGATCGACTAGGCGTTGACTATTGAGAAAGACCAAGATTGAAGCTAATGAGGCGATCGTGGAAACGATAAACGACATTTTGGTACACAATTTTCTACACGCTTAGCTTACCTGAGTAAGGTTAAGGATTTGTATAGCTGCCGCCAGTCATGTTAGGACAAAATCAAAACCCAAAAGAGAGTTGCGGCGCGAAGCGCCGCAACTCTCTTTTGGGTTTTATGTCCTGATACACTTGGCGACAGCTATACAAAGTGCCACGCCCTAAATCTTATTAGGGTATTGACGATCGCATTAATTTAAAGCTATATTAATGAGTTCGGAATTCCAAAACTGTAAAGCCATGCCCCTACCGATTGTTGCCGTTGTCGGTCGCCCCAATGTGGGCAAATCTACGCTCGTAAACCGCTTGTCGGGTGAGCAATATGCGATCGTCTACGATCAACCAGGTGTAACCCGCGATCGCGTTTACCGCGAATGTTTTTGGGGAGCGCATGAATTTCAAGTCGTAGATACGGGCGGCTTAGTATTTGATGATGAGACTGAATTTTTACCGATGATTCGTGAACAGGCGGAGATCGCCATTCGTGAGTCTGCGGCGGTAATTTTTGTAGTTGATGGCATGGCAGGCATTACCGATGCTGATGAGCAACTGGGGGGCTGGTTACGGCGACAAAATATCCCTGTACTATTAGCAGTTAACAAGTGCGAAGGCTCTAAATATGGACTGTCCTTAGCCGCCGAATTTTGGAATCTGGGTTTAGGCGAACCGATTCCCATGTCAGGCATTCATGGTAACGGTACGGGCGAATTACTCGATGAATTAGTCAAGCATTTACCACCCCCTGAAGAAGTCATCAAAGAAAGTGATGAAATTAAAGTGGCGATTATTGGTCGTCCGAACGTTGGCAAATCCAGCCTCTTAAATTCCTTCATCGGCGAAAATCGCAGTATTGTCAGCCCCATCTCTGGCACAACCCGCGATGCGATCGATATGTCCGTTGAGCGCGATGGTAAAAAATATCGCCTAATTGATACCGCAGGTGTACGCCGCAAAAAGAACATTGATTACGGCATCGAATTTTTTAGTATTAACCGTGCCTTTAAAGCGATCGGGCGTTCTGATGTGGTTTTATTGGTAATTGATGCCCTTGATGGTGTTACCGATCAAGATCAAAAGCTGGCTGGCAGAATTAACGACGAAGGCAAAGCTTGCGTAATTGTGGTCAATAAATGGGATGCGATCGAAAAAGATTCCTACACCATTTATGACTACACGGCGGAAGTCAAAAATCGCCTCATGTTTGTAGATTATGCGCCGATTATCTTTGTCAGTGCGCTCACAGGTCAGCGCGTGACCCAAATCCTCGATCGCGTAGATATCGCTGCTGAGCAGCACAAACGCCGAGTCCCCACTGCCATCTTAAATGAAGCACTGACTGAGGCAATCACATGGCACGCACCTCCCACCAGTCGTGGTGGTAAGCAAGGTAAAGTCTATTACTGCACCCAAATTTCCGACAGCCCTCCTACAGTGATTCTTTTTGTCAACGATCCTCATCGTTTTAACGACAACTATAAGCGTTATATCGAAAATCAATTTCGTAAGTCCTTAGGTTTTGAAGGTACACCTCTGCGATTTATCTGGCGCGGCAAAAAAGATCGCGAAATCGAAAAGTCCAAAAACTCAGCATTAAGATAAACAAAAGGGGGGCGTTGCGCCCCTTTTGTTTATCTAAGCACTTGTTTATAGCGCTTTTCAGTCTAGTGAAGTACGGGATTGTTTCCCCGCCTTCGGCGGGGAAACAATCCTATATAACTCGCTTGCTTGAAAAGCGCTATATCTAAGCACTATGACGGTTGCTATGATTACATGGCTACGATTGAATAAAGTTGCTTAAAAATTTGAAACTTGTCGCAGATTTGATTCGTCAAAAACAAAGGAGTTTACAATTTCACCCAATGATGACATTGCAAACCGATGAAGTGGGGGGACGGCATGACAGCCTGTAATCAAGTTATATAATCTTGCAAAATAAATATCGTTTTGCCGATCGCCGCACGATAATGATTAAGGTTAAGGGAGAAATGCAAGCTTACGTCGCGATCGCCAAAATAACTGATTAAAAAACTAATTTTTAAACACTCAGTCTTCATTAACTCAATGAAACGAGTCGATTAATTGCCATCATAAATATGACAGCCTTAGAAAACAAACCATTTGAAGCCTACACCCTTGGAGCCGCAACCTTTGATTTAAGCGGTCTTCCTAAGGAGTATTACACCCTTGTTGATGGGAGTAAAAGCATCATTTGGGTACAACCAATTTTCCAAGCGCTGGGTTTAAAGTCATTATTAGCAGCTTCGTTACCCGTAGAAAATTTTACCTATGCCGTAATTCATGGCAAAGAATATACTGCTGTGGTGATCAAGCAGCAAGGAAATTATTTAGCTCTGCTGATCGAACCCCAGAGTGAAATTATTGATGACAAGTTTTTAAATTGGGCGTATAGTTTTGATGCCACTTCTCTCAAAAATAATCCCAAGTTTCAAGTACTCTGAAGTAAAGATAAGAGATTCTAGATGGAAATCGCGCAACTATTAGGATTTTTTCTAGCTGGCGCTCTAGGGGCAGGTACATTTCTCAAATTCTCTGCTGAAAAAATTATTGAGACAGGACTGCAAAAAGCTCTCCAAAAAGAAATGCTTTTAGCTCAAGCAGATCTTGATTTTAGAAAACAGCAAGTAGAAGAGTTCTATGGTCCTATTTATGCATCTTTAAAATTAAGTTCAGAGATTTATCCACTGTGGATGAATGGAACTTTAAAAGAAGTAGATCGCGATATCATTGCTTTGTTTAAACAACAAAATGACGAAATTACGCATATTCTCAAAACCAAAGCACATTTGATGGATGGAGCAGAATTTCCTCCTGCGTTTATTAACTTTATGACATCTGCGACGATATGGGGAATGTACTGCACAAGATCAGAGCAGCATTACCTTCCTGAGCATTTGAGCCAGCTTGATCAGGTCAAATGGTCTGTAGAGTTTGAAAATCATATTTTTGCTAAAACAGAAGAATTGAAGAGAAAGTTAGATACTTTATTAGTGAAATATCGAGCTAAATAAAGCTATATATTTTAGAGTGGCGGCGTTTTGCGCCGCCACTCTAAAATATATAAATCAGCTATAGCGCTTTTTAAGCAAGCGTTTCAGAGTCTATTGTTTCTCCGCCTTCGGCGGGGAAACAATAGACTCTGAAACGCTATATTGGCAATTGTTAAGCTCTTTGTCTGTTTGTTAAAGTATCTAGAACGCAATGGTAAAATCTTAAATATTACAGAATAAAAATATTCTGTGCCGTTAATCTCAAGGAACTAACCATTAGATGCATGGTTTAGATGGACAGTGTGAGTATCTGTGGAAGTTCCTGAATCGGAGAATGATATGGATAAGTACTTAAAAAATCAAAATTCTGTATGCGATCCTGCTCATGATGTTTGGAAAGGCAAACGTCATCCTCTTGATTGTATTTTTCATCCTCGTTCTGTTGCGGTAATTGGGGCAAGTGAAAGAGAAGGAAGTGTCGGCAGAACATTACTATGGAACTTGATCCGCAGTCCCTTTGGTGGCACGGTTTTTCCTGTCAATCCTCAACGTCGTAGCATATTAGGGATCAAGTCCTATCCTGATATTGCTAGTGTTCCTGAAGTAGTGGATTTGGTGATCATTGCTACTCCTGCGGTGACCGTACCACAGGTAATCCGTGAATGTGTGGCGGTGGGAGTCAAGGGGGCAATTATTATCTCAGCAGGATTTAAAGAAATAGGGGAAAAAGGAGCCGCTTTAGAACAAGAGATTTTGACAGAAGCGCGTAAAGGGGGAATGCGAATTGTTGGTCCGAATTGTTTAGGTTTAATGAATCCTTTGGCGGGTTTGAATGCGACTTTTGCAGGTACAAGCGCCCGTGCGGGTAATGTTGCCTTTGTGAGCCAAAGTGGGGCGCTCTGTACTTCGATCTTAGACTGGAGTATTGGCGAGAATGTTGGATTTAGTGCTTTCGTTTCCATCGGTTCGATGTTGGATGTGGGCTGGGGAGATTTGATTGAATACCTCGGTGATGATCCCCATACTCACAGTATTGTGTTGTATATGGAATCTATTGGTGATGCCCATGCCTTTCTCTCGGCGGCGCGGGAAGTGGCGATGGATAAGCCCATTATTGTGCTGAAGGTGGGACATACGGAGGCGGCAGCAAAGGCGGCGGCTTCGCATACAGGGGCTTTGACGGGTAGTGATGAAGTCTTAAATGCGGCTTTCCGTCGGTGCGGGGTGTTGCGCGTACATACGATTTCTGACCTGTTTGATATGGCGGAAATTCTGGCTAAACAGCCTAGACCTAAAGGTAATCGCCTTTCGATTGTCACTAATGCGGGAGGACCTGGGGCGATCGCTACGGATGCGCTGATTAGCGGTGGTGGTGAACTCTCTGAACTCGCACCCGAAACGATTCAGCAACTCAATCAATTTTTACCTGCTCAGTGGAGCCATCACAATCCCATTGATATTCTAGGGGACGCGAGTAGCGATCGCTATGCCCAGACCTTAGAAGTAGTTGCCAACGATCCCAATAGTGATGGATTGCTCGTGATCTTGACTCCTCAAGCAATGACAAATCCGACGCAAACGGCGGAGCAACTCAAGGCTTATAGTCAATTAGGCAAGCCAATTCTATCCAGTTGGATGGGGGGAGCCGAAATTGCCGCAGGGACACAAATTCTCAATCAAGCCAATATTCCCACCTTTCCCTATCCCGATACGGCTGTACGCTTGTTTAACTATATGTGGCGGTATACCTACAACTTGCGCGGCATCTATGAAACACCTTCCTTACCTGCGGACTCTGATCAACACGCACCCGATCGCCTGCTTGCCGAGAAAATCTTAGCACCAGCAATTAATAGCGATCGCAGTCTATTAACAGAATATGAATCAAAGAAATTACTGGCTGCCTATGGGATTCCCACCGTACCGACAGAAATTGCGACTAGTGATCTCGAAGCGGTGGAAATTGCCGATCGCTTTGGTTATCCTGTGGTTCTCAAACTCCATTCAGAAACAATTACCCATAAAACCGATGTGGGCGGTGTGCGTCTCAATCTTGGTGATGCAGGAGCCGTCAGTCGTGCCTTTGCGGTGATTGCGGCTAAAGTACGGAGCATCGACCCAACTGCCTTTTTGGGTGTAACTGTGCAGCCGATGGTGAAAATGGAAGGCTATGAATTGATCTTGGGTAGCAGTCTCGATCCCCAATTTGGTGAAGTGATGTTATTTGGGATGGGTGGACAACTAGTGGAGATCTTTCAGGATCGAGCTTTGGCTTTACCACCCTTAAATACGACGCTGGCGAAGCGGTTGATGGAGCAGACCAAAATCTATAAGGCCTTGCAAGGAGTTAGAGGTAGAAAGGCGATCGATCTTGCCAAACTGGAGCAGTTATTGGTTAACTTCAGTCAGTTGGTTGTCGAACAGCCTCAGATTCGGGAAATTGATATCAATCCTCTGATGGTTTCCCCTGATGGAATGATTGCGCTAGATGCGCGAGTCTTGCTGCATACCACCGTCGATATTGCCCAGCGTCTGATCCCTGCAATTCGTCCTTATCCCACTAAGTATGTACGGGAATGGCAATCACGGAAAGGCGATCGCCTCACGATTCGCCCGATTCGTCCTGAAGATGAGCCTCTGATGGTGAAATTCCATCAAGATCTCTCCGAAGAGAGTGTCTATTTGCGTTATGCCCACATGGTCAAACTAAAGCAGCGCATTGCCCATGAACGCTTAACCCGTATTTGTTTCATTGATTACGATCGCGAAATTGTCCTCGCTGCTGACTATAAAGATCCTGACACCGCCGACCATGAGATTATTGCCGTCGCCAGACTGAGTAAGTTACATGGCACAAATGAGGCAGAATTTGCACTAATTGTCAGCGATCGCTATCAACATCAAGGACTTGGTACGGAGTTACTACGGCAACTTCTCGCAGTTGGTAAGGAGGAAAAACTCGATGCGATCGTTGGTTATATTCTCCATAGCAACCATAATATGCAAATTATCTGTCGGAAATTAGGATTTCAATTGCAACCCGATCCAGAGGAAGGAATCTTAAAAGCTGTTTTCATTCCAGATTCTAATCAAGCAGAACTTACGAAAACATGACTTAATAACCTTAAATCACCAAAAATCTACCAAACTATACCAGTTCTTAAATGAGTGTGTACTCGTTTTGAAACTAAGTACAGGAAGCTTCACTTACTTAAGTATAGCTATAGTGAGGGCTTATCAAACTTCCAGACCGCAAACTGCCCGTCAGGATTATAAATAGTTAATTGATAGTTGTCTTTATTGTTAAAATAACCGTTTGTTTCAGCATTAGGGATTTTAATCTCTAGGATCTTTGCTAGACTTGAATCATTCACTTCTGCTTCTATGATGTTAGCCTCAAAATCACCTTCGCGAGGTAAGTTAATTGTACTTTTTGATTTACCATCTTCCGTATCTGTCTTATCTATCTCAATATTAAAGTTAGCATCCTTAGAAAGATTACTGCCGCTAATTAACAATCTGAGCTTGTCTTGATCATAAATAGCCTTAGAAATGCTGGAGATTGCAGGTCCAGGTTTACGAGCAAGCTTACCACCCAAATATCCCAAGGAGCTGATCCCTGATAATTGCAAAAAACCTTGGGGAACTGTAGGCAAACTCTGAATTTGTCCAGCATTTTGAAGTATTACGATACATAGATAAACAATGACACCAATAATTGTCCATACAAAGAACTGTAATCGTTCGGGGACGACATTTCCTCCTGAAGTAATGAAATCTGAAAATCGAGGATTGATGTGACCAGAACCCTTATTCCCTGTAGTATTACTTATGCCTACTGCAAAAGTAGTTGTTGAAGCACTAAGCAGCATAATGCTGGGTAATCCATCAGGTATATCAATAAATTCGGGTTTGCCCTGAGCCAAACTTCTGGCAAGGAACAGGTATAGATAGCTCAAAATAGCAACTAATGTCCAAAGATAAAATTGGAGCTGTGATAGACTATAGGTCTTAGTATCGCTATCAATGAAAAATGACTTGAGTAGTTTTGTCTTGCCATTTCCCACCCTAAGCATAGTTAAGATAATCGCTAATAAAACTATTAAAATAACGATAGCCCAAATTATAGGTGTCCAGTAGCCAACCCTAGACAGAGTGATGGTGTATGGTGGCTCCGAAACCTTCTCTCCAACTTTTATTTGAATACCAATTTCTCCCGCATAATAATGTTGAATATTCACTAAATTAAGTTGCCGAGTACCTATAGCTATGATTTTGTCTTGATGAAGCTTTTTACATTGCGTATTGTCAGGCAAGCAGGTATTTTTTATTTCGGAAACTTGGCTGAAACTATTGTCTTGATTCTTTATTGAAATTATTAGACTGTTATCTATTCCTGTTGTACTGAACCCACTCCCATACACTTTAAAAGAATAAGTGCCATTATTATTTGGAAAAATAATGCGGGGAAATACGGACTCGATCTTAGGGGATAATTCTCCCACTTCGCTATTTATTCTAAGTTTTTTGTTTGGAGACTTTGAATTAATAACGGAGATGGATTTCAGTGGTTTAGCGTTGGGCTGTCCATCAGGAAGAATGTCGATTTTAGCGTTATATTCACCCAATGCTAAATTTTGAGGAATAGTAAATTCCAAAGATTTCTTTAGTGAGTCTGACTGACTTAACTTAATTTTCTCTTCACCGTTCTCACCAATCAGGGTAAGTCTAGGCACAGTATTTTTTTCTGTGATGAAAGAACTACTGATGGAAACTGTGATTGTTGTTCCACGAGACACACTGTCTATATCTATGGTGAAACTATCCTGACTGAAGCTTGGTGATATACAAAGCAAAAAGACTATAATCGATAATAATAGCCATTTGCATGATAGCAAAACTTTTTTTAACCATCCAGTTATAGAGATTGCGAATCCCCTTAGTTCATTTACCAATTCTTGGAAGCCTGATTTAAAGGTAGAAAACTTCAGCACAATATAGCTCCTATAATTTCTCCCGCAGAGTTGAATGTTTTGACAAAGTTAAAGCATTTCCCAATGTTATTTTATTTTGCTTCTTTTCGTAACAAATGTTGTTGCCACATAATCGACTATTGCACTATTTTAGATTAAAGAGTCTACTACCGAACTATTCTCTATCGGATTTCCATGCGATCGCCTTACTCGTCTCTGGATCGGGCAACTTGCGAGTAACTAAGGCAGCCGCTAAAACCATGATTGCTGATACCCATAGACACCCAACTAAGCCATAAAATTCATAAATCAAACCAGAAAGAACTGTTCCTGCTAAACGTCCGCCCGAATTTGCCATGTAATAGAAGCCAACATTTAGAGCTACTTTGTCATCGTCAGTGAAGGCGAGAACTAGATAGGAATGCACCGATGAATTGAAGGCAAAGACGACACCAAAAATCAGTAAGCCGACGATGATTACTAGGTTTGCTGGGAGATTTAATTGTAAAGCGATCGCAATTAATGCAGGGACGGCAATGAGGGAAGTTGTCCAAAATCGCACAGTGTGCGATCGCGGCGGCTGACCATTACCAAAGCGCTTAATTAATGTCGGTGCAAGGGATTGAATCAGACCATAGCCAATTACCCAACAGGCGAGGAATCCACCAACTTGATAAAACGACCAGCCTAAAACACTTCGCAAAAATACAGGCAATCCCACCACAAACCAAACATCTCTGGAGCCGAATAGAAAGAATCTGGCAGCAGATAGAAGATTGATTTCAGGGCTTTTAGAAAAGAGTTGTTTGAACTTGACTTTTGCTTTGATTTTACCCATGCCTTTGGGCAGAAATAAGCCTGTAAATAAGAGTAGAAAAAGTCCTCCCGCCATAATCCATAGAGAATTGACAAAGCCAAATAATCCTAGTAAAGCACTGCCAATAAAAAAGCCCACGCCTTTGAGAGCATTCTTAGAACCTGTGAGAATGGCAACCCATTTAAACAGAGCCGATTGAGCATCTTGCGGCACAACTAAGCGAATTGCGCTTTTCGTACTCATCTTCGTTAAGTCTTTAGCAATGCCTGAAAAAGCTTGAGCGATCATCACATAGAGAACTGCTAACCATTGCGCCCATTCTAGATTGAGAAAGGATAGCATTACCAACGAGAATACCTGTAAGCTTATCCCTGTATAGAGTGTCACCTTCAGCCCTAATTGTGAACCAATCCATCCACCTAAGAAGTTAGTGAAAACTCCAAAGACTTCATAGAATAGGAACAGAGAAGCTATTTGAATTGGTGTATAGCCAATGTTATTGAAATAGAGCAGTACCAATAGTCGCAAAGCACCGTCGGTAATCGTGAATCCCCAATAGGTGAGGGTAACAAGCACATAATTTTTGAAGTTCGCTTGAGATGCAGTAGAGGAGGTCATAGGTTTTCTTAAAGAATATTTGCAGCAAAATTGAGCGTGCTTTGCACGCTCAATTTTGCGTTTATAAAGAGATTGCCACTTTTCTCGCTAATTCTGCCATGCGACAGGAATAGCCCCATTCGTTGTCATACCAAGCTAAAATCTTGACCTGAGTTCCATCTACAACCATTGTGGAGAGAGCATCAATAATTGAAGATCGCGAATCATCTTTGTAATCAATAGAAACTAAAGGACGCTCTTCATAACCTAAAATTCCCTTCAGTTCACCTTCGGCGGCAGATTTCAACAAACTATTCACTTCTTCAATGGTTGTCGATCGCGCTACCTCAAACACACAATCGGTAAGCGAAGCATTCAGCAAAGGTACACGCACGGCTAGTCCATTCAACTTGCCCTTGAGCTCGGGATAAATCATGGCGATCGCAGTTGCCGATCCCGTTGTAGTCGGAATTAATGATAAAGCCGAAGCCCTAGCACGGCGCAGATCTTTATGTGGTGCATCGACAAGGGTTTGGGTATTTGTATTGTCATGAATCGTGGTAATTACACCATGTTTAATGCCTAGACCTTCATGAATAACTTTCACTACAGGCGCGAGACAATTGGTGGTACAGGATGCTGCGGTAAGAAGATGGTGCTGATCGGGATCGTAGAGATGATCGTTAATTCCCATCACAATATTTAGTGCTTCTTCCTTCACGGGAGCCGCGACGATGACTTTCTTTACGCCTTTGGTGAAATAGGGACTTAGGGTTTCGGGAGTGCGGAATTTGCCAGAACATTCCAGAACTAGATCTACGCCTAATTCTTGCCAGTTAACTAATTCGGGTTTGGCATATTCACTAAAGCTGATTTTTTGAATTGATTTTTGATCGTCAATGACTAGGCGATCGCCTTCTAATCTCACATCAGGCAACCAACGACCATGTACTGAGTCAAATTTGAGCAAGTGCGCTGCCGCTTCGATGCCGCCATTGATTTCATTGATATGCACAAATTCTAATTCGGGAAAGTCCCAACCAGCCCGCAGCACCAGTCTGCCAATTCTGCCAAACCCATTAATACCAACTCGCACAGCCATAAATTATCTAAAGGTTAAGTATATTTTAAATATTGATTAAAATAAATATTTATGTTAATCAATATATTTATTTTGGCTATACCTGTGGGAATCTGTCAACACCAAAAGTTGATATAACTTACGCAATAGCCCTGTAATAAATTACGGGCTGAAAGCTTAAACCCGTTAAAACGGGTTGATCAGAGAAAAGGTCTTTTTAGTCTGCTTTAGCCGACTTGAGCTTTGAGCCAAGAACTTGAGTTCTTGGTTGGGTTACGAAATCCTATTTAGGATCAAAGTAATGTCGCTTGAACCAGAAAGATAGATTCACAAGACTAATTAAAACTGGAACTTCGATGAGAGGTCCAACCACCGCCACAAAAGCTGCACCTGAATTAATGCCAAATACACCGACTGCCACCGCAATCGCAAGTTCAAAATTGTTACTTGCCGCCGTAAAAGCCACACTCGCCGCCTTGTCATAATCTGCCTTGATGAGCCAAGCAAGATAAAAACTGACTACAAACATCGCAACGAAGTAAATCAACAATGGAATCGAAATCCTAACGACATCCAAAGGGATTTTTAACATCAAGCTTCCCTTAAGACTGAACATCACCACAATCGTAAACAGCAATGAAATGAGGGTGATTGGGCTGATTTTAGGAATAAATACATTGTGATACCAGTTTTTCCCTTTAATTTTGCTCAGGAAAAATCGCGTCAAAAATCCTGCAATAAAAGGAATACCGAGATAGATAGAAACAGTTTGTCCAATCTCGATGATACTTACATTCACCACAGTGCTTTGTAAGCCAAATAGCGGCGGTAATACGGTAATAAAAAACCAAGCATAGAAGCTATAAAATAGAACTTGGAAGATACTATTAAAGGCAACTAATCCCGCCGTATATTCAGAATTGCCCTTAGCGAGATCGCTCCATACCACTACCATCGCGATACATGGCGCAATCCCAATCAACATCAAACCAACCATATATTCGGGTGAGTCTCGAAAAAAGGCGATCGCCAATAGAAACATCAGGCTCGGCGCAATGATCCAACTCTGGAATAGGGCTAGAGCCAAGATTTTGCCATTGCGGAAGACATCGCCTAATTCTTCATAACGCACTTTCGCGAAAGGTGGATACATCATCAAAATTAAACCGATCGCGATCGCAATATTGGTAGTCCCAACTTGAAACTGATTGATTACCCGATCAACAGCAGGAAAAAGTGCGCCGATCGTCACACCTACCGCCATTGCCAGAAAAATCCAGACGGTCAAAAAGCGATCGAGAATTGATAGTCGTTTAATCGGCTGTATATGTGCCATGATTGATTTACCTGATATCGACAAATATCAATATTTATAATAATCGATATTTGTGATCTAGTCTTCATTCATGGCAGTATAAGTTTATGAAGTCAAATCAATCAATTATCTGTTGTCCACCCTTGCTAGAAGGTCGTCTGACTTCTAGCGATGCTAACTATTTAGCCACGATATTTCGTGTCTTGGGAGAACCTGCGCGTTTACAAATCTTGAGCTTAATTGCGGCTCAGCCAAGTCAAGAGGTATGTGCTTGTGAATTGGTGGAGACTCTGGGTTTATCGCAACCAACAGTGAGTCACCATCTCAAAGTCCTCTATGAAGCAGGTTTACTCACCAAAGATCGACGTGGGACTTGGATTTACTATCGCATTTTGCCTGAAAAATTAGCGATGCTGCGGGATGCTTTGTCTTAACAAAAGTGCCGCAAAGCGACACTTTTGCGATTAATGGAACCAGTTTGCGCCAATACCTCTTGCCATCATTGAGGCTAGGAGGGGAATGAGGCTAAATCCAAACAGTTCTATATGAACGATAGTTTTGAGCGTTTTGATTTTTTCGGGACTGACTTCAGGGGGCTTTTCGGCACGAAGGGCTTTAATCCACATCAAGAATGAGAACGTGGGATATAGCGACAACAAACCGACGACAATAAACACCGATATTTTCATCCAAAAAACAGGCTGATGGGTGTAATAGTCAGCACCTTTCTCGAAGTATAAAACCCTCAAAATTCCTGTGACTAAGACAGTGATTCCTGCCAGCCCATAGATGCTATCAGCAATCAGAATTCGCCACGCTTCTTTATTAGTTAAGTCTTGTTTTAACGTAAATAATTCCGTAGATAAGGCTGCAAAAATCAGCGCTAAGCTCAAATAATGTAAATAGGCAGCGATCGCATTAGCCCACATAAGAATCTCCTCTGATAAAGAACCAGTTTTGGTAGCGCGGCTTTGCCGCGCTACCAAAACTGGTTCTTTATTTTACTGTAAGTCCTTAATCTCTCTTGAGATTCTTAGCGTTGCGCGTCCTCAAGGTTATTATCAAAAGCTAATGCAGACACCAAAGAGAGTTGCGGTGCAACTCTCTTTGGTGTCTTGGCTCTAAGAATTTCATAGGAGGCGATCACAAAATGACTAATATTCTCGACATAATTACAGCAGATTATGCAAAATTCCCTGAAGCGCAAACCTATAGCATCTATAGCGAAGATGTCTATTTTAAAGATCCTGTCTATAACTTTCGGGGGATCAAGCAATATCAAAAGATGATTGGGTTTATTACCTTTTGGTTTAAAAATCTCAAGCTGGATCTCCATGAGATTAAACGTACTGATAATTTAGTCACAGCCCGTTGGACAATGAGTTGGGATGCACCTTTTCCTTGGAAACCTCGGATCAGTGTTACAGGCTGGAGCGATCTCACTCTGGAAAATTTTGCTGATGGTTTAGGTGAAGGGCAGGGCGATCGCGAATTAATTATTTCCCATATTGACTATTGGAAATGCACTAAATTTGATGTAATTAAGCAGCACTTTGTCTTCTCAAAAAGATGATAGCGGCGCTTTGCAACCCCTATCATCATTGGATGGCAACAACTTTGTGAACTCTTCGTCAAGGAGGTAGTCAGTATATATAACGATTTTTTACTCAAAGTTTTACGTTAAGCAAAATAGTCAGTCTTCGCCCTAAATTAGCGATTTTGGTGCAAGATTAAGTCATTTGCAGCAACGCGCAAACCTCAGAATCGTTGTATGCTGATCAGCTTAAACATCAAAAGTACTTGCATTTCTGCATCATGCTTGACCAAGCAGCAATCACCGTAGCCATTTCTCTATGCCCTGAAGAGGCAGTTTGTTACTTAGCGCGGGTGTATACCACCTTAGTTATTTTCAATCCGCCTGAATTTATCAAAACTGCGACTGATACTAGAGTCTTAATTCATTCCCTCGGCTATCCTGACAATCCCGAATCTGCCCATATCTGTCGGCAACTCATGGATGAGTTTGGCTTTGATACTGACACCTTTCCTGCCTTTGCCCTTCAAGGACTAGCCACGATCGCCTCGATATTTCCCTGCGATCGCAGCAACTTAGAAGTAGATTTCGAGCTAGATCAACATTTGGATATTGCCCCCACTAGTCTCATTGATATTCAATCAAGGGTACAAGACCAAGGACAAGCGGCATGGTTAGTGCAGTTAAAAGATACTTACTTTTTGCAAGAGCCAATTTATGATGTTTTGCCACCGATGGCGATCGCCACAGGAGATGTCTGGCTACCACAGCATAAGTCACATTTAGAAGATTTCCAAAATGCGATCAGTCGAGATATTCTCCGTAGCAAGGTTTAAGAAAAAGAAAGGCATCGCGAAGCGATGCCTTTCTTTTTAAAGAGAGTTGTGGCGCTTTGCGCCACAAATTAGGGAATAGAGAAAGCTTGAACTTTGCTACTTCCTTTCGTTCTCAGGAAACTGCTAGCAAAAATCAAACGTTTCTTTGCAGATTTATCTGCGATACCACTAACTACTGGTGGATAGTAAATATGGCTATTCATCAAAGTTGGAGTCCGCCAGACTAATTTCCCAGTTTGATCGTCAAAGGCACTGACCCAACTATTGTTATCGGCAGAGCCATAAAAGCCGAAGGTCGCATTTTTGATTTCCATATCAGGCGCGTAAATGAGACCATCTGACCAAGTTAAATTTTGAGGTTCATCATAATGGATGCGAGGCAGTGCAAATCTGCGTAAAAATCTGCCAGTTTCCTTGTCTAGCACCACAAAATTATTACCAGAATTACCTTGAGATTGCCACACAAAGACTTCGCGATCGCTAACAGCTTTGGCTTTGCCAGTGATCACATACGACCATTTTTCTTTGCCAGTTTTGAGATCGATCGCACGCAGTCTTCCCGATGGTTTCATATCACTATTACCAAAGACAGAAGTATAAATCGTATCTCCGAAAACTTTGGCTGACCATAAGCCATCAGGATTTTGAGGCGCTTCCCATTTCCAAAGAACTTTACCTGATGTCACATCAATCACTGTAAATTGTTCGCTGCGTCCTGATGGAGTGTTATTAAAATTAGGTAAAAATAGTAATCCATTCTGGATAACTGGTTTGATCGAATCATGGGCTACAGAAATACCAATCAGTCCATTAGCATTGGGTTTGTATGACCAGATCGTTTTATTCTGATTGATTCCAAACACCTCAATGCGATAAGTGCTTCTGTAGTTGCGATCGCGGGTTGATTTAGCATCACCATACACAGCGATGCCTTGATATATACCCATCGTGCGATCGTCTTGGCTGCCCCCCTCATATTCCTCATACTTAAATAATGCTTTGGGAGAGCCAGTTTTAGGATCAAATCCCACCACGCCATTGTCATGACTAACATAAATCGTTCCATTGTCCAGAACTAAACTACGACGAAAAGTATTCCGATAGGGGGGTAGTTTTTGCTTCCATTGCACTTTTCCTGATGCAATATCAAGGGCAAATAGTTCTGACAAATAGCCCTCACCATCTTTCTTGTAACTGATCACAAATAATTGCTGATCGGTCGCAACAAGTTTTGTACTCGTTTCTAGATCAGCACTCCATTCAGGCTGAATTATAACGTCAGGATTACTAGCATGGGCGACAAGATGCAAGCCTAGCATCAGTACTAAGGAAATTAGAAAGTATTTCCCAAAGTTAATTAATTTTCGCGAATCAGGCAGTTTAAATTTTGTGAGTATTAAGTTCATAACGGCGATCGCGATATTTCTCAATAATTTTCAAGATTATAATTTAGAAGCCGATGTCTTAGTGACATCTTCCCTTACCTTTGGTATGGCAAAATATTACACAAGTTTTACAGGCACGATCAGTCTCATCAAACCTTCTATCCACACTGGCGAATGATGTCTTGCCACGACCAATAAAGGCATCGCGAAACGATGCCTTTATTGGTTTAGGGAATAAGAAAAGATTGAATTTTACTACCACCTTTTATACCAAAGAAATTGCTAGCAAAAATCAAACGTTTCTTTTCAGCTTTATCGGCTACAGCACTAATAACAGGTGGATAGTCATTACTGCTATTTATCAAAGAGGGAGTTCGCCATATTAATTTGCCAGTTTTATCGTCAAAGGCTCCTAACCATCTATTTCTAACAGAATCGGAAAAGTTTAGTGTCTCATTTTCGGGTTCTAGCGCCTCTATATAAATCCGACCATCTGCCCAAGTTAAAGGTTTAAACGCCGCATAATAGCCAAGTGGCACTGTAAATCTGCGTAAGAATCTGCCAGTTTCCTTGTCTAACACCACAAAATTACCACCAACATTATTTTGTGATTCCCAGAGCAAAACTTCGCGATCGCTAACAGCTTTAGTTCGCCAATTAGTTTGGTCAGTAATGACATACGACCATTTTTCTTTGCCAGTTTTGAGGTCGATCGCACGGAGTCTTTCTGATGACTGCATCTTGCTATTATCGAAATCTGAGGTATAGAAGAGCGTATCTCCTAAAACATTGGCTGATCGAAAGCCTGAGCCATCAGGTTTTCGCGGGGCTTCCCAAGTCCAAAGCACTTTACCTGATGTAACATCCATCCCTGTAAATTGTTCAATCCCACCTGCGGTTGTGTTGTGACGAGAAGGTAAAAAGAGAATTCCATTCTGTACCATTGGCTCGATTGCCGAAATACCACCAATCAACCCATTTTTAGGAAGTTGATATGACCAGATAGTTTTATCTTTAGTGATGCCAAATACTTTTGTTTGATATTCTGTGCGACTAAAGTCACTTTTATCGAGTGGTATAGAATCACCATATACGACGATATCCTGATGTATCCCTATCAAGCGATCGCGACTACCACTACTATTTATATTTAGATACTTAAAAGATGTTTTAGGAGAACCAGTTTTAAGATTAAATCCCGTAACGCCATCATCATGACTGGTATAAATAGTTCCATTCTCTAAAATTAACTGGCGACTACCAGGATTTTGACGAAATGGTAATTTCTGTCGCCATTGCACTTTTCCTGACCTAGTATTAATCGCAAATAAAGTTGCCGAATAATCTTTTGGCTCTCCACTATACTTCAGATCCTCAATCACAAATACCTGCTCACCAGTCGTAATGAGTTCTGTACTCGCTTTTAAATCAACCGTCCATTCAGGCTGAATGATTACTTCAGGATTATTTGCATGGGCGACAAGATGCAAGCTCAGTAGAATTATTAAGGAAATCAGAAAGTATTTCCCAAAGTTAATTAATTTTCGCAAATCTGGCAGTTTAAATTTTGTGAGTATTAAGTTCATAATGGCGATCGCAACATTTACACATAACTCTAATCATTAGAATCTACGTTTTATTTTTACTTGAAACTCACAAACAATAGTAATTATTAAAGTTAAATTAAAATTAAACCTAGATAGTCATCTCTTTTTGCTAGATTTGATGCTATATCAAAAGTATTAATAAACACATTTTTATATTTTTTATAGTAAACACCTTTATTTTTTAGGAGTGGTACATCATCATGAGTAGTAATCCCACCCGTGTTGTTGTGATTGGAGTTGCAGGTGACTCTGGTTGCGGAAAATCCACATTTTTAGGAAGACTAAAAGATTTATTTGGCGAAGAATTTATGACTGTGATCTGTCTAGATGACTATCACAGCCTCGATCGCAAGCAACGCAAGGAAACGGGTATTACTGCCCTTGATCCACGAGCCAATAATTTTGACTTGATGTATGAGCAGGTGAAAGCTCTCAAAGAGGGTAAATCGGTGTGGAAACCCATTTACAACCATGAAACAGGAATGATCGATCCTCCTGAATTGATTACCCCAAACAAAGTAGTTGTGATCGAGGGGCTACATCCACTCTATGACCAACGTGTTCGCGATTTGCTCGATTTCAGTATTTATCTCGATCTCAGTGATGAAGTTAAAGTTGCTTGGAAGATCCAACGGGATATGGCAGAACGTGGTCATACTCTTGCCGATGTGATTCAGGCGATCGCCTCGCGCCGACCAGACTTTGATGCCTATATTGATCCTCAAAAAGCCTATGCAAATATGGTCATCCAAATTCTGCCCACTAATTTGATTGCCAGTGACAGCGATCGCAAAGTATTAAAAGTCCGTCTGGTGCAGCGCAATGATGTGGAAGGTTTGAAACCCGCCTATCTATTTGATGAGGGTTCAACTATTTCTTGGATTCCCTGTGGCACAAAGCTGACTTGTTCTTATCCCGGAATTAAGCTATTTTCGGGACCTGATAGTTGGCTCGGTCACCCTGCGAGTGTATTAGAAATTGATGGACAATTCGATCGCCTTGAGGAAGTGGTGTATCTCGAAAACCATCTCAGTAGCTTGAATACCAAGTATTACGGTGAGTTGACGGAGCTTTTACGCAGGCATCCTGATTATCCTGGTTCTAACAATGGGACTGGTCTATTACAAGTCATCGTGGGTTTGAAGATGCGAGCAACCTTTGAGCGTCTAACTCAAAAAACGGAGCAGCTTGTTGCTGCTTAAAAAAATAGAGGCGGCGCAAAGCGCCGCCTCTATTTTTTTAAGCAATAGCAAAGCAAGAGTTAAAACCCCAGAAGTAGATTTGCGGCGCTCCGCGCCGCAAATCTACTTCTGGGGTTGTGTCATATAGCCATAGAAAAGCTTGACATTGTATTACTATATGGTAGTATAGTTAAACAAAGGTTAAAAGATAGGTGGTCTTGATGTTATTTCGCCAGCTTTTTGATTCTGAAACTAGTACCTATACCTATTTAGTTGCCGATCAACAAACAAAGGAAGCGACTCTAATCGATCCCGTTCTTAGTCAGACCGAACGTGACTTAAATCTGATTAAGCAGTTAGGGCTAAGCCTACGTTATTGCCTAGAAACCCATGTTCACGCCGATCATATTACTGGCACTGCCAAGTTGCGAGAGTTAACAGGATGCTTGGGAGTTGTGCCGAGCAATGCTGATGTTAGTTGCGCCGATCGCCGTCTACAAGATCAAGAAGTATTGTCGATCGGCAATGTGGAAATTCAGGTGATCGCTACTCCTGGACACACCGACAGTCACATGGCATATCTCGCTAATCGGACTCATTTGTTTACAGGAGATGCTCTCTTAATTCGCGGTTGTGGTCGCACGGACTTTCAGAGTGGTAGTGCTGTAACCCTCTACGAATCAGTAACCCAACGTTTATTTAAGTTACCAGATGCAACCTTTGTCTATCCAGGACATGACTATCGAGGCATGACTGTATCCACGATCGCGGAAGAGAAACAATGGAATCCTCGATTTGCAGGTATAGACATCAATCAATTTGTCGATTTGATGGGTAATCTCAATCTCCCAAATCCCAGATTTATTATGGAAGCCGTCCCTGCTAACCTAAACTGTGGCAAAGTTAGAGCCTCAGTCTCTACATAAATTTTTCAATTCTATTTACAGGGGGCGGTGCTTCGCAACGTCCACACCTTCTTGATCACTATTCATTTTTTAAGGAAGATTATCAATGGCAAGCCAAATTTCTGACAACCGCCTACAATCAGTTGATGCTGAGACACTCAAGCAATGGCTAGATCAAAATCAAGTGATTCTCGTAGATGTGCGTGAGCCTTCTGAACATTCAGCCGAGAAGATTCATGGCGCAAAGCTAGTTCCATTATCGCAATTTGATATCGATAAAATTCCCTTTGCCTCTGACAAGTACTTAGTACTCCATTGTCAGTCTGGCAACCGTTCTGCTCAAGCTGCTAACAAACTCTTAACCTCAGGTGTAGAAACTGTCATCCATCTAGAAGGTGGACTCAATGCTTGGAAACAATCGGGATATTCTATTCAAGCAAATCAGAACGCACCAATCAGTATGTTTCGCCAAGTGCAAATCGTGGCTGGTTCCCTTGTCTTTATCGGTACGATCCTTGGTGCATTTGTCTCACCGACTTTTCTATTTCTAAGTGGATTTGTTGGTGCTGGCTTAGTATTTGCAGGTGTATCGAATACCTGCGCGATGGCAGCCTTACTTGCAAAATTGCCCTATAACCAACAAGGAAAATCCTAGCCATGATTTGGATGATTGGTCATTTATTAGCTGTTGGCATTGGTATCAGCTTAGGTTTATTGGGTGGTGGCGGCTCAGTTTTAGCCTTGCCGATCTTGGTGTATGTGATGGGAGTTGCGCCTAAACCCGCGATCGCCATGACTTTAGTCATCGTAGGCACTGTCAGTTTATTAGGTGTCATCCCTCAGTGGCGCAAGGGCTATGTCAATCTCAAAACCACCTTGGTTTTTGGTTCAGCAACGATGTTAGGCTCTTTCATCGGTGCGCGGATTGCGACATTGCCATTTGTGACGGGGGCGGTGCAAATGTTGCTATTTGGCTTAATGATGCTAATGGCCGCAGCGTTTATGATCTACCATTCTTCACGTCAAACAGTCGAGCCATCGGAAATGGAAGGTTATCTACCACCCTTTTGTCAGTACTGTTGGCTATGGTTAATGACCGAAGGACTCGCGGTTGGTGTGTTAACAGGTTTGGTGGGTGTTGGTGGTGGTTTTGCGATCGTGCCTGCGTTGGTCTTACTCGGTAAAATTCCCATGCGTCAGGCGATCGGCACTTCCCTTTTGATTATTGCGCTCAATGCGATCGCTGGTTTATTAGGATATCTGGGAAAACTAGATATTGATTGGGCTTTAACTATTTCCTTTACTTTTGCCGCAGGGATTGGCTCAGTAATTGGTTCTTATCTAGCGCAATTTGTATCTGCAAAGCAGTTGCAAAAAGGTTTTGGCTATTTCTTATTAGCAGTTGCTACTTTTGTACTCATCCAAAATCGCCATATCTTCCAATCTCCCTCAGTTCCATCAACTAGCTCAACCTATTCGAGATATAGTAGGAACAATTCATGAATTATTGTTGAAGCTTTTGGCGTTCAGAAGGATCGTCTACTCTTAATTAAGCAGTAATGAAGTTGGTAATGGTTTGTGACGAGCATTGTAATCTTCGATTAGTAATTCCAAAACTTCTAAAGCATTTTCTAGTGCGTTAGCGTAGGTGTCGCCATGAGTATGGGCGTAGGGACCAAATTCAGGTAGGTGAGCGATAAATTTGCTATCTTCTTCTGACCATTGGATAGAAATGCTGTAGTTACGATTCATGGATGTTCTCCTTCGTTTTGTTGGACAATAATTGGCTGTAACCAACTAAGGGCTGCCTTGGTTGTAGGGTGGTCAGTGCCAAGGGTTTGCTGATATATTTGGATAGCAGGTTGAATTGATTGCAGGGCTTCGCGATAATGCTGGGTTTTGTAGTAAAGCACTGCCAGATTAAACAAACTGCCAGCGACAGAGGGATGGCGATTGCCTAACAGTTCTCGCCTCAACTGAATTGCCTCTAGATAGAGCAGTCCCGCTTCCTTATATCGTCCTTGAGAATCGTACAGCAATGCGAGGTTGTTGAGACTGGTGGCGACAGAGGGATGGCGATTGCCTAACAGTTCTCGCCTCAACTGAATTGCCTTTAGATATAGCGGTTCCGCTTCCTCATATCGTCCTTGAGAATCGTACAGCGCTGCGAGGTTGTTGAGACTGGTGGCGACATCGGGATGGCGATCACCTAACAGTTCTCGCCTCAACTGCATCGCCTCTAGATAGAGCGGTTCCGCTTCCTCATATCGTCCTTGCGAATCGTATAGCCCTGCGAGGTTATTGAGACTGGTGGCGACATCGGGATGGCGATCACCTAACAGTTCTCGCCTCAACTGCATCGCCTCTAGATAGAGCGGTTCCGCTTCCTCATATCGTCCTTGCGAATCGTATAGCCCTGCGAGGTTATTGAGACTGGTGGCGACATCGGGATGGCGATCGCCTAACAGTTCTCGCCTCAACTGCATCGCCTCTAGATAGAGCGGTTCCGCTTCCTCATATCGTCCTTGCGAGCGATACAGCTCTGCGAGATTGTTGAGACTGGTGGCGACATTGGGATGGTGATCACCTAACATCTCTCGCGTTAATTGTAGTCCTTTCTCAAATATTGGCTCTGCTATTGCATATCTCCCTTGCTGAAAATATAAAATACCTAAACTATTGAGGCTAGCTATTAGTTCTAGAGAGAGATTTAGCTTTTCTTGGAGATCGATCGCTTTTTGCCATGTAGAAATCGCCTGATTAATTTGATTATCCCGTTCGTAGGCTTTTGCTAATAACGTGTAAAACGTAGCCAAACTCGCATCCTCTTGACCAGCCGCCTCTCGTTGAGCAATATAAAACAACAACTCATCAATCGGCAGATCCAAATCATCAGACTCAGGATCTGGTAGACGAATTGGCTCAACATCAATCGGTACAATCGGCTCCTCTTGGATTGACTCAAAGAAAAATACACCCTGTCGCCAACTGTAGAAATCTTGGGCTTTACGCGAAATTTCATTATGAATATGTTCCGTTACCCAAATCACAATTGGAAACGCAAACTGACGCATTCCCTCCCTAGTCCATTGCAAATATCCCAAAAACTTATCAACAGGCGATCGCTCACCCTCTGAAGCAAAAATCGACAAACTCACTACCCCCTCCACTGTTATCACCGCAGGATTCCCAGCCTGTAAATAGGGTTCTGCTTCAACTAGTTGATTAATCGCCGCAAATAAACTTGGTTCTTGGCGATCAATCATCACCCGATAGGCTTTGATCCCCTCTGAGGCTAACTCCTGCTCATAGCGCTCAGTTAAAGAACTTCGCAAGCGATCGCGATCGCATACAGCAAGTAATAAACTCAAATGCTGATTACTCGTCTCAATCGCAACAAGCAAATCTAGAAAATTAACTTCATTCTGTTCCATCGCTCTGCCATATTTTTAAGGTGTCAATCGCTCTTGAATTAATTGCCACAACAACGGATGCACATCATGCCATTCCCGCGCATTGCGATATTCCAAAACTGGTAACCCCTTCAGCAATCCTAAAAACTCACTATCACGGGGATCATCAGGCGCATAGTTTTGATAGACCGTTTTTAAAATCTCATAGTCTACCTTTCCTAAAGGACGCGACATTTGCAAACGCAAATTATTCGCTGCTTCTTCAACCACTACCAGCGAAATCTTCAAACTGCTCACATCCGCATCTTCAGGTAGCGATCGCAACTGACGCAAACAAATCCGACAGGACTGTTGCACAATCCGAATCACCTCTCGCAGCACACCGCCACTATAGGCAATCACTTTCTGTAATGCATCTGGCTCAAATAGTTCTAAATCAATTCGCTTTACTAATAACTTCTCAAGTGTAGCAACAACTTCCGCAACAGGAGTAGGATCGGGATGGCGACTCTCACCTTTTTTATATAGCTTCAAAACCCGCATCGGTACAATGCGATCGCTTGTTTCTGTCTCTAGTACAGGCACGATATCTTTGTCATGCAAAGCCGAGATCGGCAATGTGTAAATAATTTGCAAATTAGGCAGAAATAGCGCCTTGATATTATTGATAAAAACATCGCGAATTACTGGTATCTCTAGCTTATCGATATCATCAATAATTACCAGAATATTTTTACCACTTGCCCCATTAGCGATCGCCGCAATCTCATTTAACTTCGCAACTAATTCCGATACCTTTCTCTCAAATTCTTGTTTAATTTCCTGCCGAATCACTGCATCAACTTGAAGCTTTAATCCAACTAACTTCAAAAAATCTGTAGCGACATTAGCTTGACCTGCCAACTTAACTTCCTCAGTTTTTGTCTTTTTGGCAAACCAGTTTAGGATACTTTCTTTGATTTTCGGTGAAATCTTCACACCTTGGATTTCTGACTCATCCATGATTTTTAAGGCGATCGCAAACAAAATCGTAACGTGATTCACATCTGCATTCTCGATCGTATTGGCGATCGAAAACCGCACCACAAAAAAGCGATCGTGTAATTTCTGAGCTAGCGCCGCCAGTAAAGTAGACTTTCCGCAACCAGTGTGACCACTAAAAATTATTTTGCTCGACTGGCTAGGACTATCTTCGACCAGTGCTGCTAGCTCTTCTAAAGTATCTAGATCATAATCAATCGCAAATCGCTCCAATGTAGATGGATTATCTAAGGGAAAAAGCTCCAGATTATTTGCAGCTTTACGAAAAATTTCAATCAGTTGGTTACGAGTAGATTGAGTCATGTTTATATCGTTCCTTTAAATAAGCCTTGCGGTTTAAAGAGCAGCACCAAAATCATAATTACTAACCCCACGCCTAGTTTATATTCTGTACCAATACAATATTTTTGTAATTCTCCCAACGCCGCAGGGCAAGTGGTCGCGACTTCTTGAGAGATACCGACAATCAACGCCCCCGCGATCGCCCCATAGGGATTACCAATCCCACCCAGAATCACCGCCGCAAACATGGGCAAAATCAAGAACCAACCCATATTTGGGCGCAAATTGGTAATTAAGCCGTACATACTGCCCCCAAAAGCAGTCATACCACCTGCGATGATCCATGTCCAAATAATTACGGCATTAACATTAATTCCTGCGACTTTCGCAAGTTCAGGATTATCAGCAACAGCACGCATGGCTTTACCGATTTTGGTATTTTGTAGTAAATAATACAGTCCTGCAATGACGGCGATCGCCGCCACAATTACCACGATTTTATTGCGGGTAATCGCTAATTCAAAAATATTAATTGCAGGAAACGTCGGCAAATCATATTTCTGTGGTTTTGCGCCCCAGACCAGAATGATCGCATTACGAATTACCAGCGCTAAACCAATGGAGACGATCATCATTGTCGTAGAGGTAGCACGCTTAGCACGTAAGGGTTGCCACAGTATTTTTTCGCAAAGCAAAACCAAGACTATGGAAATCGCACTACCAAAGGCGATCGATAACCAAATATCAAGCTTGAAGGTCGTATTAGCGAGGAAGGCGAGATATGCGCCGAGGGTGAGAATATCGCCATGAGCAAAGTTAGCAAGGCGTAAAATGCCATAGGTAAGCGTTAAACCGACTGCTGCCAGCGCAATAATGCTGCCAACAGCAATCCCATCAATGGTTGATTGGAGGATGGATTGGATGACTTCAATCATTGAGAGAATTTGGTAGAAATTTATTGATATTCATCGTATCGCTTTACAGTTGATTGACAATATAGCTATTCAAAACCCAACAAGCAAAAGGCGGCGCGAAGCGCCGCCTTTTGCTTGTTAAGACTAGCGTGAGCGATGATTTCTGAATTTCCGCTATTTTATCTATAGAAAATATGTGATTATAGCGATCGCAACCTTACTATTGATGGGTAAGCTATTATTTTAATTATCTAGCTTCAAATCTTTATATAGCTGTCGCCATTTGCATTAAGACAAATCAAAACCCAAAAAGCGAGTTGCGGCGCAACTCATCTTCTGGTTTAGTGACAGCTATACAACCCTAAAGATTTTGATTGGATAGCGAAACGCTGAGGATAAATAGTGGAAAATCCAAAAACTTTTCGTATCGATCGTGGTATCGGTCAATATGACTTCAATGATTACTACGCTGTACTAGGCTTACCACTTACAGCCGATGCTTCGCACGTGCGTAGGCGATATCTATTGATTGCCAAATGCTTGCATCCTGATATTCATGGACGCACCCATTCAGAAAAGCAAGTAGCTACGCAATACCTATCCAAATTAGTTAATCCTGCTTACAATGTGCTGTCTCAAGAGCGAGAGCGCACAGAATATTCGGCAATTCTTAAACTTCTAGGCAAACGCTTAATGAAGCGCAATCAAAAATTTGCGCCCCAGTCAGAGCTTGCCAAAAAATATTTAGTTTCGGCACAGTCGATTAACTATGAACAAACAATTCATGAAATCGCCAAAATCCAGTATGAAGATCTAGACCGAGCTTTAGAACATATTGGTTTATTAAGTGAATTAAATTTAGTACATATCCTTCTGCAAGAGGGTTATAGACATACACCGACTGGCTATTCAGTTCCTGCAAAGCCTGATAGCGATGAAACCAGAATTCAAACTGGCAATACGGTTATTAGCAATGCAGGTGTTAATAAAGCAGGTTCTGCCTACCCCAATAGTGCAGGCAATAGTTATCAAATGCGGAGTGAGTCTCAAGCACCACCACGTAGCGCCAGTAACACAACCAACAATTCCAGTGCGGCTAATGGTAGCGCAGCTAGGGGTGCAAGCCAAGCAGGGACTAACGGTCAAGCTGCTAGAAATAATGCCGATGGTTCAGCTAATCAATATATTCGTCAAGCTGAAAGCTATATCAGTCAACAATTGTGGGCATCAGCTTTAAAGGAACTCCGTAGTGCCATTCAATTAGACTGCAACAATAGCAAATGTCATGCTTTGTTAGGGTTTGTCTATATGAATCAAAAATTATCAGGCATGGCAAAAGTAAGTTTTCAACAAGCTTTAAAACTCAATCCTGATGAACCTCTAGCTAAGCAGTACATTAGTCAAGTGAGTAGTAGCTCTGGTAGCACTAATGGGACGAAATCAGATCCTAAAGCTAAAAATGAAAAAAAAGGTGGATTTTTTGGCTGGCTTGGTGGCGGCTAAAGTGTGGTGATGATGCACAAATTATCGCCAACCGAACTTAAAGTCGCAATTCAACAAAAGGCGATCGCCTTGGGTTTTAGTAAAGTGGGGATTGCCAAAGCGGAATCTGGGATTGAGGCTGAGCATTTGCAGCAATGGCTAGAACTGGGCTATCAAGCAGATATGGATTGGATGACAAATCCTAAACGGCAAGATATTACGCAGGTCATGGCGGGAGTGCAGTCGGTAATTTGCGTGGCGCTGAACTATTACACACCGCACCAGCATTCAGGCGATCGCCAAGTTGGTAAAATTTCGCGCTATGGTTGGGGACGTGACTATCACAAGGTTTTAACCAAGAAACTCAAGGCTTTGGCAACTTGGTTAAATGCTCAAGGGGAAGATATTCAAACTCGTTATTACGTGGATACGGGACCGATCGCCGAAAAAGCCTTTGCTCAGAGGGCGGGGATCGGTTGGATTGGCAAGCATAGCAATGTGATTAGCCGTGACTATGGCTCTTGGTTATTTTTAGGAGAAGTTTTAACTAATCTGGAACTGGAACCCGATCGCCCCCATACCGATCATTGTGGGACTTGTACGAGATGCATTGATGCCTGTCCAACGGGAGCGATCGCTCAGCCTTTTGTGGTTGATGCCAATCGATGTATTGCTTTTCATACGATAGAAAATAAGGCAGATGAACTTCCTGAAGCGATCGCCAATAATTTAAACAATTGGGTGGCGGGCTGTGATATTTGCCAAGATGTTTGTCCGTGGAATCAGCGCTTTGCTCAGGAAACCTCAGAATCTGATTTCCAAGCCTTTCCCCATAATCTTGATCCCCAGTTAACAGATTTAGTAAATATGACCGATCAAGAATGGGATCAGCATTTTACGGGTTCAGCCTTAAGAAGAATTAAACGCGATCGCTGGCAGCGCAATGCTAAAACGGCTATTAAGTAGCTCAGCATAGTTAAAACCCAAAACCAGAGATTGTGCCGCCCGCGTAGCGGGCGGCACAATCTCTGGTTTTGGGTTTACCAAAGAAAGTAGCGGCGCTACTTTCTTTGGCGTTTGTGAAGAATGGCGACAGCTATCAATGTTAGGATTCAGAAACAATTCATTTGAAAAATTCTGCAACCATCAGCTATGGCAAACATTGCATATTTAGACTGTCCGACAGGAATTGCGGGTGATATGTGTTTAGGTGCGCTGATAGATGTAGGCGTTCCTTTGGACTATTTACAAAATATCGTTCAGAAATTAGGACTAGATCACGAAGTCAAATTATGGACAGAATCAGTGCATCGGGGTGGGATTGCTGCGACAAAAATGCACGTGGAATTAATCAACTATAAAGGCGATGAGCCACCCACTGTTGCCGCCAAAGATTTTGCTGCTAAAGATTTCCATGAGCATCAAGGTCATTCCCATAGTCATAGCGGACATAATCATGCAGAGCATTCCCATGAGCATAAATCATCTTCTCTTCCAAACCATAGCCATCAAGAGCATTCCCATTCAGTCCATCGCCACTTACCTGATATTGAGGAAATTATTTGTACTGCCAAATTACCATCTCAGATTGAAAAGTGGAGTTTAGCTATATTTAAAGAACTAGCGATCGCCGAAGGAGCCGTGCATGGCATTGCACCAGAAGCAGTGCATTTCCATGAAGTGGGGGCGATCGATGCGATCATCGATATTGTCTGTACCTGTGCAGGATTTGCATGGCTAGAAGTCGAGAAAATCTACTGTTCGGCTTTGCCTGCGGGTGGTGGCTATGTCAATTGTGATCATGGCAAGATGCCTGTTCCCGCACCTGCTACGCTCAAACTATGGGAACTACATGGGGTAACTACCTGTGACAATGGCATTAGGAAGGAGCTAGTCACACCCACAGGGGCAGCGATCGCTGTCACCCTCAGTGAAAAGTTTGGCGAAGTTCCCTTAATGAAAATCAAAAAAGTAGGACTAGGGGCAGGTTCGCAGGATTTAGAAATCCCGAATGCTTTGCGTCTATGGATTGGGAAGAGTAAGCAGAAAGATATAAAAAATAAAAAAAAAGATTAGGTCTGAGTACATCTCTTCTAACAAAATTTGAGAACCGTCATCATCTTGAAACCATTACGGAAACAATCGCAATTCTGGAAACTCAAGTTGATGACATGACCGCACAGGCGATCGCCTACACAATGACTGAACTATTGCAGCATGGGGCGCTTGATGTCTATACCCAAGCGATCGGCATGAAAAAATCTCGCACTGGGACATTAATTACCGTCATTTGTCCCTGCGATCGCCAATCCATTTGTGAGCAAATTCTCTTTCGAGAAACAACTACTCTCGGCATCAGACATCGCTTGCAAGAGCGCAAAATTCTCCATCGAGAAATCCATGAAGTCGAAACAGAATATGGCAAAGCGAGAATTAAGATTGCGCGGCGCGATGGATTCTTGACGATTCAGCCAGAATATGAGGACTGTGCGAATTTGGCGCGATCGCATCATGTTCCCTTAATGCAAGTTCAAGAAGCAGTCAAACTTGGAGGAGAATCTCTTTTAAAATCAAGGTTGTCCAGTATTTAAGTACCTTAACCTGTGGCGCACGCTGCGCGTGCGCCACAGAAAGAAATGTAGGACTTACGCAAATTAAAAACTGCCCTCATCCCCCAACCCCTTCTCCCAGAGAGGGAGAAGGGGCGTAAGAAATTTTTCTTGTTCCCCTCTCCCAAAAAGGGAGAGGGGCTAGGGGTGAGGGTCTTAGCGACTTCTGCATAAGTCCTAAAATGTAGAAAATAGCGGCAATGTGTCGTGGTATCTGAGAATTTTAATTACTTGGTTTCTGGTCTAAGGATTTTGTATACTTATAGTATTTGTTAATTTTTTGTTATGGATCATACTTCATGTTCGAGCAGTTTCTAGAAACGAATGACTTTTCCTTTCGACCTGAAGTTATTCCCATTTTGGGAGTACTAATTCTGCTAGAGGCAATTCTATCGGCGGACAATGCGATCGCCCTTGCTGCGATCGTGAGGAGTTTACCAGATCCGAAGCAAGAAGAATGGGCGCTACGTTATGGATTGATCGGTGCATTTGTATTGCGGGTGATCCTGATCTTTACAGCTACGTGGGTAATTAAATATTGGCAATTTGAACTAGCTGGTTCTATATATTTACTATGGCTTTCAGGTAAATTTTTCTTAGAAAAGTCGCAAGAAGGTCATGACGCAAAACATCCTGTGCGGATGGCAGATAAATTATGGCAAGTCGTGGCGCTAGTTTCCTTAACGGATCTCGCATTTTCACTCGATAGTGTGACGGCGGCAGTGGCAGTGGCTCAAGAAACTTGGTTAGTACTCATCGGGGGCGTGGCAGGAATTATTGCCTTACGGTTTTTAGCGGGACTTTTTATTAAGTGGTTAGCCGAATTTACTCACCTTGAATCGGCGGGTTATTTGATCGTGTTACTGGTAGGTTTACGCCTATTTATCAAAGTATTTTCCGATAGTCTCGTTCCACCTGAATGGTTGATGCTGACTTGTATTGGGCTAGTTTTTCTCTGGGGTTTTTCTAAGCGGGAGCCAGTCGAGGCGGTTGAGGCGATCGCTGAACAAATCAAATAAATAATAAGTACAGGGACGCTTTGCGTCCCTCTCTTTTGTTTACAATAATTCAAGACAAAAAAGGAAAAGTAGCCAGATGTTTGAATATCCTGATGACCTCAAATACACCAATTCCCACGAATATATTCGATTAGAAAATGACACTGCCACTGTGGGCATTACCGCTTTCGCGATCGATCAACTCGGTGATATTGTATTTCTCGATCTGCCAGAAGTGGGGACAAGGGTAGAAAAAGGACAAACCTTCGGCACAATTGAGTCGGTCAAAGCTGTAGAAGATATCTATTCACCTGTAACTGGGACTGTGATCGCAGCTAATACAGCTTTAGTTGATGATCCAGAAAATATTACTAATGATCCTTACGGGGCATCATGGTTGTTGAAGGTAAATATCGAAGATGTCAGCGAACTAGACAACACCATGACTGCCAGTGAATATCGTAGTCAAGTAGAAGGAAACTAAAAAAACTCGGCACAATGTGCCGAGTTTTTTTAAGCTTGAAAATAAGCTGTTATTCCAAAAATCAAAAATAAAACGCCGCCCAAGCCTGTAATTACGCGCTCAGAAATTCTTCCTGCCACTAAACGACCACCAATTACCGCAATCACAGTACAGATTCCATGTCCTAGAATCGCTCCTAATGTTACAAAGATGGGATCGTTCGCTGCTGCTAAAGCGATCGTACTAATTTGAGTGCGATCGCCCCACTCTGCCAAGAAAGTCATCACAAAAGCCTGTATCCAAATTCCCATCTGAGGATAACGCGCTAGAGTTCTGCCAAAAATGGGAATTGAGATTTGTTGATTTTTTTCTGCCACTGTTTCTTCCGCTTCTTTCACCACTTCCTTAGTGGAATTAGGCGACATTCTGATGGCATCGACAATGAGTTTCATCCCAAAAATCAAAAATAAGGCGATCGCGCCATAGTGAGTATATTCCTTTGGCAATAGCGCTACTGCTTGACCAAGGAGAACTGATAACACAGTCATTAGGGCTAAGGCTGATAAGACTGAAGAAAATACGGTGCGGTGGTCATAGCGCATCGATAAAATCACAGCAATAAAAAAAGTTTTATCACCTAATTCTGAAATAGTAATCAGCAATAAACTCGCTGTAAAAGCCTGTAGCAATTTCTTAATTCTCTCTCTAATTAAAAGTCATTGTAGAACATTTTAAGAGGATTTTTATCTATTTAGAAATAAATAAAAAATCTTGAAATCCTTTCTAGTTAAGGAATTCACATAATGAACTAATAGTGAATCAATGATGAACTGATTATGAATTGGGAAGCAGGAACAGCTTAACTTTATCTTTATTCGCTTTCATTATTCAGGAATATTGCACATCAGTCAAAAGTGATGATAATTACAGAAAAACAGCTATACAAATTTAATTTTGCTTAATTTCCTGCTTCCTTGAAGATTGACTTTTTATTACTACAACAGCAATACTACTTGTAGTTTAAAGTTTAAGTTTAAGGTTTCTAAAATCTGAGGTAATAATGCTTCTAAATATTAGTCTCAGTGTCGATGTGATTGCTGATCAACTCACTTCTTTTGCAAATCTAGATAATTTTTGGAAGCTCTTTGATATTACTTTTGGGAAACAGTACAACCAAATTGCGGCGATGCAGTTCCGATCGCAATGGCAAGAACGAGATTTTAGTCAATTTCCGAAGGTTGAGGTAATTAGCAGCAGCATTTTGGGTAATGCAAATGGGGCTTATGCCAGTAGTACTAATACCATTTATTTGTCGGATAATTTTATTGAGAATGCGACCACCAATAGCTTAGTTAATGTGTTGTTGGAGGAGTATGGGCATTTTGTCGATGCTCAGATCAATCAGGTAGATAGTAAGGGAGATGAGGGAGCAATTTTTGCGGCTTTGGTGCTTGGTCAGAGTTTAGATGCTGATACTTTGTTGGCTTTAAGATCTGAGGATGATCATGGAATTATTCCGATCAATGAGGTTGAGATTGCGATCGAGCAACAAAATTTTACGGGGACGGATGGGAATGACACAATAAATGGCACTGCTGGCGATGACGTAATTAATGCAGGGTTGGGGACTGACATAGTTGATGGAGGAGCAGGAAATGATTTATTGATCGTTGATTATTCGAGTAATGTTTATTCAGGAACGACACCAGCAGCAGGGATTACTAGCGCGGCAGCAGGAAATAGTAATGGTTTCAGTGGTTACTACTCTGCTTACTACAACAGCAGCTTTAATACTGACCGTGTTAATTTCAATAATATAGAACGATTTCAGATTACAGGAACTGCTTTTAATGACGATATTCGCACTGGTGATGGCAACGATATCATTAATGCGGGTGGAGGCAATAACACGATTAATGCATTCGGAGGCAATGATACGATCAATACTGGTGATGGCAACGATACCATTAATGGGGGAGATGGAAACGACACTATTAACTCAGGCAAGGGAAATGATGTAATTAGTGGAGGATTAGGCATCAATGTGATTGATGGAGGGGAAGGGATTGACACTCTCACCGATGGTAACTTCAGCTTACTAACTACAGCCTTTAGTCTGGATGAAAGTGATACAGCCAAAACAGTAACACTTTCGGATGGCACGAATATCAGTAACATTGAAAGATTTCCCAATCTCATCACAGGTAGTGGGAACGATGTCATTAACCTGAGTCAACGTATCAATAATAGCTTCACTACAGGTGGTGGCGATGATGTAATTAATTCAGGATTAGGGACTGATACAGTTGATGGAGGAGCAGGAAATGATTTATTGATTGTGGATTATTCGAGTAATGTTTATTCAGGAACGACACCAGCAGCAGGGATTACTAGCGCGGCAGCAGGAAATAGTAATGGTTTCAGTGGTTACTACTCTGCTTACTACAACAGCAACTTTAATACTGACCGTGTTAATTTCAATAATATAGAACGATTTCAGATTACAGGAACTGCTTTTAATGACGATATTCGCACTGGTGATGGCAACGATATCATTAATGCGGGTGGAGGCAATAACACGATTAATGCATTCGGAGGCAATGATACGATCAATACTGGTGATGGCAACGATACCATTAATGGGGGAGATGGAAACGACACTATTAACTCAGGCAAGGGAAATGATGTAATTAGTGGAGGATTAGGCATCAATGTGATTGATGGAGGGGAAGGGATTGACACTCTCACCGATGGTAACTTCAGCTTACTAACTACAGCCTTTAGTCTGGATGAAAGTGATACAGCCAAAACAGTAACACTTTCGGATGGCACGAATATCAGTAACATTGAAAGATTTCCCAATCTCATCACAGGTAGTGGGAACGATGTCATTAACCTGAGTCAACGTATCAATAATAGCTTCACTACAGGTGGTGGCGATGATGTAATTAATTCAGGATTAGGGACTGATACAGTTGATGGAGGAGCAGGAAATGATTTATTGATTGTGGATTATTCGAGTAATGTTTATTCAGGAACGACACCAGCAGCAGGGATTACTAGCGCGGCAGCAGGAAATAGTAATGGTTTCAGTGGTTACTACTCTGCTTACTACAACAGCAACTTTAATACTGACCGTGTTAATTTCAATAATATAGAACGATTTCAGATTACAGGAACTGCTTTTAATGACGATATTCGCACTGGTGATGGCAACGATATCATTAATGCGGGTGGAGGGAAAGATAAACTCAATGGTGCTGGTGGCAACGATACTTATATTGTGGATGCTACAAAATCAGGAGGAAGTTCAATTCAAGACTCTGCGGGAAACGATACCCTCGTTTTACAAAACGCTCAAATCGACTTAGCCAAAGCACAATTAGGTAAAATGGGGTTAGGTCGTCTAAACACAACCTTAATCGTTGATCTTAACCAAGATGGTGTTTTAGATCCCGCCACAGATCTCAGTATTCTTGATTTTTATGGAGATCGCATTTCTAGTGCAGTAGGTAAAGGATTTATAGAAAATGTAGGTAATCTCTCTGGCAGCAGCATTGTCGGGCTAAAAATACTCAGCAATGATGTTGTAGATTTAGGAACTCTCAACAGTCTTAAAACTATTAATGATTCTGTAAATAGTACAAATACCGAAGATCTTTATGTTTTTAATCTTGATACTGATAGTCAAGTTAACTTGTCATTAAACAACAATAACTTGTCAATGAAGTTGCTGTATGCAACTTCTGGGATAACTAATGTAATTACTAGTGGACAATCAATTCAAAAGAACTTGTTTGCTGGAACCTACGGCATTTCGCTTTCTTCTTCCCAAATCAACAACTACACTTTACAGGCTTCTGCCAACCCAATTGCTGACCAAGCAGGGAATACACTCGGCAATGCAAGAGATCTTGGAAATTTATTAGGGAGTCAAACCTTTAAGGATTTCGTGGGTGATGTCGATCCCGTAGACTTCTATCGATTTGAACTGATTAAGCCCAGCACTTATAATTACTCTATTTCCAACAATGCCTCTCTATCACTACTGGATAAGCAAGGTAACCTCATAGCGAATCCACCCACTGAGTTAGCCGCAGGTACATACTATCTCAAAGTCAATTCTCAAGGGATTAATGCAAACTACAGTATGACGTTAAATGCTATCCCTTCGGCAACACCAGTACCGCTTCAGATTCAGTCAATCACCCCCAATATCGGTAGTAATGGAGGCACAACGACTATTACTGTGGAAGGAACTCAATTTACCGCAGATACAAAATTAACCTTAATTGCTCCTGATGGCACTACCCACCCTGCATCTCAAGTTATTTGGTATGACAATACAACTCTCTCAGGTACATTTGACCTAAAAGGCTTATCAACAGGACTATATGACGTTCGCGTGGAAAATGCAGCCGCAAATGTTATCTCAAACGATGTTTTCACGATCAATAGTCAAATTGTTAATAACAATACCCTCTTTAATAATGACAACATTGAGCTTTCGCTAGTTGTCCCTAAGGGGTTACGTCCTTGGTGGACAGGTGAAGTCACTGTTAACTATCGCAATACTGGCAGCAGCGATATTACTGCGCCTTTGCTCACCTTAAATACAGACAAGGCAAAAATGCGACTTGATGGAGGTCAAGAATTTACCGCTACTTCTCTCCAATTCTTAGCAAGTGGTTCGGATGCAGTAACAGGAATATTGTCACCTGGAGAAATTGGCAGCTTTACGGCACTATTTCTGCCTAACCCCACTATTACTGACGTTAACATCAATTTTGCTGTCGATAAAGCGAAGCTCTATGAACAAGGTGGAACTCCTGCTAATCAACCAGTTACCATTGACTGGCAAAATATTAAACCCACACTCAAACCAGATACAATTCCTGATGCCGCGTGGAATATTATCTGGACAAACTTTATCAATGCTGTGGGTACAGATGTAAGTCAATATCAATCTGTACTAGCTGAGAATGCTACCTATCTAAGTCAAATTGGAGAGTCCACCAACGATGTCTCTCGACTATTCGCTTTTGAATTTGAGCAAGCCAATAATTTTGGTAGTATTTCGCAACGTTTTATCGAAAGTTCGTTAGGGAAAGGACAAGCTTTTCCTTGGGATATTGCTTTTACTACTGATGCTAAAGGCAATATTATAGTCAAGAAGGCTGGAATTAGCCATGATTTTAACTTGCAGTCCGATGGTAGCTATCTTGCTGAAACTGGAGATGACGGAGTTCTCTCTCTTGTTGGTGGCATTTATCGATTACGGGAAAAAGATGGTAGTCAGACAGTTTTCCGTACAAATGGCAAGTTTGATTACATTGAAGATGTTAATAGTAACCGTCTTCAAGCTACTTACAGTAATAATCAACTGACAAAGCTTGACTATAGCAACGGCGACAATATCACTTTTACTTACAATGCTCAAGGGCGGATCGACAAAGCCACCGATCAAGCAGGACGAGTGACGACCTATGGCTATGACGCAACGGGCGATCGCCTGATTAATATCACCACACCTAATGGCACAACTACTTATAGCTATGTGACTGCGGCAGGAGCATCACAATTTGCGATTAGCTCAATCACCTATCCCGATGCTTCTCAAACTTTATATCAGTACGACAGTCAGGGACGTTTAATCAATCAGAGCTTAAATAGTGGGACTGAAGCCATTACCTACAGCTATGACTCAACAGGCGGCGTTACCATTACCGATGCTAGTGGTGCAGTTACTAAGCAATTTTTAAACGATCGCGGTCAAATTGCTAGATCGATAGACCCACTCAATCGCACAATCCAATATCGCTATGACTCCGATGGCAATCTCACTCAAATTATTGCTCCTGGTGACACGGCAGGCAGTTTTACCTACGATCCTCAAGGTAATCTACTTAGTTCTAGCAATCCTCTCGGTCATCGGGTTGACTTCACCTATGAGCGAAATTTTGACCAACTAGCCACAGTCCAAGATCAGAAAGGCAATCTCACCAACTATGCCTATGACGCAAAAGGGAACTTAACCAAGCTCACCTATGCTGATGGTTCAACGGAAACTTTTGGTTATAACAGTCAAGGTAATCTCACAGTTTCGGCAAATCGTCGCGGACAGGAAATTCAATATACCTATGATGCCAACTTCCAATTAATCCGCAAAGATTATGCAGGTGGCTCTAGTGCTACTTTTAGCTATGACAGTCGCGGTAATTTACTAACGGCGATCGATGCCGATAGTAGCACGAGCTTTGTCTATGACAGTGCTGACCGTTTAACCAAGGTCACTGATGGTGATGGGCGGTTTGTTTCCTATGCCTATGATGCAGCAGGACGCAGAACTCAGATGGCAGATAATTTGGGTAATGTGGTCAAGTATAGCTATGACACCGTTGGGCGTTTAAGTAGTCTCCAGAATGGCAGTAATAGTCTGATTGCTTCCTATACCTATGATGCAGTCGGAAATCTCAGTCGTAGTGATAATGGCAATGGCACTTACACAACCTATAACTATGACAAGGCAGGACAACAACTCAGTTTAGTCAACTACAAAGCCGATAACACGGTTAATTCTCGGTTTGACTATGCCTATGATGCTCTAGGTCGGCGTACAAGTATGACCACTTTAGAGGGCAAAACTAACTATGGCTATGACGCTACGGGACAATTGACTTCCGTTAGTCTTCCTAATGGCAGGACAATTGAATATCAATATGATGCCGCAGGTAATCGCATTAAGGTTACAGATAGTGGAGTTGCCACTGACTACAGTACGAATATGCTCAATCAATATACGACTGTGAGTGGTGCGGCTTATACCTATGACACCGATGGCAATTTGACTCAAAAAGTAGAAGGTGGTCAGACTAGCAGCTATGTCTATGATGTGGAAAATCGTCTCATTGGTGTGACGACTTCTGCTGGTACTTGGAGTTATGAATATGATGCGATCGGGAATCGGATTGCTTCTATTAAGGATGGACAGCGTACTGAGTTTCTCATCGATCCGACTGATTTAGGTAATGTGGTGGGTGAATATGATAGTAATGGAAATCTGATTGCTAATTATACCTATGGGCTGGGTTTAGAAAGTCGCTCTGGAGGGGGTAATCAGGCTTATTATGATTTTGATGCGATCGGGTCGGTGGCTGGTTTGACCAGTGCTGCTGGTAGCTATGTTAACCAGTATAGTTATCTTCCCTTTGGTGAGAACCTGACCACTAATGAATCTATTGCGAATCCCTTTGAGTATGTTGGTCAGTGGGGGGTGATGGATGAAGGTAATGGACTTGATTTCATGCGGGCAAGATTCTATGATTCAAAAGATGGTCGATTCACTCAACAAGATCCGATCGGTATTGCAGGTGGAGATACTAATCTTTACGATTATGCTGCTAATTCTCCTACAAACAAGATTGATCCACTTGGATTGTCTCCAAAAAGTCCACGAGCGGAAAGATGTGTAACAAGCCCCGCTGGAAAAATATCATGCGAGGTAGAAAAGCCTTTTGGATCAGGTAAATGGGTGCCAATATCACCAAATCTTGTCAATAAATGCTTGTTAGAACATGAGCAAAAGCATGTAGAGCAGTTTAAGAAAAACCTAAAAATTTTCACCGACAACAAAGCTTGTAATGATGGGGAGGTGGAGGCTTGGCAGGCACAAATTGATTGTGCAAAAAAAGAAATGAGAGCGATGGTCGAAAGACATGACCTCCTTGATTATGAGAATGAATTGCAGAAAGCTAAAGATAGGGTTTATTGTGATCTTCCCCCACTAGGTATAACTCCTCCACCTTCTGTTAAGGGATATGGTAAGTACTCTGGTTTCGTCCCCGTATTCCCCTCCCGTGACCCCAACGATGTTGTTGGACCAAAAGGCTTTGGTGCAGAAGGTTGGCTCATTCCTAACCAAACATTTCCCTACATTATTCGCTTTGAAAATGCCTCAGATGCTAGTGTACCTGCCGTATTTGTTACCGTCACCCAACAACTTGATAGCGATCTCGACTGGACAACTTTCCAACTCGGTGATTTTGGCTTTGGTGATTTTTATATCGATGTTCCCGATGGGTTTCAAAATTACAGCGCTAGGGTTGATGCTAGAGACTCCATTGGCTACTTCGTAGACTTTGAAGCCAGTCTTAATGCCACCACTGGCAAAGTCACCTACAAACTCACCACCATCGATCCATTAACAGGAAAGTTACCGACGACAGATATTAACGCAGGATTCTTGCCACCCAACGACAAAGACACGCACTCAGGGGAAGGTTTCTTGAGCTATAAGATCCAAGCCAAACCAAACTTGGCTACTGGCACTCAACTCACTACCGAAGCCAGTATCGTCTTTGATACCAATGATCCGATTAATACTCCAGTCCATCTGAATACTGTCGATAACACAAGACCTAGCAGTGCAGTGACCGCATTGCCAAGCACCAATCGTAATACCAGTTTCACCGTATCTTGGACAGGCACGGATAACGGTAGTGGTACTGCTTTCTCCGACATTTATGTATCAACCAATGGCGATCAACTAGTCCTCTGGAAAGACGATACTACAGATACATCAGCAATTTATAACGGTCAAACAGAAACCACATATAGTTTCTATAGTGTTGCTACTGATAACGTAGGACAAACTGAAGCAGCCCCAACTCAAGCCGATGTCACAACCCTTGTCGGTGCAACTGCAAAATTATCTGGCTTAGCTTACTTAGACACTAACAATAATGGTCTTGTCGATGTAGGAGAAACGAAACTCGCAGGTGTCACAATCACCCTCACTGGCACTGCCAACAATGGCATTATTGAAAACCGAACTACCACTACAGCTACCGATGGATCTTATGACTTTAACAACCTCTGGTCAGGAAGTTATACCCTAACGGAAACTCAACCCACAGGCTACAATGACGGACTGGACAGCGTTGGCAGCTTATCTGGCACTCTAAGCAATGATGTAATCGCAAATATTGTGCTTGGTGCTGGAGCAACAGGTACAGACTATAACTTTGGTGAACAAAGTAAACCAGCCAACACATCTTTAGTTAAGACCATTACCAACCAACAAGCATCCATTGGCGGAGATACTCTCACAGGTACATCGGGCAGAGATAAAGTAATTGGAGGTATTGGCAATGACATCCTGATAGGTTTAGGCGATCGCGATCAGTTAGTTGGCGGCGCAGGCAGCGATATATTCCGCTACGAAGCTCTCACCGACTCTCTCTACACCAATACAACCATTAACCAATTAGATAACATTACCGACTTCAACCAAGCAGAAGGCGATCGCATCCAGATTGTACCTTTCTCTCTAAGCAATCTCTTTAATGTCGGCACAGTTAATGCTGCGAATTTACAGGAAGCAATCCAAGCAGTTTATAGCGATCGCGATCCTCTTACCTCTGACAATCAAGCACTAAACGCCAATGAAGCCGCATTCTTCAAATTTGGCGTTCGCTCCTATCTCTCGGTCAATGATGGTACAGCAGGATTTTCTAATAGTACTGATCTGGTCGTTGATGTCACCAACATGAAATTCAAGGCAGGAGACGATCTAGTTGGACAACTTAACACAGCCAATTACTTTGTCTAATCAGCCTTTTCAATGAAGCTTCCCGACCTTTCTTAGCAATCATCGATACTCCCAAATCTAATGCATACAATACCTAAACTTCTATTAGCCACAGCTACTATTGCGATTAGTTATACTGTATCTACTCCGTCAGTACAAGCTTTCTCATTTAGCAGCAATACTGGCGCACTCAATGATTCGTCTATTCCAAATACAGCAACTCCCACAGAGTTTACTTTTAACGTTACAGGAGTCACCACATCTTCTAGCTATTCATACAGCCTAACCATCAATTTAACTCATGCAAGCCTTGCCGAATTAGAAGGATACTTAATAAATAATACAAGCGGTAGAACCCTAAATCTCTTTAGTTCATTATCAGCTAGCAACTTAGTTAGTACTACTTTTATAGATAGTCAACCATTAATTTCCAGTGCTTCCGCTCCCTACACAGGAAATTTTGCTCCAGAAGATAATGCTTTTGTAGAATCACCATCGTTAGTAGCAAATACATTTAGCGATTTTAATGATGGCACTAATCCCAATACCACTTGGACATTACGCTTTTACGATAGCTTCAATGGTAATACAGGAAACCTAAATAACGCTACTTTTGATATTACTCCTGTTCCCTTTGAGTTTGACGCTTCGGCAGGTATATTGATACTTGCTAGTTCATTAGCTTTACGGCATTGGCACAAAAAACGTAAAGATTTTCGTAAATAACTTGCACTATTTTTTAGCTTCCTTGCGTCTGTGGTAAGCGTGGTGGTAACTCTACAGTAAAGATAGAACCCCGATTAGCTTCGCTTTCTAAATAGATTGTGCCACCCATTAATAATACAAGTTGTTCTGTAATCGCTAGACCCAAACCAGTGCCACCATGCTTGCGTGTGGAGGACTGATCGACTTGACGGAATTGTTCAAAAATTGTACGTTGAAACTCAGGATCAATGCCAATGCCTGTATCTCGAACAGAGATGAGAATATTGGATATTGCTAAGGGGGAAACTTGAGATTCTTCAATAGATGGATTTGTCGTATCTGTAACTATTTCTGATGATGGATTGTCTAATGTTGTATTTAAAGTTTCCGAAGCATATTTCAACTCAATACAAACTTCGCCTCTATCGGTAAACTTAATCGCATTCGACACCAAATTGGTAATGACTTGTTTAATCCGAATTGAATCATGATAGATCGCACAAGTACCAATATGATTATGGAATACAAAATCAAGGGATTTGACATTGGCTAAAGGTTGTAGACTTTCACAGGTATGGTGAATTAATTCATCAAGGTTGAACAATTCAGGATGTGCTTCCATTTTACCAGCTTCGATTTTTGACAGGTCAAGAATGTCATTAATCAGATCTAGCAGATTCTTGCCATTACGAAGGATACGTTCCACCATATCTACTTGACTGGGGGAAAGAGCATCGCGTCGTTGACGTAATAGCACTTGGGAGAAGCCAATAATTGCATTCATGGGAGTGCGAAGTTCATGGCTCATATTGGCGAGAAACTGACTCTTAAGTTGAGTTGCTTCTAATAACTGAGCATTTTGTGCTTCAATTTGATTAATTAATTGAGCATTACCGATCGCGATCGCTGCTTGGACACCAAAAGAAGCCAAGAGATTCAAATCTTCACGAGAACTCGCTCGCTCCAAATGGAAATGCCCGATCGCTAATACACCCAAACGCCCAGAGCGACTAGACTCAATCGGGACACATAAAGCACTTTTTACGGGTAGATCCTCAATCAGGTGCGATTCTCCCGCTTTAATTTCGATGGGAATACCTTCCTTAAACACCTGTGCAATCAGATTTTGAGCATCTAGGGCAAAAGACTCTTGCAATGGGAAATCATCGGGCAATCCCTTAGCTGCTGATAAGGTCAGACGATTTTCTTTAGGATTGTAGAGCGCAATTACACAAATCTCTGCCCACATAATCGCATCACAGGTTGCCTCTACCACCGATTCCAATAGAACATTTAGATCTTGCAATTGTTGGTTAATCAAGTTGGTGAGCCGTTGCAAAATGCTCATCCGCTTCTGCTGCTCGATCATGATCTTGTTCGTCTCTTGCATCACCTTGTCGCGATAACGCTGCTCTGTGACATCGCGCAAAATCATCACACTCCCAATTAGTTCTGATTCTGTTCCCACAAGCGGTGCAGCTTTGGTGCTGAGAATGATTTCATTCCCTTCAGGTGGGCGCAAAACCACCTGATCTTCCACTACTTCCCCTGTAGACATTGCCCGAAATACGACTAGATTCGCTAAATCAACAGGTTCGCCATCTTGATGCCTGATGTCAAATTGTTTGACAATCTCTTCCATTGATTTGGCAATCACAGGCGATGCAGGTACACCATCATTAACGGCATTGAAACTCAGAATCTTACGTCCTGCGGAATTGATTTTCAGAATCCGTCCCGCAGGATCGCTCAGTAATACACCATCGGCAAGCTGCTCGAATACAGTAGTTAATTCTTCACGCTGACGGGCGATCGTTTCAATGCTCTGAGCATTACTAATTGCTGTAGCCAGACGACGACCGATGGACTCTAAGATATTCCTTCCTCGTTCTGAAAGCGGCGTGAGACTACCTAAAAAGAGAATGCCGACGAGACTGCGCCTGAGCATCAATGGATAGGCGGAAAGGCTTTGAGGGAGCAAATCACCAACGGGAGTACGATACACTAGGGTTTGACCTTTGAGACGATCGCCTTCCCAAATAATCGCTTCTTGGAGCTGCCCTGCCTGACCAATAATCCCTTCTCCGAGGGAAATTTCTGTCAGCGCTTGACTAGTTTTATAGCCCCATTCCGCCGCTAGCACCAGACATCCATCAGGGCGTGAGGTGGGAGTTTCCCAAAGATAAATGCTACCAAGTTGTGCGCCTGTGAGTTTACAAATTTCTTCGAGACTTGCCTTGATTAATTTGTATTGATCGGTGGTGTTGACTAATACGCGATCGAGGGATTGCAGCGCAAACTGAATATCACGAGCCTCAAGGGTGGCAGTTTTAGTTTCCAGATGTGCTGCCATGCGATTAAAAACCTTAGCAAATTCGCCGATTTCATCAGATCGATTTAACTGCGATCGCGCTGACAAATTGCCTGTAGATATTTCTTCGGCAGCTTCTGCAAGTTCGGTAAGTGGCGGCTGAATACTCCGCACAATTGAAATCGCCACAAATAAACCTGAGCCTAACCCCGTAGAGAGAACCACGATCGCCAGCCATGTTGTGAAAGCTTCTAATTCGGGTGTACCTTGCTGGATATGCAGCAGCAATATTAAGGCAGCAGTGGCTAATAGGGAAGTGCTAGTGGTCAACCCAAAAATTAAGCGATTGACTAAACTTTCACGGCGGGGCAGGTTGGCATTAGTCATGGGGCTTTAGCTTAAATTGATAGCTTAGTACGCAAAGCGTTGGATTGTCGATAAAAATCTTGTTTACTATTTCATTAATTCCTGATTGGGATATGTATGCGATATGTATGCGATGATTTATATGATTATCGCATTCATTTTTGAGGTTGTCCTATGCCAAAAGCGATCGCCCAACAAGACACTTTTCTGAAAAAAAAGCTGCTGGGTTCAACGGATTTAGCCGATTCTGAGAAAGTTTTTATTAAAAAAGATCAGGCATTTTTTGTCACAGAATATAACCCTGATCGCAATCAACACATTGTCCTCAATCTTGCCTCTCCTTTTCCGACCCTAGATGGCAAGTCCCAATTACAAAAGGTGTATGCCTATGAGCCTCACATTAAGATTGAAGGGGAAGATCTCAATCGTCTAATCAAGTTACCAGTCAAATATGCTTCACAACTAGATAACGATCAGGCAATCTTTGGACCTGGTTGGAGACAGTGCAATACGACTAGTAATACGATGCTAGCTGACTTTGTGCTATCTGGAGCCTTGACGACAATGGCGAAAGCACAGGGGTTTGCAGAACCAGAATCAGTCTATATGCGACTCGTCGGCAAATATGGTGATACCACCGATCATGATGCTCAAACATGGGCTTTAAAGGAACTCGGTATTAACTCCTACTTCAGTTATTCCCTCTCTGCTAAAGATGTATTACTATCCCTCAAAACTGGCATTCCAGTAGTGGTTGGATTTGCTTACAAAGGGAGTGGTCATATTTGTGTGATTGTGGGTCATGATCCTGATAAGAGAGTATGGCTTGTGCATGATCCCTATGGTACTCGTCATGGAGCTAGTGATAGTTATGATGTCGGTGTTGGTGGAGCCTATGATCCTTACAGCTATGATGTGATGCAACAAATTTTCTGGGATGGTGGTGGTGAAGCTGGTTGGGGCAGAATCGTCACTAGCGTGAAGGGCAGACCCACTGGGTTACCTTCTGGATTATAAAAAAAAGCGGCGCTTTGCGCCGCTTTTTACTTGGTGCGAAAAATTGCTCGTACAGGCAGATGATCAGAAATATTAGAAAAATAGGTGCGATCGCTATCAAAGCCTAAATCTTGCTGCGGATCGAGAATTTGAATGGATTGAGGAATATATTCTTCTTCTGCACCTTGAGGAGCTTTAGAAATTGCAATATGATCGATGACACAACCTGTACCACGATTAGAAAATCTGGGACGACCATCAGCAGTTTTCGGTTGCCCACGCTTTTTTAAGCAGTTCTCTTTAGCATCAGTTTCGATCGCTCTAGTCAAAAATGTTAGTGGAGCATTGCGTAAACCCCGATTTTGGTCTGCCCATGTCGGACTATTAAAATCACCTAACAAGATTAAATCAGGATCAGATTGGGGATTTTTTTGATATTTGTCAACTTCTTTACGCAGTAAGTCGCTTTGATTTTGGCGAAGGCGATCGGCATCTTTGCCACCACCACCCTTCTGATGCACAATCACTAAAGTGAAATCAAAACTCTTGCTATCTGTTGGCACTGCTTTAAGATAAGTCACAAGGGGCGATCGCAAAGTTCCTGTAATGTTTACCTGTTGCCATTCAGTTACTTTTTGTGCCGTCATCAAGTCTTTACGATAGAACATTGCGACCCTTTGCTTACTGCCTGTATCTCCTAAAATAAATTCCCATTGTTTACTTTTATTCAACTGCTCCTTTAGTTTTTCGGCAGCAACAGGACTCACCTCTTGCAAACCGATCGCATCAAAATTACGATCAATAATCTGGCTCACTGATGTTAACTTTTCAGCATTTAGACCATCAAAATTTTCTAGATTAAAAGTTCCAATTCGGATTTGGTCTGTTACATTTGCGGTTGCAAAGGGATTTGAGCAACCTGCGATCGCCACTGTGCAAAAAATGCTAAACCAGTAGATCTGAGAAGATGTCAAGTTTTTAAGAAGCGATCGCCACATTATTTCCTCCGCAATTTATGTAAGAACTCTTCAATAACATCCATTAACCAATTGACTTCTGTAGGTCTTAGATCACTAGTTGCTAATGCATACTTTTTTCCTTGCAACCATAGAAACACATTGACCTTTTTGGAATTATCTTCATTATGTTCAGCACTTGCCCAAATTAGATCATCTAAAATGCTCTTGTTCCTTTTTTCCAGCATTCGCCACATTGGTTCAATCCCGTGCAATGTATTGGTAGGAGCTTTTACTTGCAAATAAGTTTTCCCAAATAGCGATCGCGTTAGCCAAGTTTCCTGATCACCGACTTCCAAAACAACTGTGGTTAGCTCGGTCATCAAAATATTCAACAATATAAGCAATATCAAAACTACTACTACAAATAACGCAAGTTTATTGGTATTGTTATTAGACAATAACGCTTCTAGAAAAGTTGTCCAAAATGGGTAAGATGCGAAAGCAGCGATTCCCAACAAGAGACAAAAAACAATCACACTCCAAATACGAGCAGGAATCACTACTCGGAGTTGAGTTGCCGACTGTTCCACTATAATATTTGTCTCAGGCATTGAAGATCTGGAATAAGATTTGAAGGTATCAGAACTAGTACTGGGCGATCGCTTTATTGGTACTACTGGGGAAGGGGCGATAATTGCAATCGGTTCCCTTAAAGCTTTTAAAGCATCTCTTGCCGATGCATAGCGTTTTTTAACTGTCGGTTCTACTAACTTTTGAATCCATTGCACCAGATGAGAACTAGCGCTAGTGCGATCGCTAAACATAATCTTCGCTTCATCATCCTGTGGTAAATCCGCAGGCGATATGCCCGTTAGTAAATGAATCATCGTCGCACCCAGTGCATAGAGGTCAGAAGCAGCGACTGCTCTCCCTCCATACTGTTCCATCGGCGCATAACCATAGGTTCCCACTACGGTAAAAGATTTGCCTTCTGCCGATGCTTTATCTTGCACTGCCCCAAAATCCACTAGATAAATATTTTTCGCACCTCCTTCTTTTGCCGCTAAAACTAAATTGCTAGGCTTAAGATCACGATAGAGTACTTGAGGATTTAGTTCATGGAGATAGATCAGAATCTCTAAAATCGCGATCGCAATCTGTTTAACTTGAGATTCGGTAAACTTATGTCCTTTCGCAATATATTCACGCAAAGAATCTCCTTGAATATATTCCTGAACCAATCCAAACCACAAAGAGCGATCGTCTATCGAAAAATAATCGCGGTATTTGGGAATGCGTGGATGATTTAATTGCTTAAGGACATTTGCCTCGCGCTCAAAGAGTTTTAAGTCTTCCCATTGCACATTGCCCCCAAATGCCAATAGTTTGACCACCACAAGCTCATTCTCTTTCTCTAAATCCTTAGCCAACCAAGTCTCACGACCTGCATTTTTTCCTAGTTGGTGTTCTAACTGATAGCGTTGGTTAATGACTTTTTGAGGTTCTAGCATCACTATTCCCTTAGGGTTTAAGCATAAAAGAGTGCTAGAACACTCTTTTATGAAAATTTATAACACAAATTTGGCGATCGCGGCGGCAACACCATCTTCTTCGACACTAGGTGCAACCCAATCACCCAGTGGTTTTAGACCTTCGGCTCCATTGCCCATCACTACGCCAATACCTGCATATTCGATCATTTCTAAGTCATTGAAATTATCGCCGATCGCCAAAACCTGAGAGCGATCAAATCCAAAAATATTTTCGGCTAAATGTTTGACAGCCGTACCTTTATTCGCGATCGGATTGGTAGCCTCAAAGAAAGTAGCAACGGACTTGGTGAGATAAAGTTGCTGGGGTGTATAGCGACCCTTGAGAACTCGCAACATTTCTGTTACTAATTCCTCTGTATCGCTAAGAGCCAGAATCTTGGTGGGTGGATGATCAGTATTCGCATCAGTCAAAAACTCTCGCAAATCACCAACTACCTTCACGCCAACCTTAGACCGTTCGGCGTAGGCTTCCGTTTGAGCAGTCATTTTCCGAACGTAGAGTTCATCATTGACATAAATATGAATTGATAGTTTGTCATTGGTGGCAAATTCTTTAAGGTCATCTAGTAGAGAGAGCGCTTGTCCGAGTTCAACAGGCCAATGTCCAACTAATTCATCGGTTTGCGGATCTTTGATGAATGCCCCTTGATAGGAAATCAATGGCATATCCGAAGCGATTAGTTCATGAAAACGGACAGCCGAGCGATACATTCTACCCGTAGCGATCGCCACCTTTACACCTTTAGCCTGAGCCGCTTTTACCGCTTGCTTGACCGCATCATTAACCTGATTGGCATCACCGCTAATCGTGCCATCAATATCTACCACAATCAGTTTAATGTCTTGCGCCATGATTTTTTCTTGCTTGATGTGAACTGAGATGAAAAAAATGGTATTGCCATTTTTTTCATTGGTATAGCTGTCGCCAGTCTTGTTAGAACACAAAACTCTAAGATGAGTGGCGGCGCGATGCGCCGCCACTCATCTTGGGGGGTAATGCAAATGGCGGCAGCTATATTACTTTGAGAATAGTTTACCGAAGAGTGTCCTATTCAGGCTGTAGCCAGTAATGCTTGCAGAATCTTAAAAACAAAAAAGACTCGCAATGCGAGTCTTTTTTGCTTTTGTTAAGTATCTAGGCGCAATTAAATATAAAACCCTAAAACCTGTGGCGCACGCTGCGCGTGCGCCACAGGTTTTAATTCTGGTTTTTAATTATGCCCAGATACTTACATAGCAACTATTTTTCGGGACAGACAGTACCAGATAACCTACGACATTGCTCGCGAATTTCTGACAACAGGCTAGGATTCATTTGCTTCGATTTACTCAAAGCAAGGTGAAATTGCTTGACGGCAACAGGCAGATCGCTACCACCTCTAATCCATAAAATTTGTCCCTTCAGATGAAGTAACTCTGGATTATTTGGAGCAGCAGCCAGTGCTTTATTTACGGCATCTAAAGCAAGATCGCCTTTACGAGCATCACGGTATGCCATCGCAATACCGCGCCATTTTAGATAATCAGGAGAGGCGTATTCTTTAAGACTTGTCAAAGCTGATTCAAGGTCAGACAAGGGTAATGCTGAAGCAATCAAGATATCCATGTAACCCTTAATCAAATTCAGTTCAGGATCGTTCGGGGCAATATCTTGTGCTTTTTTGATGTTGTCAAAGACACTTTGCACAAGTGGCAAAGCTCTAGGCGTACTAGATATACCGTCAGTTTTGATAATATATCCTGCCTCGATCAGGTCGCTCGCGGCTAAATAGATATAGGCTCTTAGATCATCCTTCCCCCTCAGCGCCTCAGCATTGACCCGCACCCTCTTACCAGCTACCTGCATTCCCAGATAGTCTCCTGTAGCATAGAAAGTCGAAGCTCTTAGCGCAAACAAAAGTGGATCGTTAGCTTCAGTTCTAATCGCTAGATCTAACTGTTTCACTGCCGCCACATAATTCCCTTCTTTGAACATTAATTCAAATACTTTTTGGGTTTCACTGCCGATCGCTCTAGGATTGCTAGTACGAAATGGATCGGCGGCGAAGCTAGGCATCGCTGTGGCGACACTAACCAATGCGGCTAATAGGGATGCAGATACAAATTGCAAATGACGCTTCATAATTTTCCCCGAAAATATCAGGCTATAGGTAGTTAGCAAAGTTTAAATCATATTTCTAGATATTCTGACAAATTCGACTCAGACTTAATCTAAATTTAGCCTGAATTCCGTAAGTCGCTTGCAACATAGTACGTTGATATAGCGATCGCTATTTGTATTAAAACCCCAAAAGACAAGTTGCGGCGCGAAGCGCCGCAACTTGTCTTTTTAATTCCTAACAAGACTGGCGACAGCTAACAGCTATAAAAATGACAGACGACCTAAATTTACAAAAAGTTTCTTAATCTCATAGTTACAGCCATAGCAGTTAAAATATAAAACCCAAAACAGAGTGGCGGCGCTTTGCGCCGCCACTCTGTTTTGGGATAACACAACTGGCGACAGCTATATCATGGAACGAGAATACATCCGATCGCTAGAAATCCAACATCATCCTGTCGCAGGGGTTGATGAAGTTGGTCGAGGCGCATTATTTGGAGAAGTGGCGGCGGCGGCAGTAATCTTACCTATTGATCAATTAGCAGACTTAGCGAATCTCGGTGTCACTGATAGCAAAAAACTGTCACCGCAACGACGTGAGAAATTAGATCGGATCATTCGTGAAGTGGCGATCGCCTGTGAAATTGGCACTGCTTCAGTTGTAGAAATTGATCAAATGAATATCCTTGCCGCCAGTTTACTGGCAATGGAAAGGGCGATCGCCAAGTTACAGCCCCAACCCAAATATTGCTTGGTGGATGGCAATCAACTTTTAAGATTTCAATTAATTGCTCCCATTCCTCAAACAACGGTAGTTAAGGGCGATGCTCTATCAATCTCGATTGCGGCAGCGAGCATAGTTGCTAAAGTATGGCGAGATCGGCAAATGCTCGAACTTGCCAACATCTACAAGGGGTATGACATTGCGACAAATAAAGGTTATGGAACTGTTAAACATCGAGAGGCGATCGCCCAGATTGGTTACAGTGAGCTACACCGCAAAACTTTTAAATTAAAGGCTCACTGTAATAGCAGCAATACATCGCAAAATGCCAAACCAAACTAAAACCCAAAAAGTGAGTGGCGGCGCGAAGCGCCGCCACTCACTTTTTGGGTTTTATGTCCTCAGCAAAGCTTGCTTTGCTTATAGTTTGCGAAAGTGTGACAACACTTTTGGGAATTGGGATAAAACTTGCTATTGAAGCGATCGCGCTAGACATTTAGCCATAGGCGGCTAACCCTACTCAATCTTCGCGAGTGTTGCCTATAAGCAGTGGGATCGCTGTGATAAGCTAACAGTGTTAGTGTCATCAACACGAATAAACATGGATCGACCTTCTCGCTCTGTTCCCCAAGCCGCACAAGCCGCCTATTCAGGGGATTCGTCATACGGACGCACACCGCCGCCTGACTTACCTTCGCTATTACTGAAAGAGCGAATTATTTATTTTGGGTTGCCTCTTGTATCACCCGACGAATACAAACAGCAGCTTGGTGTCGATGTTACAGAATTGCTCATCGCCCAACTTTTATATTTGCAATACGAAGATCCCGAAAAACCGATTTTCCTATATATCAACTCCACGGGGACATCTTGGTACACAGGTGATGCGATCGGCTTTGAAACCGAAGCCTTTGCCATTTGTGACACACTCAACTATATCAAGCCTCCCGTGCATACGATTTGCCTCGGACAAGCAATGGGAACAGCAGCGATGATCCTCGCTAGTGGCACTAAAGGTTTCCGCGCCAGTTTACCCAACGCCACCATTGTGTTACATCAAGCTCGCCGCCAAACCAGAGGACAAGCCTCTGATCTGCAAATTCAGGCAAAGGAAGTCTTGACTAACCGAGAAGCAATGTTACGCATCCTCTCCCGTACCACTGGTAAAACACCTGAAGTACTAACTAAGGATATGGATCGGATGTTCTATATGACTCCTGAGCAAGCTAAAGAGTATGGTCTCATCGATCGCGTCCTTGAAAGTACTAAGGATTTACCAAAAGCTCTTCCTGCCCTTGTTTAAAACCAAATATTAGGATGTGCGGCGCGAAGCGCCGCACATCCTAATATTCAGATTTTAGAGATTTTCAACACTTGAAAAATAATTAACAAAACTATGCCCATCGGTGTTCCTAGAGTTCCCTATCGCTATCCTGGAGACTCCTTTACGCAGTGGATTAGCATCTACGAGCGTCTATCCATGGAGCGCATCATTTTCTTAAGTGGCGAAGTTACAGATGGGATGGCAAATTCGATCATTGCCCGCCTGCTGTACTTCGATTCTGAAGATCAAAACAAAGATATCTATATGTATATCAATTCCCCTGGGGGATCGGTCTCCGCAGGGTTGGCGATCTTTGATACCATGCAGCATATCAAGTCCGATGTAACAACCATTTGTGTAGGCTTAGCCGCTTCGATGGGTTCCTATTTGTTGATGGCAGGCTCTAAAGGTAAGCGCTATGCTTTGCCCAATGCGCGAATCATGATTCACCAACCTTCAGGTGGTACAAGGGGACAAGCCTCGGATATTGAGATTGAGGCGAGAGAAATTATTCGCATTCGCCAAAAGCTCAATGAGGAATATGCTAAGCGCACTGGACAGCCCCTTGAAAAGATCGAGCGTGATATGAATCGTGATTACTATATGTCTTCACAGGAATCTCTTGCATACGGCTTAATCGATCGCGTCCTTGAATCTCCCCAATAAAACCCAAAAGAGAGTGGTGGCGCGAAGCGCCAACCCTCTCTTTTATAGTTAGTCAAGACAAAGAAAGAGTGAGCTTTGCTCACTCTTTCTTTGTCTTGACTTCTAAACTCCATTCCCCTTGAGAAGTAGAAGCAAACTTGATTTACTGGAATACGATTGGGTCATCGAGATTTTTGCAAAAGTCAATGTATGCTGGAGCGCTTTCGCTACCATCTGCAAATTGAGCTTTAATCCATTGTTTGCACTGTTGATTGTCAGTGGAGCTATCCCAAACCATCTTCGTATTCTCCCCCACAGCAATGCCTGAGCCAATATCAAACTGTCCCCAAGTCTTTTCTGGCTCCCCTACCAGTAATTTCTTGATTGTAGAATTGCTGCTATTTTTAACATAGAAATACCACTGCTCAGCAGAAGCGGAAGTGACATTTGCCACTAAACTAACAGCAATCAGGCTTGCAGAAATCAAAAAACTTTTCTTAATCATTACCTTAAACTCTCTCAAGAGGTCTGTAACATGACTATAAACGATAAAAGCTGATTTGCAACATGAACTGAAATTCTTATAACTTTTTATAACTTTTGAGTTAATTTAGCTGGAAATTGATTGTGAATTTGATTGTTCAATCTCTTCAATATCGACCTTATCGATTAGCCTTTCACGAACCATTCCCGACCGCACTAGGTATTCTTTCTCATCGTGAGGGATTTATAATTGAGATTAGAGATCGCTTACCTCATCAAGGATCTCAGCATATTGGCTTAGGTGAATCTGCGCCCCTTGATGGGTTTGGCATGGAATCACTGACAATGACAGAAATGGTTCTCAAGGAAGCTCAACGATCGCTAATTAATTCCGAAATCCATAACTTGAATGATATTGAGAACTTACTCACGAGATATGATTCTACGCCTGCGGCAAAACATGGAATCGAACTAGCATTACTAGATTTATTATCCCAAGCGCAAGGTTTATCTATTTCGCAATTATTAGCAAATTCTGTTAAGGGAAAAGTGCGGGAACAGGTGGCATTAAATGCTGTGATTGGTGCGATCGCTCCTGAATTAGCTGTTGCCAAAGCACAGGCATATATTCAGCAAGGTTATCGTTGTCTCAAGATTAAAGTGGGAACCAAGAACTTTAATGCAGATTTTAAAAGAGTGGAAGCAGTGCGATCGCAAGTTGGAAATGATATCCAGATTCGCATTGATGCTAATCAAGGATGGTCAGTAACTGAGGCGATCGCTAATTTAAAAAAACTAGCACCTCTGCAAATAGAATATGTGGAGCAACCTGTGATCGCTCGTGATTTAGAAGGTATGGCGGTCGTTAGGCGATCGCAATCAATTCCGATCGCTGCCGATGAATCGGTCAATAACCTTACACAGTTGCAGCAAGTAATTAACGCACAAGCCGCCGATATTATCATTCTCAAGCCAATGGCATTAGGAGGAATTTTAACTGCTCATCAGGCGGCACTAGTTGCATTTCATGCTGGTTTAGATGTAGTCATAACCACGACCATTGATGGGGCGATCGCTCGTAAAGCCGCGTTTGCATTAGCTGCTGCTTTACCAATTCAGCGAGCTTGCGGCTTAGCTACAGGACATTTACTCATAGAGAGTTAGCGCTTTGCGCTAACTCTCTATGCTATTTTTCACGGGGAGATGTGCCAGAACCTTGAAAAATTTGGACAGCATTAAGTGGATCGGTACTGAAACTGCCCAATTTATTGACTTTTTGGGGTGAAGCGTTGTAATTACCAGGGATTACTGGTTGAATCGCTTCAACTTCGAGATTGACATTCTGAATCTGGAGATTAGAATTTGACACATCTCTTTCTAAGGAAAACTGATCCGTATTGGTTGGTGAGATGGGCTGACCTTGTGAAGGACGTAAGCGATCAGCATCACCCCTACGTGGTTGAATCGATTCGTCTTGCGCCCATGCAGGACTGATTGCCGTACTAGCGATCGCCAAGATTGCAACCATTGAAATCTGAGAAATGGATTGATAATGTCTGTTCATAAATTCCTCGTCTCAGTAGTTAGCGAAATGATCTCCATAATTACTCATTATAGCGATTCACTCCCAAGAGAAGGGCATCGCTCCGCGATGCCCTTCTCTTGGGTTAGTCTTGTGATTTCAGAGCATTTTTAAAGCCTAAAACCAATAAAATATTCGTAATAGTTAGAAAAGATTCAGCACTTCCATGCAGCCAATCGACATTCGCCAGAACATCCTTATATTGAACTTGAGCATAGATACCTGCGGGAATTGTAATCGCCACAAATACTAATGTGCCATAAAAACCCCATAGCCCCAATTTAGGAAATTGCTTTGATTTGGTGGCAAACCAGAGAAAGGCGAGGTAAGGAAATAGAGATAATCCAAATAAAGCTTCTTTGGGCATATATTCATACTATGTTGTGTTGAAATGTAAAGCACCTCAACACAACATTAAATTTATGAGTTTGTTCGCGATATTTTCCAGATGAAGTAGGCGGCGATCGCCAAGGTACAGTTACCAATCAGGGTCATTGCCGCTTGCACGGTTACTAGCCAATCTAACGAGTTAGCATTATCAAAAAAGTGCCAAGTAACTGCACACATCGCACTAACTAAAGCAGGAAACATTGCCCATGCTAAATTACGCCAACCACGCTGCGGATGCTGTTTGTCGTACTGCCAAATGAGCCAAATCGCTAAAGTCCATTCGATCACACTAGAAATATGAATTATCCAAGTTGGCAAAGAGAGAACGTGCATAATTTTTTCTAAGAATGATTACTTGCCGCAAAGCGACAAGCAAGTTAATGTTTTGCTTCACGCATGGCTAAAAATTCGCGAATTTGCCGATCGCTTGGTTGTCCAGAAATCGCTCCCATCTCTAAGGTGGTCAAAGCACCTGCGGCACAGGCATAGGCGATCGCCTCATCAGCAAATTTGGGATCAGTCAATTTGGTAAGCGGACAGTGATAAATCCTATGGATAAATCCCGCTAAAAATGCATCACCTGCCCCCGTTGTATCGAGAGAATACACAGGAAACACAGAGTGCTTACCCTGCCTTTCTCCTAAATAGTAACGGCAATCCTTATCACCATTAGTGATGATAATCCCTTCCAGATGGTTATAGGCTTGGGCGATCGCGGCGGGACTAGTCAGGCGGAACAGTAACTTTGCCTCATCTTCAGTCATTTTCAGGAAGTCTGTGTATTTCAGCAAAACAGGTAATAGCTTTACTACCTGTTCGGGATGCTTCCAGAACATCTCTCGCCAATTGATATCGACAATCACCTTGACAAAATTCTCTTCGGCAAGTTTGAGCGCTCGACCGATCGCCCTTGAAGTTTGCGGATTAGCTAAACCGAGCGTACCTAACACCAAAAATTTGGCATCAGCAAATAAATGGTCAGGCAGATGCTCTGCGGACATCAAAGTATCGGCAAATACAGTGTCCGCATCACCATTAAAACCTGCAAAACTGCGATCGCCCTGAGCATCGCGAGTAACGTATATTTCACGGGTAGTCGCTTCAGGATGTACCTGTACCCCTGAAGTTTCTACCCCTGCTGTACCTAATTGTTTCAGTAAACTAGTTCCTGTGGCATCCTGACCGATGGAGCTAATTAAGCTCACAGGTGTGCCTAACTTAGCTAAGCCACAGGCGACGTTAGCAGGCGCTCCACCGAAGTATGGCTTCCACGAACTAACTTGCTCGTAGGGAACACCAATATCTTCAGCAATTTGATCGATTAAAACTTCGCCAAGACAAATTACACGAGGCATAGGCGACTTTACAGCAGTTTAGACTTTCGCGATTCAATGATAGCAATAGCTGCATCCACTTTATCGGGAAATACCACAACTAAACTGCTCTGAGGAGCGCTATCCAAGGCGGCTGTGAGGGCTTCCGCTTCATCAAGAATTGTAATACAGGGAATATTGGCATTGATTGCTTCTATGCCTTGACGCAGCAGGTCAGCAACTACACGAGGCTGACGACCGCGTAGATCTTTATCCTCTTTGATGAAAATCCGCGAGAACATTCCCGCCGCTAGTTGTCCTAGCTCAATGATGTCCTCATCACGGCGATCACCTGGTGCGCCAATTACACCGATCGCTTCACCAGGGCATTTCTGAATGAAATCGGCGATCGCCTTAAATCCCGCAGGATTGTGAGCATAATCGACTAATGCCTGAAACTTACCCAAGTCAAATAAATTCATGCGTCCTGGGGTTTGCGAGCTAGAAGCCACAAAGGTAGCTAGCCCTTGCCGAATCTGCTCAATCTGCACATCTTGGGTAAAGGCTGCCAAACTTGCGGCTAGAGCATTTTGAATATTAAAGGCTGCTCGACCACCGAGGGTCACAGGCACATTCACCGCCTCTTCAATCCGTAACTTCCAATCTCCTTTCACAATCGTGAGATAGCCATCTTCATAGACAGCCGCTAGACCACCATTAGCAACATGAGATTTAATGAGGCTGCTGTCAGGATTCATGCTGAAATAAGCTACCTTTGCTTGCACCTCTTTTGCCATTGCCACAACCAAAGGATCATCAGCATTAAGTACGGCGTAACCACTAGGTAGCGTCGTTCTGACAACTACACTTTTCAATCGTGCTAGATCTTCGATCGTGTCAATGTCCCCAATGCCAAGGTGATCAGCTTGCACATTCATCACCACGCCGACATCACTGCCATCAAAGCCTAAGCCCGATCGCAAAATACCGCCTCTAGCTGTTTCTAAAACTGCGACTTCGACAGTGGGATCACGGAGGATTACTTGAGCGCTATAGGGACCTGTCGTGTCGCCTTTTTCCACTAAGCATTCGCCAATATAAATACCATCGGTAGTAGTAAAACCGACCCTTTTGCCAGTCTGCTTAAAGATATGGGCAATGAGGCGTGTGGTTGTGGTTTTACCGTTTGTGCCAGTAATTGCCACAATTGGGACACGGCATGGTGAACCTGCGGGAAACAGCATATCGATAACAGGAGCCGCAACATTGCGCGGTGTACCGATACTAGGAGCCGTATGCATTCTGAATCCGGGGGCAGCATTGACCTCGACGATCGCCCCATCGGTTTCGCGCACGGGGACGGAAATATCTTCAGTAACCACATCAATCCCTGCAATGTCTAGCCCAATAATTCGGGCAACCCGTTCGGCTAACCAAATATTTTCGGGGTGGATTTCATCAGTGCGATCTACAGACACACCACCTGTACTCAGGTTAGCGGTTGCCTTGAGATAACAAATTTGTCCTTTGGGTGGTACAGACTCTAGGGTAAAGCCTTGTCTAGCGAGAATATCCAAACTAGTGCGATCGATCTCAATGCGGGTCAAGACGTTATCATGACCATCGCCCCGACGAGGATCTTGGTTAGTAATTTCTATGAGTTGCGAGATGGATGACACGCCATCACCTGTGACATTTGCAGGTACACGCTCGGCAACAGCAACAAATTTGCCATTAATGACTAGTACACGGTGATCGCGACCTGTATGGAAGCGCTCGATAATTACTTCTTCAGAGACTTCTTGTGCCATGTCAAAGGCATCGATCGCCTCTTTGACTGTCCGCACATCGATGGTGATACCGCGTCCATGATTACCATTTAAGGGCTTAATCACAATGGGGAATCCACCAACTTCGGCGATCGCATCTTCTAAATACTTAGGCGATCGGATCGTAGTTCCTCTTGGTACTGGTACACCTGAATCCCTAAGAATTTGCTTGGTTCCCTCTTTATCACAAGCCAATTCAACCGCGAGAATCCCCGTTTTATTCGATAAGGTTGCTTGGATTCGACTTTGGTATATACCGTAGCCCAATTGAATCATGGCACGGCTACCTAGTTCTAACCAAGGAATTTTTTTCGCCTTAGCTTCAGCAACAATTGACTCGGTACTTGGTCCTAACTGACCATCAAGGCGAATATCTCTTAAGTCTTTTAGATCCTCTTGCAACTCAGTAGTTGCATAGGTTCCCGTCTCTAAAATACTGGTACAAATTCGCACGGCGGCTCTTGCGGCGTAGCGCCCTGCTTGCTCAGTGTGATACTCAAATACAACTTGATAAATATTAGGTTCGACAGTGGGTTTAATTACCCCAAAGTCTACTTTCATGCCGATATAGCCTTGCAGGGCGATCGCAATATCTTTGACTATTTCTGCCAAGAAGTCAGCATCACTGATCTCAGGACGCTGAGCAATATCTTTTCCTGCAAGACTTGGCAGTACCTTGCACAAATTTTGATAGAAACCGAGGCGTTGTACCTGAAAATCCTCTAAATCTAATCGCACAACTACAAGTTGATGTCGTTGGATACTCCAATAATTGGGACCACGTAATGTCTGGATTTTGAGAATTTTCATAGTCAAGCTTTTTTAAAGGTGCATCCAATGCCTAAATTTCCAGTATCTAATCCTAGCGACCTTATGGATCACTATTTTGTATAAATTGAACCAAAACCAAGTCTGTTGATTATAAAAATATTTTTGTCTTCTACTCGCTTCCCACAGAAAGAATAGGTGTTGTAAAGTGAATAATTATTCACTGGGAAGGGATTAACAAGATTAGCGATCGCCATATTGGCAGAACATAAAACAATCACAGTAAGGGTTTGGCGATTGCATTTTGCCGTAGGCAAAATGCAATCGCTATAACAGTTCATCAGTATGTTGATGCTGTGATATATTTTCAATCCTGCCTGGAACTGGCTTTTGGTTGGGCTGTAAACCTGATAGCATTCGTGACAGTTGTAAACCATCAATGACAGATTTAGTCTCACGAATTTTGTGCCATACCGATCGCGCCATTAACAAGGAATGCCCTTGTCGTTGAGCTTGGATATTTTCTAAATAGTCTTCACGTTCGGGCTGATAGTCAGCCGAAGACAATTGCAGACTGGAATTTTCAAGGGATTGATTGGTAACAATCTGGGCAATTTGTGAAGTTAGTTCAGGATAGAGCCAAGTATAAGCAGGATGTACAGTTAGTTGGCAATGGTGAACGAGTTTTTCGTTAGACTGATTGACATTTGGACGTTGTAGTAGCAAATAAAAGTACCCGATCGCCGCTTTGCGTTGTGGCTCGTAGACATAACCCGACACATCTTGGAGATGGTTAATCAGCAAGGAACCATGATTAATTAGCTTATCGATCGTCTTGGCTCGAAAATCATCGATATTCAGATCATAAACTTGACGGATATGAGGAGGCATCGCGGCTGTATCAAGCTGATAGAGCAAACTAGCGTCAGCATTACTGACAGGCATCAAATTTGGCAGATCAGGAGAATGCTGAGCAAGTTCTCGCAGGTTTTCCGCTCCGATTTCCCAATCGGTAAATTGGGCAAGCGGCTGGAACCCATTCTGGCGATAAAGGGCGATCGTATCTTTTTGGTTGATGTCAACTTGTAGCACCCACGTACGAGCCTCCAGACAAGACTCTAGGCAATAACGGATCAATTGCGTACCGACATGATGCTGACCATTTTGAGCTTCAGGCAAGACAACAACGCGATCGATTTTCCAAGTACTGCTGTTGTTGTTAAACGGTGAAACTCTGATAAAGCCCTGAATAACGCCATTACATTCGGAGACGTAGGCACGCACGTAGGGATTGAGTAAGGTCTGTACAGGCGCAGGTAGCCAGCTAGCTAATTGATGCAAGCTAACTTTTTGGCGGCTGCGACAACCACTGAGATCGCTGACCGCAATCTGTTCGAGATCATGGGGCGATGCAAATCGCTGAATAAACTCTAGATCTCGATGTTGAAGTGGACGAATCGTATTACCGATTGTAGGAAAGGATTGCATGACTGCTCGCGCCAGAAAGGAAGTTGATGGAGCTTATAAAAAATTAATTAAATCCGAATGAATCTAGGCAGTATTTAGGATAGCTATGCATCTAATTTTAATACAGATTCATAATGATCAAGTTAAGAAAGTAGAAAAGACGCAGACTGATTTTCTATATTCCTGCTTCAGAAACAGATTTTTAGTGGCGCGGTGCGCCACTAAAAATCTGTTTCTGAACCAAGAATGAACGCGCAAAGCGCGTTGCATTCTTGCGTTTTTAAAAAGAAAAAGTGCGATGTTCTAGGGATGGCATCTGGCGACGGATTTGGTCAATGCGAGAGGGTTGAATTTCCGCGATCGCCACACCTGTGCGATCGCCTGCATCCGCCAACACAATTCCCCAAGGATCAATGATCATCGCATGACCATGAGACTGGCGGCGCGGTGTATGCATACCTACCTGAGCAGGTGCAATCACGTAGCTCGTATTTTCGATCGCCCTAGCTTGCAATAAAACCTGCCAATGATCTTTACCTGTAAATGCTGTAAATGCCGCAGGTACAAACAAAACATTTGCCCCATGTTTAGACAAATGTCGATATAGCTCTGGGAACCTCACGTCATAGCAAACCGACAGACCTAAATTGCCATATTTGTCTGAACTATATACAGGCGGCGCTTCAGAACCCGCAAGGATTGTTGCTGACTCATGATAGATATTGCCATCAGGAAGATTGACATCAAAAAGATGCATTTTGCGATAACGCGCCAGTTCTTCACCTGCACGACCAATCAACAGCGCCGTGTTATACATCTTGCCCACATCTCCATTCTGGGCATGGGATACAGGTACTGGAAAACCACCACCCAGTAACAGTATTTGATAGCGCTGGGCGATCGTAACTAAAAACTTTTCGCTTTTCTCTGCAATTTCTGTAGAAAGCCTGATCTTTTCATTCTCATCACCCAAAAACGAAAAGTTTTCAGGTAGACAAACTAATTCTGCACCTCGATTCACTGCCAGTTGGATCAAATCTTCTGCTTGAGCCAGATTTTTGTCTACATCTGAGACACTGGTCATTTGTACGGCGGCCGCCAAATATGACTTCATTTCAATCCTTAAAACTTTCCCACATAAAATCAGATGTGCTGTGAAGCACTTACTTTAGATTACCCTGCGATCGACGTTTATACCAAAACTAAAAATGGCTAAGCCATTTTTATAGCTGTCGCCATTTGTATTAGGAAAAATCAAAACCCAAGAAGCCGAGTTGCGGCGCTTCGCGCCGCAACTCGGCTTCTTGGGTTTGTGTCTTACCAAACTGGCGACAGCTATAGTTTTGAGATAAACCCAAAGAAAGTTGAGGCGCTTCGCGCCTCAACTTTCTTTGGGTTTATCCAAGTTTACCTGTAACAATATAGGCAACTCGGATACCAACATTAGTGGCGTGATCTGCCATGCGCTCTAAATGATGAATTGCCAATACCATGAGCATGACAGGTTCCATTGGTTCACCAAATAATCTTTGGAAAGCTAACAGGTTATAGATCCGCTTATAGTCATCATCAACGGCATCATCTTTAGCTTTGATTTGGAGACCGATATTTTCATCAAAATTAGCTAATGCTTCTAAACTCATGGCAAGCATGGCACGACAGCGATTAGACATTACCTGCAACTCACCGAGATAGGGAGATGGTGGATAAGGGAAAAGTTTAATCGCAATTTCACCGAGGTTTTCCGCATAGTCACCAATTCGTTCGATATCGCGGATCAATTGCATCAAAGCACTTAATAGTCGGAGATCACGCGCAACTGGGGACTGTAAAGCGATTAGCTCAATACAATCCATTTCAATTTGTCTATAGATTTGATCAATTTGCTTATCTTGAGCATCAATACGGGTAGCGGCTTCAAGATCGCGCTCAAATAAAGCGGCATGAGCTAACAGAAATGAATTTTCAACAAGTGCGCCCATTCGCAAAGAATCCTGTTCTAGGCGATGCAATTGCCTTTCAAATTCACTTCTTGTTCTTTTTTGACCTTGATATGATATTTCGACCATTGGCTCCCACCAGAATTAAATGGGATAAAAAGAAAGTAATACATATTTCATATACTTATCCCAATATCTTTACATAAGTTGCAATCTTTGGCAGTGTTTGCAAATACTATCGTAATGCCTTGCTGCATTTGATTTCTTAAATAAATAGCTTGAGGAAGTGCGAGCCGTTGGCTCGCACTTCCTCAAGCTATATCTAGATTGTGGCTTGAGTTAATTCCGAAGTTGTCAAATGCCGATCGCCATCTAGGTCATTTTTAAATAAAACTAATGTGGTCGAAGCATTTTGCTCAAAGCCAATATGTTCATAAAATTTTTGCTGATGGGTGGTCATTAGGTAAACTCGCTCAACATTGCAAACATGAGGATGTGCTATCAAGGTTTCTACTAATTTACGACCTAAGCCCGCACCTCGATAGTCTGGATCAATTACCACATCCCAAATGGTGGCGCGATAAATGCCGTCACTGGTGGCGCGAGCATGACCGATTAGTTTCTGCTCATCCCATACGGTGATCACAGGTTTGGAATTGGCGATCGCGATCGCCAATTCTTTTACAGTTCTCTCTTTCGCCCAAAACGCCCCAATTTTTAATAATTTTTGCAATTGTTCTAAATCAACTTCTTCGTGGCGATCGCTAAAGCGAATGTGGCGATGATCCATGATGCTTACATTCCCGCATTTATTAATACCAATTCACAAAAGTGTTGTCACACTTTTGTGAATTAAAAACCAAGACCAGTAAGGGTTTTCAAAACTAAAAATGGCTAAGCCATTTTTAGTTTTGGTATATCCCATTGACAATAAGGTTGACACAATCCTGATCCCGTCAATGTATCTATTTTTGCTACATTCTGAAAAAGGCAAGGGCGCTAAGCGCCCTTGCCTTTTTATACCAATTCAGAAAAGTGTTGTCACACTTTTCTGAATTAAAAAACAAACCCAGTAAGGGTTTCCAAAACTAAAAATAGCGTAGCCATTTTTAGTTTTGGTATTATTTAGCTTGCCAAGGTTCAGCGATATAGACCTTCTTGGCTAAACCCAATACCTGAAGCAAATTGATTACGCCCCAAGTTGGATCAATTTCCCACCATTTCAAGCCTGAACGTGCAGATTTGGGATAAGCATGGTGATTGTTGTGCCAGCCTTCACCGTAGGTCAAAATTGCTGCCCACCAAAGATTGGTAGAGTGGTCTGCGGTTTCGGCAAAGTTTTTGTAGCCCCATTTGTGGCAAGCGGAGTTAATCAACCAAGTGCTATGCCAGAGAAATACCGAGCGTACGGCTACGCCATAGACCAAGAATGATAAACCAAGCCCAGAGAAAACCTTTTCGCCGAGAAGATAAATCAGGGCGGCGAAGGGGATTTGCAACAGCACAAAATAACGATCTAGAAAACGGTAGTAAGAATCATTAGCTAGATCTGGAGCAAATTTGTTGTAGTTATTAGGATCAAAATGCTCAGGTTTGGAGTACATAATCCACATCATGTGGCTCCACCAAAAACCTTTATTGGCAGAATAGGGATCTTTTTGATTATCTTCTGTAAAACCGTGATGCTGGCGATGTCCACCCACCCAAAATACAGGACCACCTTGAAGCGCTAATGCCCCAATAGTAGCGATGATGTATTCCAACCACTGCGGCACTTGAAAGCTGCGATGGCTAAGTAAGCGGTGATAACCTAAGGTAATGCCGATACTGCCAAGGAACCAATGTAGGAAAATTGTAAGGATTACAGCTTTCCATGAAAAGTAGAAAGGGGCAGCTAAAGCAGCGATATGAAAAACACTGAAGAAGATAACACTTGTCCAGTTCAGTTTTAGTTCAGTTGATGGGGCTTCAGTAGTGACAGTCATGAAATAACAACTTAAGGGGTGGTGAGGAGATGCAAGTATCACTTACAGTTATATATAAGTCTAACTGTTTTTTAAGTAATAATGCAAGTATCACTTGCAAATCATCTCAATGGTACATACTCCCATGTCTGTATCTCGAATTCCGACTCGCCAACGCATAGTCAACACAGCACTAGAGTTGTTTGCTAGCAAAGGAATTACCGAGACCACTACCCGTCAGATTGCCGACTTTGCTCAGGTTAATGAAGTAACTTTATTTCGTCATTTTGGTAATAAACATGGTTTATTACTAGCCGTATTGCAAGAATGTCTGCAAAAATATCTGGTGTTGGCTCAAGTGGGAGAGTCACTGATGGTGTCTGATATGTCTACCCAGAGCGATCTGCGTCGATTTCTCAAATATTACATTCAGAGTTCATTGCGGGCGCTCGAAAGTGTGCCTGAGTTGATGCGATCGCTTGTCGGTGAAGCAGGGCAATATCCGCTCGAAAGTCGTCAAGCCCTTGCTCAAGGGATTAATCAAGTTAACCAAACGATCGCGACGGCACTTCATGATGTGTTGCTCAATTCACGGTTGCAATATTCTTTACCCCCAATTAAACTGGCTAACTTATTAAATACTTGTATTTTGGGTTATGCCGTCATTACTTTAACCAGTGATGTCCAAGCAATTTGGCACGATCGCGATGAGTTTATTAGTACTCTTGTGGATATGTTTGTCCAAGAGGTCAGCCCGATCGCCCAAGCAAAACCAATTGTCGATATTCCTGCGGAGACCGTGCGCGATATTCTCTTGCAAGCAAAGAAATGTGGGGCAAAGGACTATGCGATCGCCTATATATTATTTGGGGCAGGACTGACAGCGATCGACATTACGAGATTGCGCCTCAAGGATTATCAAATTCAAGCTAATCACGGGATTTTACGCATTAAAGATCTTATAAATAATGGGCGTTCAGTCCCTCTTAATCAAAAAATTCTGGGGCATCGTTACGGCTCGGCAACTAACAATCCTCTGAGTAACTATCTGAAGGTGCGTAGTAAAGACATCCAAAATGTTGATCTAGAACCAATGTTTCTTAGTGGCGATCGCCAAGCTCTGTCTTTAGAAGAAATCGAACAATTATGGGAACGTTGGACACAGCCCTATCGTAATTTGGATGGTTCCATACTTACGCTCGATCAAGCAAGGCATACTTGGTGTATCGAAATGTTAGCGCGTGGAATGGAAGCAAACAGTTTTTGCATCATTAGTGGCATCTCCACCAAAGAACTACCCGTTTATCAACTCCGTCTTAATGAAAAATTAGCCATTGATCAAGCGATCGCTCTTGATAGCTGATTGTTTGCTGACACTGCCTATCAAACCAACAACTTCAAAACAGCGATCGCCCCTAATCTCAATCACAAAGCGATCGCCTCAAACATCCAACTTTCCACACACAAGCGATCGCCCCTCAACAAACCAACCTCATCAAATAGTAGTAAACGCAAGTTAAAATTAAGAAAATCCCAACACACACAACTACTAAACTTTAAAATGAGATTTGAGTGGGATGAACGTAAGAATCAAATTAACCGCGCTAAACATGGATTTGACTTTGCTGACGCTTATCTAGTTTTCAATATGCCTATGGTTATTGAACTTGACGAAAGAGAAAACTATGGAGAGGATCGATATATCGGTATTGGTTTACTTCAAGGTCGAGTGCTGGTGGGGGTCTATACAGAACCTGACGAAAAAACAATTAGGATTATTTCATTAAGAAAAGCTCTATCTTATGAACGCAAACACTATGAACAATACATCGAAGACTGATTGGGAGAGAATTGACGCAATGGGTGATGAGGATATTGATACATCTGATATCCCTCCACTATCAGCAGAATTTTGGGCTAAAGCAAAGTTGAGAATTCCTAAACAAATTACAGCATCAGTTCAAATCGATCCTGAAACTTTCGCATGGTTTCAATCACAAGGTGAAAATGCGTCCCAGCAAATGTCGGTCGCTTTAAAAATTTATGCAGAAGCACATAAGTCTTATGTCACAACGGCAAAAGCTTAGAATTTCTTGATCGCCCCCAACATAACCAACAACATCAAAACAGCGATCGCCCTAATCTAATCACAAAGCGATCGCCTAAAACATCCATACTTTCACCTCACAAGCCATCGCTCTAATCTCAGGACGCGACTAATTTCACAAGTCCTTTTTGTGCTTTGTTTGGTTTGCGAACTGCTTTATTTTGTTGTGCTACAGTCTGAGATATGGGTGTTTCTATTGGCTTAGGTTTTCTTGTGTAGTTATCCCAATCTTCTACAGTTTGTCTGAACAGCCAATAGTCTAGAGCATCATCTTCCACAAAACCTCGAAGTTCTGGATCGACCCAAATATGCAGGAGATCCTTGCAACCAATTTTGTTAGCAGCTTGCTCAATATCTTGCCATTGTTGAATAAAGTTCTCTGCCCAAGAGTCTCTATTAGTTACGGAACGGACAAAATCTAGTCCTGCTTCTAGCATTCTCTTGCCATTTGTACCACGAGCATTTATTGGTTCCCAGAAAATTACTTCAGGTTCAAATTTCATTACCTGCTCTAATAATTTTTGAAAATCTTGTAATTGCATTGTTGGCGGAGTGGGGGCGATTGCCACATATAGCTTAATTCCCGCTTCATATCCTTTCATCATCGCTTTGTATCGGTCAGATGGTAGAGGTGCTGCGGGTTCAATTTTGCGACTCAGTTCATCATCGAGCATTGGTAAGCTCATGCCAACAGTTACATTTTTTGACCGCAAAATGTCTATATCGTTTATCCATAGAGGGCTACGAGTCAAAATCCGTACTCGTTTATCATATTTAAGTAATACTTTGACAACTTACCGAGTGATTGTTGCGGTTTGATGGTTTTGGTAAGGATCAGTTCCAGAACAGAGCATGACGACTCCTTGTCCTGATTCTGTGGTTTTCCAAGTTTTCTTGCGACTAAGAGTTTCTTCTAATTGCTCGGCAATACCTTCACGTACAAAAAGATATTTCCCCCAGTCCATTTGAGGATTATCAACGCCCTTGAGGGCTAGTTGTGCTTGTCTGGTTCTGATGACTGGGGTTGAGGGGACATAACAAAATGTGCAACCATGCAAACAACCAGAGGCAACGTTAATCACGTAGTCACATAGTCCTTTTTTCCTTAGTGCGCTTTCCTGTAGAGGACTAGCGACAGTTTCAGTGCCTCTTACAGTATCCATAGCAAAACCTCAATTTTTTTGAAAAAAGTACAATATACTAAAATTAACTATATGCTATATTTTTAGAAATATACACCTATTAAGGGAAAATAGGATGCCAATCAATTCATCTGGTCAAGGGTTTAGTAAAAATACACTTATTAAACAGAAACAGTTTAGAAAATTTGTAGATGTACACTTAAGAATTTGCCAAGTTATTTTTGACAAATATCAGAGTAATTATTGGCTATCTCATAAATATCACTATATTGATCTAAATGCAGGACCGGGGATTACCAATGAATATGGGGTAGGCAGTCCTGTAATTTTTTTACAAGAGTCAGTAAACCATAAAGTTGATTCCCGATGCCATTTTGTTGACTTAGAACCCTCTGCACTTCAGGAATCAGAGAAAAATATTGAGCAATTTCCATGCGAGGCTAAATACTTTCCCTGCGCTAATCATTTAGCAATCCAAAATATTTCTGATATGCTTTATACATACTCTCGGAACAATAAGAAGAGATTATATGGATTACTTTACTCCGATGAAAATGGTTCTGTACCGCCCTTTGATGAGTTAGCTAAAGCGTTTAACCATAAACATTTAGAATCCATAGATATTCTTATCTACTTTTCAGCTACAAATGTAAAACGCTGTTTGAAATCTGATAGTGCTGATAGATTTAAACGATTAACTGAATACATATGTAGTGTTCCAAAAAAACATTGGCAAATCCGAAAAGCTTATGTAGGGGATAAACATCAGTGGAGCTTTTTATTCGGTACAAATTGGATGGGATATCCTGAAATGAAAGAGCTAGATCTTCATGACATTAAAACAAAGAAAGGTCAGTCTATTTTGGAGAGCCTTACATTTACTAATAAAGAACTTGAGAATATTGCTCAGCTTGAAATGGATTTAGATATATAAAAGTAAAAAGAAATCCTTGAGTTTTGTCTACTTCTCAAACAACGTCAATAACCAAAACTAAATAGATTTTGAAGTAAAAGAAATCACAAAATGAGGATTAATACTGATGTCATACAGTGAATTTAAGACGATCGCCCAAGTACAAGAAAAATTTAGCTTGGCGATAAAAGAATCGAAAAATCTATTTGTGGATATTCAGCCCTTAGCGATTAGTGACTATCTGCAACAAACCCTCAAACGTAATCTCTCTATTGCCAATGCCATCAATACCGAAAAAGCTAGATCTGAATTGCTGATTGCTCCTATCCTGCTAGAAATTCGGCAAATATTTGATCAAAAGGTAGGCTTCTTCTCTGGCACAGAATTTAATGTTGATGCAGAAGCTGGATTAAATGGATTTTGTGACTTTCTATTGACAGCCTCCAGTGAAATCTATGAAATCTCTTGTCCAGTGATTACCCTTGTGGAGGCGAAAAACGAAAATATTAAAGGTGGCTTAGGACAATGTATTGCGGAAATGGTTGCGGCTCAAAGATTTAATGCCAGAAGTGAGAACAGTTTCCCTATTTATGGTGTGGTGACAACAGGTATGATTTGGAAATTTTTACGTCTTGAAGAGCGAACACTTTGGATTGATCAAGAAGATTATTTCATCAAGGAAATTGGTAAATTACTCGGTATTTTATCTAGTCCTTTCCAATCCTATTTTTCATGAGCGATCGGTAACTCGATAAGTGATCTAATGTAATGCTACAATCGGAACTATGTGACGCAATATATCACCTAAATTTCTTTTGGCTTCCATCAACTCATAGGCATAATGCAACCGCAAAAAATAACCATCCGCCAACCCAAAATAGCGACATAACCGCAAATCCACATCCGCAGTCATCGGAGCCTTACCTTGAATAATTTGCTGAATACTCAAATAAGGTAAACGCAAACTATCAGCCAAACTATTTGCACTAATATCTAACTCTTCTAAAAACTCATATTGCAAGATTTCGCCAACATGAGGATTACGCAGCAAAGTGTCTTCCATTGCCTTTTCTCCTAATGATAATCAACAATCTCAACATCATAAGCATTTCCATTTTGCCAAACAAAACAGAGTCGCCACTGCTTCGTAATGCGGATACTGTATTGTCCAACGCGATCGCCAACAATTGCTTCTAGGTGATTGGCAGGTGGTACGCAGAGATCTTCTAGATTTGGTATCGCCTCTGTATAGAGTATCAAATTTGAAAGCCAAAAAAAGAGAGTGACGATGCGAAGCATCGTCACTCTCTTTTGTGATAGCTATAGATTGAAAGTTACGCAGCTTGTAAGCTTGGATAGTCTGTATAACCCTTCTCATCTCCACCATAGAAAGTATGACGATCGGGCTTATTGAGAGGCGCATTCGCTGCAAACCGTTCTACTAAATCAGGATTTGCGATGTAGAGACGACCAAAGGCAACCAGATCCGCATTTCCTGAAGCGATCGCCTGATTTCCTGTCTCAAAGCTATAACCGCCCGCAGTCATAATCGTGCCATTATAAATTGGACGGAAGAAATCTGCACCAAGATCAGGTTGATCTTCGGGTGACCCAAATCCTTCGACTCTAGGCGCAACTAAATGTAAATAGGCAAGATTAAAGCGATTCAATTCCTTAACCGCATAGCCGAATATTGCCGCCCGATTGGAATCATACATACTATTAAATACGCCGCTAGGAGATAGTCTCACCCCAACGCGATCGCCACCCCAGACATCGACTACCGCTTCTGTCACTTCCAATAATAGACGAGCGCGATTCTCTACGGAACCACCGTAAATATCAGTGCGATGATTGGAATTATCTTGCAAAAATTGATCTAAGAGATATCCATTAGCACTATGAATTTCCACACCATCAAAGCCAGCTTCCAACGCATTCTTGGAGGCAAAGCGATATTGTTCAATAATTTGGGGGATTTCTGCTAGTTCTAAGGCACGGGGCGTGACATAGGGCTTCATGCCAGTGTAGGTAGCCGATTCACCTTCTGGAGCGATCGCCGATGGTGCAACGGGTAACTCGCCATTAGGTTGTAAATCAGGGTGGGAGATTCTGCCTACGTGCCAAAGTTGTAAAAAGATTTTGCCACCTTTAGCATGAACTGCCTCGGTGATTAAGCGCCAACCTGCAATTTGTTCTGCTGAATGAATTCCGGGAGTATTGGGATATCCCAATCCTTGAGGAGAAATCTGGGATGCTTCAGTAATTAATAATCCTGCGGAAGCTCTTTGTTCATAATACAAGGCATTTAATGCTGTGGGTACATTGCCAGCCGCCGCCCGATTGCGGGTGAGAGGAGCTAATACAATCCGATTAGGTAAGGTATAACGACCGAGTTGAACTGTAGAGAGAAGAGGAGCGCTCATAGGATTGATATGGGGTGTAGTTAGAATTTCTATAGTTCGATTATAAGCGAACTATAGAAATTTATGCAATAATATGGCATAATCTACATAAGATTTATATCTTTTGAGATATCTTGAATTTGTTTAAGGCTGTGTGATGCGTCAATATCCCCATCCCGATCGCGACAATATTTCCCTTACTGGCGTTCTTTATGCACTCAGCGATCCAACCCGCTTACAAATTGTGAAAATGCTAGCAGATAAGGAAGAAATTACTTGCGGGGAATTTTGTTTAGAAACGAGCAAATCTACCCAATCTCATCATTTCAAAGTATTGCGTGATATGGGCATTATGTACACGCGCTTAGAAGGAACTCAGCATTATAATTCCTTGCGTCGTCAGGATTTAGATGCAAAATTTCCTAATTTATTAGATGCAATTCTGAATGGCATAAATTAAGAATGGTGCTTTGCACCACTCCTAATTTATCTAGCAGAACCACGATAGATGCGATCGGCTTGTTCGGGCGATAGCCATGTAGGTAAATCACCAACATTCTTAGCGTTAACCTTTGGAGAACCATTCTGATAGGCAGAGGGAATCGGTGGCGCATCAGTATGGATAAACTGCTCATTTGTGCTAGTTTCAAACGCTAATAAAGTTTGAGGAACTTCAAAATCATCATTTATAGGATTGTAAGCCAGTACTTCTCCTGTCTCAATGTCATAGATCCAGCCATAGATCGACATCTTATTTTGATGTAACTTCGAGCGAATGACGGGATAGGTTTTTAGGTTCTCAATTTGAGTGACTACGTTCTCCGCCATCGTAATCGCCATCAGTTCTTCGCCCTTAATGTCAGCATAATTCTCTTGAATCAGGCGGCGGGTGGACTCAGCGTGTTGCAACCACTCATAGACAAGGGGCATCTCCGTTCTCAGCTTTTCCAGCTTGAGCAAACCTTTCATCGCGCCACAGTTGGAGTGACCACAGATAATCACTTGTTCAATACCGAGGGCATGGATGGCATACTCGATCGCGGCTCCTTCACCACCATTGGCAGCACCAAAGGGCGGCACTAAGTTTCCTGCATTACGGATCACAAATAGTTCACCGACACCTGACTGGGTGATCAGATGCGGCACAATCCGCGAGTCCGAGCAGGTGATAAATAAAACTCGTGGTTTTTGTCCTTCCGCGAGTTGTTCAAAAATTTCTTGATTAGCAGGAAAATAGGACGATTGAAACTTGTGTAAACCCTTTAGTAGCTTTCTCATATACCAATGTTGACTGGAGGATGCTGCAATTGATTGCGTTTGTAATTGCTTAAGTATCTCGGCATAATTAAAATCCAGATCTAAAACCTGTGGCGCACGCTGCGCGTGCGCCACAGGTTTTAAGGTTTTATATTTAATTAAGCCTACTTACTTACAAATTATCTATTGTTTAGTGTATAGCGCTTTGCGCTTTAGCAAAAAACAAATAAGATTTTAAAAGCCTTGCTTAGCAAGGCTTTTAAAATCTTATTTGCCTGTGAAATCAAGCATTAGCCAAAGCATATATGCAACCAACACAATTTCCTCAGATCATCTCGCCATCACAAAAAGTGCGAGTAATCGCCCCTAGTGGTGCATTGCGGGAATGGGAGCGCTTTGAACAAGGTGTCAAGATCTGGCGCGATCGCGGTTATGACTTAGTAATTCCCGATGATCTTAGTCAACCTTGGGGCTATCTGGCAGGAACCGATGAGCAGCGCTGTCAACAATTGATCGAGGCATGGAATGATCCTGAATCCGTAGCGATCGCCTGTGCAAGGGGTGGTTATGGCTCAACCCGTTTACTAGAAAAACTAGATTGGTCACAACTTCGCGATCGCCCTAAATGGTTAATTGGCTTCTCGGATATCACGGCTCTACTATGGGGATTAGCAAAACATAAAGGTATGGGCGGCTTACACGCACCAGTTTTAACGACATTAGGCAATGAACCAGAGCGATCGCAGCAGCAATTATTTGATTGGTTAGAGGGGAAAGTTAACTCAATCACATTATCGGGTGAAGGATGGGGCAATGGTCAAGCCACAGGAATTCTCTTACCAGCAAATCTCACCCTCGCTACCCATAGCATTGGTACAGCTATCTGTCCTGATTTAGAAAACGTGATTTTAGCGCTCGAAGATGTGGGTGAAGCACCCTACCGCGTTGATCGGATGTTAACCCATTGGCGCTGGTCGGGATATCTACAAAAACTAAAAGGCATCGCGATCGGGCGGTTTAGTCAAGCTGAAGTCTCAACTCCCAGTTTTGCCATGATAGAAGTATGGCGCGATCGCCTATCGGATTTAGGTATTCCCATCGTGATTAATTTACCTTTCGGGCATGATGGTGAAAATGCGCCTTTACCTGTGGGCATCTCTGCGGAAATTGATGCAGCACAAGGAACTTTAAGCTATAGCCGATAACTAGTTACATTTCTTCTGGATCAATGCCCAATGCTCTTAGCCTTTCGGCAAGTCTCTGGGCTTTTTGTTCAGCTTGTAACTGTCCCTGTTCCGCCTGTTGTTGAGCAATCTCAGCTTGTAACCTCGCTTGCTCAGCTTGTTCCTGAGCAATTTCTGCCTGTTGTTGAGCAATTTCAGCTTGCAATCGCGCTTGTTTTTCAGCGATCGCGCGTTCATCGCCCGTGAGCAACAAATTACCAGCCGCATCCCACCAGCGCAACCAAGGGATTGAGCCATCTTCCCTAATGCCAATCTCTACACCCATTGGCGCGATCGGATAATGTCCGCGATCGTTTGGTTGCATCCGTTCATAATGCCCTTCAATCAGATGATACACCTCTACAGAAGCTTTTCTGACTTCATAGATGGCATAGAAGGGAATGCGAACCGCGCATTCATAAACCCAGAATTTGCCAGCTTTTTGCGTGTCACTGGGAGGTGAAGCATCCCTCTCTTCTGCACCATTGCCAGAGACAAACTCGATCGCAATCAAGGGAGCGACAATCTCTTTCCACATAACATAGGAACGACGATATTCTCCATTGATTAATGGCGATACATTCGGCACATAAAACCAATCTGGTGCTTCGGCTCCTTTTTCAGGTGGCTCAGTTAAATGCCAATAAATGCCACTATCCTGACCAATACAGTAATCACCATTGGGATGTAATTTTTGTAAGACTGGCTCAATGGAACTGGTTAACACAAGGCTTTGTGGATGTTCCTGAAAATTCTTCACAAAAGTTCCGTCAGATTCTGGTAATTGCGTATGATCGGGTAAGCTAAGCTTAGAAACATGAATAGGAGTATCTGAAGCTGTATTAGGCTTTACCAGTACTTGAGTGCTTTCCATGATAACTCCGCTAAACACGTCAACTTAAATTTAACATATAGCATTACTAGAACAGATAGGCGGCGCAATGCGCCGCCTATCTTTAAATGAATGGTAAAAATATAGTCAAAATCTCACCGTCGTAGGCAGCGCTTGATGAATGCATTCTCACGGTGAGCTTGCCGCCTAGAGCCTTGAGCAGAGTCTTGGTTGTGGGTAAACTCAGGCTTAATGTTCCAGTTTCAGGTTGGAGCATCAGCCATTGTCCTACGGCTTTGAGCAATGGCAAATCACCACCACCTTGTCGCGTTACTTGTGATTGAAATTGTAATTTGAGATATTCCCCTGCACTGGTGAGAATCAATTGGATATGACTATCAGGGGGAAAACTACGGACAAGGCGATCGACTAGACCATTGAGAACTTGAGATAGAAGTAAGGCATTACTCGAAATGGCAGGAATCTCCGTTGGCAAAATCATTTCTAAGGAGATTTGTCGCCGTCCTGCGTGTTCCTGCCAACGCATAAACCCATCACTGAGAATATCTTCGATTTGAGTTGCTTCTAAGAGAATTGGATAACTATCGAGTTGGGCTGCTTCAAAAATTAAATTAAATCTTTCGATCTGTTCCGTACATTCAGCATCGACTTTATCTAATCGTGTTTTAACTTCTGTGGTTACATCTTTGCGGCGTTTGAGCGATCGCACTAACATTCTGATCGTGGTCAGTGGAGTCCGCACCTCATGGGTAATCGCTTTGATAATATCCACTTCTTGAATTTCGGGAATTGGTAGCTCCTGATGCATGGAACTTTGTGCCATTAAAATTGTGCCGAACCTTGCCATGAGCTGATAGGAAGGCAGTGTTTGCGGAACATACTTGAGTTGAGTTTGGAAGATATCTTGTTGCTCAGGGCGACGGATACGCGGCAATAAAGTGGCGATCGCCATTTCAATTGCTTGAGGATGCAACGACCACAGACAGCTATGACTTTGTGAGGAAGAGACGACTAAAGCACTGAAGGTCTCAGTTACTAAAATACAAAACCATTCTTGATTAAGCAGATCGGACTTCGCGATCGTGACAACCTGTGTATCGCCAATCGGTAAAGTCCCTGTGGGAAATAGCGAAGATTTACTAGTGGTAAAGACCCAAGTTTGTAAATTAGTTTGTCGAAATGCCGAGTTTGCAAAAATATAAGGATGATGCGTTAGCAATAAACCTTTAAATGGCATTTGCATCGAAAATTGCTGAAGCACCGCAATCGTCCGATACCAAAATTCTTTCGCATCGGTTTGGTGCAACTCTTCAACAAACTCGTGAGTTTGTCCATCTTGGTGCAATGCCTCATATATCGTTGCCAATGCTGTCGCCACTGTTTGCCATCCTCAAAGCTCATTTAATCCTTTAAGGAAACTACTAAACCCTGTGGCGCACGCTGCACGTGCGTCACAGGGTTATACATAAGTTTCTTTAAAAATACCAATTAACGACCTTGAGCAAGTGCTGCTTCAGCACGGTCAAACTCTTGTAATAGGCGAGCGCGCACTTTTTCAGGAACGGCTTTTTTGGTCGAACCGTTGTAATATCCTGCCAGCGTATTGAGGGCAGTTAACATCGTGGTATAGGAATACAAGCCACTTTTTTCACGATCAGCACGATAACGCGATACATAAGCATTAATCTTATATCTAGCTGATGTTTTCACCGCCGCACGGTTTTCCGCATTTTCAGGCAAATTCACTGCTGCACGCAAAGTAGCGATCGTATCAGTTGTGTCTGCACTGTAGTTACCTGTCAGCCCTGCATTCACGAGGGTTTGAATTTCCTTGGTGGTTAATGTATCACCCGTTCTTGTAAACAAGGCTGCATTTGCGGCTGGTACAAAGCTACCCACTACCATCAATGCTACTAGTGTCAAAGCGATCGCTGAACGGTAGAGGCTCTGCCAAGAACCCTTAAAAGACTTATTTAAAGATTTCAATAAAGACCCGTATTTTGCCTTCATATTCATAAAAATACATATTCGTTGTCCCTCTAATCTTATGGCTTTTGGGACAACCTCCCCTAGTATCCAAAGGAGGGGATCGTAATGTTATGAAATCATGACATTACGATCCCCTGTCAAAATCATCGAGGTAATCGCCACAATAATGACAGGTAGTTGGTTTTGGCTGAGTATTTGTACTGGCAAAGGAATATAAATACTCCTAAACCAATAGAAGATAACCCTTTTAGCCATTGACCATCTGTAAAAATTTGGCAGAATGTATTTAGCTACAGACCATATTCTTAGTTAGACATAACTAAATAAGTAGGTAAGCTTAATTAAATATGAAATCCTAAAATCTGTGGCGCACACACAGCGTGGCACATTGGTTTTAGCCCTGTTTTTAATTAAGCTGAGGTACTTACCTAAGATAGACATGATTCAAAGTTGGAGGTTAATTGTATGGCGAGGGAACGTCCTCCCCTAGAAGATATGACCTTGCGTCAACTTCGCAAAGTAGCAGCAGAGCTAGAGATTTCTCGTTATAGTCGAATGCGAAAATCTCAATTACTTGCTGATATCCAAACTATTCTTACGGCTCAAGGTGCAGCCTCAACTCAAGTAGATCGTAGTAACTCGGAGACACAAGAAATCGTGGAAGCATCAAAGTTTGATTTAGGTAGTGAAGAGACCGAAGAAAACCTAGAAGCACTTGCTGCCATTGACAAGAGCATTGGCGATTTGCCCACTGGTTATGGTGAAAGCCGCATTGTGCTATTACCTCGCGATCCCCAATGGGCTTATGTTTACTGGGATATCCCTAACTCTCATAAAGAAGAGTTGCGCCGTCAAGGTGGGCAACAGTTGGCGTTACGTTTGTACGATGCCACCGATGTTAATTTAGACTATCAAACTCCTAATAACTTGCAGGAGTACAACAGTGATGAACTCGCCCGTGAATGGTATTTGCCAATCCCCATTAGCGATCGCGACTATGTAGCGGAATTGGGCTATCGGTGTGCTGATGGTCGTTGGTTAGTGCTAGCTCGTTCTAAAGTAGTCCATGTTCCCCCCGTATTTCCTTCGGAATGGGTAGAAGATAACTTTATTACCGTACCTTGGGATCAAACGCTCAAGGGTCAGACCTTCTTCACCTTGGTTCCTCCTGCCAAGAAAGCCGCACCTGCTCCTGAAGAACAAGCTACCAGCGATGATTCCTACGACGAAATCTTCAACATCGCTCGCGAAGCCGAAATTCAGCGCATCTCTGGTTCTCTCTACGGCTCTATGCAGCATGAATCAGGAATCGGCATGGCTCCTGAGTCAATTAGCTCCTACATTTTCCCCTCTGGCGCAGGTCTATTTGCAGGTGCAGCAGGAGCAATCAGTGCTAGCGGCATCAACTACTCTGGCATTGGCATGGAGTCCAGCTACAGCTTCTTCTCTAGCGAAACCCCAATTCGTCCTCGTCAGTTCTGGTTAGTTGCCGATGCTGAGTTGATTGTCTATGGTGCAACTGAGCCTGATGCCTCTGTTACCATTGGTGGTCGTCCGATCAAGCTTAATGCTGACGGTACATTCCGTTTCCATACTTCTTTCCAAGATGGCATCCAAGATTACCCCATCTTTGCAGTGGCGGCGGATGGCGAACAAAATCGCGCTATCCACATGAAATTTGAGCGTCAAACCCTTGAGCGGCGCACAAATACGAAGGAAGAAGCAATTCCTGAATGGATTAGCTAAAAATCCTAAAAAAAGAAGGGAGGCGCATTGCGCCTCCCTTCTTTTTTTAGGCGTTTGGTTCAATACCTAGCGATCGCAGTGGGGTTAGATACTGGATTCGGTGCTTGCATAGGTGCTGATATCATTGGAAAAAATCCTAATGATGGTTACTTAAATTATATAAAGAAGCAGATTTTTGTGGCGCGGCTTTGCCGCGCCACAAAAATCTGCTTCTTTGTTAAATCACATAATCCTGATCGGTAAACCGAAAATGGTATTTTAAGAAATCTGTCTTGATACTTTGTTGTAATGTCTAAAAATTATAAAATTACGCTCCTCCCCGGTGATGGCATTGGTCCCGAAATTATGAAGGTGGCTGTGGCAGTGCTACAGGCGATCGCCCCCAAATTTAATATTACCTTTGCCTTTGAGACTGCCTTAGTTGGTGGTGCGGCGATCGATGCAACGGGACATCCTTTACCCGATGAAACTTTGCAATTATGTAAAAGTAGTGATGCGGTATTACTAGCGGCTGTGGGTGGCGAGAAGTGGGATACATTGCCATCAAATCTGCGCCCTGAGCAAGCATTACTCGGTTTGCGCGGCGGTATGGAACTATTCGCCAATTTACGTCCTGCTCAGATTTTGCCACAGTTAATTGATGCATCGACATTGAAGCGTGAAGTGGTTGAAGGTGTAGATATTTTAGTAGTGCGCGAACTCACGGGCGGTATTTATTTCGGTAAGCCCAAGGGAATCGTTGCGGATGAGAATGGAGTGCGTCGTGGTTTTAATACGATGGTTTATACAGAGCCAGAGATCGATCGCATTGCTAAGGTTGGTTTTGAAGCTGCTCAAAAACGTCGTGGTTCAGTCGTTTCTGTTGATAAATCCAATGTGTTGGATGTGTCCCAACTCTGGCGTGAGCGGGTGACCGCAATTGCTAGTGCATATCCTGATGTGAAGCTCTCGCATATGTATGTGGATAATGCGACAATGCAAATTATCCGCAATCCTAAACAGTTTGATGTGATTCTCACCAGTAATCTATTTGGTGATATTCTCTCCGATGCCGCCGCTATGCTCACGGGTAGCATTGGGATGTTGCCATCAGCTAGCCTCGGTGAGACAGGAAAACCGGGGGTATTTGAGCCTGTACATGGTTCGGCTCCTGACATTGCAGGTAAAGATTTGGCGAATCCCTTAGCTCAAGTATTGAGTGCGGCGATGATGTTGCGCTACGCCTTTAATGAAGGGGCGGCGGCTGATGCAATCGAGGCGGCGGTCAATAAAGTTCTCGACTCTGGCAAACGTACTGGCGACATCATGGCTGACGGTTGCGAAAGGTTAGGATGCATCGCGATGGGAGAAGCGCTGTTAGCAGCAATCTAAAAAAAGAAGCGGCAATGCCGCTTCTTTTTTTAGGAGATAATTAGGGGAGCCGAATAATTTTGTGAATGGCAGGTGAGAACCATGACGATCGCCTTAGAAAAAGCTCCATCTTCGACCATGACTCTTGAGGAATTCTTTAACTATGACGATGGCACTGATGCTATGTATGAGCTTGAAGATGGAGAATTGATCGTAATGACGGCTGAAAGTGAAATTAATCGTAGAATTGCTTCTTTTCTGTTTGCTTGTTTTCTGCAACAAGGAGTTCCTGCCTATCGGTTATCGATGAAAACGGAAATTGTCACCACTGGTTCACGGGTGCGGGTTCCCGACTTAGTGGTATTTTCAGAGGATTTGGCGATCGCAATGGAAGGCGCTAAAAGATCAACAATCATGGCAGAGATGCCGACACCATTGTTAGTAGTTGAAGTCGTTAGCCCCAATCAAAGTAGTCGTGATTATCGCCATAAGCGATCGGAATATGCAGCAAGGGGAATCACAGAATATTGGATTGTTGATCCAATTTTGGCGAAAGTGACGGTATTAGAGTGGGTGGATGGTTTGTATGAGGAACAGGTATATGAGGCAGATCAAGAGATTAAGTCTGTAATATTTAGCATTCTCAAATTGACTGCTGCACAAATTTTACGACCTTAGAAGTTTTGCAAAGCAACACTTCTAAGGAATTTATCAGGCAGTGGGTAATAGCAAGCTTTGCTCGATCGCCTGTCTGATGGATTGATGCACATAGCAATCACTTTCAAGACATTCTACTAAAAGGCGATTCGCAATGCAGTATTGACGTAGTAGTTCTAATTGCGCTGGTGTAAGATCCCAGATTTGACCGATATTACGATGATTGATCGCCTGTTGACGGAGATCATTCGCCCAATATTGCCATTTGATATCGCTGTCGGCATCTTCAGGACAGGTACTAATTAATTCTGTTAAAGCATTAGCCAAACTAGAATCAGACATTTCTTGAGCATATTCCAAAGCCAGACTAAGATCAAGTTCCAGATCAAGACCGAGATCTTCACCATCTCTAGTTTCTAACGCACGGGCAAGATCGAAAGCAAGATCAAGATTGAGATTGCGATTTTGGCACAGATCCAGATCAAGGACGAGACTACGCGCTAGCACATTTGCCAAATTCAGTGGGTCACTTTGGGCGATCGCCCGACCCAGAGTTAGATAAAAAGCACGCACTGATTGAATGCGATCGCTGACTTGTGCTGATTCTGCTTTTTGCTTGACCCATTGCAACAAATTTTGTAATTGGCGATCGCTCGCTAACAGGCGATCGCATTGAGATTTCATTAATTGTAATAACTCGTCAGCCGATCGCATCATGCCCACCGCAAGGCGCAAAATATCATGCCAACGATGATCGGTAATCTTATTAGCCAGTAGAGCTAGCGTATCTTGGTTACCATTGTAAACAAGCTCACGGGCAGCTAAATATTCTTGAAAAGTTAAATGGGAAAAAGAATAAATCCCCTTAGCACGTTCTACAAATAAACCATGTTGTGATTCGATCGCCTTAATAATTGCCTCACTATCCAGTTGCAACGCATCCTCATCGGTATGGGCTTTAGGAAGATTGCGAATGTAGTCGGCGATATAGCGCTCCAGATCAACTTGGCGAAAGAAGTAATCTCCTTGATGAAAAGTCGTACAAGCTACCTGTGCTAGCAAATCCTCTTTACGCTGCATCGATAAATTCTTATAAATTTGATGACGCTCAATATTGCGCTTCGCATCCCATTTTTTGAGCAGCACATCTAAGCCTTCGCGATATAGTTCGGAACGATTGGTTGGGAAATCGCCATACTCATCAAAAACTAAACAGAGTAAGGTGAGTAGTAAAGGATTGGTAGCTAATTCATAAATTGGGCGATTATCTTCTACTTTTCGCAGGAAAAGCTCAATATGTTGGGAATTACCAATAAACCAACGCTGAGCAAAATGGGAAATCTGCAAGGGCTGGAAGTTCGCTACCTCAACTTCCGTAAATTTCTCAAACACATATTCCTGCGCTCCCAAGCGACTGGTAATCACAAAGCGATTTTTATAGTACTGCTCAGAAAAACTTCTTAAATCTTCCAGTACGCGATGCAAATCATCTTCCCGAACTTCATCCAGTCCATCGAGAAATAGAATGGCGCGACCATGATGGAGCAGTTGTTTGACCGTTAGTTCATCACCAATGCTATAGGCGCGAAAGTCTTGAGAAATATAATCTAAGAGATTTGGTTGAGCTTCTGCCCCCGCATATTGTCGCAAGGTCACAAAAACTGGCACTAACTCACTAAAAATATCTCCCTGAGAGCATTTTAGGGCTGTATATTTCAATAATGTGGTTTTACCTGCCCCTGGTTTGCCTAGCAACATTAATTTGCTATAACGGCTAAGCGCATCCATACTCGAAACGCGGCTTTCATCGATCGCTGATGTGCCGAGGCGATCGCGCCCGTGATAGGTAGCCAATAGATCGGCAATTCCCAAACGACGACGGCTAGTAATTTTTTCTAAGACATCGGTTCCTGTATAGATTTCTTCTAAACCGATAGGATGCGACATATCCAAGACTCGCATTGTGGCGCAACGTTCTTGAATGACTTGGCGGCTGCGGTAACGTAATTGCTGGACGAGTTCCTCAATATCGATATTTGAGTCAGCAATTTTGACACTAGATGATGGATTTGTCAGGTTCTGGTCGTTCTGGGAAGTGGTTTCCGCATCTAAGTAATTTTGTAAAATATGCAAGAGGCGGTTGTTTTTCCCCGGACCTTTGCCACTAATATCAAACTTGCGATAAATTTCGCCCATCCGCTTGCGATAGGCTTCTTCAGAAATCCCTAGAAAGCTTGCCACTTCACGATCTTCGCGATCTTCCCCAAACCGTAAGAGAAATACACTTTCCTGATCGGCAGAAAGCTGATGGATCTGTGCCATTCTCGTCAGAAATTTTTGGGGAAACATAGGTTGTTATAGATGTTGAAGCAAGCCAATAGATTTAAATTATCACAATGAAAGTAATGCAAAGTGTCATTTTCACAATGAAAATGACACTTTGCACCATGCATCAATATCTGCTAGCAGGCGATCGCCAATTTCCCAAGGCAATAAATGGGCAGTATTGGGGTAACAAATAAATTCGCAATTTGGTAATAATTTAGCTGTTTCCGCCGTTGCCGCCGCCGTAATATGGCGATCTTGCTCGGCGGCGATCGCTAAGCAAGGAATTTGAATTTTGGCTAAATCGGCGGTGCGATCGTAGCCTTGTCTGAGGGCTTGGATTAAGGCGATTTGAGCATAGCGCGAAGTTTGTAAATAGGCTTTTGCCCCCGTAGTCGAAATTTGATCGTAAGCAGTCTGAGTATGCTGCTGGATTAAATATTTGATCAGCGATCGCTTACCAAACCAATCAATATGCCAACGGGTTTTTGGGGCAATTTTGGACAAGAGTAAATGGAGAATTACGGCGATCGCCAAATTGAGATATTCCCACCAAGCAATTTTCGGTAAACTGCTGCGAGGCTTAGCGGCAGTTGCAATTAAAATCAAGCCAATAATTTTCGGACTAGGATTATTTACCGATCGCAAATTTTGTGCCTCAAAAATACGCAGAGCCAACTCGATCGCTAAAATTCCACCCAAAGACCATCCCAAAATTAAATATTCACTATCTGGCTCTAACTGGCGATCGCGCATCAATAAATCCCAGAGATCCTCTATATGATCCAACATGGTGAAGCTAGAGCTAGCCTGACAATTTCCATAACCGCGCAAATCTGGCGCAATTACCTTTATTCCTTGCTCCTGAAAATGTTGTCCAAATATCTGCATTGCCTCGCTATTACCGGGATGTCCATGCAAACAGAGAACTTTTAAACGGCGATCGCTACTCATCAAAAATAAATTCTTATAGTCTTACTAGTTATATAGCGCAAAGCGCTGAAGTATGGGATTGTTTCCCCGCCGAAGGCGGGGAAACAATCCCATACTTCAGAAAAACGCAAAGCGCTGTAACTAAAGAAATGAGTGAAGGCGATTTGCGCCGCCATTTACTCAGCTATTTTGCTGACCTATTGTAGGTGCAAGGAGATTTCTAGGTTAAATTTAAAGCAATGTATCTTAGATAACCAATCTAGTTTGTCTCAGGTTGCTACGATCTAATCTGGAGCGATCCGTTTTTTTGTAATACTTTTGCTGTCCAAGTGCTTCCCAGTCAAAAACCATGCTTGCTATGACAGGTTCCTTGCCTAATTCATCAGACCTTGTGTCTAACAACTTGACGGACGGACAGGTAGTGAGGAATGCCACATTACATATCCTGTTAGCAGCTATGCGCGTCATGAGTCGATCTACAGGAGTGATCCGCGTAGAGACTAAATATCATCGGTGGAAATTATTACTTACGGGTGGAGGATTAGTATTAGCAGAAGAAGAAGGTCAAGTAATACCAACATTGGTTCGCAAATATATTAATAAAGGTGTCAGTTTTTCCCGCATTCCTGAGTGGGAACAACGCCAAACCAATCGACCTTACTGCTATCCGTTTGTGAGTAATGTTTACAAGAAATATCCTGATATTACTAAAGATGTTCTCAAGGAAATTATCTTAGAAAACTTGTTAGCATTGCATTTAGAAGATGGTTTTTCTTTTGTCTGGAAGCCAGCTAATGACTTACAAATTAATCTGCCAGTTTGGCAGCTATCTGCATTGGAAAGTACGATCGCCAACGAAGTGCGCCAATGGCAAAAATTTGAACGCATCAAACATCCTTATCAATTAGTCCAGCTCATTGATGCCGCAAATTTGTTAGCTAGGGTTGGTAATGATAACTTTCCACTGTTTGCAAAGGTCACTACGGGGCAAGATCGGATTTGCGCGATCGCTGATACATTTAAACAACCAATTTATCGCACTGCCTTATTGTTAGATAAATTAGCGCAAAAAGATATCGTATCAATTGTGCCACTACCAGAACGCAAGTCAGATAGTGATATTGGCAATCGCTCTCAAATAACCGCACCAAAAATTTCTAAGGACGAGCCTAAGGTTTTTATCGTTGATGATTCGCCTGTTTTATTGCAACAAATGCAACGTTTATTGACTAGTTGGGGCTATCAAGTTGACTCTACAGATAATGCTGAACTAGCAACTGAAAAAATCTTAAACTACAAACCAACGATTGTATTTATTGACATCAATATGCCAAGTCTTAATGGCTTTGATCTAATTAAACAAATCCGTCGTCAGCGAGAGCTATCTTCGCTATCTCTAGTATTAGTTACTGCTGAAAACAGTATGACGAATAACTTTCGGGCAAGATGGGCAAATAGTCGATTTCTCGCGAAGCCACGCTCAGCATCGGATTCACCAAAATTCCGCGAGGAATTGCGTAACTTGTTGAGAGAGCTTGCACCTTTATCGACCGATAGGCTAGTCTAAAATTTCGATCCATCTATTTGCTAGAAATCATCTTTTTGCTAATCACGTTGCTGATATAACCAGTCATATTAGAACCAAATCAAAATCCAGAATATGCTTACGGTATAAAGCTAAATAGATATTTTTATACTTAAGTCGTTGCATTCCAATCACTGCCAAATAACTATTTAAAGTTGCACATTAAAATTATGAGTGAACGTTTTTTAATAATTGATGATTCTGCAACTCAAAGGCACTTACTAAGTTCTTTCTTGCAAGATCTCGGACATATTGTCGATGTCTGTGAATCAACTATTGGTGCTTTAGAGAAAATTACTAGTAATCACTACGCTGCTGTATTTTTAGATATCGTCCTGCCAGATCAAGATGGTTATAGATTTCTCCGCGAGGTGCGATCGCATCGTCAGATTGCTGACCAATATGTGATTCTCTGCTCTACTAAAAGTACCAAACTGGAAATTGACTACGGTTTAAGACGTGCCAAAGCTAACGACTACTTGCCAAAACCTGTCAGCCGTGAGTCCTTGTCCGAGGTATTGCAAAAACTACCACAACAGGTGAAATGAGTATTTCGGAGATCAGCCAAGCCAGTCAACCCCAAAAAACTAGTCAGCTAATTGCGCCTAGTAACCGATATATTTTGGCAAAAGTTGGCGATCGCTCAATTACTTTTCCTGATGTATTGGTTTCCGAAATTATCATTCTGGAGCGCAACTCAATTCTGGCTTTACCATTTTACGAAGCTGCAATCATTGGTGTAACGCATCATCAGGCGAGTATTATGCCTTTGCTGTTGTTAAGACTATTAATAGGCGAGCAACGCACCTTAATCACAGAATCTTTAACTGTGGTGCGGCTGAGTAAGATTGCTGATGAGTTGAGCAACACACAGCTTGGTGGGGTGGGGATCATTGTCGATCGCGTGGCTGGCAGTCTGACCATCGATGAGTATCAAGAATTGGATCTCGGTTTGTCAGGGCGCTCATCAGGGAGATCCAATCTCCCATCTCCTGCGATCGCCGCCGCAAACTCGACAATAAAAATAAATCAAACAGTAGCGAATATTAAGGAGAACGAGTATACTCCCATTGAAATTATCTTATCCAGTATTCCTACCCATATTTGGCAACCACAACGTTGGCAACTTTCTAGCTAATGCTAGTCAACTAGTAAGGCAGCCGCAAATCATTAAGCGAATCCTTGCGATATCTACAGAAGATCTATCTATGGGGCTTAATGAATGGGTCAGGTATAGTGTAGGATAGCTCTCACAAAAATATCCGATCCTTTCCCTATAGCGAATGCATATGGCAAGCACATCTAAAAAAGACCGAGCAACTTCTGTGGGCAAAGGCGATCAGGCAGCTTCTAAGCGATCGCCTAAAGCTCCCAGTGCCCCCAAGCAAAACAAGCCCAAAGGTTCTATGGGATTAGGTTTGCTACTTATTGCCATTGGGACATCGCTAGTAGGTTTGGGTGGTTTAGGATATTTGTTTTATCAGGAATTACTCGGTAGTGCGCGGCGCGAAGTTGATCGCTCTGCCGAAGCCCAGACTCGTCAGATTGAGGGTCGGCTTACAAATGTACAACAGGTTGTCGATGGTGTGGCAAGTGGGGCAAAAATCCTGTCACAACAGCAGCCTAAGCCACGGGGAAGCGAACCTTATCAAAGACTGGTAATTGAGGGGCTAGAAAGCTCTAAGCCGATTGCAGGGATGGGGATTACTACCAATGGTAACTTGCTGTTTCCTGTGCCAAAACCGATTGCACCCTATATTTGGAAAGAACAATCTGGCTTAAAACCTGCTAACGCTGGACAAAAGTTAGCAGCACCCTATGACAAATTGTTGGCGAGCGATCGCCCTGACATTCAAAAAGCGCCATTTTATCAGGGAACGCTTAAAGGGCAAGCCTCTTGGTCACAGCCCTATAGTGCTTCGGGTAAAAACATCATCACCTATAGCGCCCCTATTAGCGATGGTCAAAAGGTCATCGGCATTGTCAATGCGGATGCGATCTCCGATAGTCTCCTGTCCCTAGCACCCGCCACTCCTGTCCCTGCTAGTGAAATCAAAGTTGGATTTGTCGTTATCGATGCGAGTGGCAAAATCATTTCGGCTGCGGAAGCCTATCAAAGTCCAAATTCAGAATCTCTAACTAGTCTGGCGCAGCAAGCAAAAGCTCAACCTACAGGTATCACCCAAACAGGAGGCAATCTCTGGGCATATCGCAAAATTGCGGGTAGTGATTGGCTAGTCGCTGCCTATATGCCAGAAGCGGAAATCACCAACAAATTGTTGATTTTAGTTGGTGGAGCCGCCGTTGGTATTAGTGCTATTTTGGCGATCGCGGTACTAGGATTTGTCAACTCTCTCAAAAAACGCCTCCAGCCCCTAACCGAAGAATGCGATCGTTTCTTAACTCAGCAAGGAAATGCAGGTGTCAATGCTGCGGGTAAAGATGAAATTGAGCATCTAGGTTTGTCTTTAAAGAGTACTTTCCAGCAAGTCAAAACTAATGAGATTCGCTTACGGAATGAGCTAAGCCAAACCTCTGCTTCAGATAACACTTCAACTGCCGCCCAGATTCAACAAAACTTTGCAGAATCGGAGTTAATGGAAGCAGAAGTCGGCGATCTGCTAGATGTTGTTTCCTCAATGGAAGAAGGGGATCTCACCGTTGAGGCGCAGGTAAACGATCGCGCTACAGGACTAGTCGCCGATACTCTCAATCGCCTACGGGAAAAACTGGTGGAGATTATCTCCAGCGTTTTAGGTACAGCACAACAGGTGGCACAGGGTGCGTCTGATCTCGAAGCATTAGCGCAAACTGTAGTGCAGAATACCGCCGAACAAGCTCAGTCGGTTGCCCAAGGTCAAGCTCTGACCGAACAAGTAGCTGCGATCGCCCAGCGATCGGCAGCACAGGTAAATGTAGCGAACCAATCCCTCCAAGAAGTGCGTGACACCGTTGCCTCTGGACAAACCTCAATTAATACTCTGACTGACAGTATCACTGTGCTTCAGACAGGCTCTGCCCAGATTGTTCAACGCATGAAGACTTTAGGCGAATTTGTGGGCTTAGCCGAGCAATTTGTGCAAGATCAAGGTCAAATCGCATCTTTAACCCAAGTTCTCGCGCTCAATGCCACTCTTGTCGCAGCGCGTGCCGCAGAACAGAAAGATCCACAACAATTTGCGAGTGTGGCTCGTGAATTTGAATCGATCGCAGGTCAAGTAAATGACTTAGCAACTCAAACCAATGACGGCTTGACGGTGCTACAACAACGCACATCACAAATCCAAACCGTCGTAACCGCGATCGATGCCGAAGTTCAGAACTTAAGTGGACTAGTTTCAGGATTTACATCGGGCGTAGAGGCTTCACAATCTGCCTTTAATAGCATTCAAACTGCTACTGAAGAAGTTGTACAAATTGGACAAACAATTACGGAATCTAGTACCGAAATCGCTGATGCCGCAGGATCAACGGCTAGCTATATTAGTGAAATCGCGCAGCTAGCCGATCGCACTGCCGACCTCACGCGATCGGCAAGGCAACAAGCTGAAGCAATGGGCAATCAAGCTCAGCAACTACTACAGGGAATTCAGTTCTTCCGATTACCATCTGGAGTTGCGAGTCCTGCCAGAGTCGCGCCCGAATCCTTTGTTGATCACACCACATCTGTTAACAACTTTGTCGATACGACAGCATCAAATAGTAATGGCATTAATAATCTAGGTGTGGCAGTACCAGCGATCGCCGTAGCGGCAGCAGCAACTGCGGTTGCATTCTCACAACAACCAACCCCTGACTCTACAGTACCTAATGAAGAAGTAGATAACACTGCTCTCGATAATAGATATCTTGAGAATCTCATTGACGAGGGCATCAACAGGGATCAGACACAACCTGATCTAATGGCAGCCAATGGAGCAGAATTCTCAGAAGAGCAAAATTTCATCGCTGCACCAGAAAACTTCATTACTCAAAATGTTGCTGCAAGCCAAAATCATCCTTCAACAATGTATTCTGATCTGACAGATATTTCCTTAATTGAAGAATCACTCCTTGCGGATCTTAAACAAGAAGTTTATGATGAATCTTCGCTTGAAGATAATGCCTACAGTGATGAGACAACCTTCAAAAATCCGATGGAAGGCGTTAACGAGTCTGACATTGATGCAGTCTCTAGCGATCCATTAATCGTCTCAGCAACTTCTTCATTCTTAGAAAATACAACGTTTAATACAGTTGCATCACCGCTTTCTGAAGATGATATCAATGCTAATTTACCAACTTCAGTAGACTTTTCAATTCCTGATCTAGATGATGATTTCCATATCCCGAATATCAACATAGAATCTGCATTAGATGATTCTCACTCATTCTTTGATGCTGAGTCATTAGAGCCATCAGAGTCTAATCAAATCACCTCAGAATTTGATCCTTTTTACAGTGAGCAAGCCGTAGAGTCACCAGATAATAGCTATACAGATGATGTATTTGCAGCAAATACCATAGATGAATTTAGTTCTGAAAATTTTGGCGATAGTCTTTCGGAAGACTCGATCTCTCATGCATTTGATGACTATAGTAACTATGGATCTAACGAAACAATTAACGAATCCTTAGATGATTCTCTAGAGCATCCATCCAATGAAGCTTTTACGGATACATTTAACACATCCTTTGATGAATCACCATTTGACAGAGCATTTGATGAAGCCATTTCTCTAGATCAAGGATTGGCTCAAGGCTTAGATCAAGTAATCCAAGAAGATGAATTCTCTAGTCAAAATGTCGATGAATTATATGCTATGGATCAGCCAGAGGACTTTCTAGCTGATAATCTTGAAACTCAAGAAGAATTAGTTGATTTACCAGTTCAAATCCCTGATATTTATCTTGAAGATTCATTAGATGATTCGTTCTCAGAAGACTTTAGTTTTGAGCCAGAAGAGAACATACTGACCGACTCTTCTGAGGATCTCGTAGAAGCTGATAATTTCTTTGAGTCTAATCCTGCTCAAGAGAGTGAAGAACTGATTGACATCGCTAATCCCTTTGATATTCCTGCATATATTCAAGATGATGAGCAAGAGTATGCGATCGCCTCAGAGTTTGCAAGTTATGCTGATGACTTTGACACTCCTATAGATCTACCAGATCCCAACGCCTTTATTCCTGAATTAGACTCAGAATCGCAATTCCCAGAGTTATCTACAGATCTAGATGACGGACAAGAGTTTTCTTTTGATTTAGACAATAACTTGTCAGATTTGGATGTTTCCACAAGTCTTCAATACGATGAGCAAGAATATGCGATCGCCACTGAGTCTAACATCCAAGCGTCATCAATCCTGCCTGAATCTAATGAAGAAGTAGATGCAGATATTTCGGCTTTGTTTAATGTTAGTGACACAGAACAATCACAGTTCCCAGAATTACCTACGGATCTAACGGATCTAACGGATGATGAACAAGAGTTCTCTTTTGATTTAGACGACTTATCGATTAGCGACTCTGGTTTATCCGATGTAACTGAAGATTCGGAAACTGATGATAATTTCTTTAGCTCTAGTTTTGTTCCCGAGAGTGAAGAACTGGTTGATTTAGGCAACCAATTGGATATTTCCACAAGTATTCAATACGATGAGCAAGAATATGCGATCGCCACCGAGCCTAACCTCCAAGAATCATCAATTCTGCCTGAAGCTGATGAAGATGTAGATGCAGATATTTCGGCTTTGTTTAATGTTAGTGAGGCAGATGAGCTAGATAATGCTCTAGACAATCAGCTTGAGCAAGTAGATGCTGTTGATTCAGCATGGATATCGGAGGGGCTAGACTCTGGGATGTCTGAACTGTCCGACACTTTTGAGCAATTATCAGATCCCTTTGAAAACTTGCAAACTCAAGACGACGACGAGAGTTTTGCTGATGCCTTTGCTAACTCTATGGATCTGCAAGATGAATCTGTAGATCTGCAAGATGAAGATGCTTTTACTCCAGATCTGCAAGATGAAGATGCTTTTACTCCAGAAATAGCGATCGCTTTGGAGACGGCAACTCAAGAAGCATTGGCAGAAACACCAATCCTAGATAATCTATCAGAAGCAGAATCAAACACATCTTTTCCCTCCTTGTTTGATCAAGATGCAGGGTTTGACCAAGATGCAGAGTTTGACCAAGATGTAGAAGATTTCGAGGTTTCAGAATCAATCTGGCAACCTGACGCGATCGCCACTGATAATATTGACATCGCTGACTCTTTAGATAACTTCGCCCAAGTTCAGATTTCTGATTTACCAGATAGCTTTAGTGGAGATTTTGAATTACCAGATCTGTCATCGATAGTAGAGCCTGACGATGCCTTAGTGGATGAAGAGTTTAACTTTGATCTATCCAATGACTTTAGTTCTCTATCAGATTCTTTAAATGATCAATTGCAATCTGAAGCCTATTCTATAGGTTCCGTTGATGGATTATTGAGTGACCCCAATGACTCTGCCTTCAGTATGAGCTTTGACGAAGAACCTACATTTGACTCTAATGCTGTATTCACGAACCTTGAAGAAAACGTCTTAGATCTAGCCAATGATCAAGAGGCGATCGCAGGATTTACCGAAGGGCTAGAGACTAGTGCTGGGTTAGGTGAATTTAGTGATCCGTTCTTGGCTGAAGCTTCTACTTCCATAAATACTTTGGATTTAGAAGAGGCAGCAATATTTGAATCAATGGCAAACGATCTAGTTCTAGAGGAATCCTTAGATTCTAACTATTCGGAGGAATTCACCATATCTGAGCCTAATCAGTTCAATTCAGAACTTACGGAATCTAATTCTGATATTTCGCTAGACTTTCCTGATGATTGGCTTTCGGAAGTCGCTGATAATGAGGAGGTAAATGATAGTTTTACCAACTTACCTGATTTATCTATTGGCAACTCATCTTCTATGGAGGAAATCTCTGCTGACGATAGCTATGGCTTTGCTAATAATTTATTAGATAATCTCATTGATGACTCTGAAGATGAGTTTGCGGATCTCGCGGATCTATCTGTGGAAGAAAACTTGCCAGAGCCTAGCACTCCTTCTAATTTTAATTCTGAGATTTTAACCTTTGAGGATAATGATAAGGCTCCTGAGTTTAACTTTGATTCTTTTAATGAGTTTGATGAGCTTAATGAAGAGGATGCAGATTCAATCGATCTGGCGAGAGCGGAAATAGATGATTTTCTGTCAGGCGCACTAGAAATAGAAGAGCCTACAAAGGTAACTCCCAAGCCAAAGCCTGAGCAAAATATCACCTTAGAGAACGAGACTAATTCTCCTAAGCCAAATAGCTCAATTAATGCTTGAGTACAAATCAAAACCCCAAAGATTAATAGCGGCGCAAAGCGCCGCTATTAATCTTTGGGGTTTTATGTCCTGTTGCTATTAGCTAGTACAAACCAAAAAACCAGAAATGATTGGCGGCGCGAAGCGCCGCCAATCATTTCTGGTTTTTGTCCTAAGCAAAACTTGCTTTGCTATATTATTTTTCACATTGTTGCGAAGCATACTCAAGGGGCGCAACGTGAAGCTGTATGTTGATAGTATTGCAGGTAAAATAATTTGATATGCAAAGACTATGGCAAATAAACCTCCCTCTTCACGCAAAAAAACTAATGCCAAAAGAAAACGGAAGGCTGTTGCTGCCGCCCCAATATCTAAACGTGCATCTAATCGAAGTAGTTGGTTAAATAATTTACCAATTAGTAGCAAGATTCTCTTTGCCATTGGTTCAACGAGTTTCCTCTCGTTAATCGGTTTTACGATCGCAGCTTTGTATTTAAACAGTAGTCTCATCCCAATTGTGAACCAAGAGGCTCAAAATCAACTAGCGAATACCACCCTATTTGTGTTTGGTTTAGGTTTTAGTTTGATTGTGATCAGCTCCCTATTCGGTTTATTTATTGGTAGCACCCTGAGCAAAAGAATTCAGGGACTAGAAGCGATCGCCAGAGAATATGCTGAAGGGAAGTTTAGCTCAACGGTGGAACTTGGCGCTCAGGATGAGATTGGCAAGTTAGCCGAAGTGTTTCACCTAATGACTTTCAATCTTGCTCAAAACAAACAAGATCAGTCCACAGCCCAAGTTGAAGCAGAAGCTCAAAACAATATTTTTCAAGATGAAATTTCCCATTTACTGGATGTGGTTTCCGATCTTGAGCTAGGAGACCTTACGTCAAAGGCGGAGGTTAGTCCCCATGCCACAGGTTTAATTGCCGATACGCTCAATCGTCTGTCTGAACAGCTAGCGGAAGTACTCGCTGCCGTTTTACAGACCGCTAAGCAAGTAACGCTGCGTACCGATCGCCTAGAGCAGTTAGCGATCGCCGTATCCCAAAATGCGGAACAACAGGAAGCGTTAGTGGTGCAAGCCCGTTTAGGAATTGAGGATGTGAACCAATTAGCACAGGACGCTGCCCAACAGGCGATCGCCGCAAATAAAGCGGTACAAAGGGTGAGATCGGCAGTAAGACAGGGGGAAGAGCAAATTATTTATCTGACAGCTTCGATTGAGTCGCTCCAAGCTGCGACGGTGCAGATGGTACAAAGAATTAAAAACTTGGGGGAATTCGTGGCACTTGCCAAACAATTTGTATTAGATCAAAAACGTTTAGCATCCTTGACTCAGGTTCTAGCTACCAACGCCTCAATGGTTGCCGCCCGCGCCTTAGAGCAACGTGACCCTGAACAATTTGTCTCGGTGGCAAGGGAATTTGAAGCGATCGCCTCACAGGTAAACACCTTAGCAACCCAAACCAATCAAGGACTAATTGTGCTGCAACAACGGACAGGATTTGTGGATGTGGTCGTATTGGGGATTGATCAAGATGTACGCGATGTGAATAGTCTGGTGTCGGACTTTACCAATAGTGTGAATAGCTCTGAGCAGTCATTTACGAATATTGCAACTGTAACCGAGGAATTATCGGAAATTGGCATCTCCGTAGCCGATTCTTCTAAAGCGATCGCGGAAGCAGTCAAATTTAGCTTAAGCTCGATCCAAGATATTGAAGCGATCGCCGAGCGCTCCGCGTCTCAGGCACAATTTACTCGCGAACAATCTGGAAAAATGGGGATGTTAGCACGTCAGTTATTAGAAAGAGTACAGTTTTTCCGATTGCCACCCATACTGGAATCTAATATCACGGAAGTTGACGATATAGAATCCTTTGAAGTTGAGAAATTTGAGATTATTCGTTGATCTGAGCGAATAATCACCCCGCACGCAAATCATAAATGGATCACATAAGTTGATCACATCAATTAATCGCAAAACTAATGGCAAGCTCAGAGTTTGATGATTTACAACTGCAAGAAGAACTGCGTACTCTATTTGAATTAGATACCCAGAAATATTTGCAATTATATGTACAGACTGTCCATCAGCTAAGTGCAGCTAACTGGCGCGAAGATATCCAGCAACTTTATCGTTGTGTGCATACGATTAAAGGTGGCTCGGTCACCGTTGGATTTCAAGCCGTATTGCAAGTTTCGACAATATTAGAAGATTTACTTTCTGATCTGCGCTATCTCGAAGTTGCTCCGCCCCTAGCTGATGGCGAACTATCTAAAGCTTTGATCGAAGCGGGGGAATTACTGATCGGAACAGTACAGGTTGCTAATCCCCAGATGGCGAAACCTAGTGATGCGGACTCGGCGGTGCAGTATATTCAAACTTTGCGCGATCGCATTCAAGCAGAATATTTACCTGAATGGAATGAAATTCGCCAAATCCAACAGGAATTTGCGGATCAAGGATTTGACTTAGTAACACTCGACTTAGAAATGGCGATCGAGGAGTTACCACCAACGGGGACAGTGCCAGAGGAGACTTGCGAAATTGCAAAACAAACCATTGCTCAGTTACAAGAAATTGGTACAGAAATTAATCTCACTACGGAGTGGCAAGACTTTTTACAGCAAGGGCGAGACTTTTGCGATCGCCTTGATTGTGAGCTATGGCAGTCGGAATGGATGCCCTTTCTCAAAAAGCTCAAAGACAGCGCTCGTCAAGGTGGAGTTTTTGAAATTCAGATAGAACAGGTTCCATCTTTAGCGATCGATGCCTCAAGTATTAGCAATGAAGTCCTGTCTTCAACTAATGCGCCAATTAATGCGCCGATTTTTACGGCGGCAGACATTCAAATCCCTGTACCTCTTGATCGTCTAGAGCGATCGTCGCAATATCTGGTGGAAACCTTGATGGCAACCCGCGCTACACAGGGGTTTTATCAATCAGTTTATGCTAATTTATTACCCCTCGTATCCCTTGCTCAGAATAGTGTGCAGTATATTACGCAACTGCGTGAAGTCCAAGATGATTACGCCTTGCTAGATGCTTCAGGAGAACAAGATGGACTAAAAGTAGAACGCTATCGTCAAGGCTATACTGCCATTAACCGTTTATTGGAAATCAGTCTACGTCTAATTGAATTAGGCTCGGAAACAGGGGAATCTGCAAGGCGCACTGCTGAGAGCATTCAAGTACTCGATCGCAGTTTACGCAATCTCCAACAAACCATCGAAGAAAGTCGTCTCGTTCCTTTTGCAACTTTAGCATTTAGAGCGAGAGGGATTTTGCGAGATTTGATTACTCGTGTTGGCAAGCAAGTGCAGTTGACGATTATTGGGGAACAATTAGAACTTGATGCAGGTACGTTGCGGAGTTTAGAACCCGTTCTGCTGCATTTACTGCGTAATGCCTATGATCATGGGATTGAAGACTCGGTTGAGCGCGAGAAGTTAGGTAAATCCATACAGGGACAAATGGAACTAGCTCTAAAACGTCGCGGTAGTATGTTTGAGCTTAGCATTCGCGATGATGGAAAGGGAATCGATCCCGATCGCATCAACCAAATTGCCAAATCAAAGGGATTACCACTTACAGATACTAGTACCACCGAGCGATTATTGAATGTCCTCTGTCAGTCGGGCTTCACTTCTGCGAAATCAGTCAGCGACATCTCAGGTCGCGGTGTCGGTATGGATGTGGTCGCTAGCCAAGTTGAGTTAATGAATGGCAAACTGAGTCTTGCTTCCCAACTAGGCAAAGGCACAAATTTTACGATCCAAATTCCTGTACCGCATCTATTTGTACGCTGTATGTTACTGCAAGCTGGCGATCGCACATTTGCAGTACCTACCTCCGAAATCTATACCACAATGTTAGTGGAGGGCTTGCTCTGGCAAAAAACAGACCGTTCTGATTACACTATTGAAGTGAAGGAAGATCATGGAACTGTACCTGCGATCGATCTCTATCAATATTGGCAAGGACAAACCGCCACCAGATCAATCTTACCGACAGCGATCGCGGTGCGTACTCAGAAAGTAGCAAATAAACTAAATGGCGATCGCGGAGTTTGGTTAATTGCAGATACCCTAATTGGACAGAGTGATTTATTGGTTAATCCAATGCCATCGCCTCTAGTAGCTCCGATTGGTTTAATTGGGATGAGCTTAATGCCCGATGGGAAGCTTATTCCCGTGATTGATGCACTTTCCTTTGTGGAAGCTTTCTGCTCATCACCATCGGAGATGCTCATAACTTCTAGTTCTCAAGTAAATAAATCTTTCTTAGATCCATCTAGCGATCGGCAAATCTTAGTAGTAGATGATGCTGCCTTGATGCGTCGTCGTATTGAGAGCAGCTTATCACCCCAAGGATACGAAATCGCCACTTGTGATGATGGCATGGAAGCTTGGCAATGGCTACAACGCCATAATCAACCTGCTTTATTAATTACCGATATTGAGATGCCTCACATGGATGGATTCACATTAATTGATCGCTGTCGTCAAGCAGGTTTTTCAATGCCGATTCTGGTAATTTCATCGCGACTAGCTGAGGAATGGTCAAGGGAAACCAGTCGTCTGGGCGCGACTGATTATCTAACTAAGGGATTCTCGACATTGGAATTAGTCAATAAAGTGAATGCTCTCATCGAATTAAAAACTACATCCAATTAAAGAGATAGCGGCGCAAAGCGCCGCTATCTCTTTAATTGGATGTAAGAGGTACTTCTGTAAAGAAACAACTTCTTGCACCTGTATGACAGGCAATATCACCAATTTGCTCAATTTTGACTAAGATAACATCGCGATCGCAGTCGTAATATATTTTCTTAAGTTTTTGAATATGCCCAGAAGTTGCGCCCTTATGCCATAGCTCCTGACGCGATCGGCTCCAGTAATGCACTTCACCAGTTGACACCGTTAATTCTAGTGCTTGCCGATTCATCCATGCCATCATCAAAATTGTGCCATCTTCCGCATCTTGGGCGATCGCAGGAATCAATCCTTTCTCATCGTACTTGAGCTTATCCATCCAATTGTCAGACATATATTATTTGTTATTTATAAATTTATCGAAGATTGAACCTAGAGCTTTTCACATTAGCATGATATAGCAATGCAAGTTTTGCTGAGGACATAAAACCTAAAAGGAGAATGGCGGCGCAAAGCGCCGCCATTCTCCTTTTGGGTTTTGATTTGTCCTAACTAACTCAAGTATTGCTATAGAGAATTAAATCAAAAAGGAACTGGTATTTGTAAATGGATTAATTCTTGCGATCGCGGATGTCTAAAAGTTAAGTCCCTTGCATGGAGATGTAAGCGACTTGTAGCAGCCTGACAACCATAAAGGCGATCGCCTAAAATCGGTATTCCTACCCCCTGTGGATCGGCAGAGTGAACTCGCAATTGATGAGTACGTCCTGTTAAGGGGATAAATTCAATTCGCGAATAATTCCCCTCCTGTGCTATTACGCGAAACTTAGTCACACTAGGCTTACCTCGTTGATAGTCCACCTGTTGACGGGGGCGATTTTCAGGATTACCCCACAGTGGCAAATCAATCGTTCCATTTTCACGTTCCAGCTTACCCGATAGCAACGCCTCATAGATTTTGTGAATTTCTCTTTTTTGAAATTGGTCACTTAAACTACGCAATGACTCTAAATCACAGGCAAATAATAAAATCCCTGAAGTTTGGCGATCAAGGCGATGCACTGGATATAGTTCTCTTTGATTGCCGAAATATTGACGTAATCGACTTAGCACACTGTCTTGAGTATCTAAATATCGTCCGGGGACTGATAGAAGTTCGGGAGGTTTGGCGATCGCAATTAGATACTGATCTTCATAGATGAGTTGAAAATTTTGCGAAGCAAAATTTTCAATAGTAGGGGGGATTGAGGGGGATCTCCTACCCGACAATAAAAAGCCCATTAATGGCTGACACCTTTCTACACAAGCACCATAAAACTCACCTTGAATTTTATAACCATCAGGTGAAGGACTTCCCCACCAAAACTCAGCCATTGCCAAAGGTGTGAGGTTATGAGTTGCGGCATAATGTAACAACTTGGGAGCGCAACAATCTCCCATCCCCGTTGGCATTGCTCCTTCCGTAATTAACTCTCGTAGCGATCGCGTTTCCCCCGCAAAATTAGTCAACACATAAGCATGATGCATCTGGGTTTGCAAAGTGCGCGATAATTCACGACGCTGCTTTTTGAGAACTTGCATTTTGCTGTCAGCCTCAGCGATCAATTCTTGCAAAGGTGATAGAACCAAATCGCGATCGCGTTTAAAATTGCGCCTTGCAATTTTCTCCAATTGACTTTCTCGATCTAGAGCTTCCAAATCTGGATCATTTTGCGATCGCTTAGCTTGCCTTTCCTGTTTAGAAACTTGATGGCGATCGCGTAAAGCTTGCAATTGTAACTCATATTCTTGGGATTGATTGGCATATTCCCAACGTTCAGGAATCTCACTTAAATCAATTAGTTCCTGCTTAATTACCGCTAATTTATTTAAAGTAATTGATTCCTCAATTGCTACCTTCTCTCGACCTGCGATCAGTGGAACCCATCCGTCAATGTGGCTTTTGCCATTGAGCAAACCCGAAAAAGCTTTGAGAATTGATCTTTCTCCTGTAGCTGATTCCGCTAATAGCACCCCATACATTTTCCCTTCTAATCCATCAGGCTGCGCTAGAGAAATTTCTTGCATTAAATTTTTAGCGATCGCCTCTATTTCCAAAGTGCGAGGCAACCTTACCAAATCACCACTATAGGGACAAATTCCCTCATACCAATAGCTAACAGCTTGATTGCTCTCTGAAGCAAGTATCATGGCAGAAGCATCTAATATTTTCTTGATTTCTTTAGCATGAGTCACTCTAGCAACCCTTTCCTAAATCTCAACTACGAACCCGCGATCGAATCCCTAGCAGACTATCACGATGTCGTGACCGCCGCCGAATTTCCGCTTCACAAATTACGTTGGCGTAATGATGATATTTTGCCGATTCTAGGACTCGCACCTGCACAGGTTAGCGATGATGACTTTATCGAAGCCTTTGGACATTTTCAAGCTGTACGCCCATTCCTCGCCCTCCGCTATCACGGCTATCAATTTGGTGAATATAACCCCCAACTCGGTGATGGACGTGGCTTTATCTATGGTCAAGTGCGCGGCATTGATGGCGAACTCTATGATTTTGGAACTAAAGGTTCAGGCAGAACTCCCTATTCGCGTACTGCCGATGGTCGGCTCACCCTCAAGGGCGGCGTGCGGGAAATCATTGCCTCAGAAGCTTTGCACCGTATGGGTGTGAAAACTTCGCGATGTCTTAGTCTTGTCGAAACAGGGGAACAACTCTATCGTGGTGATGAACCTTCACCTACTAGATCATCGGTAATGGTGCGCTTTTCGCGATCGCATATTCGGTTCGGCACATTCGAGCGTCTACGCTGGATTGGACGAGATGATCTCACGCGCAAATTACTCGATCATGTACTGCAAATTTACTATCCTCATATTTGGGAAAAAGAGAATCAAGATGGAATTTTCTATTTAGAACTAGTGGAACGAGTTGCTAGACTTTGCGCTCAATGGATGGCAGTGGGCTTCTGTCACGCTGTTCTCAATACCGATAATATGTCGATTACAGGCGAAAGTTTTGATTATGGACCTTTTGCTTTTATTCCCAATTACGATCCACGTTTTACGGCGGCTTATTTTGACTATGCAGGACGCTATAGCTATGCCAATCAACCAGCAGCTTGCTATTGGAACTTAGAAAAGCTACAAGATCCCCTCAGCATGGTGATGGATAAAGATGATATGCAAGCTTCATTACAGAAATTCAAAGACTTCTATCGCGATGCTTATTGCGAAATGATGCTGAAGCGTTTAGGTTTTGCTACCCTCTCCGAGCCTGAGACTGAGGACTTAATCGGCGCAACTTTAGAATTATTGTCAGGAGTACAGGCGATCGGCTATAACCAATTCTTCGTTAATCTGCGTCAATCTTTTCATTTTAATTGGCGCGAAGATGTAAGTAACATTTTTGCTAACCATGATTGGGAAATCAAGGAGGAGCAGTTACCGCTATTAGAGAAATGGCGCGAAGTTTATCATCAACTTCTGATCCGTCAACCGATCGCTGAATTAGCCAATATTGCCCAGCAACTCCAGCAAGCTAACCCCACGATCATTTTCTTGCGCCCCAAAATTGAGGAAATCTGGGAAAAGATTACCGTTGATGACGATTGGCAACCTTTCTATGAGGCGATCGCCCAACTCAAGAATTAGATAAAAATGGCGTAACGCGCCATTTTTGTTAATCTGACAAACGTTGTTTCAGACTTTCAGCAATTTTTGTTCCTAAATATTCAGGTATCAAATTTTCATTAGGACCTAACAAATACAAAATCAAACGTGTCCGCCCGCGCCATACTAACAAATTAGCATTCACCACCAACAAATCCTCCTGCCAGATTGCATTCATCACCTTATAAAACAACCCTGGTTGGCTATCTGCCTCCACTAACAATGCTGGTAAATGAAACACGCGATCGACATAAAAGTTAGTCTCTACTTTTTTAAGCCCACTATCGAGGTTAAACTCCAACGCTAGCATCTCCTCGACCTCAAAGCGCCCCAATAATGTCTCCTTGATTGCCTTCCGCACATTTTCGGCAGTCTTTTGGGGCAGAGCCTTACCGCCGCGAGAAATCACCAGCTTAATAAATACCAACATTGGTGTATGGATCTGTCCATATAGGCTCAGACTGTGAATTGTCAAGCCATAGGCAGCTAACACGCCAAAAATATCGTTTAACAGAAAAGACTGATTGCGATAGGCAAAATAAAGCACACTCTTGCTGCTTTCAGACTTCAGCTCAATTACAGCTTCCTTAGTCTGATAAAGCTGGTAAGCCAATCGCAGATTTTGCAGTTGAATGTCACTACTAACAAATTGTTCGTAAAACTGTGGAAAGCTAGTATTGAAACGCTTCAGTAACTCGATCGTTGAGGTTTTTAGCCCAAACGTCATTGCCAACCTCCTGCTCGCTCACAATCGCATTTCACCATCCAGAATATCGCGATCGGTGAGAGAGCCAATATTGGCTCTCTATCTGTCTGTGTATATGTCTGAAATAGTGCGCTCAGATTTAACATTGCTTGGTTCAGGAGTTAAAAATAAAATCTAATATCTATGGCTCGGTTAAAGGCGCAGCAATGATGACCTAATTCTACCAATATAAAGACGGGACTGAATCAGACCAACTATACCTAACTATTAATGATCGCCACAAACCCAAAAGAGAGTTATGGTGCGAAGCCCGCAACTCTCTTTTGGGTTTTGCCCTGAAATTACTAGTGATAGCGATATCATGAAATACCAGCATTTTAGTATTTGCGATCGCTTGATTTCAACAAAAGCAGATACAATACAAAAGCGTTTAGAATGTCTACAACAAACAGGGCGATCGCTGCTATATATAAATTAGGCAAATGGGGTTCTGGAAAAGCTTATTTGGTTCTGACACCCTCGAACCAACAAAAAAAACAAAACTTCGCCAAGTGCCAAACCAAAGCGGACAAATTTTCTTTAGCACCGAAAAAGATCTTGATCTCTACGAACTAGAAGAATTATGTGACTCTGTGGGGTGGGCGAGGCGACCAATTCGTAAAGTTCGGATTGCCTTGCAGCATAGCTTTGTCGTCCTTTCGATGTGGGAGCATCGCGGCGGTTTTCGACGTTTAATTGGTTTTGCGCGTGCTACCTCTGACTACGCCTTTAACGCGACATTATGGGATGTGGTGATTCACCCCGATTTTCAAGGCAGGGGTTTAGGCAAAGCGATGATGGAAGAAATGATCCGCGAGTTACGCAAATCCGACATCAGTAACATTAGTCTATTCGCCGATGCCCATGTGGTCGAATTTTACAACCAGCTAGGTTTCAACGCCGATCCCGAAGGCATTAAAGGTATGTTTTGGTATCCATAGGTCATAATCATGAACCAAGATCAGTTATCGAGAATTGTACTGAAAGGGTTCAAATCAATCCGTGAGTGCGATCTGGAATTAAAAGAACTAAATGTATTAATTGGGGCTAATGGCTCTGGCAAGTCAAATTTTATCGCCGTATTTCGTCTAATACAGCAAATACTCACAAGTAATTTACAACTTCATGTTAGCAAGCAAGGAGGTCCAGACTCTTTACTGCATTTTGGGAGAAAAAAAACTAAACAGATCGCTTCTGAACTTTACTTTGGTAGGAATGGCTATAAATTTATGTTGGAGCCGACTCAAGATAATCGCATGGTTTTTGCTGATGAAAATTTTTGGTGGGAAAAAATTGGCAACTGGAAAATTGGAAAAGGGCATTTTGAGACTAAGGTAGAAACGAGGGGTCGTGAGACAGGAATCTACGGTTACACTGTGCCAGTGATGAAGAACTGGCGACTTTATCACTTTCATGACACTGGCGATAGCGCTCTGGTAAAGCAACGGCAAGCTATTAATGACAATATTTATTTACGACCAGATGCTCAAAATCTGGCGGCTTACCTTTACTTACTGAAAGATCAATATCAAAATCACTATCAAAGAATCGTCAAAACTATCCAGTTAGTTGCTCCATTTTTTGGTGATTTTAACCTGCGTCCTTGTCTTAATAGCCCAGAGCAAATTGAACTGGAATGGTTTGAAAAAGGTGAAGATATTCCTTTCAAAGCTTATCAACTCTCTGATGGGACTTTGCGGTTTATTTGCTTGGCAACTGTGTTAATGCAACCAGAAGATGAACAACCTGAAATGATTTTAATTGATGAGCCAGAGTTGGGGTTACACCCTTATGCCATTAATGTTCTGGCTTCATTGCTGCGCTCCACAGCCAAATCTAAACAAGTCATAGTTTCTACCCAGTCAGTAGCACTACTTAACGAGTTTGATGTCTCTGATGTGATTGTGTGCGATCGCATTGAAGGAGCAACCCATCTACGCCGTCTTGATGAAAATGCTCTGTCTGACTGGCTGGAGGAATACTCTTTGGGTGAACTATGGCAAAAAAATCTGTTGGGTGGTAGACCATAGATATGATCAGAGTCCATATTTTTTGCGAAGGACCAACTGAAGAAACTTTTGTTAAAAGAGTCTTGTTTAGCTATTTTGTCGAACTAGGTATTTTGCTTAATGCAATTGTTTTAAGTAATGGCAGTCAAAAAGGTGGCATATCAACTTATGGCAAAGTCAAATCTCAAGTTGAAAGGAAGTGTAAAGAAGACCCTACTGCGTGGGTGACAACGCTAATTGATTTTTATGGATTACCATCAGATTTTCCTAGATCAAAACTCACGACTGGTTTATCTTCAATCAAAAGAGCAAAGGCAATTGAAGAAGAATTTCAGGAAGATATTGCACAACCTAACTTCATTGCTAATATCGTAGTCCATGAGTTTGAAAGCCTTTTGTTTAGCAAACCAGAAATGTTTAGAATTTGGTTTGATGATGAAAGAATGATCAGTAAATTAATCAAGATCCGAAATGAATTTGATTCCCCAGAGCATATCAATGGCGGGTATAACACTGCTCCTTCTAAGCGCATTATTCAAATATGCAGTAAATACGAAAAAATTACTGATGGCTTAAATATAGCTCTAGATATTGGCTTAGTCACTATTCGTCAAGAGTGCCTAATGTTTAATAGTTGGATTGAGCGCCTTGAAAGTCTTGTCTGAGAAGTATATTTTAAGTGCAGTCTACGTGATTCTCATACCAAAAACCGTAAACCATTACTTACGATGAAGTGTCTGAAAATTTAATGCGCCGATAGATTTCTTGCATTGGCAGATCTACCTTGAGGCTGGGCAAAGTGATTTTTTGATCTAGGCGATCGCTTATTTCTAACTGCCAGCGATCGCCCTCAAGCTTAGAATAATGCTCGATATATGGTTCTACTTGACTAACGAGGAGATATTCACAAAAGCTAGGCATAGAGCGATATTTTCTGAACTTTTCACCGCGATCGTATCCTTCAGTAGATGGTGATAAAACCTCGACAATCAATAAAGGATTAAGAATTTCATCAGTGCGGCGGGACGCATCCCTTTGGGACTCGCCATTAAACTCTGGCTCACCGTCGATTACTAAAACGTCAGCGTAGGTTCCACATTGATGCTCAGGAATCCAAATCCGCATATCGCCGTTGTAAATTTCAAAATTGGTGTCGCGAACGGCAAGATTTAGAAAAGTTGTGACATCAACAGCAATCCGACTGTGTGCGGGTGAACCTCCAGACATAGTAATAATTTCTCCGTTGCGATATTCAAGATGTGCTTCGGCGGTTTCGGCGATCGCCCGATATTCCTCCACAGTCACAAAAACTTTTGGCTCTGGAGAGCTAGAGTCTACATCCTTAGAATCTAGAGATTTATTCGGCAATGTTGGCTTGACTTGAGCAACGACCATAGGTTTATCTCCATTGCAGTCTAATTAGCATTTTTAATTGCATAATTCTATGCTAGTCTAGAAAAGCTTAATTTTTGATTTTTATAGCTAAGACTATGCCTAAAGCTGGAATTCACCCGAAGTGGTATCCCGATGCAAAAGTAATTTGTAACGGTGAAGTGGTAGCAACGATTGGTTCTACTCATCCTGAAATTAATGTTGATGTATGGTCGGGCAATCACCCTTTCTATACAGGCACACAAAAGATTATCGATACTGAAGGTCGTGTAGAACGCTTCTTGCGTAAGTACGGTATGTTTGACGAAAACGCCAAAGACGCATAGTTATAGCCACCATTAAAATTAATTTTAGGATTAATTCATTGTTTTGTTGGCTTACTAATTTTTTACGTTCCTTTGTGGTATTTCCAAACCCATGCCTGCTGCTTATTTAATCAAAAAGCTTGAATCTGTTGAACAAACCTTCAATGAACTGACTCGTCGGATGGGTGATCCTGACGTGGCGACCGATCACGGCGAGTTTCAGCGCATTGCGAAGGTGCGGGCTTCGTTGGAAGAGACAGTACTGACCTACGAGACTTTTCGGAAGGCGGAGCAGGATTATAAAGAGTCACAAGAAATCCTGAAGGAGTCTAATGACCCTGAACTTAAGGAAATGGCGGCTCTGGAGGTCGAGGAATTATCCACTAAATTAGAAGAACTAGAGCAGAAACTCCAAATCTTATTACTACCCCAAGATCCTAATGATGACAAGAACATCATGCTGGAAATTCGTGCGGGTACAGGTGGTGATGAGGCTGGAATCTGGGCTGGAGATTTGGTGCGGCTATATACGCGCTATGCCGAGCGTCAAGGCTGGCGAGTGAAGATGGTCAGTGAGACTTTGGCAGAAATGGGTGGCTTTAAAGAAGCGATCATTGAAGTGCAGGGCGATCGCGTTTATAGCAAACTCAAGTTTGAGTCAGGCGTGCATCGAGTTCAGCGCGTCCCAGCAACTGAGTCACAAGGACGTGTGCATACATCAACAGCAACAGTGGCAGTGATGCCCGAAGTAGATGCGGTTGAAGTGCATATCGATCCTAAAGATATTGAAATGTCCACGGCGCGATCGGGTGGTGCGGGCGGTCAGAACGTCAACAAGGTGGAAACAGCCGCCGACTTATTTCACAAACCGACGGGGATTAGAATTTTCTGTACGGAAGAGCGATCGCAGTTACAAAACAAAGAGCGCGCAATGCAGATTTTGCGGGCAAAGCTCTATGAAATCAAGTTGCGAGAACAACAAGCCGAAATTACATCCATGCGGCGATCGCAGGTTGGTACTGGTTCTCGCTCCGAAAAAATTCGCACTTATAACTATAAAGATAGTCGCCTCACGGAGCATCGTCTGGGACAGAACTTTACTTTGCCCCCAATTCTGGAAGGTGAATTGGAGGAAGTAATTCAAAGTTGTATTTCTAAAGATCAACAGGAGCGTTTACAGGAATTGGCAAGTGCTACGGGTGACGACCTAGTTGCATAAATTCAAGGGGCGTAGTCAACCTCTCTAATTTATCAAAGGCTTTTTGTGGCTGAACGGCGTTGTATGGCTAAAATATAATCATGCAAGTTCGTCAGAGTGTCACTTATAGCAACATCGATTCTAAATCTCTGCACGATTGGATTGTTAAAGCGATCGCTAAAGCGCAGATCACAGGATCATCGATTTTATTTAGTTACTCTCAAAATTGGGAGTGCAATAATCCTTTATTGTTGTTGGCAAGTAAGTCTGATCCCCAACAGCCCAAATTTTACTGGGAACGTCCAAATACTAATTTGGTTTTAGCAGGCGCGGGATCGATTGCTCAGACACCTGTTCCAAACCATGATTTAAGCGATCGCTTTGCTTGTGTCAAGAAATTTATTAAGAAGCATTTAGATAAAGCGATCATCGCTCAAAATCCCGATCTGGAATTATCAGCATCGGCAAGTTCTATTCATATTTTTGGGGCGTTTTCATTTTATCGCAATGGTAGTGATGGCGATGAATGTCTCGATTTTCCACAGATGCCGATTGAACCCACGGAGATTGAGTTTCCCACACTCCTATTCTTTATTCCTCGGTGGATGGTGCGTCATAGCTCGACCAACTGCACTTTAACTTTAAATCATTACATTCAGCCTTGGGATGATGCTGATGAAGTGTTGGAACTTTTACAAAATATGCGATCGCATTTGCATGAAAGCTCCCATTACCAAGCACCGACTTTACATGAAGTAAGTAAAATTATTGAGGTGCAAGGGTCACAGGTTTGGACAAAAATTGTCGAGCAAGCTTTAACTTTAATTAATCAAGGTCATTTCCAAAAAGTCGTCTTAGCAAGGGCGATCGATGTTCTTGCCGATCGCGATTTTGACCCGTTTCAGGTGCTGCACGTCTTGCGCTGTGAATATCCTGAGTGCATCTCTTTTTTGTTAGATTGCGGCATGGGAAAAACATTTTTGGGTGCAACTCCTGAAGTGGTTTTGCAATTTAAAATGCAAGGCGATCGCCTCTGTTTACGCAGTGATGCCCTAGCAGGTTCAATTCAGCGTGGTAAATCAGTGCAAGAAGATCAAATGCTAGGTGATTATTTGCTCAATAGTGACAAAGATATGCGCGAGCATCAGTTTGTGATTCGTTCCATTTGCGATCGCCTTCAAAGTATGGGAGCAGCGATCGATCCGCGTGTAAAAACAAGTTTGCTCAAACTATCTAATGTGCAGCATTTACACACACCGATTACGGCTCAAATTAATAATCCCGATTGGTTAATTGCTCTCGATATTTTACAGCAGTTACATCCGACGGCGGCAGTGGGTGGTGTGCCACGAGATCGCGCAGTTTGTTTTATGCAGCAATGGGAGGCTTGCGATCGCGGTTGGTATGCGGCTCCAATTGGTTGGCTAAATAGTAATGGTGAAGGGACTTTTGGTGTCGGAATTAGATCGGGATATATTCAAGGCGATCGGGCAAGAATTTTTGCAGGTGCAGGAATTGTGGCAAATTCGCAAGTGGAAAATGAGCAAAGTGAAACTACGATTAAATTTGCAGCTTTGTTAAAGGCTTTAGGTGCGATGTAATTTACATTCTGAATTTATGAGAACAATAGAATCAATCCTTGCTGATATTGATCGACTCAAAGTAGAGCTAGATATTTTGCGTCAATCTTTAGATAATGCCACGATTAAAGAAGCTTTAGAAGTTGAATTTTTGTATGAAAGTAATCGCATCGAAGGTAATACTTTAACGTTACGTGAAACTCAATTAGTCATCAATGAAGGAATGACGATTAGTGGCAAGAGTATGCGTGAGCATTTGGAAGCAATTAATCATAAAGAGGCAATTTTGTTTATTGATGATCTTGTTTCTCAAAAGGTCGATTTGTCAGAATATATTCTTAAACAAATTCATGGAATAGTCCTGTATGGAATCGATCGCGAAAATGCAGGAGTTTATCGTAAGTTACCCGTAGCGATCGCAGGAAGTAAGCATTTACCGCCACAACCCTATTTATTACAGGATTTGATGGAGGAATATTTCCGATTTTATGATCAAGCAAAGGATCATCTGCATCCAGTAGTTTTAGCAGCAGAAATGCACGAAAGGTTAGTGACTATTCATCCTTTTATTGATGGCAATGGTAGAACTTCGCGCTTAATCATGAATTTAATTCTGTTGCAATATGGTTTTCCCTTAGCAATTATTGGTGGTGATTATGATAGTCGGATGGCTTATTATGACGCTTTAGAAAAGGTACAATCTGAGAGGAATAAAGAAGATTTTGTTTTGCTAATTGCTGAAAAAGTTTTATTTGCTTTGGAAAGATATATAAATATATTAAGTCCCGAAAGAATCAAACAACTACTCAATGATTCGCTTTAGTTCCATACAAGCATCATGCAGTGATGGCGGTGCATTAGTAGGTAAACTTTGTACACATTGATCGGCTAGCTTTTCAACAAATGGCTTGCATTCTCCTTGATTTATAAGTTTGCTATAAGCAGCAATTTCATCAATAGGTTCTCCTGATTGGAGATAATGTATCCAAGTCTCAATATTTCTTTTGGGGACAAATATTGCGATATTCTCTTTAAGCTGACGTTTTTCTTGCAGAGTCATCTCCAATTGCCGAATCCGTTCTGCAACAGTAAGTGTATCTGCATCGATAACCACTACCAAGCAAATTTTTTTTCGATTTTTTTGGCTACGATAGCCTTTAACTTCTGCTGCATAGTTTTCACGAACGTATTGCTCTCCCGATTGTTTTCCACTAGGGCAGATTTGAGCTACAAAGTGTCCAGTAAATCCTTTTCTCTGGAGAAAATATCGAGCAAAGAGATACTGCTGGCTATCCTCACATAAAATTACGATAGTTTGTCTATTCTGGGTCATACAGCCAACCACGTTCTACTAGGTCAGAGATTGGTAATCCAGTATCATCCTCGTCTTTGATCCGCCTAACTCTTACTGGAGAATTGCCCTTGCGTTCAAACCAGTAGCCTGCATCTGCTGCTAGAAAATTAATGAGTTTAGGATGGTGAGAAATGAGAATAGCTTGCAACTTCTTTTCACTACAAAGATCATACAATTGATCTAGCCAAGGTTGTACTTCTGGTAGTGCTAAAAAGTTTTCTGGCTCATCAATTAATAATGTATAGTCTTCATTCTGAGTTCCATAGATTAATGTATATAAAGCTATAATTACTCTTTGCCCATCAGACAGTTCATCAAAGTAATATTCAATTATTTTTTTGTCATATAGTTCACTTGTAAAGACTAGCTTTAGAGCATAATCTACATCACTATATCTTTCAAATTTAAATGCTAAAAATTTATCTAAAACATCTCTTAAAATTTTTGTAATCTCAAATATTTTTCCTTGATCTTGTGAAAGGTATCTATACCAAGATGCATAGTTTTCCATGTTAGGAGATACAGAAAAAGTCTCCCAATCACTACTATTGACCATCAAAGATGGAACAATCTGTATGACTATAAATTTAGATATATATGTTTGAAACCAAGATGATTTTTTGTGTAAAGGAGCAAAAAGAGCAATCACTGATGTTAGTGGAGTAAATTCAGTAATTCTTGATGTTTCTATATGATCGTCATTGTATATATAAAGGTCTCCTAAATCAAACTTCAGTAAGGGGTTATTATTAAACCATAGTCGTTCATAGACAATAGCTGTTTTGTGTTGACTATCATGATTTATAGAAAGTTCATATTTGTATATACCTCCATTCCCATTTATTTCTATCTCAAAATTTTGAACTTTAGATATCTGCCAGCGACAGCAATCAGTAACAACAAATAAAGTCTCTAATTTGGATGTACCTGAAGTTAATACTTTAATCTTATGAATAGCATCAAAGACAGTTGATTTACCTGAACCATTTGCACCTAGGAATAGGTTAATAGAATCAAAGGAAATCTCAAAATTGACAAGAGAGCGAAAATTATCTATGTAGATTCTGTTTAACATATATTGAGTTAGTAGGAGCTATCCTACTATTATTGGCTATTTGGTCTGCTTAAGGCGATCGCTAATTTGGCAAGTTGATTTAAAACAACATGATAACCACAATCACAGGTTTAGAATGTTATTATACATTGTATAACTAATTGACTATCATTAATTCTATGGATATTCAACTTAAAAAATGGGGAAATAGTATTGGATTCCTAATTCCACACAAAATCGCTGAGAGTTTTGGGATTGATGAAAATTCAACAATTGAACTTACGGAGTTCAAGGGAACCCTAATAATTACGAAAAAGACAAAAACATTAACTCTTGATGAGTTGCTATCAACAATTCCTAATGATTTTCGTTACCCCGAAGATGTAAATGATTTCATAGCCAGTGAACCAGTTGGTCAAGAAATACTATGAATATTCAACGAGGGGAAATTATCAGAGTTAACTTGAATCCCACTCAAGGCAGGGAGCAATCGGGCAATGCGCGTCCATGTCTAGTAATTAGTCACACAAAATATAACGCCAGTCGTCAAGGCATTGTGATTGTGATGCCAATTACCAGTACCATTAAGCCTGACATTAAGTTGATGATTCCCCTTCCTGAAGGTTTCAAAATACAGGGTTCGGTTATTGCCGAGCAAGTGCGATCGCTTGATCTTAATCAACGTTGGTGGAAAACAACGGGAGAAGTTTTGCCAGAGGATTTTGTGAATTTGGTTACGCAAACCTTTAGCGTGATCATCAATTAAATCTGCCCCAGAACTATCAAAGCCCTGAACATCAGAAAAATAATTGCAAACTAGGCAAAGTCTGGTAATGTTTGTCTTGTAAAAATACCTCGGTATTGTAGGTGAGGTTATCCGTGAGTGAATTAAACCGCGAAGCAGCACTACGAGAAGTTGCAGTTAAGGCAGAACCTGTTAATGAAGACGATGAGCTTGAGGCTCTCCTTAATGGTGGTGTATTAGAAGAGCAAGCGATCGCCGAAATTACGAATATGTTGCTAGAGCATTTAGATGATGTCGATGATTTTGCGGTTGATGCTTTCGCTGATGACTGGCTTGTAGATGCGCCCCTTGAATTAGGTCACACATCACCGAATATTGAGCAAACTCCCCCACCTGAAATTGCCGAATTAACTATAGAACGCGATCGCCTCCACAAAGAACTCGAAGATCTGCGATCGCAACACCAATTTGAATGTGAATATGTCGATCAACTAGAACAAGAAATTATTAGTGTTACCAATGATCGCGATCGCCAAGTTACAGAACTCGCCACTCAGCTTGAACAACTACAAAAACAAATCTCAGATTTGCCAGATCATCCGCCAGTTTTAGCTGATCAAGAATTAAGCGATCGCTTAGCAATTCACGTTTTACAACTAGAAGAAGAATTTCAGCATCGTTTGGAGATCGCCCTAGAAATTGAAGCCCAGAAAATTAGTCAGCAATATTTGCAAGAGATTCATGACAAAGCTGAGTTAATTAATCAATTACAGAGTAAAAATACTGCGTTAGATATTCTGCAACAAACCTTAACCGAAGAGTTAGAATCAACTCAAATTTTGCTTAAAGAATCTACTAAAACCCTTGAGATTGCTCAAATCAAGTTATCAGAAGCCACCAATCAAAGGGAACAGTCTGAGGAAGAACTAATTCGGCATCTTTCCAATCAAGCACAGTTGCAACAATCTCTGCGTGGTTTAGAGAATGAATATGTTAGCGATCTTACGCGAGTACAAGATTTACAACAACAGATTGAAGAGTTGCAGTCTCAAGTTCTACATCAAGCTTCAAAAGCATCTGAATATGAGGCAGCGATTCAGCATTGGAAAGAGCAATCAGTACGTCATCAGCATCATGCTTTACAGCTTAGTGGCGCTTTGGAGCGTTTGTTGGCGGAAAGACCAGTCAAGCATTTGACTCAAAGTAACCAATCTGATGAGTCTGTTTATGAATATGGCTCAGAGCGATCGCCCCAAGCATTGATAGAAACAACACCAGTGCGATCGGTACGTCCAAATTCTAAGGTGGATTTACCCTCATTTCTAATTAGACATCGCTAATCAAATTGATAGCGGCGCAAAGCGCCGCTATCAATCTGCATTCACTTGATATTATGCGGCAAGCTAACCGTGAAGCAGCTACCTTTCCCAATACTGCTTTTTACACTCACCTTGCCACCATGTAATTCTGCAAGTTTTTTCACTAAATTGAGTCCTAATCCCGTACCTGCGTATTGACGATTGAGGCTACTATCAATTTGGACAAATGGATGAAAGAGTTTATGAATATCTTCCGTAGCAATACCTATACCCGTGTCTGAAACAGCAAAGATAAGTTCCTTTTGAGCTTTGCTTTCTACGCCAACATTTAATTTCGCCTCTAGCGTCACGATGCCATCCTTCGGTGTAAACTTAACAGCATTACTTAACAAATTAATCAGTAACTGCCGCATTCTGCGTTCATCGATCATGATTGCAGATGGTACATCTTGATGAATCACTAGATTTAATTGAATATTCTTTTGAGATGCTTGGTGCTTAACAAAGCTAATACTCCCATCACATAGATACTTTACTGGTACTGATGTTAGCTCTAAATTAAACATTCCTGATTCAATCTTGGCAACATCTAATATGTCATTAATCAGTTCTAAAAGATGTTGTCCACTTTTGTGAATTGTGACTAACGAGTTGTTTTGACGTTGATTAAGTTCGCCAAAAACCTCTTCTAACAATCCTTCAGAAATCCCTAAAATTGCATTGAGAGGAGTCCGCAATTCATGGCTCATCGTCGCTAGAAACTCGTCCTTGAGACGGGTAACTCTTTCTAGTTCTTTATTAGTGGCAATCAACTTCTCATTACTTAACTGTAATGCTTCTTCAGCCTGTTTGCGATCGCTGATATTCCTGACCAATACTAAGACTTCATCCTTACTACAGGGACTAATTCGCACTTCCTCATATACCCATTCACCATACTTCTTAAGTTTGTGTTCGTAGATTTGGACTTCTCCTGTGGCGATCGCAAGATGAGAGGCTGCAAGTTGATCAGCAAGCACTGAAGGCGATAAAACCTCAGAAATATGATTAAATATTGGCACAAATGTTTCTTTATCTGGAATACGCGGTAATATGCAATCAAGGCAAGTTCCATCCAATTTCAGACGCAATACTAAGTCAGGAATTGCATTGAGTATTTCTTGTTTACGGGTTTCACTTTCAGCAAGTGCGGCTGTTCTTTGCTGAATTCTAATTTCTAGTTCTTGATTAAGACTAGATAGTTCTTGTTGAGCAAATTTTAGTTCGTTGATATTTTGAATTAAGGCAATATCGTAAAGAGGTTGTCCCTGAGAATCGCGTACTAATGACACACTCAGCAGTCCCCAAATAAATTGCCCATTTTTATGGCGAAATCGCTTCTCAATATGGAAACTATTAATTTCATTTCTGAGGAGCTTTTGATAGTGATAAAGATCAAGTTCTAAATCATCAGGATGGGTAATAGCTTGAAATGTCAATTCTTGCAGTTCGACCTCTGTATATCCGAGCATTTGACATAGAGCTTGATTGACGGCAATATGTCTGCCGTCAGGAGCCGCTAAGGAAATTGCAACTGCTGCCGTATTAAATACACTTCTAAACCGCATTTCTGATTCACGTAAAGCTTCCTGTGCTTCTTTATGACTGCTAATATTGCGAATTATCGTTAAGGCTTCTTGATCATTTACTTTGACAACCTGAATTTCTTCATATTGTACTTTTCCATTGATATAACATTTCTGCTCAAAGGACTGAATCTCACCAGTAGCGATCGCCTGATTAATCGCGTGTAATTTTCTGATTGCGAGATCCTTAGGTAAAACTTCCGAAAGATGTTTACCTATAATATCGAGATCAGATGGAAGTAAATCAGCAACATAGTTGCTTGAAAAGCATTCTAAATAAGTACCATTAGCATGAATCCGATAAATCAAGTCTGGAATAGCTGTTAAAACTGCTTTTTTTTGGGCTTCAATGTTATTTAACGTATCTTCAGTGCGTTGACTTTCGGCAAAGAGAATACTTTCTTGAGTTACTATGCCAATTATCTGATCGCAATCATCAAGTATAGGCAGATGACGACAGCGAAATTGCTGTAATAAGTTGAGCATGAATGTCAAATCTTGCACTTGCGATCGCCTAATTACAATCGGTGGATCGATGATTACGTCAGCAATTTGCAATTTTTGAAAATCAGCGTTCTGTTCAACGAGATGTAGTACATCCCATTTAGTAAAGATTCCTAACAGCTTTCTGGATTGAACTATCAAGACACAGCTTGCTCTAGCTTCTAGTAATCTGCTGCGATTGCCAGATGTTTCAAGTACTGATGAGTCAATTGATTGATTCATCAACCTAATCGCTTCCAGTACTGAAATTTCTGGAGAAATCATGATCGGGTAACGATCAATAGCGAGGTCAATATAAATGCTGTTTTGTAATAGCATTGGTTTTGTTTAGGATAATTGAATACCAAATCCCCTAAAATAATTCTACGCTAATCCCATCTGCGATCGCCGTAAGGATTTTATAGCTATAGTCAGTTATGTTAGAAAACCAAAAGAGAGTGGCGGCGCTTTGCGCCGCCACTCTCTTTTGGTTTTATATTTTAACTTGCTTGTCTATGGCTATAAAAGCTAAAAATGGCAACGCCATTTTTAGCTTTGGTATTAGCTCTTATTTTTGAGTTGTTGCACTCGTTCCAAATCGCGCTTCACTTCAAAAATAAGTTCGCGATTTTTCGGATCAGTATTTAAAGCTTTATTGAGATAGATTTCTGCTTCGCGTAATTTCCCATTCAAAATCAACTCGCTGCTCCAACGATGGTAAGTCACCGCTTGCCAATGGATTACCTCTGGAGTATTGGGAAATCTCTCGCTCATTCCTTCGACAACGGCGATCGCGACGATATACTTTTTCTGTTTCAGCAAATCCTGCACACGCCGCAGCATATCTAATTTGAGCTTGAGTTCAGGATTGCTATTAATGGGATCAACTTGATTATTAACCTGCTTCACCTCAACTTTAATTTTGGGATGGGAAGGAGGCGGTGACTTAGGATGGGGCGGCTTTTTCGGAGGGTGGGGTGTAGGCGTTGAAGTGGAAGACGGCGATCGCCCTGAGTTATTCACAAATGCATCCTTGGCGACATCTCCCTTATCAGCATCCTTGAGCATTTTATAAGCTTCTTGCACAAGGCGAAATTTATCCGTTGCTGTAGGATCATCTTGATTGACATCAGGATGATATTTTCTCGCAAGACGACGATAAGCCACTTTAATATCATCTAAAGTCGCATTGCGGGGAATTCCTAAAAGTCGATAGCATTCGGATATATGCATAGAGAAAATAACTAGACTGGCTTTTTGCGAATAGTATATTTGCCATTAGCTGTAATTGGCGAACCTTTGTTTGCTTCTACCAGCTTGACATACTTATTCAAAGCCTCCTCCTTAGTATCATGTTCAGAGATAACATGAACTTTGCGATTGCCAGATATTTCGAGGACAACTTGATGCATAAGTATGACAACCCCACCTTAAATTTGTGAGAATAGTCTAGCAAATATACCGATCAATAAAAAAGGGCGCTTAGCGCCCTTTTTTATTGATAAATTTTAGCGCTTCGCAAACTTCTTGGTCATCTTGCGTAACCGAATCGATTCTGGCGTAACCTCAAGGATTTCATCAGGACCAATGTATTCAAGCGCCCGTTCGAGGCTCATTTCGATCGGAGCTTGCAACTGCACGATGTCATCAGCACCAGCCGCCCGCATATTGGTAAGCTGCTTGCTCTTACATACGTTCAAGTCCATATCTTGAGGACGGTTGTTTTCCCCAATGATCATGCCCTTATAAACCTTCGTACCAGGTTTAATAAAGAACACACCGCGATCTTCAGCATTCTTCAAGGAGAATTCAGTGGCGACACCTTCTTCAAAGGAGATCAAAACACCATTACGACGGGCGCTAATTTCACCAGCCGTAGGACGGTAATCGAGGAAGCTGTGGTTCATGATGCCCGCACCACGAGTTGCCCGCATGAAGTCGCCACGGAAGCCGATCAAGCCGCGTGCAGGCACGACGAACTCTAGCTGAGAGCGTCCAGTGCTAGACATTTGCATATCGATCATTTCGGCACGACGTTGACCAAGACGCTCGATACATCCACCGACGGCATCTTCAGGAACATCAAGGACAAGAGCCTCGTAGGGTTCGCACTTTTGACCGTTGATTTCGCGGTAAATAACTTGAGGCTGCGTGACTTGGAACTCATAGCCTTCACGACGCATGGTTTCAATCAAGATGCCCAAATGCAGTTCACCGCGTCCAGCTACCGCAAAGCGATCGGGAGATTCAGGATCTTCGGTAACACGCAGCGCTACGTTGGTTTCAAGTTCGCGCAATAGGCGATCGCGTACTTGACGAGTGGTAACTAATTTGCCTTCTTGACCAACAAAGGGCGAGTCATTAACGCAGAAGGTCATCTGCAAAGTGGGTTCATCCACTTTAATCATTGGCAAAGCTAAAGGCTCATTAGGACAGGTAATCGTTTCACCGATGTTGGCGGTGGCAAAGCCTGAAACAGCGACGATGTTACCTGCGGATGAGGTTTGCATCTCCACCCGTTTTAGACCGTCAAACCCTAAGAGTTTGGTGATTTTACCTTTGACGATGGAGCCATCTTCAGTGATCAGAGCCGCTTGCTGACCAGAGGTAATCGTACCGTTGTGGATTTTGCCGATCACAATCCGACCGAGATATTCGGAGTAGTCAAGGGTAGTAACTTGCAACTGCAAAGGCTTGTCTGGATTGCCTACGGGTGGAGAGACGTGATGCAAGATTGCTTCAAATAGAGGCTGCATATCCACATTAGGATCTTCTAATTTTTCTTTAGCAAAGCCGCCCATGCCCGAAGCAAATAGGTAAGGGAAGTCGCACTGGTCATCATCTGCGCCGAGTTCGAGGAACAGATCAAGTACTTTGCTAACAGCAACGTGGGGATCGGCAAATTCGCGATCGATTTTGTTGATTACGACTAGAGGACGTAAGCCTTTTTCCAGCGCTTTTTTCAACACAAAGCGAGTCTGGGGCATTGGTCCTTCGTTAGCATCGACGATCAGCAAACAGCCTTCGACCATGCCAAGTACCCGCTCAACTTCGCCGCCAAAGTCAGCGTGTCCAGGGGTATCAACGATGTTGATCAGCGTATCTTTGTATTTAACAGCAGTATTTTTGGAAAGAATGGTAATGCCGCGTTCACGCTCTAGGTCGTTGGAGTCCATCACGCATTCGACAAGGGCTTCACCTTCACGAAAAGCGCCAGACTGTCTGAGGAGTGCGTCTACTAGAGTGGTTTTGCCGTGATCGACGTGGGCGATGATGGCGACGTTGCGGATGGGGAGAGACATGGGTGATGTATCGAGTTGATCGAAAAACTTATTATTTCTTTATCTATTATGCTCGAATTTGTCAAAAAACTTTGTATTTATGACCACTTGGAGTGATCATAAATACAAAAATAAAGGCAGCACTAAGTGCTGCCTTTATTTTGATTAGTAAAAAGCTTTGGTTACAAAGGACTTAAACCACTTTGCTGGAGCAAGTTAAATGAGTCTTTAAAAATCATCACTACGCCTAAGCCCAGCAAAATAACTAGTCCACCTTGCATGACATTATTTTGTAATTCTTCAGGCAAAGGCTTACCGCCGCGTAATGCCTCGATCGCTAAAAATACTAATTGACCACCATCAAGGGCAGGCAAAGGCAAAATATTGATAATCGCGAGGTTAATACTGATAATTGCCGTGAAATCAAACAATGCCGCCGCATCGGACTTAACTAGTTCTGAACCCATTGCCACGATCGCGACTGGTCCTGATAACTGAGAAGCCGTATTTTGAAAATTAGTAGCCAGTTGTTTTAAACCTTGCACCGTCATGACAACGAGACGCTCAAAACTTTGAGTGGCATTATCAAAAGCTTCACCAATATTATGCACAGCACGACGATGGGGCTTGCCAGTAAAGTCGAGTCTTACGCCAATTCTGCCTTTACCAGATTCGCCATTGGGCAAGATGGGGACTTGGAACAGTTTGCCATCGCGCATTACCTGCAAATCTACAGTTTGATTGGCATTTTTAGCAATTAAGGACTGGAAGCGATCTAGGGTTGTCAAACTTGTATCAAATTTAGTGGCATTGGCTGACAAGATCACATCTCCAGCCTGTAAACCCGATACCGCAGCAGGAGCATTGGGTTCAAGGATTTTGCTAATTCTTACGCCTGCTTGATCAACAGTGCCGATACCCACACTCAAGGTCATCACTAATAAAACGAGATAAGCAAACACGAAGTTAGCGATGACACCTGCACTGATCACGATCGCGCGATCAATAAGAGGACGGTTTTTCATCAAGTTAGGATCATCAGCAGGAATATCACTTTCTTCGTCATCATCAGGAAAGCCTACATAACCACCGAGGGGAATTGCCCGCAGCGCATATTCCGTCTCCTTACCCTGATATTTCCAGAGGACTGGTCCAAACCCAATCGAAAATCGATTTACATGGATACCCTGTAGGCGGGCTGCCATAAAGTGTCCGAGTTCGTGAACCAAAATCAGAATCGCAAGAACAGCAATTGCAGGTAATGCGGACATAAGCTTTGCTCTAAAAAAATCTAGATATAGATGTTGTAAGTGTTGGGTGCAATACACAAATATTGTTTTGCGATCGTAACACAATCAAATTTATGGCGATCGCCCTTAAATTTTTGTTTCTCGCCATTTGCACAAAACCCAAGAAGCGAGTGGCGGCGCGAAGCGCCGCCACTCGCTTCTTGGGTTTTAAGTTCTAACAAGACAGGTGGCAACTATATTTTTTCATAACAGCGATCGACACCACATATTTAGCGACTGTAATGACATTCTCTCAATAAAAATTGTGTTAAGATTTATATATCTAAGTTATAAGTTATTTCGATACTTTAATTTTTATTAAGAAATTTTACCAGTTATGAATAACACCGTCAGAATTGCTGCTTCAATTGGTCGCCTCATTTTAGGATCTAATACTTTTCCCGTTTCCCTAACTCAAGCTTCATTGCTTTTATTAAGGGTTGTCCTAGGAACAGTGATGATCCATAACGGTTTGGACAAACTTGCGGACATTTCAGGATTTGCTGAAGCCTATGTTGCGGCGATCGGGATTCCATTTCCAATTTTCTTTGCTTACTGCGCGGCAATTACCGAGTTAGTGGCTTCACCTTTACTAATTTTAGGTTTTTTAACGAGACCCGCCGCTTTAGGCTTGTTTGCCACCATGTTAGTTGCCAACTATCACCACATCCTGATTGGTGGATTTTCAATTCCATCCATTGAGCTATCGTCAATTTATGCCGCCTCTTTTGCCTTTTTTATGATTTATGGTGGTGGTAAATATGCGATCGATACAGCTATAGATCATGTATTAGCCAAAGTTTTATCTATGGATGTTGAGACATCATCACCAGTAAAAGTACTTATTTCGACTAAATAAAACCCTAAAACCTGTAGCGCACGCTACAGGTTTTAGGGTTTTGGTATAATTACTTGATTGCTAAGTAATTAGAAGATTCTTTCTATTTGGGGGTTATCCTAAATATCAATGGCGATATCCTTATATATTGCATATTCTTTCTTTTATGAATGATTTTCCAGAGAAAGCGATCGCCAGTTCAAATTTTCCTTCTTTGGTTTATTTTTAAGAAACATAGTATCATCTACTACTTTTTTGTTTCACATAAATTAATTAAAAATATTGACAGATCCTGAATCCTACAGACCAGTTTACCTTCTGCCATCATTCAATTAACTTTTCTAATTAGAAAGCGTAAATATTTTGCAGATAATTAACTAATTTAAGATGACTGCGCTAGAATATACGCGGATGAGTATTTCTTGATCGTATGTTTGTTTTCAGTATTGACAGTTGTCTTCTGTTTCATCGTGGCAGGCTTCTTTCCGAAATCTCTATCTCTACACATCTCTGATTGTTGAAGCAAGTATTATGTCTATTTATGTTGGTAACCTCTCTTATGAGGTTACAGAAGATGATTTAAAAGGTGTATTTGCTGAATATGGCAAAATCACACGAGTTCATCTCCCTATTGATCGCGAGTCAGGTCGCCCACGCGGTTTTGCATTCGTGGAAATGAATGATGAAAAGGAAGAAGATGCCGCGATCGAAGCACTCGACGAAGCTGAATGGCTCGGTCGTTCACTCAAAGTGAACAAGGCTAAGCCTCGTGAAAGTTCTGATTCCTTTGGTGGCGGCAGAGGCGGCTTCAAGGGCGGCGGTGGTCGTCCTTCTGGCGGCGGCGGTGGTCGCAACCGTTATTAATTAAAAAAGAGTCGGCACTTTGTGCCGACTCTTTTTTGCGAAAAGGGAGCGCTTAGCGCTCCCTTTTAATTTCTGGGAATGCTGTCACGTTTTGCAGATGCACCAATACCCGTAATGCCGATATTTTTAATAACTTGATGCTTTCTTGCTTCTTCGAGCTTGTTGAGATCGTTGTAGTTTACCCAAGCAATACAGTCAACGGGACAAGTATCGATCGCCTCTTGCACTAAGTCTTCATCATCACCATCTTGGGCAATCACCCTAGCACGCCCATATTCTTGCTCTAAAAAGAAAGTACTACGGGCAGTATGGGCGCAATGTCCACAACCGATACATACTGTTTCGTCAACAAAAACTGCGTTTTGCCGTAAGTCGCCGCCAAGTTCTGGTTCAAAGCCAGTGCGATCGCTGATCTCTGACTCTGAACTGGTTAAGGTCACAGTATGTGTCGATAAATTATCCATGCCAACGTTGGAGAACTAGGCGAACTGAGCCATCTTCACGGACTTGTTGCTCAGACAAAGCAAAACCTTGATTGCTAGATTCACTCATGACGGTGGCGATCGCGTAGCGCTGAGTCACCTTTTGCAAAAAGCTTTCCACCGTCCAAGACTGTTGCCAAAACTGCATATCCGCAACGAGGGCATATTCAGAGCCATTCCACTGAAAGCCGACATCATAACCATTGTCTTGGGCAATTACCACTTCAGCCTCAGTGGTAGCACCTTGATGACCACGCATAGGTGACTCACCTGACTTCCAGTTGACTCCTAAATCAGTTAGCGCCTTTTGCAATGGTTCTAAACTACGGATTTGGGTTTTGACTTGGCTAAAATGTGACATAGGGTTTATCCTGACTGCGATCTAAGGGGAAAGGGACGGAAAACTTAATTAGTCTTTTAATTTATTGATAATCTGTCGAAAACTTGGATTTTCAAGTCTTTATTACCATTGACTAAATCTAGAAGCGTCCACATCTGACACACGATCGAATTGCGTAGTTGACTGAGATGTGAGTTGCTGTTGAGCAAAATTTTCGGAAGTTAACTCGCGATGAGCAACTATCCCTAATTTTGCTTCGATCGCCGCTGTCACCTCAGCACAACTAGAACCGACTATGCCTGTGACCCGTTCTTCGACTCGACCATCTGGGTAAATAATGAATTCCAGAGTTTCCATGATGGTTCTAGTTAGTTAATTACTAAACAGTTTGACGCAAAGTTCCTATAAACGTCAAGAAGCTAAGATGACAAAATCAAACTGCTTTTTTGATGCTTGTAATAGAGCGATCGCAATGATTGACAGCCTTTTTCAGCTTTTTATTAATTTGTTAAATTTATTTTAAATTTCTCAAATCTGCCAAAACCATACCAAGACATTCCTTAAGGCATAGGGCATAAAACCCAAAAGAGAGTTGCAGCGCTCCGCGCTGCAACTCTCTTTTGGGTTTTATGTCTTAAATTGCTTTGCTATACACGCAACTAAGTATCTGGACATAATTAAAATCCAAAACCTGTGGCGCACGCTGCGCGTGCGCCACAGGTTTTGGATTTTTATATGAGATTTCTAGTGAGGTTTTGAGTTGGTATAAGGTAAGTAAGTTAGTGATGCGCGGCTCCGCCGCGCATCACTAACTTACTTACTGGGAAAAGAATAAGAACATCGTGACTAACTTTTTACTGACAAGTTTACTGAGCAACTTACCGTCAGCACAAGCGACTGGAGCGCATTCTGGAGAATTTACAGGACTAGTAAGCACATTAATTCTGCTGCTCTTAGTCGCAACTGTAGTTGCTCTTGTTACACGTTGGTTGCGGATTCCCTATGTAATTGGGTTGGTACTAGCGGGTTTAGCCATTCCTAAGCAAGCATTACCCCACTCGATTGGGTTAAATCCTGATGTGATTTTGAATTTGTTTCTGCCAATCTTGATTTTTGAAGCATCAATTAATACTGATGTCAGCCGACTACGCGGCACAATCAAGACGATTCTATTATTGGCAGGACCTGGGGTGATCATCTCCGCCACAATTACATCAGCTCTGCTCAAGTTTGGTTTAGGTTTGGAATGGATTACCGCCTGTGCTGTTGGCGTGGTCTTAGCACCAACTGATACTGTTTCTGTTATTGCTACTTTCAGAAATGTATCCGTACCTAGCCGATTAGCGACAATTGTTGAAGGCGAAAGTCTGTTTAATGATGGGGTAGCCCTCGTATTACTGAGTTTGGTAACGAGTGTTCATCTGCAAGGTTCATTTTCGATTGTTGGCGGCATTACGCAAATCTTTATTGCCTGTGTGGGAGGTAGTGTTCTCGGATTAGGCTTGGGATATTTATGTATTGGTCTGTTTCGACAATTGGATGATTCTCTCAGCAAAATGTTGCTTACTGTTGCTGTATCTCTAGGAACTTTTCAAATTGGTAATATTTTGGGAGTATCTAGTGCGATCGCTGTCGTGATTGCAGGACTGGTGATTGGCAATCTGGGTTTTCGCACAACTTCTGCCTCTAGCAAAGTAACGTTACTCAACTTTTGGGAATATGCAGGCTTTGGCGTTAACACCTTTATTTTCTTATTTGTGGGTATCGAAATCGATTCTCCAGTTCTCTTAGGATTAATTCCCACTGCGCTTTTTGTTATATTGGCTTATCAGATTGGGCGCAGCTTTGCTATTTATCCATTACTCTGGATTTTGCGGATATTTGAGCGATCGCTACCCTTAAAGTGGCAGCATATTTTGATCTTTGGGAATGTCAAAGGTTCTCTTTCGATGGCATTAGCGATTAGTTTGCCTTTCACCTTACCTGATCGGATGCAGATGATTGCGCTTGTATTTAGTACTGTATTTGTGTCGCTAGTATCTCAGGGCTTGAGTCTCACCTCTTTAGTTAGATGGTTGCAATTGTCTAAACCTTCACCAACTCGCCAAAAAATTCAAGCTTTACAACTCAATCTGATTGCCGCGAAAGCCGCGCAGGAGGAATTGAAGAATCTTTTACAATCTGGAAGCTTGCCGAAATTTCTGTATGAGGAGCTATTTGCATCCTATCAAGCACGAATTGCCACCTCTGAAAAAGAACTACGAGAATTTTACAATCAAAGGATTAATTACATATCCAACGATATCGAAGAACAAAACCTATTAGATGGGTTACGCCGCCGCCTTTACCTCGCTGAAAAGGGAGCCGTTAACGATGCCATTTTTAAAGGCTTGCTTCCAGAAGATTTGGCTCAGTCTTACATTCAAGACCTTGATGAAAGACTGTTCAATCTTAAAGATGATTAAGCAATTTTTTGGAGTGCGGCGTAGCCGCGCTCCAAAAAATTGCTGTGCGGAACTAAGCAGAACATAGACCGATAAAGTTAATGAGTTGTTTGACAAGGTTTGGCTTTGTGACCGCTAAAATTGTAGAACCACTCTCTAGAACAGTATTACCATTAGGAATAATCAAATCCTCATGGGGATGAGCCTGATAGCCAATAATTAATGTTCCTGAGGGAAATTGCGAGTCTTGGGCAACTTCTGCCACACTCTTGCCCACCACATAACAATTTTGTGGAATAGAAAGTTTGAGTACTTCAATCTGTTCCTGCTCAAAGTGCATCATTGCATCAACTTGAGGATATTCGATCGCATTGACAATTCGATTATTTGCTAATTCAATGGTGCTAATGATATGGGTTGCACCTGCGAGTTGATAGGGTTCGGCAAAGTCCGAGTCGCTCATTCGCACAATAATTTGCGGCACGCCGTAATGTTTGGATAGAGTCACCAAAGCTAGATTAAGCGCATCTTCTCTCAGGGTAGCGATTACGGCACTAGCCTTACGAATTCCTGATTCTATTAACACAGTCGTATTGACTGCACTACCCTCAAAAGCCATGACACCAATTTTTTCACGCGCATAGCGACAGGCAAGGGGATCAGTATCGATGACGGCGATCGTGTGTGAACTGTGCAGCAAGTTCTTTGCCAAGTCGCGACCCATCATACCTGCACCACCAATAAGGACGTACATTTTGCTTCTTCACTCTAACTTTCTATGGGATTAATTCTAAATTGCGATCGCCAGTTACTCCTTTCCCAGTGAATAATTTAGTGATGCGCTACAAAGCCACGAATCACTAATAGCAAAACTAAAAATGGCGTAGCCATTTTTAGTTTTGCTATTAACGAATCTCTACAAGTTCACCGATACCAACACAAGCAATCCGATCTTGTTCGGGGATAAATAAATAGGCATCCTTGCCTGAAATGTTCACGCAGTAACCAATCCATCCCATGCTGATATGGCGAAATTTGCGATTATTTACATAAGGATTATTGATATTGATATTGCTATTGCTATTGATGCTGTTCACAGTGATCACCTCTTCTTAAAGTTTAAATTAATGTCTTGTTTCTCTGAACAAAGGACTGAGATCGAGTTTGCGCTCTAAATAAGTAGGCTGAATTACCAAATATCTCTGGCGCACGTCAGAGATATATTTGGGGTTTGATCAATGCCGATTTACTTAGCGATTGCGCTTTAAGATTGTTATATAGCGCTTTTGAACTAAACAAGATGCAGAGGATTGTTTCCCCGCCTTCGGCGGGGAAACAATCCCGTACTTCACTAGACTGTGAAACGCTATAAGCTTACATTTACATAAGTTGATAGTTTGTGTGGCACAAAGCAAAGTACAAACCATCCAAAATCAATAAAAAATTAATTATGGAGTTTTAAATATAAGCATGGGATTTTTAGAAGGTCAGGTAGCGATCGTCACAGGTGCATCTAGAGGCATTGGACGCGCGATCGCGGTTGCACTCGCAGGTGAAGGTGCAAAAGTTGTAGTGAACTATGCCAGTTCAGCTAGTGCTGCGGAAGAAGTGGTAGCTGAAATTAAGGGCAAAGGTGGTGAGGCGATCGCTGTTCATGCCGATGTTTCTCACGAAGTACAGGTTGATAGCTTAGTAAAATCAGCGATCGATACATGGGGACGTGTAGATATCTTGGTAAATAATGCTGGCATTACCCGCGACACCCTTTTGCTACGAATGAAGTTGGAAGATTGGCAATCAGTAATCGACCTCAACCTGACGGGAGTATTCTTGTCTACCCGTGCTGTATCTAAAATTATGCTCAAGCAAAAGTCTGGACGGATCATCAATATTGCCTCGGTTGCAGGACAAATGGGTAACCCGGGACAGGCAAACTACAGTGCCGCTAAAGCTGGTGTAATTGGATTTACCAAAACCGTTGCCAAGGAACTCGCCAGCCGAGGTATTACGGTTAATGCGGTTGCCCCTGGATTTATTGCCACAGACATGACCGCAGATTTAAAGAATACTGATGAAATTCTTAAATTTATTCCTCTCGGGCGCTATGGTCAACCTGAGGAAATCGCAGGTACAGTCAGATTTTTAGCGGCTGATCCTGCGGCGGCTTACATCACAGGTCAAGTATTTAATGTCGATGGCGGCATGGTCATGGCTTAGATTAGAGAAGGGTGCTAAAGCACCCTTCTTTTTGGAAGTAAGAGGAATATTATGCACCGTACCTTGCAAACTTTGCTAATCGCCATATTGGGCATTTTTTGGATGCTGATTAGCCCCAATCTCGCGATCGCTGCACCAGTTAACACCAAAAACGCATCATCAGTTGATTTCACCAAACAACAGGCGATCGCCGTCAACGTCAGTCTTAGCAATACCGCTAATGAACTAAAGTTCATTCCCGATCGCTTTACTTTTGAATCTGGTAAACGTTACAAACTAGTGCTGAGCAATCCTAGCGGCATGAAGCATTATTTCACCAGCAAAGATTTTGCCGATGCAGTCTGGACACAAAATGTCGTGGCGGGCAATGTCGAAATTAAGGGCAGTATCCGCGAACTAGAATTACGCCCCAACACTACCGCCGAATGGACTTTCGTACCAATTAAATCAGGTACTTATGAACTGCACTGCGCGATCGCTGGTCACGCCGAAGCAGGAATGCGAGGCAACATCACGATTCAACCAAGCGCTTAATTAACATTCAGATTTTTTTTAGCTGTCATAGTTAGTACCTCATCCATCCAAGCATTAATACTTTTATCTGCTTGTTTTGCCGCGAGGGAAATCAGTTTATGATGGTCAGGAGTTGTACGAAAAGGAAGCTTGCCAGAATAAGGCTTCTCTGGCTCTTTGCCCATTTCTGCACAAAACTCTAAATAGTCATCGACACTATCTCTAAAATCCTGTGTTGCCTCTTCAATAGTTTTTCCTTGAAATGTAATTACATCGTTAATATCTAAAATTCGACCATGCAAAATAGCTGACTCGATATCAACTTCAATTTTCCCTGTATATCCTTTATAAGTAATAATGCTCATATTTTGATGGTACTCAAAGTTTTATAACCGCTTTATATGTTGAGTTGCGTCTATTTATCATTCAAGAATTTAGCTTAGTAACATTTTGGCAGCCCAAAGATATCACTTATTGATATCATAAATCAACTGGATAACTTTTACCTTTTAGTTAGATATAGCCCACGGATTACATATCAATGCGTTCGATATTTGCAATTTTTCTGGTTTTATTTTTACTATTTCATCCTGCGGCGATCGCCCCTGCACAGGCACAACTAAACATTACCGAGGCAGAAGCCACTCAACTCGATACACTGGTAAAAAAAGCCTTTGATGCGACTGATGCAGGTGACTTTACAGAGGCGGAAGGCTATTGGACAGATTTGATTAACCTCTATCCAGAAAATGCCGCAGGTTGGAGCAATCGCGGTAACTCAAGGATGAGTCAAAATCGCCCTCAGGAAGCCCTCGGAGACTACAACAAGTCCGTAGAGCTTGCACCCAATTATCCCGATCCCTATCTCAATCGGGGTACTGCATTAGAAAGTTTAGGTAAATGGCAAGAGGCGATCGCTGATTACGATCGCGTTTTAGAACTTGATCCTAAAGATGCTGCTGCCTATAACAATCGGGGCAATGCTAAGGCAGGTTTAGGTAAATGGCAAGAGGCGATCGCTGATTATCAAACCGCAATGAATGTTAACTCGCGCTTTAGTACTGCCTTTGGGAATAATGCGATCGCCTTGTATGAAGTCGGTTCTCAAAATGGCAACACCGATCCAGCGATTAAAGCGATGAAGAATATATTACGCAAATATCCTAACTTCACGGATGTTCGCGCTGCCTTGACTGCGGCACTTTGGGCTGATAAAAAGCAAGGTGAAGCAGAGAGTAATTGGGTATCGGTCGCCAATCTTGATCCGCGTTATCAGGATATCAATTGGGTCAAAAATATTCGTCGATGGCCCCCATCTTTGGTTACGGCACTTGAGAAATTTTTAACTTTGAAGTGAATAATTAGTGGTGCGCGGCTCCGCCGCGCACCACTAATTATTCACTAGCTATAGCAAAGCAAGAGAGGTAGACAGGATTATTTACCCGCCTTCGGCGGGTAAATAATCCTGTCTATAGCGATAAAGCTTGCAAAGCTAGATGAAAGGCGGTAATAGACTTAGCATCAAGGCTAGTGTCAGCACTTGGCGATCGCAATAACGCTTCAATTTCTTCACGGCTGAGTAGAACTACTTCTATCTCTTCATCTTCATCTTGAGCAGGTGGATTTTCTAATTTCGTTAAGTCTTGTGCCAAATAGGTATGAATAATCTCATCAGAATATCCGGGGCAAATATAGAAACCTCCAAGATACTGCCATTTACTTGCACTATAGCCAGTTTCTTCCTCAATTTCTCGCTTAATCGTCACATCATGCTCTTCACCAACTTCTAAGGTTCCCGCAGGAAATTCTAATAAGTAGCGTTGAATTGCAAATCGATATTGCTTTACTAACACAAACTTTCCATCATCGGTTATAGGAACCGCCATCCCCGCCCCTGGATGTTTGATATAAGAATATTCACCAATAACGCCATTGGGCAATTTAATGCGATCGACATGAAAGGAAAACTTGCTGCCGTGATAGCTCAGACGATTTTGCAAGATTTGGGCAGGGTTAGGATCTGACATAATGAAGATTTTTCTTAAAATATAGCAAAAAAGTTTTGCTACAAACAAAAAACCAGAAAGAGAGTTGCGGCGCGGAGCGCCGCAACTCTCTTTCTGGTTTTTTGTTTGTAGCTTTGCTATAAGTGCAGGGGCGGCGTGCCGCCCTTGCACTTATTTTACTTATTGCTTAACCCATACGGATACTGAGCCTCCATTGCAGCAAAACTCCGCCCAGCCTTCGTCATTAGTTGTTACAGACTCATCGATATGCTCAGTAATGTCGATATAGATGCTGTTAGGATGCCCGACATTCATCCATTTTCGTCCGTCCTCACCGTTACTCAATACTACTGCCATCCCCCCAGAATGCTCCTCATCGCCCAATCTCGTCCAGCCAATCGTATTAGGATGGTCAAAATAGTCAATCTGCTCACCATAGGAGTAAGTCTGACGGACAAATAGGAACTTATCTAGTAACCATTGATGGCTTTCCATCCAAATTTCATACTCATTGCCGTCTTTACCCCAATCTTTGTAATGTGCGCCGTAGTAATCACCGTAAAAAATACAAGGATATCCTTCTTGCCGCAATAAAATCAGCGCATAGGCAAGGGGCTTAAACCAAGACTCGACAATTGATTCTAATGACTGCAATGGTTGAGAGTCATGGTTTTCTACCAAGGTAACTGCAAGAGTTGGTTGATCTTTGACTAAGGTGTTTTCAAAAATTTGGGTGAGGTCATAATCTTTGCCAGCTTGACTAGCGAGATGGAAATTTAGGTGCAAGGGTGCATCGAATAGATCAACCTTGCCTTCAGTAACCTCAATGAAATGATGCAAAGCTTCAACTTCGTAAGACCAATATTCTCCTACAGCAAATAGATCACGTTTGGCATGACGACGGACGTGTTCTAACCATTCCTGAAAGAATTCTGCTGAAACGTGTTTAACCGCATCAAATCGGAAGCCATCCACCTGAGTCGTGTCATAAATCCACTCTCCCCAATACTTGAGTTCTCCCTTTACCTCAGAATTTTGCATATCGAGGTCACAACCCATTAAGTAATCGAAGTTCCCTTTTTCGAGATCAACATTTTGGTCAAAGGATTTGCCCTTGAGTAAATAGATAGCATCTTCACCCTCGTTATATACGTTGTAATCGATCGCATCAAAATGCCACCAATGCCATTCCATCGTCGAATATTTACCCTTGCGCCCTTCAAAGGTGAAGTGAGTCCAAGCTTTGATCTTTTGATACTCACCGATCGCCTCATTACGGTTTTCGGTACTAAATGGTGTCGCTTCTACTTCTTCTGTCTGATCTGCTCCCAATTTGTGATTAAACACCACATCGGCATAGATACTAATGCCTGCCTTCTGCGCTGCTTTAATGGCACGAATGTATTCATCTTTAGTGCCATATTTTGTGCGGATCGAGCCTTTTTGATCAAATTCACCCAGATCAAACAAATCGTAAATACCATAGCCAACATCCATACCTCCACCAGTACCTTTATAAGCAGGTGGTAGCCACAGAGATGTAATTCCAATCTTGGCTAATTCCTCAGCTTTCTCTGCTACTTGATTCCATAAACTACCGTCACCTGGCAGATACCAGTGAAAGTATTGCATCATCACGCCGTTTTGCTTAGACATTGTTTGGTTCCTTTATAAAGGGTTAGGTTTGACAGATTTCTTCTTTATTACATTTTGTGTTGTAATCCATCAATTCATGCAATAACTCAATCACGCCTCTGTCAAAGTAGTTGAGTATGAATAAAAAATTCACAGTCTTACAAAAAAGATTGTCATAAAAAACAAGAAAAATCTAAACTAGATTTATATTTCTCTACACACTTATTAAAATGAAGCCTATTCCAATGGCTGAATTTTTATTTTTTATTTATCAAACAATACATATCATACAAGTTCATCGCAATTTCAATCAAATTTATTTATCAACTAAATTTTTCTAACATATATTCATATCTTATACCTTTAGAGGGATGAATAAGTTAATCAAATAAATGACAATAGTAATGTTAGAAAAGAAGTCATAAATTTAATTTTATCTTTTGTAGCATTTCATTAAATATTAATACAAAAAAGGAGATTTATTATGAGTTTACAAGAACGTGCTAAAGCTGTTGCTAAAGATATTGAAGGTAAAGTCGAAGAGGCTGTCGGCAATGTTACTGGCGACCCTGAGAAACAACTTGAAGGAAAAGCAAAACAGGCAGAAGCTGTTGTTTTGAATACAGCCGAAGATGTAAAAAGTAAAGCTCAAGATGTAGCTGATGCTGTCAAAAAAACTGCTAAAGATATCAAAAATTCTTAAAGTTAGACATCTAAAAACTAGATAATTACTAAGAAGATTTAAGTAGTTTAATTTTAATAAAATTAGGCTACTTAGATACTTCAATATATTTTGAGCTTTTATCTAGAAAAGTTACCTACAAAATTTGTTTGTATAGTTATGTAAACAGATTTTAGATTAATCAAAGTAAATTTCATCTATCTCAATAAAAATATTAGAGTAATAATCATGATTTCTAAAATTTATAAATCATTGTTGAATATTGGCTTAATTTCATTCTTCTTATTTACCCTAGTATTGGGAATACCTATTAGTGATAGTTGGGCAGAAGCTCCATTGATACCGATCGCCTCACTAGAGAAAGTGAAATCAATTACAAAAGATCTTGAGGGAAAAACTCAAGAAGCGATCGGGAATATTACGGGTGACCCTAAAAATCAAATCATTGGCAAAGCGAAACAAGCTGAAGCGGATGTTCGCAATGCGGCTGAAGCTATTAAAACCAACGTGCCAGAACGAGTAAAATCGGGCGCTAAAGATCTCGAAGGTAAGGCTCAAGAGGCGATCGGTAATGTCGTAGGCGATCGCCAAAATCAGCTAGCTGGCAAATCTAAGCAAGTGGAATCAAAGACTCGTAACTTGCTAGAAGATGCGAAAGATAAAGTCAAAGAATTTCTTGAGTAAGTTCTCATTTACCTAATTCCATAATCGTTAGGGATAGTTCTACGAAGTATTGACTATCCCTAACAATCAAACCTGCTATCTTCAGCACTCCCCCATAACTTAAGGATGTAATGACATGGATTTTATTTGGTTTATTTTGATTGGTTTGGCTGCTGGTTGGCTAGCGGGTCAACTCGTTAAAGGCGGCGGCTTTGGATTACTTGGAGACATCATTGTGGGCGTAATTGGCGCATTACTTGGTGGTTTTCTATTCAGCGCCTTAGGTTTATCTAGTGGTGGCGGCTTACTTGGCAGTTTGCTCGTTGCAACCATTGGCGCAGTCGTTCTGCTATTTGGCTTACGCCTGATCAAGTCAGCTTAGTTACAACCGAATTTATACAAACAAAAGGATTAAAAATATATGTCTGACGAAATTGATAGAGAAGTTACAAGAAAAGTAACATCACTTCCGAACAATTCTGTAAATGGAAGTAGAGTCTCGGAAGAACGTACTACTAGAGTGAGTAATAATAATAGTACTGTGAATGGATTAGCAATTATTGTGTTGCTAGTTTTGGCAGCTAGTGCAGGGGCGATCGCCTATTTTGTCAACTATCGTCCAACACCGACACCAATCTTGGTTCCCAATGCAAATGACACAGTAAAAGAGAATAAGTCAACAATCATCGAGCGGAACAATACAACTATTAAGGAAGTTAGCCCTGCAACCCAGCAGCCACAGCCTACTCCTAAAGTTGAAATTAATTTACCACCCGTGACAATCACTCAACCTCCAGCAGTAGAGCCGATTCCTGCACCAAGGGTAACTGTAACTGCACAGCCACAGGTAGTAACTCCACCTGTTACTCCACAGGCAACGGCAAGTCCATCACCAAGTCCCGCTAACTAATTAAGTAGCTAGGCATAAGTAAACTTAAAACCTAGAAGCTTGTGCCTCCCGCTACGCGGGAGGCACAAGCTTCTAGGTTTTGGGTTTTAACTATGCTGAGCTACTTACCAAGGTTTGTAAGGGCAATGCGCTTGCAAGACTCTATAGCCAAGAAATAATTAGCAAACCCAGAAGAAGAGTGGCACCGCCACTCTTCTTCTGGGTTTTGTCCTAACAAAACTGGCAACAGATATATAATCCCATTATTTCCATACACCTAAAAGCCTTGAATTACAAGGCTTTTAGGTGTATGGAAATAAGAGCTAAGCCGATGATGAGATTTGAACTCACGACCTGCTGATTACGAATCAGCTGCACTACCCCTGTGCTACATCGGCAAGTTAAACGCAGATTTTTTGCGAAAGCTATTATAGCATCATCGCACATTTTATAAAATCTAGGAAAACTTGCTAATTTATCAAGCATTGTTATAGAAGGTATTTATATATTCAGCGATCGCCTCTGGATAAATAATATGTTCTTGAACTTGAATCCGCTTTTGTAAATCTTCGAGGGTATCGTCAGGCAGGATGGAAACTGCGGCTTGTTTAAGGATTTTGCCGCTATCAACTTCGAGACTGAGTAAATGCACTGTGCAGCCCGTAATTTTCACACCATAGTTAAAGGCTTGCTCGATCGCATGAATCCCTTTAAAGCTCGGTAGCAAACTGGGATGAATATTCAGAATCCGTTCGGGAAAGGCATCAATCAAAACTTGCGTGACGATTCGCATCCAGCCTGCCATGATCACAAGATCGACATTGTATTGCTGGAGAATATCGATGATCGCCAGATCAAGAGCTTTACGAGATTTGTAATCACGGTGATTGACGAGAATTGCGGGAATACCAAATTTTTCGGCGCGGTGACGGGCAAAAGCATCAGTCTCGTTATAAATGACTACCGCGATTTTGGCTTGCAGGTTTCCATCACTAATCGCCTTCGCGATCGCCTCCAGATTACTACCACTTCCTGAAGCCAATACAGCTAACACCTTTACGCTCACAAATCTTCGATGCCTCTCAACAAATCCAAACAAAAAATGCAGACCCAAGTTTACTATATAGTTGCAGTGCTTTGTTTTGCGCCGCAACTATAACGCCCTGATTTTGCCATGACTACTTTATCGGAAATGCCAATTTCTACACAGAAAGCTGGCGATCGCCTTACCTATCCCCTCAGCATTGCCCCAATGATGGATCGTACCGATCGCCATTATCGCTATTTCATGCGCCAAATTACGCGGCGGACTTTGCTGTATACGGAAATGGTGACGAGTGCGGCAATTAAGCATGGTGATAAAGAATATCTATTGGGTTTCTCACCAATGGAAAATCCGATCGCTTTACAGGTGGGTGGTGACAATCCTCAAGATCTGGCGGAATGTGCGCGAATTGCGGAAGCGCTGGGCTATGACGAAATTAATTTGAATGTGGGATGCCCCAGTGATCGTGTCCAGAGTGGACATTTTGGCGCTTGCTTAATGAAGACTCCCGATCTAGTTGCCAAATGCATTGAAGCAATGACTGCCGCAACCAAGATTCCTGTTTCAGTTAAGCATCGTATCGGTGTTGATGACTTAGATAGTTATGAAGATATGCAAAAGTTTGTCAGGATGCTTTCAGAAGCAGGTTGTCAGAGATTTTCTGTTCATGCAAGAAAGGCATGGCTACAAGGCTTAAGCCCTAAAGACAATCGCGAAATTCCACCGTTGCGTTATGCTGATGTACATCAATTGAAGAAGGAATTCCCTCATTTATTTATTGAAATTAATGGCGGATTTACGACCCTAGAGCAAGCCCATGAGCAGTTACAGTATGTCGATGCAGTGATGATTGGTCGGGCTGCCTATGATAATCCCTATCTCTTTGCAACAAGCGATCGCGAATTCTTTGGTGATGAGACTCCCATTCGCAGTCGAGTAGAAGTTGCTGAAGCAATGATTCCCTATATTGATGCATGGACTGCCAAGGGATTGAAGTTACATAAAATCACTCGCCATTTATTACAACTATTTCATGGTCAAGCAGGTAGTCGGATCTGGAAGCGCATTCTTACGGATAAATCTTGTATTGCTGGTGCAGGTTCTGAAGTGGTTCGTGAAGCGATCGCGGCTGTGCGTAGTAGTAGCAATATCTCTACAATAAATTACGGGCTGAAAGCTTAAACCCGTTGAAACGGGTTGACTAGATGAGATTTTTAGTTTGCTTTAGCTAACTTTAGCTTTGAGCCAAGAACTTGAGTTCTTGGTTGATTTGCGTAAGTCCTATAAGATTATGTTAATCGCGATTGCTTGATACAAAATCAGATCTATGACACCAAAAATTTCTTTCAAACTCTCCGAACTCGCTGCTGAGATCGCCGCCACATTTCCCGATTGTCAATTTGAATCCCATGGTGATGATCCAATAATTACAGGTGTCGCAGCGATCGATAAAGCAGTAGCGGGAGAGATTACCTTTGTATCCTCACAAAAATTTGTGGCACAGCTTAAAGACACTCAAGCCAGTGCTGTGATCATTGACCTCAAAACACCTTCGCCTCTACCTTGCATTCGCACTTCCAATCCCCGCATCGTCTTTGCTAAGGTTCTTGAAAAATTTGATCAACTACCTACTTCGCCAACGGGTATTCATCCTACTGCGATTTTAGGTGCAGATGTGCAGTTGGGAGAGAATGTAGCGATCGCCCCCTATGTAGTAATTAGCGATCGCGTTAAAATCGCTGATAACGTCACTATCTATCCCAATGTCACGATTTACAATGATGTGGAGATTGGTGCAAATACGACGATTCATGCCAATTGTGTAATCAGCGATCGCACCCAAATTGGCGCAAATTGCATCTTGCATCCCAGTACGGTTTTAGGTGGCGATGGCTTTGGCTTTGAGCTAGCAACTAATGGAACTTGGTACAAAGTGCCACAAATCGGACACGTAGTAATCGAAGATTATGTGGAACTTGGTTGTTTCTGTGCTGTAGACCGTCCTTCTAGTGGAGTTACAGTGATTCATAAAGGCGCAAAAATCGATAACTTTGTACAAATCGCGCATGGAGTGGAAGTGGGAGCGCATTCAGTGCTAGCGGCTCAAGTTGGATTATCGGGAGGAGTGATTCTCGGTCATCATGTGATCATGGGCGGACAAGTAGGTGTCGCTGACCACATGACGATTGGTGATGGCACAATTTTAGGGCCCAAGTCTGGTGTGGTGACGGATATTCCCGCAGGTGTAACGATGATGGGCTATCCTGTTGTTCCTGAAAAGAGTTGGAAACGGATCATTGTCGCCGAACGTCAGCTTCCTGATTTACTGCGTACTGTTCGCAAATTGGAAAAGAGAATTGCTGAATTAGAAGAGAAACTGGGAGAGTAGTTCTCAGAAAACTGCAAATGTTTATCGATTTTCATAGCCATAGCGATCGCCAATCTCCTGATCTGATTAATCTACAAACAATTCATGTTACGTCTAAATTACAAGAAACTGCGTTACCCAGTATTTGTAGTTTAGGTTTGCATCCTTGGTTTGTGGAACTATCATCATGGGAAGATGCATGGACAAATCTTGAAGTATTAGCAAAATCATCAAAGGTAGGTGCGATCGGTGAATGTGGATTAGATCGGAATATTGCTTTGCCAATGGAAGTACAAATTGCAATTTTTCAAAAGCATATTCAGCTTGCAGAAACACTAAGAAAACCGTTAGTAATTCATTGTGTCAGAGCCTTTGCCGAATTAGTTTCTCTTAAAAAGAATACTAAATCTACTATTCCTTGGATTATTCACGGCTTCCACAAAAAAATGGAAGTGTTTCGAGAATTGCTCAAACATGATTTCTACTTGTCATTTGGAGCCACAATTTTAAGCGATCGCTCTCCTGTGCTTGAGGCGATCGCCACGATACCTGATGGCAAATTTCTTTTAGAAACCGATGATCGTCATGATCTGAGTATTGAGCAGATTTATACTCGCGCCGCCGCATTGCGTCAAGTTCCCATAGAGAATTTGCAAGTACAACTACTCAAAACTTATCAGCAACTGACTAGCTTGAGTTGATTCTGGTGCGAGATCGAGGCTATCCATGCCCAATCCAATTTCACTAAGTAATTCTTGGGCAGCATTGAGCATTTCAGGTTCGAGATTTTTTAGATCTTCGCGGGTACTGAGATAGGTTCTCAGCGCAGTCATCGGATCGAGGGCTTCAGCAGTGCTGAGATCGGGTAAGCGAGTCCGTAGATTTTGGCTCACGACTTCGGGAATTAGGGCATAGTTATGAGCGCTTACCATTGCTTCATGGAGGAGGCGATCGTCAATTAAAGCCAACTGCTCAGCTTTGATTTTGTAGATTAAGCGGGCGATCGCCTGATCGATTTTTCCCTTTTGGATTGCCTTGAGTAACTTCCCTTGCGGATCTTCTGACTGGGTGACATCCACTTCCATTGTCCGAAAAGCACGAGTAGGAATTGCACAAAACTCAAACTTCACATTCCCCTTCTCAACTTCTAACCAGCAATAACCCTTTGCTTCATTCTCTTCCCCAAAATCTACACGCTCAATGCTTCCGGGGTAAACCACAAGCGGCTGCGTTGCCAGAATTTGATGACGATGGACATGACCAAGCGCCACATAGTCAAAGGCTTCGCGGGTCAACATTGATAAGGGAATTGTGAAACCTTTACCTGCGGCTAAAAACCTCTCTGCTCCATAGGTTGCCGTATCCACCATCACATGAGCTAGCAGAATTGTCGGTAACTGGGGATCAAGTTGTCGGATTTCACCTTCGAGAACTACTTGCAAGCGATCGATTAAAAATTGACTCACCTCCGTCATCGAAAATCCTTCCGTCTCAGTCTTGGTGAGCAAAGTCGATCGCGTAATCCAAGGCAAAGTAATAATCTGAATCTCTCCCGCCTCTGTAGCAATGCGGTGAGTAGCGATCGTGTCGCCCACCGTGAAATTCGGCACAGCGAGGCTACGATAAATGGCAAGACTCGCGCCACCCACGCCCTGTGAATGTTGGTCATGATTGCCCACCAATAGCACGGTGGGAATTCCTGCATCGGCAAGGCGACGGAATTGCTTCGCAAAGGCTTGCTGGACTAAGGGTGGCGGCGTGGCATCAGGAAAGGCATCGCCACCAAAGAGAACTAAGTCGGCAGGTTCCTTAATGGCGCGATCGATACAGATAGTCAAAGCTGCCACAAAGTCTTCTAGGCGCGTATTTAGTCCTGTTTGAGGATTAACCTTGCCATGAGTCGTACTACCAAGATGAATATCGGAAAGATGCAGAATTTTAATCGCCATATTCTTTTGGTCACGCCCCAAGCTGGTCAGGAGCGACACCTAGTTCACGTAATTTCGCAGCTAAGGCTTCGGCGCGTTGACGTTCTTGCTCAGCACGCTGACGTTCTTGCTCAGCCCGTTGACGTTCCTGCTTTGCTTGCTCTGAACTCCAAGTCAATAAATTACCTGATTTGTCCCACCAACGCAGCCAATTCATTGTTTGGCTCAGCCTTTCACCAGTCCACACGCCCAAAAACAACTCTAGTTCTGGAATCCATACCTGTCCTTGAGCATTGGCTTCTTGGATCACATAACGACCATTTTGGAGACGACGTACTTCTAGGCTGGAGGCGGAGGTGTCATAGGTCACATAGGTCGGGACTTGAAGGATACGCTCGTAGAAATAGAGCTTGCCGTAGGGTGGGGTGGATCGCACTGAGAGTTCACCGCATTCTGTGTCGGAGAGAAATTCCATGACGATGCCAACAGGCTCTCCCTCGAAGTTGGGGGTATAGCTACGGCGGACAATATTTTTGGAGATGGGATCGACTTTAGAGACGTATAGCCAATCAGGAGCTTTGACGATGGTTTTATAGTTGACTGTGGCAACTAGTCCAAAGTTAGAGACAATCAGCATTTCAGGACGAATGAGACCTGCGGCTCCTAAGGCATCGGTAAGCGCCGCCGCAAGAATGGGTTGTTGAATATTTTCCACAGGATCATCGGGTAAAACAAAGTCGGTGGGTAAGGGTTCCCAAGTAATGATTGGTTCGGTTTTGATAGGTGGGGCTTGCAGAACCATAGAGTTGACCTCAACCGAAGTTTATAACTAGCTAGTTTGACTTATTCTACAAATTTTGGCGCGATCGCGATCGCCGCTTACTTAACTAGAGTTGTGGAAAGCGAATCCTGCGGGTACCCTTTCCACCATTTTGGATTGCGATATCACTCACTTTGATCAAAACCACTAACTTCCGCCAGTGTATATAGAGGTTGGCATTTCACCTCATCATAGATCCTGCCAATATATTCGCCCAAAATGCCGATACAGAATAACTGCACTGCCCCCAAGAAAAAGATGGCACTAGCAATAATCGTATAGCCAGTTACAGGAGATTTGGGTTCTTGAATCCGCCAATAAATTACGAGTAGCGCCATAAATATGGCGACTAAAGCCGCAATCAATCCTAAATAGGTGGATAAGCGCAAGGGTGATTTGGAAAAGGAAACTAAACCATTCAGAGCTAAGGAAAAAGATTTACGAAATGTATATTTTACTTTTCCTGCAAAGCGTGGGTCACGGTCAAAGGGAATCGCAGTTTGTTTAAATCCTACCCACGATCGCAAACCACGAATATAGCGATTGCGCTCTGGCATTTTATTGAGAACATCCACAACCTGTCGATCCATCAGGCAAAAATCACCCGTATCGGTGGGAATATCTACATCGGCAAGACTTTTAAGAATGCGATAGAAAATATGAGCCGTCAAGCGTTTGAATAAACTCTCTTGATGGCGCTGTAGTCTTTGAGCATAAACGACTTGATAGCCTTGTTCCCACAGTTTGATCATGTCGGGGATTAATTCAGGAGGATCTTGCAAATCGGCATCCAGAACGATGCACACCTGTCCTCTAGCAAAAGCTAATCCTGCGGTAACAGCGATCTGATGCCCAAAGTTGCGAGCCAAACTCAAGTAACAAATCCGTTGATCTTTTGACTGAAGTTCTCTCAGCATTGACAAAGAGCGATCGCGACTACCATCGTTAATAAAAATTAGTTCAGAGGAACTATCTAGCTGATCGATAATCGCTGTAATCCGAGCATAAAGCTCTGGAATTACTTCTTCTTCATTGTAAATTGGCACAATGAAGGAGTATTTGGGAAGCATAAGTTATTTTCTATTTGAATGTATTTGTTGAGTGATAAGGGTTGTGCGATTTGATAAAAAACCGATTTTCAGTGGCGCGGCGAAGCCGCGCCACTGAAAATCTGGTTCCTTATTTGACTGCGCGTTAAATTATCATTTTGGGGCATTTAGCAATTGCAATGCTTTAGGAATGTTAAATTGCATGACGGCAGCAACAATATTTAGGGTTCGCAATTCAGGTAATTGTGGTGCAATTTGAGCCGCTTTGTCAAAGGCAGCTTGAGCCTGTGCGCCTTGCCAGTTATATAAATGTACGAATCCTAAATATGTCCAAGAATATGGGTTTTTAGCATCAAGGGTGGTCAGCTTCTCAAAGGTAGCGATCGCGGGTTGCGGTTGTTTTTGCAGAATATAAGTGAAAGCCAAATTATAAAGCAGGGGAATCGTATTAGGATCGTTAGGATCTGCTTGCTGCACACGATAGTTCAGACTCTTTTCTGCTTGTAAGACATAATCTTGAGTGGGATCGTATTGATTAATTGTGGCGAGTTCCACAAAGATGGGATCAAGTTTGCCAGCAGGTAAGAGAGTTGTAAGCTGACTTAACTGTGTTTGTAGATCTAACTCTGGCGCAGGTTGAGGTAAAACGGGCGCTAATTGCATTTGCACAGAAGGAATATTTAAAGATGAAGAAGATCCTGTTTTCCGATCTAGAACTGTGGCTTTGAGAACGTAGGTATCATTCGGTAAAGTGGCGGGGGGCAACATAGCCGTAACTTCTGTAACCCGAAATTCTCCACTATTGGTATTTCCATTACTCGTAGGCGTTTGATAGAGATTGCCAAAGGCGATCGCATGATCATGAATCCAATAGGCTTTACCATTCTGCTGTTGCCATGTCAGCACCACGATCGCATTTTTGAGATTTTCCCAATTGCCCTGCCATGTATAGGTGACGGGAACAGGCTGACCACTTGGGGCTTGCGTTGGCACATTTACCGATATTAGTTGGATGCGATCGCTTTTTGCAGCACCCTGAACAGGCGTTACTGTAAGCGGCAAAGGCTCGCGCTGATGGAGTCGTAAGTCACTACCATCGGGAAGCTTCCACTGTTGGGCGATTGGAAGATCAGAACTGCTTTCCAGTTTTTGTTTTAGGGCGACCTGTCCTGCTTCTAGATTAGTGTAGTCACCCTGATCGCCAGTTTTAGTGATATACCAAGTCAGCGATCGCCCATCTTGATCTGCATACTTGGGATTCATGCCAACTTGTCTACCGTAGACTTGAAAGCCCGTACTTGCGCCAAAAAAATCAAAAGTCATCGGATTAAGTTGGGCGGTATTGGTGAGAACTCCCAAATTAGAACGTAAATAGGGTTGCTTTTGGGTAATCGTATTAATCAGTTCTACATGGGGATAGATTGCCCCTAAATCAGGAAAATGGCGATCACCAATTACGCCCATACCTGCGGAGACAGGGAACTGATGCACAAAAACTGATAGAGCCGCAAGGGATACTGCGAGATAACGGAATCCGTTCCACCATAATCCTTTACCCAAGGAGAAACCATAGGCTAGGACGATCGCCATTGAAGGTAAGTAAGGCAGAATAAATCGATTAAGTTTGTGCGTTCCCAAAGAAATGAGAATGTAGGTTCCTAATGTAAATAGGGCTAACCAGCGCCAAGTTCTTGCATTAGATTTAGTTGGGGAATAGCCAGTTTTTGAAGCTTTTGAAATCTTGGAATCTTGAGGAGCATCCTCTAGAGATGTCTCTGCTTCTTCTGTTGTTACCTTCACTAACTGAGGTGTGATCGCTAACTTTCGCCAAACCCAGCGACCGCTAAATAATAGCCAACAGCCTAGACTAGAAAACAGCAAAAATGGTGAAAACATATCAGGCAACATTTGCGCGTAAAACAACCATCCCGCGAGGGTATTAGCCTGAGGAGCCTTATAGAAGGTGTTGCCAAGGGCATTGGTCTGCAAGGTCGAACTAATGATCGTTAGCCAGTTAGTCGTAAACCAGCCGCCAATCACGAACCATGCAGCGACAAATAGAAAAACTAACTGGATCAGTCTTATCCACTGTCTGCGCCATAATGTCCCCGCCACTATCCATAGGCAGGGGAGAAAGATAAAAATAATGCCTGTGCCGCGAGTTAAAAAACAAGCTCCAACCCCAATCCCTGAAGCGATCGCCCAAGTCCACTGCCGCCAACCTCTAGCATCGCGCCACTTGCTCATACACAGATAGCTAAAGGTAGCGATCGCGGCAAGGGGATAGTCCAATAAATAATCTGTACGCTGAAATACTAGAAATGGGGCGATCGCGCAAAAAACAGCCGCCCAAAGTCCCACCGTTGCTGAAAATAAATGTTTACCTAAGTGATAGACCGAAGCTAATAAAATCGCTGTGAAAATTAGATTGACAGAGGTAGCCGCATCATAGGTTTGTCCTATCCACTGCAAAATCGGAACCGTAAATAGATAAGTTAAAGGAGCGCGATAGGTGGGAGCCTGTTGCCAAAAGTCTGTCCACCAGTTAGTCGAAAATCGCTCTGGTGATTGTAATACCCGCCAGAAATTGAGGGCTTTATTCAGATGCTCACCTTGATCCCATGCGGGTGGGGCATTATCGAGGGAAAACCACAACCGATCCGCGATCGCGGTTAACAACCACAACAAGCCCAAAATAAAGGTCGGAGATGTCACCCACGAGGGCAAACGGACTTTGGAGAGCATAGAAAAAACCTGTTAATCATCGTCTGCACTAGAGATTAACAGTAATGGTGATATCTAGACAAATTTAAGCGATCGCGCTCCTGCGATGCAATGCTCAAAGCGATCGTTATCAAGGTTAAAGTTTTATAATAGTATTGAGAGCCTTGAGAGTAGGAAACCAGTTATGGCGATTTTATTTCGGTTTCATCCTCAAAAAGCTGTTGAAGCCGCAGCAATGTTTTTAAAGTTACACGGTAAGCCTATGAAATATCTAGGTTTGCTGAAGATGCTTTATATAGCCGATCGCATAGCTTTAGAACGTATAGAACAAACAATTACTGGCGATTGTTATTTCTCAATGGATTATGGTCCTGTTCTCAGTGGTGTGTATGATCTGATTAAGGGGAAGTCTGTTGATGGTGCTTTACCACTTTGGAAAAAGTTTATTTCTATCCGTGATGTTAACCACAATATCTATCTATTAAGAGATCCTAGCACTGATCATCTTTGTGAAGAAGAAGAGGAAATCATTCAAGAGGTTTATCGAACTTTTGGACATCTTAATCCCTTTGACGTTGCTGAATGGACGCACGATCTACCTGAATGGAAAGATCCTGATGGTTCGCGTATTCCGATTGTGGTTGATGATGTGTTGAGGTTTATGGGCAAGACTACTGAGGAGATTGCGGCAATAAGACAAGAGGCGGCTAGAGAGGCTTATTTAGATAAGGTTCTGAGTGCGTAATGACAAGCATCAACGTGAATTTGGGTGATGCTTTTTTGTTGGAGACACCTCCGAATGATCAACACCTTTATATTGCGATCGCGGAAACTGCTCCCGATAAGTATTTATTTGTGAATGTGACTACGCGCAGAGCCAAGTCTGATCTTAGTTGTATTCTTCAACCCAATACAGAAGGTGTGCCTAATTTTGTGAAGCGTGAGTCGGTGATAAATTATCTGGATGCTCGTGAGATGGATAGTGAGCAATTAGCTAGAGTAATTTGTGTGGGTAGCCGTATGCCAAAGTGCCGTTTTTCTCCTACTATTCTGTCGCAAATACAGCAAGGTGGGATAGTTTCAAAACGTTTACCAAAAGTATATAAAAATGCACTTAGGAAGTTTTTAGGTGTTTCTTAGTATTAAAAAGCTGATCGCTGTTTGTTGATAGGTTTATGGATGTGGCGATCGCTTAAATTTAGTACTCCAAATCTTTTTGTTTATTTGACTAATTATATAAAATTTTGTATAATTTGACAAAACGCTTAGTATTTATGGCAATCAAGTTTTACGAAAGTCCGTTTCAGGCGATCGAGGAGCCTGAAGTCGCTAGTAAGTCGGTTTTGAAGGCTGACTTGACGATTATGATTCGAGACATAATTGAGAATAGAGGTTGGACACAGAAAGAGGCGGCTGAAAGGTTGGCGGTTACTCAGCCGCGTGTGTCGGACATTGTGAATGGAAAAATTGATAAGTTTACTTTGGATATGCTGTTTTCGATGTTGGATAAGCTGGGATTTAGGACTGAGTTTACTTTTAGCAGTTTAGAAAGTGCTTCTATCAAGATTCAAATAAAGGATTTATCTAAAGTCGCTTAGTTGTTTTTTGATGATGGCGATCGCTAGAGCAATAGTTGCTAAAATATTAAATATATCTAAATATCACAAATTTATGTTTAGAGACTCAAAGTTTATTAGCAGATCTCCCGATGTTATGGGTGGTACAACTGTATTTGCGAATACTAGAGTTCCCGTGCAGACGCTTTTGGATTATCTCAAGGATGGAGAATCCATTGATGATTTTTTAGATGGTTTTCCAACTGTGACTAAGGAACAGGTAATTTACTTTTTAGAAGAGTTAGGAAGAAGCTTGTTGAGTGTGGCGGCATAATATGAGGATTCTTTTAGATGAATGTATCGATCGCCGATTTGCTAGAGAAATTATTGGCTATGAAGTAAAAACAGTTCCGCAGATGGGATGGGCAGGAGTCAAAAACGGAAAGCTTTTAGCTCTTGCAGTAGAAGAGTTTGATGTTTTTGTGACGGTTGATCGCAATTTATCTTTTCAACAGAATTTGCCACAATTCGATATTGCTGTAGTGGTTTTGCAAGCACCATCAAATAGCTTGGCGGCGCTCAAGCCTTTAGTATCAAAACTTTTAGCGGCTCTAGATTCCGCCAGTAAAGGTCAAGTTACAATTGTTGAAGAATGAACTTGATAGACATATTCAATTCCACATTTCTCTGATGGGTGATCGCCTCTTTAATCTCTGTAAAAGTAAATGGCGATCGCTCAGAATGATTTCAAGATTTCAAGGTAAAATTTTTGTAGTAAGGCGTTAACACCAAATATTGAGAGGTTTTTATGGAGCCACTGACTACAGCCGCGATCGCCGTTGGGACGTTAATTCTAAAAAAAGCATTTGAAAAGACTGGGGACAAGCTCGGTGAGGCGGTTAGTCATCAAGTCGGTAATTTAGTAAATTTGCTGAAGAAAAAGCCACTGGCTAAGACTGAGGCGATCGCTCAAGCTGAACCATCGGCGGATTTTAAACTGGCGGTGTCAGAGTTAGAATCTGTGGCTAAGACTGATAATGAAGTTTCTCAGGCAATTTTGGCAGTTGAGGCGGTGGTGAAAGCTGATCATGAGTTATTACAGAAAATTCAAACAACTGTACAGACTGTTAATGGGCAACCCACTATAATTCAGAACTACAGCAAATTAGCCGACGAAATAAAAAATAATTTTCAGAATCCAGTCTTTAACGCTCCTGTTACATTTAACTGACTCCAGCCGCCCGAATGGGAGGAGCGGGTAAAGTTTCCTCCTCCAACGAAGCACGAGTATCGCAATCGTAAAGCGCTGCTGAATAACGTTAGGACTGCTTGGGTTGAGGGTGTTTTAGAGAAGTCGCTGCATGAGCAGATTCCCATTGTTCTCGGATTAGAGAATCTTCCTAGTGCGGTTGCTTCTCCTTGGAATATGGATATCATTAATCCAGACAAGTCCTGTCAACCTTTGCCCACAGGTACACCTGTAATTGATGTCTTCGATAAGTTGGGAGAAGGTGGAACGCTGCTAATTTTGGGAGAACCAGGGTCGGGGAAAACGATTACTTTGCTGCAATTAGCGAGAGATCTGATTGCTCGTGCGGAAGCGGAGATAGATCGTCGTATTCCTGTGGTATTAAATCTTTCTTCTTGGGCGACGGAAAAACAGGCTATTGCGAAATGGATTGTGGAGGAACTGAGTAGCAAGTATGATGTACCTCGGAAGATTGGGCAGCAGTGGGTGGAGAAGCAGGAATTGTTGCTGTTGTTGGATGGTTTGGATGAAATTCGGGATTTGGAAAAGCGCAATGCTTGCGTGACGGCGTTGAATGCTTTTCAGCAGGAGCAAGCAACAGAGATGGTGGTGTGTTGTCGTATGAAGGATTATGAGGAGTTAGGCGATCGCTTAAAACTGCAATCTGCTCTTGCGCTGCAACCTCTCACTACCGAGCAAATTCAAGCTTATCTGGATAGCCTTCAGTCAAATCTGATTGTATTAAAAACATTGCTAATTGAGGATGAGTCACTGCAAGAGCTATCTCAATCTCCTTTGTTACTCAATATCATGGTGTTTGCTTATCAGGGAATTGAAGTTGCAGATATTCCTGTAAGTACAATTGCTTCAAATTGCAAGAAACAATTATTTGATGACTATGTTGACCGTATATTTCAAGGCTCAAGGCTAAGAGCATATCATCCAAGTTATAAATCTCAAGAGAATTATCATTATTCTCGACAAGATGCAACACGTTGGCTTGTCTGGATTGCAAAGCACATAATTTGGTATTCTCAAACTATTTTTCTGATTGAAAAAACTCAACCATATTGGCTGAACAAAGAAAAAATTATCTTCTACCAAATTGGAACTTTGTTAACTGGTAGCCTGATGTTTGGATTAAGTATTGGAATAACTTTTGGATTATTAAGTGGTTTGAATACTGGTATAAATCTAGGTTTAAGTTTTGGATTTATAGGTGGTCTAATTGTCGCAATTACAGGCGGATTAATTTTACAAATAAATTCTGTAGAATCTGTAAGGTTTTCTTGGGAAAAATGCAAAAAGGAATTTAAGAGAGCGCTGAATTTTGGACTAATTGCTGGGTTTCTTATTGCACTACCTGCTGGGATAAGTATTGCTATACCTTCGGGAATATTTTTGGGGTTAGTCAGTATGCTATCTATTTGGCTAGTTTCTGGACTAATTATAGGAATAAGCTTGGGGTTAATTGGTAGCTTAATTGTTGGTCTGACTAGATCTGAGGTCAAATTAAAAACTTATCCAAATCAAGGCATTCAACAATCAGCGAATAACGCTATGACCTTAGGTCTTATAAGCTTTCTGATTTTTGGATTGATTTTTGGGATTCTTACTGGAGTAAATACTTTTTTCGCTAGGAATAATGGTGAATTTATTATTGGTATTAATGAAATTCTAATTTCTGGTTTAAGAGGGTCTGTAACATTTGGATTGATGTTTGGACTATTCTTCTGGTTGTTCTTTGGTGGTTTAACTTGTATTAAACACTTTGTATTACGCCTAATTCTATATGTCACAGGACGTATCCCTTGTAATTATGCCAAGTTTCTCGATTGGGCAAGCGACAAACTATTTCTCCAAAAAGTTGGTGGCGGCTATATATTTATCCATCGATCGCTGATGGAGCATTTTGCCGAAATGGAAAATGGTTGAGGAATGAAAGGGCGATCGCTTTTATTACTTGCGAGACTTACCGATAGAAACGGAGACATAACATGACACTCAAAGAACTACAACCACAACTACTATCCCTAACCCCCGAAGAAAAAACTCAAGCAATCCAAATCCTAGTCCAAAGCCTCAGCAACACATGGCAAGGAATCGAAAAAAATCCCAGAGTCATGGGCGGTGATGCTTGCATCCGTCAAACCCGCATACCCGTATGGCTACTAGTGAGCCTCCAACGCCAAGGTGCAAGCGAAGCCTACATCCTCGAAGACTATCCCACCCTCTTCGCAACAGACCTAGCAAACGCATGGCGCTACGCCGAAACTCACATCGATGAGATAGAAGCATCAATTCATAGGCAAGAGGCAGCTTAAAATGGCACGTCTCTACACCGATGAGCAATTCCCCCGAATTGTCGTAAATGGGAAGAGTTAAGGGTAATAGAGAAAAAGGCGATCGCTTTTTTCTGAGATCAAGATTGGGGCGATCGCGTTTCTATTTTTATTTGTTAAACTGCCCAATTTTCTACTTGTAGATTTGGCACTTTACCAAAATCCTTTTGATTGCGAGTTACGACTATCCCATTTACAGACAAAGCGATCGCCGCAATGCGTAAATCTTGAGTTCCAACTCGCAACTTTTGACGTATCTAATTCTCTAACTCAGCATCCTTTTCGCGACGATACTCAGCTATATCTTCTTGCATTCGATCAAAAGACTGATCATCCTTAAAAATGCCTGCAAAACGGAGCCAAGGATTTTCAGGTTGAGGGATTTCGATTTCTAATGAAACAACTTCAGCATCTATAAGCTTCGCTGTAACTAGTTTTTGTAAATCAGCAAGAGCAGATTGGCGATCGCGACTTTCTACACGATACTCTGGCAAGCCCAAGACCATAGCACTAACCTTGCCATTAGCCTCACTTTTTATAAACACATTTACTGCTGATTTTACTACCGAGCTAACAGTTAGATCTGCTTCTAAAACTGGAGTACTCATAACCATACCCTCTTGAATTTCATTAAACTCATTATAGCTGTTATAAAAACTTTATTTTACAAATGGAATTCAGCAGAACATCTAAAAATAGAAGAAGATATTCAATTATATACTGACCATCCAGCCAGTTATTTAATCATGTGAGAGCGCTAAAAACCCTTTCATGTTGAGGACTCAAAAGGAAACTGGGGGTCGAGGATTTGCCCGATCGCATAGGGACATTCTTTCGGCAAATCATCAATATCCAAGGGTGTTTCTCGTAAAACCAAATTAATTCCTTGTCGAAAACCTTTTTGAACCGCTTCATCTAGTTAATTTTGTTCTAACTGCACTTCGAGCATGAAGATTTCCTCAATACAATTAGCAATCTTGACTACTATCCTACACATAAAAAAGGGGGCGAAACGCGCCCCCTTTTTTTTACACGAATATTAGCGATCGCGATCCTGCGATGACTTCACCGATGCGATTAGTTGTAAATCCTTGAGCTTGAAAATAGGCGATCGCCTCATCAACTTTCTGGGGATCAACCACCACAGCTAAACCGATGCCCATATTGAAAGTATTGAACATATCTGTTTCAGGAACTTCTCCCTCAGACTGAAGCCATTGGAAGAGGGCGGGAATTTGCCAACTATTACGGAAGATTTGGACGGCTTGACCATCACCGAGGCAACGAGGCAAGTTTTCAGGCAAGCCACCACCCGTAATATGGGCAAGTCCGTGAATACCTAAATTAGCCTTTAACGCCGCTAAAACTGGCTTTACATAAATTTGAGTTGGGGTCAGAAAAATCTCGGCTAAAGTTAAATCTTGAGTTTCAGGCGAGATGGGAATTTCTAACTTCGCGCCCCAGCTATAATGTTTAGTCTCAATAATCTTGCGAACAAGGCTATAACCATTGCTATGAATGCCCGAACTTGCTAGACCAATCACCACATCGCCAATGTTGACCTGCGTACCATTGAGCATTTCTGACTTTTCAGCGATCGCCACACAAAAGCCCGCCGCGTCATACTCACCGACACCATAAAAGCCGGGCATTTCCGCCGTTTCACCACCGAGGAGCGCACAACCTGCCATTTGACAACCATCGGCGATGCCCTTCACTACTTCCGCCAGTTGATCGGGTTCCAGCTTACCAGTTGCTAAATAATCTAAGAAAAATAATGGTTCTGCTCCAGAGGTCAGCACATCGTTGACACACATGGCGACTAGATCAATGCCGATCGTGTCGTGTTTATTGGCTGCCTGAGCAATTTTTAGCTTTGTACCAACGCCGTCTGTACCTGAAACGAGTACGGGTTGTCGATAGCCTGTGGGCAGTTCAAAGCAACCGCCAAACCCACCAAGATCGCCTAATACGCCTAGACGATGGGTTCTCGCTACAGAATCGCGAATTTTTTCAACGAAGGTACGACCTGCTTCGATGTCTACACCCGCTTGACGATAATCCAAAACCTCTAACTCCCAATTTGATCAGCCTTCAGAGCATTGCTGAGCAATACTCTGAAAAATATTTACTACTTGCCTAATTCTTCCGCACGACGGGTTGCAGCAAGTACAGCTTCTATCATAGCGGAACGCAAGCCTGCTTTTTCTAACTGAGCGATCGCGGCAATAGTCGTCCCTGCTGGACTAGTAACTTGATCCTTTAGCTGAGCAGGATGGAGCTTAGTTTCGGTTAATAATTGCGCTGTCCCTAAAACCGTTTGGGTGGCAAGTTGAAAGGCGATCGCTCTGGGCAAACCTGCGGCAACACCACCATCTGCCATTGCTTCAATCATCACCGCCACATAGGCAGGTCCCGAACCCGATAGTCCTGTGACGGCATTCATCAGCGATTCAGACACTTCGACCACTGTGCCAACCGCCTCAAAAATTTTTTTACCAGCCACTAGTTGGGCTGGGGTGACTGATGCATTAGCAGCGATCGCAGTTACTCCCGCACCTACCTGTGCTGGTGTATTGGGCATCGCTCGAATAATCGACTTCGAGGGAAACATCACCTCTAGTTGTGCCAAGGTTACCCCAGCCAAAATCGACACAATACAAGGCGCAGGAGCATCTGCTAAACCAATCGCCGCGATATTCAATGATTGCGGCTTAACGGCTAAAAGCATCACCTCTGCTTCCGCCGCCACTAAATTGTTTGGCGTAACTTGCACGCCATATTTTTTTGCTAAGAGATCACGACGCTCTGGCATCGGATCACTGACACAGATATCGGTTGCTAGATAAACGCCACTAGTGACAAGACGAGACAAAATTGCCTCACCCATGACACCACCGCCGACAATACCAAGTTGAGCTTTCAAGAATTCACCAATCACTAACTACAACAAACCCAGAATAATGCAGATGCAGCGCTAAGCGCCGCGCATCTACATTCTGGGTTGAGATTGTTCTTAGACATAACGGCGATAGTTAGTTGGTGATCCTGTTATTGAGCAAAACGGCTCACGGATGCTTCTGATGCCCATGCAGGAGCGGGTGCTGCGGTAGGACGGACTACGCGAGGCTGAGGCATAGGTGCATCATTTAGCACAGAAGACTGGGATGTGACTTGAACACAAGAAGGAGCGAACAAGAAAATGCTGTCGCCAATCCGTTCTTGATGTCCATCAAGGGCATAAGTACCACCAGCAACGAAGTCAACTGCACGTTGCGCTTGATCAGGGTCCATCATGGTGAGGTTGAGAACTACTGATTTACGTTCGCGCAATGCTTGGATTGCTTGGGGCATTTCTTCAAAGCTGCGAGGCTCCATCACCATCACTTGGGACAAACCATTTGCAGCGCCAGGCATACCGATTACATTGCTCAAACCATCAGAATTAGATCTTAAAGATGTAGTAGGGCGCTCACGGGTACGGCGAGCTTGTGGCTCTTCAGGTTCTTGAGCAATCGCGCCATTTTCTTCTTGATAAAGTCCTTGGTATTCATTACTGGAGGCTTCATCGTACTCATATTCATACTCTTGAGCTTCAGTCAAACCAACGAAATCCTTGAGCTTTGTAAAAATTCCCATCGTAATTAACTCCTAGTGTTTGCTCCTCAGTTTTGGCTTGTAAACCGAAACATCATACTTCTAGACTAGATGAGGAGTGCGCTCTAATAAAGCAATCTAATCAAGCAAAAGATTACTTTGTCTAGTTATGTTGAATTGTCTCTACAGTCCAAAACAGTATTGACAAAATATTTACTCGCAGACTGTAACCGATAACAGGAAAAAAAGCTAGATACACTTGTTAATTTTTTTTAATACGACAAAATACGACTTTTATTTGACAAAGCCTTGCCATATCTAGGACTTAACTACTTCGGCAAACTAATTACCTATGCAGATAGCTTTTTAAGGCTTAACAAGTTTTTTATAATTAGGCAAACTCGCCTACTAATGAGGTTTTTACTAATTTCAATAGATGCTCATTAAGAGCGTCTATGTGAGTCTAAATGATGGTGATTGAATATGTGATATCAAAATCAAAACTTAGTTAAAGGCATAGTTTACCAAACCGACTAATCACTATTCGTCGGTAATTATTGCAATAGCAACATTAAATTGAGTAGTCATCTATCACATAATTGACGATCTGAATCGCATTACTATTTTTATTTGTGATTAGAGTATTCTAGGCTACAAAAACAGTTGTCAAGCAATGCATTTCTTAAGGTTTATTTGACTTGTAAGCAGACCTTGTAAGATTTGCAACTAGACTCTAGCGCTGCATATAGAAGCTTACTGCTAAGTGCGAACGCTAAAACTTATATCAGGTTTGAGGATATCTGGCAACCCTAGAAATAAATAATGAAGCGTAAATTTTTGAATATATTCTCTCGATATCCCGTCTACTTTGTGGTTGGGGGCTTTGTGACGTTGGTATCAATTGTGCTGCGCGATGTGATTGGCAGATTTTTAGAGGGTTCAACTGGTGAGTATGTAATGTCAGTGGCGATCGTCTATGTAATTGGTCTTGGTCTGAGTTACTTTTTGCAGAGTCGCTTTACATTTCAAACTCGAAAAAAGCAACTCCGTTCATTTAAGTATAAATTCACTTACTACACATTAGTACAGTTAGTGGGGATGGGAGTAACGATCGCTTCTTCCCTCTTAATTCGTTATTTACTATTCCCTTTCACGATACTAGCCCAATTTCGAGATACGATCGCCTTTGTGATTGCCTCACTAATTGCCTCAGTAGTGACCTACGGATTTAGCAAAGTCTATATTTTCAAATAAATAAGCCGCCGTAAGGCGGCTTATTTATTTGAAAATTTGGCTGCCGACCCTAATCATAGTTGCGCCAGCTTTGATAGCGATCGCATAGTCCGCCGACATTCCCATCGAGAGTTCATGGATATTACTCCAACCAAGCGATCGCAGTTTCTCGGTCAAATTAGCCGCACTATGAAAAACTTGGTAAGCTTGCTCATCATTTAAGCCCAGAGGCAAAATGGTCATCAGCCCCACGATGTTGAGATTTTGTAATTTGGTTAATTGGGGTAAATCAGCTAATAGTTCTGATGCTGACCAACCAGATTTAGTAGGATCGTCGGCTAGCTTAACTTGCAACAATAGCTTTGGAGATTTGCCAAGTTCAGGAATGAGGCGATCGCATTGTTCGGCAAGACTGAGGCGATCGATGGAATGAATCCAATCAAATTGGGCGATCGCTTGTTTTGCCTTATTGCTTTGTAAACTACCGATCATGTGCCAAGTGATATCGGTTAAATCTGCCAATTCTGCTTGCTTAAGTTTGGACTCCTGTACCCGCGATTCACCAAAGTCTCTAATTCCTGCATCGTAAGCAACCCGAATCGCTTCAGTAGTGGTGTATTTGCTAACAGCGACGAGTTTGACATGGGCAGGAATATTAGCGCGAAGTTGATGAATGCGATCGGCGATCGTCTTGCTGATTGCTTCAGGTTTAAGTTCAGACATGAAATACCGTTAGGGTTCTGCGATTTACACTTTTTGTAGCGCGGCAAAACCACGCTACAAAAAGTCTGATTCCTTATATTAAACTTTTGAAAGTTACGGAAAAAACAACTATTTACAAGATGATCATGTATCATTGAAAACCTCTATGGCAAAAGAATTCGTGCTGAAATCTTAAAAAAGTTTTATTTTTGTGTTGTTGTTAAAAAAAGCGATCGCTTTTTGAGAGTGAGTGATTGAAGCCTAAGATTGCACGATTTCCATAAATTCAGCCAAGTTATCGCGACTTTCATGTTGTTTACGACAACATGAAAATCCCACAACCGACACTGTAATTAATTTTTTGGTTTGAGAATGCGTACATACTCATTCTCAATTCGCTATATCTTATGGATGAGGAATGTATAAATGTCGAAGGGAATCTTGACAATCAATAAATTGATGCTGACCTTTGCAGGAGCAATCATTGGCATGAGCGCGATCGCTCAAAACAATGTCTCCGCACAGCCCAAAATTACTAATAAAAAGGTAGTCAACTCTACTACCAAACAATCTGGCAATACCCAAATGCCAAATAAGAAGGGTTCTAATACCAGCACTGCTAAAAGCACGGCAAAGAATACTACCAAACCCCCTCTAAGTAATAGACTTCCTGATTCTGCAAAGGATCTGAAAGCTCCTTCTCATCTCGACTTTAAGACTAGTTCTTCTATTACGATTTCTGCTCAGCCCAACAGTGATCTAATGGAATCTGCTCAAAACAATATCAGACTCACTCAAGCGTCACCCACATCTATTTCGCCATTTCTGAAGATCACACCGATTTCTGTTAAGCCTTCATACCTTCCTGGATTAAATGCAGGGACACCTAGTGGATTTGGTTTAGAAACTGGTGATGGGTTTATCGGTGTTTTTGGAGCAACCGCAGGTAGACTGAGAGATAATGTTGATGGCAGTATTTCTCTAGGTACTGGTTTAGGTGATGCAAATCAGTATTTTGCAGTTGAAGGTGTATTTAACATCAACAGTATCCGTAGATTTGCCGAAAATGGTTCGTTCGATCTGAAGGTTCATAAAGTGATTTATGGAGATACAGAGAACCAAGTTGGGCTTGCTGTCGGTTGGACAAACTTCGCAAACTATGGCAGTAATGCAGGTGGTACTCCATCCTCGGTCTATGGAGTGGCGACACTTTCACGGATCACCAATCCTGAAGATAAAGATAATCCTAAGCCTTTGATTTTTTCGGCTGGTGTCGGTGGCGGAACCTATCGCAGATCAGACAGCAATGGTGGTTTAGGTGTTTTCGGCAGTCTTGGCTATCTAGTAGATCCACAGTGGGGTGTCAGTACTGCTTGGTCTGGACAAGGACTCAATTTTTCTGTTGGATTCCTACCCGATCGCTCATTACCACTAAATATTAATTTGACCTACTCCGATATCACTAACAACAGTGATGCTGGCACTCAGGTTATTTTAGGCGTTACCTATGGATTTAATTATCTTGGGCGCAGATAAAGAGCAGATAAATATAAGAGATTTATCTTCCACGATTGAAACAATATAGGTCTATAGGTCATTTTCTATGAGAAAGACATTATCAGTTGTATTCGCCTCATTCCTTAGCTTTAGCAGTGTTTTACCTGCTATGGCTGGGACAACTCCGATTAGTCCCGGAACCTCAACATCTAATAGTCCCTTTGGTTCTGGTTCTATCAAAACTACTCTACTCAACATTTCCCTAGCTGAACTCAATGCTTTAATAGAACTAGGTTCTAGAGATAATGTGCTTAATTCATTAAAAGGTGCAGGTATCAATGAACAACTATTAGCGAACTTAGTTGATCAAGTCATCGCCTTAATTCCTCTTGATGCTAATGGTAGACCATCGATTCAACAGGGTTCAGTTTCTATTGATATAGATAAGTTTAATGCTGCGATTGGTGCGTTTAACAGTCTTGTGGGTACGGTCGATGATGACGAAAAGAAAGAGTTTCTTGGTAATAACAAGACTTTTCTAACAATCAGTGGCTTTCTCAGATCTCAAAGATCCAAGTAGGATAATGTCGGTGCTTTGCACCGACATTATCTGCTGGTTATATCAAAATGCAGAACGACCTGCTTCAAGCCTTTCCAGCCAATACGCATTAGTTGATAGCGATCGCGCACAGTGTCAAAAATTAACTCATTCTCTACATCGTCTTGAGTTTTGATTAGCAATTTCATCGGCTGTCAAAGGCACTGGGAAGTTCTCGTTATATCTTTACAACTCATTAGATCGTTGTAGCATCTTCAAAAGTTTTGTGTGGTTTTGCCAGATTGAAACTCTGCTGTTTTGATAAACTTTTGCGATGAAAGGGGATTGATTTCCCTTGATGAATCTCTCGATGCTGTCTAAAGCCTGAATAAAAGTTTGTGCCATTTCTTCACCACTGGCATCACCGATCGCTAAAACAAAAACTCTTGCATTAGAACTGGCGATCGCTATTTGCTCAGAGGGTGTACGTCCCAGATTGGCATCTTTAGTCAAGACAATCCATCCTCTGAGGCTGACTTCGGGCAACCATTCGACATCTGGAGAATTGGGGGCAAAATGCTTGATATGCGCTTCGGCATTTGCGCCTGAGTTCCGTAAGATTTTGACTAGATTTTTGCCTAAGGCTCTATCTACAAAAAAGATCGGCTTATCGGTATTTTTCTTGTTCACGCAATTTGAGGAGGGAGTTCGTAGCGGATCGCTTCTTCGATTTGGAGTCTTGTGCAGCCGTAGTCTTCAGCAAGTAAATCGATTGAATCTCCTGCTCGATAGCGTTCGACAACGATGGATGTGGGAATGCCTGTATCAGCGATCGCTAAACGCCCAAAGGATACGGCGGGATCGAAGACGAGAATTTTTGGGCTATCAGATTGATTGGGGCGCAGGTTGGGGAATAGGCGAATGGCAACTTGGCGATCGTATTCGATGCGTTTGAGGAGTTGGTTAAGGGTTTGACGCATGGCTAACTGTCCATTTTCGGAGGCGTTAATCAGTTTTCCTACAGATTCGACAAAGAGGTTTACGCCATCGGTCTGGAAGTCGATGCTTGCGAGGGGATGTGGGGTAGCAAATTCACGTTCGATGTAGTCAAGGGCGGTGCGAACTTTGTCTAGGCGGATATTGTGGTCTTGGCGAATCACTCGTAATACATGGGCTTCTACGAGGTTGATAAATGAGAGTTGTGAAAATTCGGTGCTAGGGCGCTGGATGAGGGGTGCGGAAAATTGTTGTCCGTCTTTGGTGTTGTAGGTACGCCCATGTAGCCAAGCTTGTAATGTACCCGATGGAATCCGCAGGTAACGAGCGGCATCGGCTACTGTATAGGCTGGAAGGTTTTGAAGTTGGGCTGCATTTGTCATGTTTAATTTTAAAGTTCTTGGGTAAGAATTGAGCGAATTTCTTGTTGCTCTTGCCAAATTGCTTGACGTTCTTCTTGTAGCCCTTCTAACAGTTCATCGACGGTGACATTACTTGCATTCATTAAGGATACAAAGTTTTCTGTCAGTGTTGTAACTTGGGGGATTCTGGGGACAATTACGGCAAATTCACCGATTTGGAGCAGGATGAGGGTTTGTCCTTCGTGGGTTTGCAGGGTGTTTAGCACATCTTGAGGAATGTTAATTTGTCCTTCTTTTTGTACTTGTAGAGAAAACGTTTTCATGGAAGTATTTGCTGATTCGGTTAAGTTCATCAGTCCTCCTGATTAATCTTTACAGTATAGTGTTGGATTTATATATTGATGTGGCGATCGCCTTAAATGTAAAGCAATTGATTCGCAATTTCATCGGCTGTCAAGGTATCAAGAAGCATGGCAACCCTTTCGGCAATTTCATAGGGATTTCTCCGTTTTGCGATTATGATTCCTGCGTGTGTCTGGTTATTCAAGACATAACTCGTATGTAGTTTCTCAAAATCGAGTCGGTTGTGGGTCAGCATACAACGCCCCATTGATGCTGCAAAAGCTAGTTGTTGGGGATCGAGTTCGCCTAAGGTTCTCTGCTGTCTTGCTGTGGTTGCGTCCAATCCTCTAGCGATGAGTAGGGTGGCAACTAGAATATCCACATCTTCATCAATATAAACTTGAGCAAAAATAGTCATCTTTGATTTAGTCTAGCTTTGATAAGTGGATGTACTAGCTCATCGGGAACGTGGTTGCGTTCGATGTATTCGTTGATTTCTGCTTGATTGTCTAGGTAAAAGCTAAGGGCATCAAAGATTTGCGCGAGATTGAGGTGGGGTAAATGTAATGGAATTTCTTCTGGTCTAACTCCTAAGCGCCAATTTTCGACGATCGCTCTAACGGGTGTTCTGGTTCCATCGATAATTGGTTCGCCTGAGAGGACTTCAGGGTTGCGGGTGACATGGCGGGAGATGGTTGCTGTTTTCATGTGGTTTTGCTCTCTAAACTGTCATCAGTTTTGCTCTGTGATGTTGCTGATATGTGGAACAGTAATTTCACTTTTTAGGTTTGGCTTCAAGTCCTGCTTTGAAGGCGGTAAGGAAGACTTCCACAAAGTCATTTTTGGCAATTTTTTTGATGGCTTCAAATGCACCTGCTTTAAATGCAGCAACTAGACGATCTTTAAGGGTTGGTTTGTTTTCTATCTCTTCCATTGCGGCGGCGGTGATGATTTCTTTGCCTGCTTCGCTGGTGGGATCGGAGATTTGGGGGACGATTCCTTGCAGGATTTCAACTAGTTCGTTGGCTAGTTGTTGTGTGTTGGGGTCGTCTGTGCCGTAGTAGTTGTTTTGTGTGCCGATGTTGTCGCCTGTGACGGTTTGATCGCCTGCGATGACTTGTCCTACGGGGGCGTGGAAGTTAAAGGTCATGTTTTTCTCACTGGGTAATGTTTAGTGGTTGGTTAGGATTCAGGTGCTGTCTTTTGGTTGTTTTGTGTGGCAATATTATCACCCTGAACTATTAGATTTCCACCAACTACTTGTCCTACTTCTTTGTTGAAGATGTAGGTGTTGCCTGTGGTGGGGTTGGGGTTATCTTCGGGGGGTAAGGGTGTTTGGGCTATGTCGTAGTTGTAGTATTTACATCGGGCTTGGATATTAGAGATTACGAGGTGAATTTCATTAAGCCCGTAGGTTGTTGGAATTAGCTTGTAGAGGTAACTAATAGTCTTAGGAGAGGCAATTTTGCTTAGAGATTCGCGAGCAGATTGCCTCACTAAGAAATCGCTATCTTGTAGTAATGGTATTAGTCCTCGAACTGCCATTTCTCCACCTATTTTACCCAAAGCTTTAATCGCTGGCGTACATAATAACTCGTTATTATTTTCTAATACTTCTAGTAATGCAAAAGACACGATGCTAATCTTTCCACTAATATTGATTTCCCCTAATGCTTCTGCTGCAAACATAGATACATCAACATATTTATCTTGAAGAGCTTGAATGAGAGGCTCAACTGCTTTATCGCTGCCAATCTGACCTAATGCTTCTGCTGCAAACATACGCACATCAAAATATTTATCTTGAAGAGCTTGAATGAGAGGCTCAACTGCTTTATCACTGCCAATCTGACCTAATGCTTTTGCTACATAATAACGCATTTTATAATTTGTATCTTGAAGGGCTTGAATGAGAGGCTCAACTGCTTTGTCATCGCCAATCTGACCTAATGCTTCTGTTGCATTCCAACGCACAAAAAAATCTGTATCTTGAAGAGCTTGAATGAGAGGCTCAACTGCTTTGTAACTGCCAATCTGACCTAATACTTGTGCTACACAATAACGCATTTTATAATTTGTATCCTGAAGAACTTGGATGAGAAGATCAACTGTTTTATCACCACCTATCTGACCTAATGCCTTTGCTGCCTTTTCATGCACTTTTGTATTTTGAAGAGCTTGAATGAGAGGCTCAACTGCCTTATCACTGCCAATCCGACCTAATGCTTTTGCTGCATTCCTACCAACAGTAAAACTCGTATTTTGAAGAGCTTGAATGAGAGGCTCAACTGCTTTGTCACTGCCAATCTGACCTAATGCTTCTGTTGCATTTTTACGCACATTAGAATCTGTATCTTGAAGAGCTTGAATGAGAGGCTCAACTGCTTTGTCACTACCAATCCGACCTAATGCTTCTGTTGCATTTTTACGCACATTAGGATCTGTATCTTGAAGAGCTTGAATGAGAGACTCAACTGCTTTGCCACTACCTATCTGACCTAATGCTTTTGCTACATTTTCACGTACCTCAGAATCTGTATCTTGAAGAGCTTGAATGAGAGGCTCAACTGCTTTGTCACAGTCTATCTGACCTAATGCTTCTGTTGCATCCCAACGCACATAAAAATCTTTGTCTTTGAGAGCTTGAATAAGTGATTTGACTGACTTATCGCTACTAATCTTACCTAATGCCTTTTTTACATTCCTACGTACTTCAGAATCTGTATAAGGTGTATCTTTGAGGGCTTTAATGAGAGGCTCAACTGCTTTGTCACTACCAATCCGACCTAAGGCTTCTGCTGCATTCCTACCAACAGTAAGATTCGTGTCTTTAAGAGATTGAATAAGAGGCTCAACTGCTTTGTCACTACCAATCCGACCTAAGGCTTCTGCTGCATTGCCACTTACACAAGAACTAGTATCATTAAGGGCTTGAATAAGTTCTTCGACCGCTTTGTCACTAGCTATCTGACCTAATGCTTTTGCAGCATTTTCACGTACATCAGAATCTTCATCTTTAAGAGATTGAGTTAGAGTAGTAATAGAAACATTAGATCCCGTTTCCCCAAAAAGTTCGATCGCATATAACTTCGGAATTTTCTGTTCTTCTATTTCCCTCAACAACAACCCAACTGTCTTCTCCTGAAACCCATACTTCACCGCCCCAGCCAACCTCGCCCCCAACCGCAAATCCACCTCCAGCGCCAGCCTCACCACCCGCACCGCCTGCTCCTCACTCTCCACCAACTCCAACATCAACGCCAAAGGTTCCGTCCATTTCAAATAATTAAGATAGCCCTGCCGTAACCGCGCATCACTCAAACTCGGACTCGGCAACAGTCCCAACAACCACTCCGCCGCATAATATTCCTGAATTAACTGATGCCGAAACTCAATGCGGTCATTGCTAATCTGAATCAAATGATGCTTCAGCAAATCCTCCAACCACCGCACCGCAAGATCGTCCGCAAACTCCACCTTCCCCCGCAGAAACTCCACCAAAAACTGCTCCGCCTTCCGCCGCGAAATTGCCACCTGCAATTCCGTCAGACTTTCGCCACAGGTCATCTTAAACGCTAGATACTGCAACAACCGCCCCCACCATGCCCGCGAATCCTTCGATAGCGTCACATTCTGCTTAATCCTGTCCCCATAGCCCACCGTAAAGGCCCGAAACACCATACCTAAATTTGGTGGAATCTGCTCAGACTGCTGAAACAACGAACAAAGCATCCATAACAACAAAGGCGTTTGCCCAAACTCTCGCAACCTTCCCGACAACTGCCGCAACAACCTCTCTCCCTGCGTCGGCAAATACGCCATCACAAACTGCTGCATCTGAGGCTCCGTCAAAGGCTGCATCTCTAACCGCTTGGTAATCCCCAAATCCCCACCCGCACTCAACTCCCGCGTCGTAAAGATCATTGGGCAAGTTTTTTGATAAAGCTCCCGAAATTGATTTACCATGACGCGACCGCGATCCGATGGCAACTCATTCACCCCATCCACTAACAGCAACAACCGCCCCTGACGCAATAGCTGCTTAATCCCCGCCTCATCAATATCCAAAGCAGGATCGTGTTTGTGCATAAAGGCAAGAATGCGATCGCATACAGACGACTCATTCGCCTCCGAGGGCAAATACCGCAACTCCACCAACACAGGAATTTTCGCTTGCTGATCCTTTAACGCATTTTCCGCCTCCTGCAACAACAACCGCGCCAAAGCCGTAGACTTCCCCGATCCTGGTCTACCCACCAGCAACACATGATCCGCCGCATACTTACAAATCCCCTCCAACACAGGCAACCGCTCGATTTTTTCCTTCTTTTCGCGATCCTGCTCTAATTCTCTTTCCTGCTCAGCCTTTGGCGGCTCTACCGTCTGCACCATCAAACCAAAATCAAAAAAAGCAGGGCGATCGCGCTCAACTTGCGATGAATCCTTTCCTGTCGCATCCGTTGGCGTATACCACTCCTGCCATTTTTGGTGAGTGTTTACAATCGCCCTTAAATAACCATCAAAACAAATCTCAGCAACCATTGAGAAATTCAGCTTTTCAGCTATTTTACTTCAAGCAAAACTCAAAACAGTGATTTGAAATTGTCAAATCAAGCGCAAGAATTTTTTCTTACCAACCTGTAAGACTTTGCCTGATAGTTCATCCACAGTCGCAAATGTGCGATCGCCTAATTTTTCACCATCAAGTTTCACCGCACCATTTTTGATTTGACTTTGAGCTTCACTGTTACTTTTGCAAAGTCCCGAAGCCTTGACTAGATAATGCAAAGGCGCAGGGAAATTAATTTGGGCAAGATCAAATTCAGGAATGTCACCAAGATCGGTAGTATTACCTGCTAGCACAATTTTTTCAGCATCCTGTTGTGCTTGCAAAGCAGCTTCAGGACTGTGATATTGACTGACGATCGCTACAGCTAGTTGTTTTTGCTTTTCGCGAGGATTTTCGGGAAGCGTGGCAATGTCAATATCCGTAAGCAACTCAAAATAAGTATTAACTAAAGCATCAGGCACTTTTTCCAGTTTGGAATACATACTCAATGGCTCATCGGTCAGCCCCACATAGTTGCCGAGGGATTTTGACATTTTCTGCACACCATCTAAGCCCACTAGCAAAGGTAGCAATAGTCCAAATTGTGCGGGTTTGCCTTGACGGTTGGAGTCTTTGAGTTGCAAATCACGACCAACCAGAATATTAAATTTTTGGTCAGTGCCGCCTAGTTCCACATCGGAGTCGATCGCTACGGAGTCATAGCCTTGCAAAAGTGGGTACAAAAACTCATGCAAGTAAATTGGATTCCCCTTGTCGTAGCGATCGCTAAATCCTTCTTTAGCCAACATCTGCCCAACAGTCATACTCGCTTGCAGGGTGATAATCTGCTGCAAATCAAGTTTATTCAACCATTCACCATTGCGGCATAAATCAAAGCGATCGCTAGAGAAATCAAGAATTTTCTTTGCCTGATCGAGATAAGTTTCGGCATTGTAGGCAACTTCTTCAGGTGTAAGTCGAGGGCGTGCTTCCGAACGTCCTGTGGGATCACCAATTTGAGCAGTAAAGTCACCAATAATTAAGACAGCTTTGTGTCCTGCATCTTGGAACTGGCGCAATTTCCGCAAAGCCACAGTATGTCCGAGGTGCAAGTCGGGACGGGTGGGATCGATGCCTAGTTTAATGCGGAGAGGGCGATCAGTCTTTTGAATGCGATCGCGCAAGTTGTCAGATTCGCTATTAGGAAATATTTCAACAACACCGCGTTCTAGTAGGGTTGATAGATTTGTTTGAGTTGAGCTTTGAGACATTCTAAAAAGTTACTTAAAATTTTTGTTAACGATAAGACGAAATCATAAGGCCTTCATCATACTACGCTAAAGGTTTGAGGCTATTGTATCAAACTGGCGAGAATGCAATTGAGCATAGCGTCCTGCCTTTTGCAAGAGTTCATCATGGGTTCCTGATTCAACAATTTGACCTTGTTCTAAAACAATAATGCGATCGCTATTTCTAATTGTGGCTAAACGGTGGGCGATGATAAATACTGTACGACCCTGCATTAAACGCTGTAAGGCTTCTTGAACAAGGCTTTCCGATTCTGTATCCAGAGCCGAAGTTGCTTCATCGAGAATAAGGATTTTGGGATTATGGAGAACGGCTCTAGCAATCGAAATCCGTTGACGCTGACCACCTGACAGATTGACACCACGCTCTCCCACCCATGTATCGTAGCCTTGAGGAAGTTCCATAATAAAATCATGGGCATTAGCAATTTTGGCAGCATTCTCCACTGCTTGCGTGTCGTAATCCTTTTGTCCAAAGGCAATGTTAGAAGCAACGGTTCCAGAGAAGAGAATATTTTCTTGGGGAACGAGAGCAAGTTGATTACGAAGGCTAGTGATTTGGACATCGCGAATGTCATAGCCGTCGATCAGGATTTGTCCAGACTTGACATCATGGAAGCGCATTAACAGATTCATCAAAGTGGATTTACCTGCTCCTGATGCACCAACTAGGGCGATCGCCTCTCCCTTATTCGCCACTAAATTAATATCCGTGAGAACTGAGCGATCGCTTTGATAATGGAAGCCAACATTAATATATTCGACTTTGCCTGTGACTTCAGGAAGAGCGATCGCGTTGGGCTTTTCAGTAACTACAGGCTGAATTTGGAAAATCTCAAAAATGCGATCAACCGAAGCTTCTGCTTGCTTGAGTTCGTTGTAGCTATTCGTAGTCAGGGAAATCGGGTCAATCAACAGAGCAACACCTGCACCAAAAGCAACAAACTGTTCGGGCTTCAGCCAGTTATTAGCAATCAACCAACCACCTAGCAAAAACAAAAAGCAAATGCCGATCGCTTCTAACAAGCCAATCACAGGATATTGAATCGCTTTGACGCGATCGGCGGCATATTTACGGCGGCTATTTTGTTCGGATTCCTGTTTGAATCTGTCAATCTCATAGGACTCGGTGGCAAAGGCTCGGACTAGGCGAATACCGCTAAAGGTTTCTGATAGTAATGCAGCAAGGTTCGAGACTTGATCTTGACTACGGCGGCTGAGGCGCAACATCCGATCGCCAAACCATGCAATTAACAGGGCAATCAAGGGCGCAACGGCTAAGGTCGTCAGGGTCAAAATCCAATTCAAATAGATCATGTACGCCAGTACAAAAATCAATTGCAATACTGACGGCACAAATTGATGGAAGAATTTGCCAATCACCTCGCCAATGCGATCGATATCTTCAGTCAAACGATAGGACAAATCACCAGTACGGGATTCTGCAAAATAGTCGAGATCCAGAGTTTGCAAATGGGAGTACACATCAACGCGCAAATCCCTTGCAGCATTTAACGCCGCTTGCGCCATCATTGAGTCCTGCCCATACTGCCCCAATCCCCGAAATACAAACATAACTACCGTAAATGCCGCTATCTGCACAATGGCAGTGACATCGCCTTTACCCAAAGCCTGTGCAACCCGTCCTAGCAATTCCGCGAGTAGGGGCATCGTGCCGATAAAAACTAAGGTGCATAAAAATGCTTTAGCAATCAGAAAACGTTGGGGATAGACGTAATCTCGCATCTGCCAGTAGGAAGATCGCTTTGCAGATTTTCCCGAAGATTGCCCTAAAGATTCTTGTTTCAAACTCGTAGCTCAAATGTTTGCAATTCACCAAGGATTAGTTTCGCATTTTATCGCGATTAAAAATTTTGCTCAGGCTATGCCTGAACAAAATTTTTTAGTCACGATCTTCTTCAATGCGACTTGCGCCTTTTTCGTAGAGCTTGCAGAATCCGCGCCGACAACCTTTGAGAAAGTCACAAAACCTTTGAATATCAGGATTACCTGCAAAATTAGGATCGGACTCTAGAAACTCGATCGCCTGAGTGCGATTGCGATCGGACTTATAAAGAACTTCGTAGGCAGCAAGAATAGTACGGCGGCGCTCATGACTGAAACCATTGCGACGCAATCCTAGCCGATTTAGTCCAAACACCATATTTGTGTCCACTGCCATGCAATAGGGTGGGACATCCATACCGATGCGCGTTTGTCCGCGCGTCATCGAGTATGCACCGATGCGCGTAAACTGATGCACCACCGAGTCACCACCCATAAAGGCATGATCATGGACTTCCACATAGCCAGCTAACAACACGTTATTTACTAAAATTACGCGATCGCTGATCGCACAGTTATGGGCAACATGAACACCTGTAAACAACAAATTGTCATTACCGATTTTGGTGCTGGAGCCTTCCTTAGTACCGCGATTGACGGTGACATATTCGCGTAACACATTGCGATCGCCAATTTCCACAAAACTAATTGCCCCTTTGTAGGAGGTATCCTGCGGCTCTGAACCAATAATCGCCCCATAGCCAATTTGGTTGTCATTGCCAATCTTCGTATGTCCTGTAACGATCGCCCTAGCGCGAATCTCGCAGCGATCGCCGATTTCCACAAACTCGTCAACAATGGCATCGGCTCCGATGGAAGTACCTTCACCAATTTTGGCATTAGGGTGAACGATGGCACGAGGATGAATTGTAATATTGATATTTGGCATTGAAATAATTGAAATAACAGTCTGGAGCGTTCAAAAATAGCAATATCTTACAGGAATTTCGTAAGCCCTAAAGTTAATAAGTAGCTAGGCATAAGTAAACTTAAAACCTAGAAGCTTGTGCCGCCCGCTACGCGGGCGGCACAAGCTCTGGGTTTGGGTTTTATATGCTGAGCTACTTATAGCGTTTTATAGCCATAGCCAAGCAAGTTAAGACATAAAACCCAAAAGAGAGTTGCGGCGCGAAGCGCCGCAACTCTCTTTTGGGTTTTGGTTTTGTCCTAACATAACTGACTACAGCTATACAGTCTAGTGAAGTACGAGATTGTTTCCCTGCCGAAGGCAGGGAAACAATCCTCTATAAATCGCTATATGCCAAGTTTATAGAGCCTTTGCTCAACTTCTTCAAATATTTGTGTGTAGCTAGAATTTGTTTTTTGCAAAATTTTCTGCACTGATCCATTTAGATGAATGCAATCTTCTTCGTTCAAATCTCTCGCGGTGATGATGATAATCGGAATTGATGGCAGATCTTGTTGTAAACGGAGTAAATGCATAAATTCAAAACCATTGATATTTGGCATCATCAGATCTAGCAAAATCAATTGGGGCAACTCTGCTGTCATTATTTCTAACGCTTCATGTCCATCCTGCGCCTCGAAAATCACACAGTTTTCTTTCTCCAGCATCCGTTTGAGCATCGATCGCACATTGATATCATCTTCGATGACTAACACTGATAGCTGTGACTGTAACTCAGGGCGATATTTCTCAATTGTCGTAATTAAGCGATCGCGATCGATGGGTTTAAACAAGTAATCATTCGCTCCGATTTGAGCGCTTAGATGTTGCTCATCATCAATTGTTAGTAAAATAACTGGAATTCCAGAGGTCAAAGGCTGAAGCTTTAACTGTTTGAGAACATCCCAGCCACTCATTGAAGGTATTTGGACATCCAAGACAATAGCATTGGGTAAAATTTGATGCGCTAATTCAATACCATCAATGGCATTGAATGATGAATAAATCCTAATTCCCAGATGACTAAGAGATGAATGAGCAGTTTGATGTACGAGAGGCTCTTCAGTAATCAATAAAATCGATGGATAGAGTCTTGGAGAATCTGGAGTTTTTTGAGTTAGATTGTTCGTCAATAGTGATGGAGACAAATTGAGATTGGGCTGAGTTCTCTCACAATTAATAGGCAACCCAACAGTAAAAGTAGATCCTTTCCCCAATTCACTTTGGACTGTAATATCACCACCCATCATTTGACAAAGACGATGACTAATCGCTAGCCCTAGACCCGTACCTCCGTACTGTCGAGTTGTGGAACTATCAGCTTGATTAAATGGTTGAAATAATCTTTGAAGATTCTCTGAACTAATCCCGATCCCTGTATCACTGATTTTAAAATAGAAATATTCTCCTTGTGGCGAATGCTGACGGTTCACCTTGACGCTAATTTCTCCAGATTTTGTGAATTTACAAGCATTACTTAAAATATTTAAGAGAATTTGCCTCACGCGGGTCATATCTGCACAAATAGCTCCTAATTGGTAATCACAATCGATATGGAGGTGGTTATTGTTTTTGAGCAGCAATGGTTGAATCGTTGTGCTAGCATCCCATACCAGCGTCGGCACATTAAAGTAGTCACAATGAATTTCCAATTTACCTGCTTCTATTTTGGTCATATCTAGAATGTCATTAATCAAATTTAGTAGATGTCTACCAGATTGATAGATCTTTTGAAGATCATTCACGAAATCATCTAAGCCTAATAAACTTGCATCTTCTTGCAACATCTCGCTATAGCCGATGATGGCATTGAGGGGTGTGCGTAATTCGTGACTCATATTTGCCACAAAAGTACTTTTAGTCCGATTTGCTTCTAGGGCGCGATCGCGTGCTAAGGCAAGTTCTTCATTCATTAATCGCAGCGCTTCTTCATCCCGTTTCCGCCGCATCAATACTCCTAACTGCATCGCGATCGCCCCAATTAAGCCCACTAGCTGCTGATCTCGATCATTGGGAGACATCGTAAAGAAAGCCATAATCGCGACAACGTTTTTATCGGCACTTACAGGAATCGCTAAGCCAGATTTTAAGCCACATTCTAATGCAGGGTATTTGCGGAGGAAATTAGCTTCTGATTCTAAAGAGATATCCCAAATCCATTCTGGACGTTGGTGTCCCCATACTCTTCCCGGAAAGCCAATGTCTGAGGGAAAAGAGATTCTTTCACTATATTTACGAAAATCTGCCAATCCTTCAGTGCTGACATACCATGCAGGGCTACATACCAACACTTGACTATCGCCTGATGGTATCCATGCTTCACCATAGTCCCATCCTGTAAACTGACAAATCTTACAGAGGGCAACTTCTAATGCGGATTGGAAGTCGTTAGCGGCACTGATTTCTAAGGTCAAGCTTTGCAATAGTTGGGATTCTTCTTCAGCACGTTTGCGTTGGGTAATATCTTGAACAGTTCCTTCAAAACCAATTAGAACTCCGTAGCGATCGCGCATAGCTCTAACATTTTCCGAAATCCAAATCCTTGTACCATCGCGACGACGTACCTGCGACTCAAAATTGCTGACAGTATCATGAGTTCGCATCATGTCAATAAATTCTTGACGACGGTGAGGATTGATATAAAGCTGATTGGTGATATCAGTTAAGCCATTGACTAATTGGTCAGGTGACTTATAGCCATATATTTTGGCAAGCATAGGGTTGGCAATTAAATAACGCCCATCAAGGGTTGTCTGAAAAATCCCCTCGATCGCATTCTCAAAAATACCTTGATACTTAGCTTCTGCACTTTCTAACTCATTACGGAGTTTAGAAGTTCTTAGTTTTAATAATTGATAGATGTCTACAGCCTGATGCACCACTTCTACTAAGTCTTTAACTTGATAGGGCTTAGTAATATATTTAAAAACTTTAGAGTGATTAATGGCTTCAACTAAATCACGGACATCGGTATGGGCAGTTAAGATAATTCGTAAAGTGTCAGGATAGATCTCAGCAACTTGACTTAAAAGCTCAGTACCCGACATCATTGGCATCCGTTGATCGGCAATGATCACCGCAATATCTGGTTCCTGTTTTAAAATTTCTAAAGCTGTAAATCCATTTTCAGCTTGGAAAATTTGATACTCACGATTAAAAATACGATGTAGTAATTCTAAATTATTTACTTCATCATCAACAATCAGTAATTTGGTTTTGGTTAAGCTATCCATAAAGAGAGGCGCAAAGTTAGACTATTCAACAGCAATTTAACCAGAAATAAATTATGAAAATTGTAATAACGGGTGCTACAGGGTTCGTCGGCGTAAAATTAGTTGAGCGTTTGCATAGTTTAGGCGATCGCCTGATTATCCTTGCTCGCGATTCTTCCAAAGCAATCCGCCAGTTTCCTAAAGAAAGTTTCCCCAATGTGGAAATTATTGGCTATACACCTTTTGAGTTAAATGATTGGGCTAGTGCCATCTCTGGCAGTGATGCCGTGATTAACCTCGCTGGTGAACCCCTCGCTGGTGTGCGCTGGACTGACAAACGGAAGCAGGAGATCCGCGATAGTCGGATTTTAACCACAAAGGTCTTGGTAGAGGCGATCGCCCAAGCTGAGGTGAAGCCCAAAGTATTAATTAGTGGCTCCGCGATCGGTTATTACGGCACGAGTCTAGACAAAACCTTTGATGAATATAGTGATGCAGGTAATGACTTTCTGGCAAATATTTGCAAAGAGTGGGAAGCTGCCGCCGATGCAGTGTCCAATTTAGGTGTGAGACTAGTCAAGCTCAGAACTGGCATTGTCTTAGGATTGGGTGGGGCGATCGCCAAGATGTTACCGATTTTCCAAGTTGGCGGCGGCGGTAAGATTGGCTCTGGTAAACAATGGTTTTCATGGATTCATCGTGATGATCTTGTAGAGCTAATCATCTATGCCTTGAAAAATGAGCAGGTGTCAGGTGCTTTAAATGCTACGGCTCCTCAACCTGTGACTAATGAAGATTTTACAGTTGCCTTTGCCAAAGCAATCAAACGTCCCGCTTTTTTACCAGTTCCTGCGGCGGCGTTGGTGCTAGTTTTTGGCGAAGGTGCAACGGTGTTATTAGATGGTCAGCGCGTTGTGCCACATAAAGCCGAAATTAGTAAATTTGCGTTTAAATATCCCAATATTGATACAGCCCTAAGTCAAATTTTTGCCTAGTCAAACAACAAGGAGAGAAAACTTCGTTTTCTCTCCTTGTAAATATGAGACGATCTGGATTTGAACCAGCGTAGGCGTAGACAGATGAGCTACTACCAACCCAAGAAATAACACTTTAAAAATAGTTAACGAGCGTGCAATCTTCTCATCCTATTTCGACCGAATCAGAGCATTTATCTATAGCCGATCGCCTTGAATCTTTTAAAGCTGGCTTTCTCGGCGCGATCGCTAGTGTTTTCGCATTTTTTGCGATCGCCCTACTACATCACTTTTTACAGAATTTTCTGACTGGGCAACTAATCAGCAGCTTTGAGCTTGGCAACTCCTTCATTTTGCTGATCAAGCTAGGCATGATTGGCTTTTCAGGTTTTTTGTTTGCCGTCACCTATCGCTATATTGTGCGGCGCGATCGCAACTCCCATCTCAAATCAGGCGCAATATTAGCCTTTGCCTGTATCCGTAGCTTTGGCGCAATTGATCGCGATTTACCAACACTTACACTCTTGCCTTTAGTCCAACTAGCTTTAGCGATCGCCATCCTGTTACTTGAAAATATTGCATGGTTAGCGATCGTCCAAAGTATTCTCGAAACCGCAATTCAACACAAATGGATCGCTGCTTTTGGCTCAGCAAAGGATTAATAAATTTATGGCTAATCAAATCTGGCAATGGCTCAGTGAGCCGCTTGCGCTGGAATTCATGCGAAATGCCTTGATTGCAGGTGGTTTAGCAGGAATTATTTGTCCAGCGATCGGGTGCTTTTTGATTGTGCAACGGATGGCATTGCTAGGGGATGTGATGACCCATACCGTCATGCCGGGGATGGCGATCGCCTTTTTTTATAAAATCGATGTGGCGATTGGGGCATTTATTTCAGGTATTGGCAGTGCTTTTTTGATTGCATGGTTGCGATCGCAAACTCGCGTCAAAGTTGATGCAGCGATGGCTTTGACTTCATCAAGTTTTTTTGCGATCGGTATTTTGTTGATTTCCTTGCTGAAAATCAAAATCGATCTACATGGATTTTTGTTTGGCGATATTCTCAGCGTTTCCCAAACCGACACAATTCGCGCAGGAATTATTACGGTGATCGTGTTGGCAGCGATCGCCATGTTTTACAAGCAATTACTTTTTTACACCTTTGATCGGATTGGGGCGCAAGCGCTAGGATTACCTGTAAATCTGATCTATTTGGGCTTAATGGCAGGGGTAACTTTGACGATCATTGCCAGTATGCAAACAATGGGCGTGGTGTTGGTGGTGTCGCTATTAGTAGGACCTGCGATTACGGCTTATTTATTAGTGAAAGAATTGCATCAGATGATTTTTGTGGGAGCAGGTTTAGGGGTTATGGCAAGTGCGATCGGGTTATATGCCAGTTACTATTTGAATTTACCCTCTGGTCCTGCGATCGTCCTATCGGTACTACTTTTATTTTTATTAACGCTAGCTTTCAGTCCCAGTCAAGGATTGTTAACGTCTAAAAAATAAAAGAGGCGCGATGCGCCTCTTTTATTTTTTAGACAATGGCGGCGCATCGCGCCGCCATTGTCTTTTATGCTTCAGGTGTGCTTTCTTCGGTTATTTCCGCAACTTCTTCAGTGACAACTTCTTCGGCAACAACTTCTTCGATGACGGGTTGTGGTTTAGTTGGCTTTGGTCCTCTGATTAACGCAAGATTTACGGGAGCCTTGACTTCCTCATCCCTTCCCCCTCTTTTATCTCTCTTCCCTTTACCACCATCACGGCTAGAACGCTTTTTGTCGGAGTCATCAGACCGTTTAGCGCTAGTATTTTCGTTACCCTCTGGCGTAGGTTGACGATCCGCTTTTTTGATAGGACGTTCTACCATTGTTAATTCCTAATTACTTGATGTATTACTTGGTGTATTCGTATCCTAGCCTGTTTAGGGATAATCTGGCGACAAAAAGTAGTAGCGATCGCCTCGGTAAAAATCTTTAATCAGTACCGCCCCAAGTCCACACAGGATTACCATTTTTGACATTTTTTTGCAAAATTACAGGCGTTAGCCTATTCGCATCATTCAGTCCCGTCATATCTAAAATCAGATATACATTCTCATTCACAAACCGCGCCCGTAGATAGGAATGTCCCTCAAAGCGATCGCCATTAACTTGAGTAATTCGGGCTGTTGCTTTGCAATTGCGATATTTCAATTGCAGCTTTGCTACCCAAGTCACACTAAAATCATCGCTTTTTTCGATCTGAAACGGTCTGGCAACCCAACCGAGAGACGCTGAGCCATCAATGGTATAGCCACCTTCATAATAAGGACGTGGTGTTTGAGTCAGGCTAAACTCCGTCGGACAAATGGGAAAAGCAGCACCAGAATTTGCAGGACAAACGCTCAGAGTGAGATTGTTTGGCGCTGCAAAACTGGGATTTGTGAATAGAGATAATTGCGCGATCGCTAAAGTACCAACACTTAAAGATAGTCGCTTTAGAAGTAGCTTGAAAGTTTGCATTCTTAAAATTTTCATATTCTTGTCTTTCCTGTAGACCAGTCTAAGCATTTTGCCTATATAAAACTCAGAAGCTGATATTGCATTTCTAGTTCCCTTGACTGCGTAGGTTAAATGTAGGATGGGTTAGCGATCGCGTAACCCATAATTAATGCCTAATTCATGCGTTACGTTGCACTAACGCATCCTACAAATAATTAAGCATTCCTACTTATCGCCCATAATATTGAGTAGAGCATAAAAAAAGCTATATTGATTAGCCTGAGATCTCAGCTACTAACCCATGACCACCTCCGTTTTATCCGATTTAAAAATTCGTTTTGCCAAGGCGATCGCTGCTGCTTTTGGTGAAGAATATGCCAACCACGATCCCGCCGTTGCGCCTTCTAAGGATGCTAAATTTGGCGATTATCAATGTAATGCGGCTTTAGGCTTAACTAAAAAGCTTAAACAAAAGCCTCAAGATGTTGCCGCGAAAATAATTGAAAATTTACTAGCTGATAAAACTGTAAATGAAATATTTGAGCCTCCGACGATCGCAGGGGCAGGTTTTATTAACTTAAAGCTCAAGCTTAGTTACTTAGAGTCACAATTAGCAAAAATGCAAAAAAGCGATCGCCTCGCGATCGCCAAAGTCGATAAACCAGAGCGCGTAATTGTCGATTTCTCTAGTCCGAATATTGCTAAGGAAATGCACGTTGGACATTTGCGATCGACAATTATCGGTGACAGCATTGCGCGGATTTTAGAATTTCAAGGGCATGAAGTCCTACGCCTCAATCATGTTGGTGATTGGGGAACCCAGTTTGGGATGTTGATTACCTATTTGCGCGAAGTTTATCCCGAGGCCCTAACCAAAGCCGATGAGATCGCGATCGGTGACTTAGTAGAACTCTATCGCGCTGCCAAAAAACGCTTTGATGAAGATGAAGCCTTTAAGGAAACTTCTCGTGCGGCAGTAGTGGAGTTGCAAGCGGGAGGATCTGAGGCAAAACTAGCATGGCAATTACTTTGCGAACAGTCTCGCCGTGAGTTCCAAAAGATTTATGACGCTCTCAATATCCATTTAGAAGAACGGGGTGAATCTTTTTACAATCAGTTCTTGTCAGATGTCGTTACCGACTTACGTGAAACTGGCTTATTACAAGAAGATCAAGGTGCGTTATGTGTTTTCTTAGAAGGATTCACAAATAAAGATGGTCAACCATTGCCCCTGATCGTTCAAAAGACCGATGGTGGCTATAACTACGCTACAACCGACCTCGCGGCTCTGCGTTATCGCATTCGTGCAGACAAAGCCACTCGCATTATTTACGTGACCGATATCGGACAGTCGGGACATTTTGCCCAAGTCTTCCAAGTTGCTAAACGCGCTAATTGGATTCCTGACACTGTGCAGACTACCCACGTTCCCTTTGGTTTGGTGATGGGTGACGATGGCAAGAAATTTAAAACGCGATCGGGGGATACGATCGCGCTCAAGAGTCTCTTAGAAGAAGCAATTACTCGCGCCCGTGCCGACATCGAAACCCGCAATCCTGAAGCCTCAGAAGAGTTTAAGCAAGATGTCGCCGAAGCCGTTGGACTCGGAGCCGTCAAGTACGCCGACCTCTCGCAAAATCGCACCAGTAACTACATCTTCAGCTTTGACAAAATGCTAGCTCTGCAAGGAAACACCGCACCCTATATGCTCTATGCCTATGTGCGCGTGCAAGGGATTGGTCGCAAAGGCGAGATTGATTTTGCCAGTTTAAATGTGGATGCAGTCAAGCTCACGCAAGAGCCAGAGATTGTGTTAGCTAAGCATTTGTTGCAATTTGCGGAAGCGATCGAAGCGGTTTCGGAAGAGTTATTCCCAAATCGTCTCTGTCAATATCTCTTTGAACTCAGCCAAAAGTTCAATCAATTCTTCGAGCAATGCCCAGTATTGCAAGCAGAAGAGTCCGAAAGAATCTCGCGATTGAGTCTCTGTGACATCACCGCCAAAACCCTCAAGCTAGGATTAAATCTCCTCGGTATTCGTGTTTTAGAACGTATGTAAAATAAAGAGGTCGTGCTTCGCACGACCTCTTGGCAAATAAAGGAAATCAAAATGACTTTAGAACAACCTGATAGCGTTTGGAATCATAAACCTTGGTGGTGTCAGCCTTGGTCAATCATCTTGACTGGATTCTCGATTATTAGTGGTAGCTGGCTATTATTCAAACTAGTTTGGGTATCGATTCTGGTCGCAATTCCCATAACTGCATGGATGGGATTTTTCGTAATTCTATTTCCCAAATTAGCTTTACAAGCTGAACAACAAACTGAGCTTTAGCATCAAGCATGGCAAAAAACTATGAAAATCAAAGAAATATCTATTGAAGGTTTATTTGGAATTTTTAATCATGTAATACCATTGAACATGAATGAAAGAATCACAATCATTCATAGTCCTAATGGTTATGGAAAAACAACAGTTCTTAAACTCATCAATGCACTCTTTAGTTCAAGAGATGGCTATTTTTATAAGACTCCATATAAAACTTTTTCAGTGATTTTTGATGATGATAGTTGTCTAAAGGTAGAAAAAACTCTAAATGATTCAAACCCAACTTTATCATTTTGTTTTAGTGGTAATGGCAATCAAGAGCATTTTTCTTTTAGTAGTGACAACACCCAAGAAGAAAATTCCAAATTTGCAAATGAATATTTACCGCCCATTATTAAGAAAAAGGATTTAGAAGTAAATATCCTTGCGAAAAAAAATGTTACAGATCAAATCCCTATTTATTTGGTGGAATCTCAAAGATTACTAAATATTGACAGTGTATACTCTGGTTATGGTGAATTTCTTGCTGTTGAAGAATTAGCGAAAGAATTAGCAAGGAAAATCGATACAAATCTAGCGCAATATGCTTCTATTTCTCAAGCATTAGATAGAACATTTCCAGTGAGAATGATTAGTCGAAAATCACCTTCTGATTTCACAAACAATTATCTTAGAGATAAATTTGAAGAACTAGAAAAATCCCGTGAACGTCTTATTGATATTGGATTGCTTGACGATACAGAAGAGTCACCTCCCCAAATACAGACTGAAATTGATAAAAATCTAAAGGAATCCTCGCAGTTTACATAGAGGATACAGAAAAGAAGCTTGATGTTTTAAGTAATATAGCGGATAGGATTGTCGTCTTTAAGAGAATTATTAATAATTGGTTTAAGTATAAAAAGCTAGAAATTGATAAAAAAGAAGGATTTTTCTTTGTAACTGATAATGGCGATCGCTTGTCTCCAAGAGATCTTTCCTCTGGCGAGCAACATGAACTAATTATGTTGTATGAGCTTTTATTCAAGGCAGAAGCAGGTTCATTAATTTTGATTGACGAACCAGAAATATCCCTTCATGTGGGATGGCAGTCCCAATTTTTACAGGAATTACTCGAAATCACCAAGCTTGCAGATCTAGATATTTTAATGGCTACTCATTCACCAGATATTATTCAAGATCGCTGGGATTTAACAGTGGAATTGAAAGGGAAAGAAGGATGAGAGACTTTATTACAGTCGATCGAGAAGTTGCTGCGATTAGACTTCGGCGCACTAGTTTCTCTGGCTCGTTTTTATTGGTCGAAGGTGGTACAGACAAGACTTTTTATGAGCGTTTTATTGACAAAGTTGCTTGTCAAGTCGTTACTACTTCGGGCAAACCATCTAGCAAGCAGAGAGCCATTGAGATTTTGGGGATTCTGGACAAAGAAGATTTTCAAGGGATTTTAGCAGTTATTGATGCAGATTTTGATCGTCTTGAAGGTTTACCAAACATTCCTAATCTAATTCTTACCGATACTCACGATCTAGAAACAATGCTAATCCAATCTCCCGCCCTCGATAAGGTGCTTGTAGAGGTTGGATCAGAACAGAAAATAACTAAATTTGGTAAAGATATAAGATCTGTGTTGCTCCAAGCTGGAAAGCCTATTGGCTATCTTCTGTGGATTTCACAAATTCACGGATTAGATTTAACCTTTGCGGGCATTAAATTTAGTAAATTCATTGACGAGCAAACTCTCCAAATAGATGAAATTAACCTCATTCAAGAAGTAAAAAATAAATCTGAAGCCCACAGACTAAAAGATGAAATATTACAACAACATATTGCTAACCAAAAAAGAAACGACCACGATCCATATCAAGTATGTTGTGGTCATCATTTGGTACAAATTCTGTCCTTTGGTTTGTGTAAGGCAATTGGTTCTGCTAAACCTTCTGATGTAGAACCGAGTGTTCTTGAGCGTAGTTTACGACTTGCCTATGAAGAAGCCTATTTTTATAAAACTCAAATTTACCTGTCTATTCGTCAATGGGAAAGTGTCAATCTACCGTTTAGAGTTTTAAAAAATAATATTTAGCACGATTGTAATATTTTCTCCGTAATTAGAGTGTGCCAGATTCAAGTTGCTCTAAATAGATAAATTCTGGAGATTTAACGCCAGCTTCGGCTCTGATTTTGACTAGTTGAGGTGACTCAAAAAACGTTTTGGCATCAGCGATCGCAGTCCATGCCGAGAAATGCACAATTTTATTTGGATCATTCTCATATTTTAAGACCTGATACGATCGCTCACCTGCTTCTCTACGAATATCAGCCGCCTCATCAAAAACTTTCTTCCAAGCAAGATAATCTGCGACTTCATGGATAATCAAAACGTATTGCATGAGTAGCTCGGCATGTGGATTTAATGAATTTTACAGGATAGCGATCGCCTATCGCTGATAGTTGATAACTAGATCGCATTATGCCTAATTACTAGGGACTCAAATTTTTTTTTACAGAGCTTGCCAAAAATGTACATCACTATGTCATAATTACAAAGCGTTAAAAAACGCCCTCATGGCTCAGGGGTAGAGCATTCCCTTGGTAAGGGAAAGGTCACGGGTTCAAATCCCGTTGAGGGCTTACCACTCAAGCATATATACAGCAAGCCGTTTAGCCGTTTGGTTAAACGGCTTTTGTCTGCAAAGAAACCCGTTATGGTGTCGTAACGGGGTATAAATCGTTATGACTCGGTACGGTTTGGGTACAAAATGGGTACAGCAAATCGAAAAGGCGAGGTCGTTGTATATAGCCGCAATGGTTTGCTGTCGCTGTGTTGGGTAGAACGTATAGCCATAGCTAAGCAAGTTAAGACATAAAACCCAAAAGAGAGTTGCGGCGCGAAGCGCCGCAACTCTCTTTTGGGTTTTGGTTTTGTCCTAACATAACTGACTACAGCTATACAACTGGATTCTTAAAATTTGTCTTAAAAAAACGGCGGTAAAGATGGTTATCGATGATCATTGACCAACATTAACCAGCATACCAACCGTTAATTTATTTAGATGGGCCGAGCTGGATTTGAACCAGCGTAGGCGTAGCCAGCGGATTTACAGTCCGCCCCCATTAACCACTCGGGCATCGACCCTTTGCTTAGTTGTTTTCCAAGCGAATCTAATCATATACACTTATTGCACTACTGGCAAGAGTTATTTTAAAAAAGTCCAAAAGCTCTCAAGAAGTGAGGTTCTGCGCCAAGCGTAGAACCTCACTTCTTGAAATAGCTAAATCCAAGGGCGATCGCACTTAAGAAAATAATGCCGACAATTCCCGCGATCGGATTGCCATTAATGCCTGTCACCCACTCAGGTACTGCGCCCGAAGGTTTGAGCCAATGGGTAGTATTCACAATGTAGTAACACCACACCAAGCCCCCATGTAAGCCGATCGCCACGCCCAATCTGCCGTCACATCTTCGCCTTGCTAGTCCTAGAGCCATGCTGAGAATTAATAAACCGATAAATTGGCTCCAAGTTTCCAGAATCACGGACAGGGGCTTAATGAAGTGCAAAATTGCAAATACAAAGCTACAGGCAATTAAAGCTGTATTTTTGGAGTAATCGCGCTCTAGTTCCGACAAGATCCAACCCCGAAATAACAATTCTTCGGCAAATCCCACGCCAACTGAGGTTAATAGCCCTGGGGCGATCGCGCCTTGCCAATCGACAAAATACACACCAAGCATTGGCAATAATCTCGCTGGTAATGGGTTCTGCCAATCAACGGTTTGCACAGTTAACCAGCCGAGACTCACTTGTAAGCAAAAGAAAATAATTAGGGTCGTAACGCCTAAGCCCAATCCAAATAAAAAATTGCGTCCGTTTTGAGCAGTAAATGTTAAGCCGTAATAGCAATAGGGATAGGAATATTTAGCAATCTTCCTGCCCCACCACCAGATCAATCCTAAAAATTCAACGTATAGAAAAATTGTTAGGGCAAGTCCCACTGGCTCGCCCCAAATTAGATACATTGGTGCGGCGATCGGTAGCCAGATCGCCAGCAAGGTCAGCAAAAAAAGGATGATGCGGATTGGTGCTTTGTAAGAGTTGAGGCGATCGCAATTCATTCCTCTGGCTCGATCGTGCTAGTTAAGCCTTTACTTTGTAGACCTTCACAATAAAATTCGGCGTGTTCCTGTACACAGGTAATTACTAAGGCGCAACCACTCGCATGAGCCGCCATCATGATATCCACTGCCTGAGGCTGTGTAAGACCATTTACTACTTGCATTAAGGTTTGGACGACATATTCCATCGAGTTGTAGTCGTCGTTATGTAACAAAACTCGATATCTTGGTGCAATTTTGCGTATGGTTGCGGGACGAGTAATGGTTTCGGTAGACATATTAGGGTTGCCTCCACTAAGGGTTAATTTATGAAAATATAAGTTTGGCGTATCAAGAGCGATTAAAGTGTTTGCGTATATTGCGATGTGGATAGGACACGATTTAATCTAATGCTTTCACGACAAAGCTAAGAAAGTAATAATACTCAGCACGCCTATACATATTATAGGTATGAACTCAAAAAATGTGAAGCGGGACGATTACTTAATTATCAACAAATTGCATAAGCCTAATCATAAAAAAGAGAAGGGATGCAAAGCATCCCTTCTCTTTTTAGTCTTGAGTTTGGTAGTACACTTGACCACCTGAGTCAGGGACAAACTGACAGGCTTTTTGAGAAGTGAAGAAAGACTTCCAAATCGGTACTTGGGAAATTCGATAATAATTCCCTAGGACTGGTTTGATTGCTTCAGTGGCAGTTTTGAGATGATAGTGAGGAATCCCAATAAAAATGTGATGGGCAACATGAGTACCAATATTGTGATGGATATTGTTAAAGATGCCGTAGTCACGATCAATCGTAGAGAGCGCTCCCTTAAGGAAGTACCAATCTTTACCGCGATACCAAGGAATATCAGCTTCACTGTGGTGCAGATAGGTAACTAGGTCAAGCCATACCACGAAAACAAGATAGGGAACGATATAGAATTTGAATAGAAATAAGAAACCATAACTGAAACCTAACCAAGTTAGAAAACCTACCATTGCTACCCAAAGAGTGGTGCTGGTGATGATATCAGTGGTTTCTGATTCACGAAATAGATCGTTATTAGGAATGAAATGGGAAGCTGTGGTACGAGCAGGCGATCGCTTAAATAGATAGAGAGGATAAGCGAGTAGCAAAGCATCAAAGCGAATGAATTTCCCCAACCAATCCATTGCTTTGTACTGACTTTCAGTAACAGGATACCAACTCTCATCGGTGTCGATATTGCCTGTATTTTGGTGGTGAGTCCGATGACTGATCCGCCAGCCGTGATATGGCACAAGGATCGGAATGTGGGTGAGATGTCCGATCAAGTTATTGAGCCACTTGATGCGGGAGAAAGAACCATGTCCGCAGTCATGACCGACGACGAAAAACGCCCAAAACATTGTCCCCGTTGCGAACCAAAAAATCGGATAAAACCACCATGCATCGATATAGACAGCAGCAGCATATAGACCGACAATTATTGCCGTATCCGCAAAAAAATAGGCGAGCGATCGCCATACATTCGGAGCAAAACATTCAGCAGGAATAGCGCTTTTTACATCTTGAAAAGTAAACGGAAGTTCAGTTTGTGATGTAGAAGAGGCATCGGTAAGCGGGTTTTCGAGATTAATCCGATGGATAGTCGTAGACGACACGTATATTTCCCTGTTGTAAAGAAAAATTAAGTTAGCGTTCTGATTTTAGCAGTAACTTGGATTCTTGCTCAAATCCAAAGTTATCCAGTAAAAAAGCCCAACGATTGCCTTTTACATGGATATAAGCTTGCATTTGCGCGATCGCTCTTTGATCCCCCAGTTTATCTTCCGTCGATTGTTTTAGTTGATTTTTGGGCAAGTTACGGATTTCGTAGCTAAAAGGCGTATGCCAGATCAAATTTCCTGAACAATGCAATAAACCTAAAGCGATCGCCGCATCAGGATGTAATTTTGACACCTCATTAAAATTTCCTTGGTGCGGCAATTTGGGTAAAAGTGCCTGAGCCTGTTGTTGGATTTTCTGTTGTTGCTGCATGAAAAAATTTACCCTCTGGCGATCGCTATCATCGAGTAACCCCGTTGGCTCACTGACCAGCATTAAAGCCTCCGCAGGTTTGTCGTCACGCCCTGCTCTCCCAATTTCTTGAATATATTCTGAAAGGGTTAGGGGTGGATGAAAATGCAGTACCCAACGAGTATCGGGCTTATTAATGCCGAGTCCAAACGCGGAAGTGCAGATCACAAAGGGATATTGATTAGTGAGCCATTGCTGCTCGATCTGACGACGCTCTTGGGGTGGTAAACCTGCATGGTAAGCCGCAGTTTTAAAAGAATTTGATTGTAACCAAGTGGCTAAGGTTTCGGCATCGTTGCGGCTACGAACATAGATTAAGCCAGACTGTCCCTTGCGATCGCGAATAAATTTCAGGGTTCGTGATTTGCGCCCTGCGGGAGTCCATGCGATTTCTACCTTCAGACTCAGATGGGGACGATAGGGACTCGTTCTGACGATTTTCGGATTTTGCATTTGCAAGCAAGCCTGTAACTCCGCCGTTGTTTCGCGATCGGCAGTTGCCGTAAATGCTGCCAACGAAATTCTGGGATGATCGTCAGGCTTTTGTTGCATCAAAGCCGATCGCACTGCCCCTAGCCGCCGATAGCTGGGGCGAAACGAATCCCCCCACTGCACCAAACAATGCGCTTCATCTAGCATTAAACCTGTAATTTTTAATTGGCGATCGCTGAGTTTTTCCCAGACAGGCTGGCTCAAGAGGGTTTCAGGCGAAATATACAGTAAGCGCGTGTTTGGTAAATTTCGTAATACTTCACGACGTTCTATTTGCGACAAGTTGCTATGCAAACAAGCGGCAGGAAGATTTCGCGATCGTAAGTCCCTCACCTGATCTTCCATCAGCGCCAGTAAAGGAGAAATTACCAAGGTCAAACCTTCATTCAGGATTGCGGGCAACTGAAAACAAATAGACTTACCACCACCTGTAGCCATAATTGCCAAACTATCTTGTCCTTGCAATAAGCTGGTCACGACCTCACGCTGAGACGGACGTAAATCTTCATATCCCCAAATCTGCTGAAATTTCTGTTGAATTGCTGTCCATTCTCGAAATATTTCTGACATTGGCATTAATGACTCGTTAATACAGGTATTTTAGGCGTGTAATTTCCGAATAATGACCTAAATGACAATAAATCTAATCGGATTGACTTAACAAACGCTAGATATAGTTGTATAACCGTAGGTACATAACTACTCTTGTATAATATTTGTATAATAATTGAATAAAAAATTTATATATCTCAATTCACGGTATTCGACTAGTAATTCTCAAAGTTTTTGAGAATTAAAAAAATTCCTAGACTAGCGGTTAGTTACTACTAACTTTTTTAACTCTGGAATTAAGCATAAACTTCTGTTAAAAGTAATAACTTACTCTGCTTTCAAAAACCTAGTAGCTTAATATCATTGTCGATCCTTCTAAAGTTCGTTGTAAAGGGAAATTATTCAGGTGAGATCAGAAGAGTCATCCACTCTTGAGAATAAAGAGATGCTTCATCACGTACTTACGGTTGAAGATCCTCAAGGATTTCGCAATTTTCTTTTACACAATATGACTTATTCCTTAGGCAGGAGTTTAGGAAATTCGATTATTCTGCGTTCTAACCTCGTATCACGGCAACACGCCACACTACTAGCCGTAGCCTCACACAAATCTTCTTCTTCATGTTTCTTCCGAATAATTGACGGTAGTGTAGATGGTATTCGCAGTACAAATGGAATCTTAATTAATGGGAGGAGACGATTCTCTCACATCTTGTCTCATGGGGATGAGATTTTATTTAGTAAAGATACTAAAGCGGTATATCAAGTGATCAGCGTGATCTCTAATATACCCACAAATAGGAACTCTCAAGTGAATATTGCTCAAAGCGGAACCACAACCAGAAAGAGTAATCCTTTGAGTGAAATTGTATCTTTTCAACTTGCTTCTTTGCAATCTATTTCAGAGCAAGATTTATCTGTGCATATCCATGAAACTATTAATCAATTTATTGCTTCTCCAGAACTAAATCCCCAACCAATTATTGATCTAAACTTAGTAGGAAGAATTCTATATCTTAATCCTGCGGTTTTGTATCAATTTCCTGATCTTGAAGATATTGGAACTAGTCATCCTTTACTTCAGGAATTACTCAGTCAATTGATACCACTGGTTAATCCTGTTCGCAACTTTTTTATGCGTGAGATAGAGTTCAATGGCAAAGTATTTGAAGAAATCATTCATTTTATGCCTTGGAATGAAGTAATTCGGATTCATATATATGATGTTACGAAACAGAAACGGGCTGAAGCGATCATCTCTTATCAAATTCATCATGATTCGCTAACAGGTCTACCTAATCGCAAGTATTTGTATGAATATTTAGTCAAAGTTGTTGAGAACTTAGAAGATAAACAACAAAGATTTGCAGTTTTATTACTGGACATTGATCGTTTTAAATTGATTAATGATTCTCTAGGGCATAGTATGGGGGATTTGTTACTTCAAGCTGTAGGCGATCGCTTAAAAGACTTATTAAAAGAAGATGATTTACTAGTGCGTTGGGGCGCGGATGAATTTGCGATCGTGGCTAAGGCAGTTGATTCGATCGATGTAGTTGCTCAAATTGGCGAGACAATGATTCAGGCTTTGTCATCACCTTTTAACTGTGGTGGACATGAGTTACATATTACGACGTGCATTGGCGCGAGTATTTATCCAGATCATAATACTGATGTGGAAGGATTAATTCATAATGCTGATATGGCGATGTATCGAGCTAAGGAAGAAGGACAAAATAGCTTCCAGTTTTATATTCCGAATATGCAAGAACAGAGCTTCCAGAGATTATCTATGGAAAACAATCTGAGAAGAGCATTAGAAAATGAAGAGTTAGAAACATACTATCAACCACAGATTGATTTAAACACAGGTAAAATCGTTGGTCTAGAGGTTTTATTGCGATGGAAGCACGTAGCTTTAGGATCTATTCCACCCAGCAAATTTATTCCCCTTGCTGAGGAAACAGGCTTAATCATAGCAATTGGGTCTTGGGTATTAAAGCAAACTTGTTTACAGGCGATCGCATGGCAAAATAAGGGGCTAACACCGATTCAAATTGGTGTAAATTTATCAATTAAGCAACTTCAACAAAAAGATTTTTTACCTTTTCTCCAGCAAATTATCGAAGAAACTAATATTGATCCCCACTACTTAGAGTTAGAGATTACTGAGGGGATCATGATGGAAAATGTTGAAGAAAAAATCATCTTGTTAAACCAATTCCGCGAGATGGGGATTCAGTTATCAATCGATGATTTTGGTACTGGTTACTCAGCCCTCAGTTATCTCAAAAATTTGCCAATCGATACATTAAAAATTGATCGTATATTTATTGAGAATATTACCCATAATGAGCAGGATCAAGCGATCGTTGCTTCAATTATTAACCTATCTCATAGTCTTAACTTAACTGTAATTGCTGAAGGTGCAGAAACGAAAGAGCAAGTTGATTTTTTAAAGTCATTAGGTTGCGATCGCGTTCAAGGTCATTTCTTCTATAAAGCTTTGCCCGCCGAGGATGTTGAGACTTTGCTCAGAGCGCAAGGAGTGACTAAACCTAATACAAAACCTCAATAGAGAGTTGCGGTGCAACTCTCTATTAATAAACTTAAACCTAGAAACTTGTGCCGCCCACGTAGCGGGCGGCACAAGCTCTGGTTTTGGGTTTTAACTATGCTGAGCTACTTATGCTAGATATTTAACCATAATCTTAAATTTACTTCTTGATTTGGAGAAGCATTTGGAATTTGGACAAGCTCAAAATGATTAGTCATTGGTTCTTGTAAAAGCACTTCTACAGTTTTCAGTAAGTCTTGCTGGAAGATGGTTACCGCGATCGCCTCTCCAGATGCGAAATCACGCAGGCGATCGCTAAAACTCTCAGCCGTCACCCGAATACCTGCGATCGCTAGTAATATATCACCTGTACTAATTCCTGCTTTTTGGGCAGGTGAACCAAATTCCACTTTCTCTACTTCCGCAACCCCATTTTTAGATTTGACAGTTAAACCAGTAAAGGGAACATCTTGTTTGGCAGTTCGCAACTCAATACCGAAGGGTTCTAGATAATAGTTATAATCTAACTCTTTAGTGCCATAGAGATAATCATTCCAGAAGTTTGTAAGATCAACACCCGCAACTGATTCAATTACTTCATGAAGTTCAGCTTCAGTAAAGCCGATTTCCTCTTTACCAAAACGTTCCCACATAATTTGGAGTACCCGATCAAGCGATCGCAAATTATTGCTTTTATCCCGAATCAGCAAATCCAATAACATGGAAACCAATTCACCCTTGAGATAGTAAGAAATTTGGTTGTTATGAGAATTAGCATCGGGACGATAGAGCTTAATCCATGTATCAAAACTAGATTCATAGAGCGACTGTACATTGCGCCCAAAGGTAGTTTGGAGACGGGTAATGCTCTTGTTAACAAGTTTAAGATAGTGCTTGGCATCATAAAGCTTGGTACGAAGCGGAAAAATTTGATCATAATAGCTAGTAGTTCCTTCACTAAACCAAAGAGAACCTGTGTAATTCTCCTGCTCATAGTCAAAGTTTTCTAAAGCTTGAGGACGAATTCGTTTCACATTCCATGTATGGAAAAATTCGTGAGCAACAAGATTGATGAATTGTAAATAACTTTCTTCTTTACGAAATCCTAAGCGGTTATAGAGGAGTACCGTACTATTTTTATGCTCTAATCCACCAAATCCATTACTCGCATGGAGAATAAAGTCATAGCGATCGTAGGGCAACCCACCAAACATTTCGGCTTCTACGGCTACGATCTCAGCAATATCTCTGACCATGCGCTGCACATCGGCATTATGTTGTCCCCAAATAATCAAGCGATGTGACTTATCAAGTACGGTAAATTGATGCTGTTCCTGAATGCCAATTTCAAAGGGACTATCCACTAAAGTATCGAAATCCTTGGCATAGAAGACATTTGAACTATTGGCAACATTTGGTAGAGCAGTAGCAATTTGCCAGTTCTCTTTAGGAGTATCAATCTCAACATTGTGAGATTGATGTTGATGTTCAGAAATATAGAGAAATACGGCTGCACCTGTAAAAAAGGCATGGGTACTATCAATATGATTGGTACGCACAGTTAACTCATTACAGAAGATGCGATATTGAACTTTAATTTGAGAGCAATCACCACAATTCACGCGCCAGTGATTTTTACTGATTTTTTGCCATGAGAGCGGCTTCCCATTCTCAGATATCGCGTTAAAATCTTGCAAATTTTTAGCATATTCACGGACTAGATAAGATCCCGGTGTCCAGACTGGTAATTTGAGATCAATAAATTCTGCTTGCCAATCAGCGATCGCTAATTCAACATGAAGTAAATGATTTTCTGGTTCAGGAATTGATATTCGATAAGTAAATTGGCTATTAGAAATATTGTCTGATTTGCGATCCAATTTTTGCGAATCAATCATTTTAACCTAACCTTAAATTTAGCGAGACCTATAGCTAAATATATCAGGACAAAGCTCTGTAACCCTAAAGTAAATCAGGATCAATGCCCATTTCACGCAACTTCGCCGCATATTTAGACATTGCATCTAGAGCTTGTTCTTTTTGTTCGACCTGTTCAAGATAGGTCAAAAACTTAGTGCCATCAGGATTAAAAATATTTAAACTCTCATCAGTAAGTTCAAAGCGAATCCCTAAACGCGGACTTTGCCAAGCAACTGAAGTTAATTATACCAAGCCAAGTTTTGACATAACCTAAACGTTAGGTTATTATTATTTGTAACCCTTAAGAATCAATAAAAATATGCAACTAGGACTCTTGTATTGTGAAGGTTCTTACAGACGAAAGTCAAAACTTATACTTATACATCTACACTGACGACCATACTCCTGCTCATGTTCATGTGTTCAAAGGAAGAAAGAATGATGGGAATAGGCACAACGTCAAAATAAATATTGGGAATGAAGATGAGCCGCCCTCAATAGTAAAAGCTGATCTGGATATGCGAAATGTTGATATCAAGGCAGCTTGGCGGTTAGTAGCTGATAATCAAGAAACTTTATTGAAAAAATGGAACGAAATACATGGCGTTCAAAAACTGGAACAATCTAATCAGCGAGGAAGAGCTAGACGCTCAAATCGTAAGCGCTAAAGCTGCCGCACAAGAAGCAGATGCAACAGAACCGAGGGCTACATCTGTTAGTTTTGATAAGTCTTCTGGGTTAATCGTAATTTCTCTTAAAAATGGAGCTTTCTTCAGCTTTCCACCTAACTTGGTGCAAGGACTAGGGGAAGCCACTCCCGACGATCTTGATGATGTATGGATTGACGCATCAGGCAGCAGTGTTCATTGGGAGCGTTTAGATGCAGATTTTAATATTACTGGACTAGTTGCAGGTATTTTCGGTACGAAGGCTTGGATGTCACATCTAGGACGTAAAGGTGGACAAACTACTTCTCCCGCTAAAGCCGAATCATCTCGTAATAATGGCAAGAAAGGTGGTCGTCCCAAAAAAATTACAACAACAGAACCTATAGAAGTAGCAACAAACCATTGAATAATCATTTCGAGATAATCCAATTACGGCGAAAAAATCTGGCTAAATCTGACTCATCGATCGCTAAACATATCGGGCGACCATGAGGGCAGGTATGAGGATTACGAGTTTGTTGCCATTGGGATAGGAGATCGCGCATAGTCGTTAGATCTAGCTTTGTGCCGTTGCGAATTGCACTACGACAAGCCGCCGTTGCTCTTGCCATTGTGGGGTCATCTTGTTGAGCCATTTCTTGCAAAATAATAGCGCAGTCTTGATGTCCGATCAGAATTTCTGGTAGCGATCGCACCGCCCAGAGGTGATTACCAAAAGTTTCTATTTCTAATCCCAATGCTTGTAAACGTTCTATTCCATCATCAGATAATTGCTTTAATAAAATTGGCTCCTCGATCGCTACAATTTGCCATTGAGTTTCGATACGTTCAAATAGAATTCGCTCATGGGCGACGTGCTGTTCCACTAACCATAAACCACCCGAATGTTCCGCCAAAATGTAAGTGTCGAGAACTTGGGCGATCGCCTTTAACGAGGAATTTATCTGATTAAAGTTTTCTTTTTTAGCAGGAATGAGATAAGAAGTTTTACGTTCAGCAGTTCGCAATAAATCATTAGTGGCACTAGTGTAACTAATTTGAGAAGTTGATTGCGGAGATTTGAGAGTTTCGCTAATAGATTCCTTTAACTGAGATTGAATGTCTCCTAAGTTCTGAATATAAGCTTCAGCTTTGGCAGGATGGCGATTCCAGTCAATGCGATCGCAGGATAACTTCAAATTCACAATACATACAGGAAATCGATTGCGAGGCAAAGTTCGCTCTAGGCTAGAGAGAATTATTTGTTCTAATTCAGGGAAATTTACTACTCGACCATTGAGAATCACTTTTACCCAATCAGGACGGCGGCGCGATAAGTGATCGGGTAAACCAAGAGTGATGGAGATATTCTTGCTTCCCTCTCCCTGATTGGGAGAGGGGCTGGGGGCAAACTCTTTATATACTAAATCATAGGGCTGAATCGAATTTATGATTTGCGGCAAGATTTCACTAGCATTCTCTCCTGACCAGATGGTGAGCCATTCGCGATTATCTAAGTTTACTTGCCAGTTAATATGGGGATTAGCGATCGCCATATTCTGAATTTGTAACTGCACCTTGCGAATCTGCTGTGAATTACTGGGCAAGGATTGCAAGCGATTGGGATATCGGGAAAAGAGATTCCGAACTGTGACGATTGTACCTGTAGCGATCGCCGTTACTTTCGGTAGTGACTGTAAATTGCCATGCTCGTCATAATTAGCTTGATAACCTACAGGCTCTAAAATTGGGCGGCTGCAAATACTTAAATCGGCAAGTTGCGCCAAACTATACAGTGCTTCACCCCGAAATCCTAAACTATGAATTTGTTGTAAATCTTTGGCATTATTGATTTTACTGGTTGTATGCGGTGTTGCAGCTTGAGATAAATCAGCGATCGCCATGCCAGTGCCATTATCACTCACCTGCACCGAAAGAGAATCTGTCCAAATCGAAATCACGATTCTGGTTGCATTAGCATCGATCGCATTTTCGGCAAGTTCTCTCACCACCGCCGCCAACGAATCAATCACCTCACCTGCGGCAATGAGATGAACAACTTCTAGTGGAAGAGTGTGGATATTTTGCATAAAACTTAACTTGGATTGAAAAAACTTGCTTCGCAATTTTTTTCAATGAGATTATCCTAAACGTTGCTTCAGCCAAAATTGCAAAGTGGGTAACGCAATCCGATAACCATATTTTGCACCATAAACCAGTCCCTTCTGTTCTAAACTATCCAGCGCTCCTTGCAAACTGCCGCCTCGCGAAAGCTGATGTTTTTGAATATATTCGCGACTATGAGGACTGACCGTAGGATCGATCGCTAAGCTCTCTAATACTCGTACTTGCGTTGGCGGTAAGAGCATTATCAAAGATTCAAAGGTAGGAGCAAGATCTTCAATCAACATCAACATATTCTGGTGGACATGGTGCGTCTGAATCAGAAATTGTATATGGTCTTGAGGATGAGTCTTTGTAAGATAATCTTGCCAAATTCTTCTAGTTAAAGCGATCGCATCACTAAGATTGCCCTGAATGTAGCCTAAAAATAGCTGCAAAGCATCAGAATTATCAAACTTCAATCCCTTGTCTTGCATCGTTGGTTCCAACCATTCACAAAGCTCAGTATTGCTCAGGGGGGGCAATTCCACAACATGAATACTCAGTTTATGCATCCAAGGTTCGGGAACAGTGGCAATTAAGGCATAACTCACCCGACTTTGGAGTTGAATTTCACGCCGCAAATATTCTTCCCATGTACCTTTGCGATCCCATGATCGAATATGTGTGAAGTTATGCAAGACGATCGCCACTCGACAATCCAGCCATTCTGCCATCTGTTGCGGAATGCTTAAGAGATTTTCAAATAGGTTCCAAATTCCTGAAGTCGAGAGTTTCCAAGTGATTCTAGGTTTCGATGGTTCTGTCAGTTCAAAACTAATCGGTTGTTCTTTAAGCAATTCCTGCAATTTGCATATTTCTTCAGGACGATCAAAAGCATTCAGTAAACCCTTCGCTAAAAGCTTCAAAAAGCGATCGCCATCGGTTGCCCGTAAACAATCCAATGTAATTACCTTTGCCCCTACTTGCTGGGCAGCCCATTTCACTAGCGTTCTGCGTCCACTTCCTGCGACACCAGCAATCAGCAAGTCGCCATCTGCTTGCAAAATCTGACTAATCCGTTCTAGCTCTGTTTGTCTGCCCACTAGTCTCTGGGGCAGAAATGGATTGGTAATCATTTGGTAATTGTATAGCATTCAAAACAACTAGTACTATTTTTTAGTACTATGGTCATAACTGTTTACCGATAAAAACGATGGCACTTGAGACCCCAAATCTTACTCCTGCCCCTCTTTGGCATACCTTTACGGCTGAAGAATCCCTAGAACGACTCCAAAGCGATCCCGTACAAGGGCTTACCAGTCAAGAAATTGCCGTCAAATTTGAGCGCTACGGCTCCAATGAACTAGTCGAAAAAGTCGGGCGATCGCCATTCAAAATTTTCATCGATCAGTTCACGAATATCATGCTGATCATGTTGATGGCTGTGGCTGTAGTCTCAGCATTTTTAGCCCTGAATAAACCCACACCCGAATTTCCGAAGGATGCAGTTGCCATCTTCTCGATTGTTCTCCTCAATGGCATTCTGGGCTATATGCAAGAAATTAATGCCGAAAAAGCTCTGGCTGCTCTCAAGAGGCTATCTTCACCTAAAGTTCGGGTGATTCGTAACGGGGAAATCTTTGAAATTAATGGCAAAGAACTTGTACCTGGCGACATTATGCTCCTAGAGGCAGGTGTTCAAATTGCTGCCGATGGTCGGTTACTAGAGGAGCAAAATCTCCAAGTCCGTGAATCAGCATTGACGGGGGAAGCTGAGGCTGTTAACAAGCAAGCGAATTTAATTCTAGAAGCCGACGCGAGTTTGGGCGATCGCCTAAATTGTGTTTATCAAGGAACTGAAGTTGTACAGGGGCGGGCAAAGGTCTTAGTCACGAAAACGGGGATGCAAACTGAGTTAGGGAAAATTGCCACCCTACTGCAAGATGTAGAAACTGAAGATACACCTCTACAACAACGAATGAGCCAGTTGGGAAATGTATTAGTCACTGGCTCCTTGGTATTGGTCGCTCTTGTTGTCCTCGTTGGTGTATTAAACAAGGGGTGGGGCGCTTTTGGAGAACTCCTCGAAACCTCCCTCAGTATGGCAGTTGCCGTAGTTCCTGAAGGTTTACCTGCTGTGGTTACGGTTACCCTTGCTTTGGGAACTCAACGCATGGTCAGAAGAAATGCGCTGATCCGTCGCTTACCCGCCGTCGAAACCCTTGGTTCTGTCACCACGATTTGCTCTGACAAGACAGGTACACTCACCCAAAATAAAATGGTAGTACAGGGTATCCGTACAGGACAACATTCACTGCAAGTATCAGGGGATGGATATGCGCCCATTGGTGACTTTAGCCATTTAGGTGATTTTTCCGCAGATTCTAGTTTTCAAGTTCAAAATCTGCCTGAAGTTCAGCAGCTTTTAATGGCTTGTGTCTTCTGTAATGATTCAATTCTGCAACAAAAAAATGGGGAATGGATAATCATTGGCGATCCTACCGAGGGTGCATTATTAGTACTCGCGAGTAAAGGTAGTTGTGATTTTTCAGAATGGCAACATCGAATGCCCCGTATATTTGAAGTTCCCTTCTCCTCAGAACGTAAGCGGATGAGTGTACTGGTGCAGGGTGAACAGGGGGGCAATGTTCTATTTTGCAAAGGCTCACCAGAATTAACCTTAGAATGTTGTACCCATATTCAAATTGGCGATCAAATTCATGAGATCGCTGGTCATCAGCGTCAACAGGCTCTTGATCAAAACAACGAACTCGCTAGTCGTGGTTTACGTGTCTTGGGCTTTGCCTATCGCAACTTTGCCGAACTACCTGAAGGTGGCCTCACCGAAAAAGACGAGAGTAACTTAGTTTGGGTAGGCTTAGTCGGAATGCTCGATGCCCCACGTCCAGAAGTGCGTGAAGCTGTACAGCGATGTCGTGATGCGGGAATTCGTCCTGTGATGATTACGGGCGATCACCAACTCACAGCTAAAGCGATCGCGGAAGACTTAGGAATTGCCAAAAAAGGCGATCGGGTAATCACAGGGCGAGAACTAGAGAATATGAGTCAATCTGACCTAGAGCAGCAAGTTAATCAGGTCAGCGTTTATGCCCGTGTCTCCCCTGAGCATAAATTGAAAATTGTCCAAGCTCTCCAAAAACAACATCACTTTGTGGCGATGACAGGAGATGGCGTAAATGATGCTCCCGCACTCAAGCAAGCAGATATTGGTATCGCGATGGGAATTACTGGCACTGACGTGTCCAAAGAAGCCAGTGACATGATCTTGCTAGATGATAACTTTGCAACTATTGTTGCCGCTACTGAAGAAGGTCGTGTCGTTTATACGAATATTCGCCGCTTTATCAAATACATTCTGGGTAGTAACATCGGCGAAGTAATCACGATCGCGGCAGCTTCTATGATCCCTAACCTGAATGTTCCTATGATTCCTCTACAGATTTTATGGATGAATCTAGTCACTGATGGCTTACCTGCGCTTGCCCTTGCCGTTGAGCCAGCTGAGCCAAATGTGATGAAACGACCACCTGTTGACCCTCGTGAAAATATCTTCGCCAGAGGTATGGGTATGTACATGGTTAGAATTGGGATAGTTTTGGCGATTATCACGATCGCCCTCATGGTCTGGTCACATGGCTATACAACCACCCATACATTTGGGGACACTTACTCACCCAAGCGTTGGGAGACAATGGTATTTACCACCCTTTGTATCGCTCAAATGGGTCATGCGATCGCTATTCGTTCTAACACCCAACTAACGATTGAGCTTAACCCCATGACCAATCCTTTTGTATGGGGATCGGTGATTATGACTACGGTTTTGCAACTAGTGCTGATTTATGTAGAACCGTTTCGTGTTTTCTTTGGCACATATCTCATCACGCCAACCGAGCTAGCAGTCTGCTTTGGGTTTAGCGCCTTGATGTTTGTTTGGATAGAATTGGAGAAATTGGTAATTCGTTGGTGGCTGTGGCAACGTCAATCCTAAGCCCAATCTCAATCACAATCCTAAAAAGTATGCTAGGCTACAAATTTGGGTAGCGATTCAAGTGTATTAAAGTTCAAGAATCAGTGGAGGAGTTAATTTGAAAAAGGTTGAAGCAATCATTCGTCCATTCAAGCTTGACGAAGTCAAAATTGCTCTGGTAAATGCTGGCGTAGTCGGTATGACTGTATCAGAAGTACGTGGTTTTGGTCGTCAAAAGGGACAAACAGAGCGCTATCGTGGCTCTGAATATACGGTTGAGTTTCTACAAAAACTCAAAATTGAGATTGTTGTAGAAGATGATCAAGTTGATATGGTGGTAGATAAAGTTATTACTGCTGCTCGCACTGGCGAAATTGGTGATGGTAAGATTTTCGTATCTCCTGTAGAGCGAATTATTCGTATCCGTACTGGTGAAAAAGATTTAGAAGCTGTCTAAATTTTCTCAAAGCACTACTAGCCATATTAAAAGAGTCAGCACTAAGTGCTGACTCTTTTAATGTTTTTGCAATAGATGAGGGCGGCGCTTCGCGCCGCCCTCATCTATTGCTATAGCCCTGCATACCACTCATAGCCAAGATCTTCCCAGTAGCCACGTTTGGCAACCAATTCACTAGTAAGTTCAATTCTCGTCACCCATTTACTGAGTTTATAGCCGAGCTTTACAGGTGAGGCAAGCCGTAGCGGCGCACCATTCTCTGGGGCTAAAGTCTGTCCGTTTTTTTGAGATGCCATCAAGGTTTGAGGGTGCAGCACTGAGTCAATATCCCAGCTTTCGTAATAGCCATCTGCTGAATAGAAATAGGCGTACTTAACTTGGGGCAATGGCTGGGCGATCGCCAATAAATCTCTTAGTCTCACGCCCCCCCATTGCACGATCGCTGCCCATCCTTCAACACATACATGGCGAATCACCATGCTCGTAAATGGCAACTTTTGTAAATCACCCATACTGAGACTTAAAGGATTATTCACAGCGCCGTCAATGGTAAGTCGATACGCAAGCGGATTAATCACGGGTGTACCGCGAAAGCTATTCACAATTAGCTTATTTGGCTCGATCGCCGTAATCGGAAACTCTGGTACTGGTTTCTGGGGCTGAAAAATTAGTGACTCGACTTGCTGATTTAATGGCTCCGATATTTTGCCCACAAAACTTTCTGCAAGACTACCAAAGCCAACCGTGAGTAAGCCTGCCCCCGCTAAGGTCAAAAAGCGACGACGCGGCACAATATCCTCATCTTCAAGCTCTAGATCAGCATCTGATTTGTTTTGATTAAATTCTTGTGACATAAATATTTGTACTAAATAAATTACCAAAACCCATAAAGCGCCCCTGCGGTGTGCTTTATGGGTTTGAGTCCGTCCAAAACATTGAATCAAGTAAGCGATCGCCCCCAACCTTGCGCCCCAATTGTGAATGGATAAAACCTAAGATCAGCGTGATTGGCACTGCCATAAAGTGCGTGATGCGTAACGCATCCCAACCGCCGAAACTATCAACAATCCAATAGAACTGGGCAGGCTTGTACATACCGATGCCCGTAAAAATCGATAGAAACAAAATGGGGATCAGCAAAGTATAAACTAACCGATGCCAAGCATAGTTTTTACGCCTGATATTTTGACTAGTCAGTAATGCTTTGACATCTTTGCCGCTCATATACCGATGCAGCCACCGTCTCGTCAGCAAAACATAAACGCCATACCACAATAAGTTTAGGCTGAATATCCACATCATGGCAAAGTGCCAATGTCTACCACCTGCAAGCCATCCCCCTAAACCAAAAATTGGCGGAATGTGAATACCTGCGCGACCACCGAATACTGGATTTGCGTTATAAATCTGTAAACCGCTAGTCATCATTAAAAATAAACTGGTTAAACTTACCCAATGAAAAATCTTGGCAGCTAAAGCTTGAGTAGGGATTACAGGCGCTCTCATAATTCTTCACTTAATGTAGCGACAACTACTTTGTCATAGGTCTATAAAACACGAAAAAGGGCGCTATGCACCCTTTTTCACTAACCTACTTAAAAATCAAAGACTAAGGCTTTTTGGGTTCCTCAGGCTTAGCCATTGCATCACCAGGCTTAGCATCGGTCTTAGCTGCATCAGGCTTAGCCATTGCATCACCAGGCTTAGCATCGGTCTTAGCTGCATCAGGCTTAGCCATTGCATCGCCAGGCTTAGCATCGGTCTTAGGCTTAGCATCGGTCTTAGCTGCATCAGGCTTAGCCATTGCATCACCAGGCTTAGCATCGGTCTTAGCTGCATCAGGCTTAGCATCGGTCTTAGCCGCATCGGTCTTAGGCTTGTCAGCAGGTTTAGCTTCAGTTTTAGCAGGAGCAGATGTAGCTGCGGGTGTAGCTGTAGGCGCAGGAGTCTCAGAAGCGCAAGAAGCTAGACCAGCAGATAAACCAAGGCTTGCAACGATTAAAAGAGCTTTCAAGTTCATAGTTGTAATTTTTTCTGTTTTTAGGTAGTGGATCTAACTGATGTAATTGTCAGTAATTATATGTAGTTTTTGTGGAGGAGCCTGCGTATAATTACTCACGCTAATTATTCTATGTTAAATAATTGTTAATTAATAACTTAATTTTTGTAAATTTGTAATCTGTATAGCTGACTTATGGACTTAATCATGCAAAAGCTTTATGGAATAAGGAAATGATTAAAAATATACCTATAAGAATTTTTGAACTAATAATTCAAGGCGATCGCCTATCCAGCCCAGACCATGATTTATTAGTGAGTGAATCAAGAAAAAGCAATGACTATTTTTGTGGTTTAGATCCAGATACTTCAAGCTTAAAAGCAATTAACAAAATAGTTGATCAAGTTGAGCAGCGATCGCAACTTCTACGATTAGTTTATCCAGAAATTTTAGAAACTCTAGCTCTGCATAATGTCCAAATCGATCCGCCATCAGCAACACTGTCCCTGCTCTGGCATTATTGGCTACCCCTCGCTCAAAGCCTAGTTGATCAGCAAGAAAAAATCGGACGCACCTTTATTCAAGGTTTATTGGGCGGACAAGGGACTGGCAAAACCACATTGGGCATAGTTCTAAATATTTTATTGAGACATCTTGGCAAAACCTTTTTAAGCATTTCCCTTGATGATTTATATAAAACATATACTGAGCGCCAAAAATTGCGCGATCACCGTCCTGAATTAATTTGGCGTGGACCTCCTAGCACCCACAATATTGATTTGGGTATTCAGGTTTTGCAGCAATTACGCGATCGCAATCCAGATCATCCTCAACCGATCGCTATTCCCCGCTTTGATAAATCTCTACATAATGGCGCAGGCGATCGCACTAATCCCGAAATTTCTTACGGTGCTGATATCGTCCTATTTGAAGGCTGGTTTGTGGGGATGCGCCCCTTACCAATTTCTGCCTTTCGCAATTTTATCCCGCCAATTTTGTCAGAAAGCGATCGCCAATTTGCCCTCGACTGTAACGCCAATCTATATGACTACCTGCCACTCTGGGCATATCTCGATAGCTTGATAGTCCTTGTCCCTGAAGATTACACCTACAGTCTGCAATGGCGAATTGAGGCAGAACACAAACTCATTGATTCGGGCAAAACAGGCATGAAAGATGAGGAAATCATCCAATTTGTCGAATATTTCTGGAAAGCATTACATCCTGAATTGTTTTTGAGTCGCATGATTAATCGTGCCGATCGCCTCTTAGGTGCGCCAATTACTAGTCAGGTAAATAGCGATCGCGCATCTGTAGATCTGATTGTGGAAATCTCGCGATCGCACATACCAACAAGGATTTATAGCTAAAAGCGCATTGATAGAGTTGCGGCGCGAAGCACCGCAACTCTATCAATGCGCTTTTTACGAAGTGCTGCCCCTAGTTTTTGGGTTTTATCGCAATCAATCGGAAGGAATAGTTTATTATGATGTTACAAATAAAATAACTCGACTGATTTAACGATCCTGCAAATGATACTTGCTCACATTACCTTAAGTATTTTGAGTAGCTACCTAACTCAGGATCAATTATCATAAATTAAAATTAAGAATCGTTAAGATCTTACTCACTACATAGATTAAGGAACATTTGCAATGGGATTACCCTGGTATCGAGTGCATACAGTTCTCCTGAACGATCCAGGAAGACTGATTGCCACGCACCTGATGCACACTGCTCTCGTAGCAGGGTGGGCAGGCTCGATGGCACTTTATGAGCTAGCAATTTTTGACCCCAGTGACCCTGTCCTCAACCCCATGTGGCGACAAGGTATGTATGTAATGCCCTTCATGGCTCGCCTTGGCATTACTAACTCTTGGAGCGGCTGGACAATCACTGGCGAACAAGTTGCTGACCCCGGTTTCTGGTCTTTTGAAGGTGTTGCACTTGCACACATCGTACTCTCTGGTTTACTCTTCCTCGCTGCAATTTGGCATTGGGTTAACTGGGATCTAGAGCTATTTAGAGATCCTCGCACAGGTGAGCCAGCTTTGGACTTGCCGAAGATGTTTGGTATTCACCTATTTTTGTCTGGGTTACTTTGCTTTGGTTTCGGTGCATTCCACCAAACTGGTCTATTTGGACCTGGTATGTGGGTTTCTGATGCCTATGGTTTGACTGGTCATGTTGGACCCGTTGCACCTGAATGGGGACCTAACGGCTTTAACCCCTTTAATGCGGGTGGTATTGCCGCTCACCATATTGCTGCTGGTATCGTTGGGATCATCGCTGGTCTATTTCACTTGACCGTGCGTCCACCAGAACGTTTGTACAAAGCTCTGCGTATGGGTAACATCGAAACCGTACTTTCTAGCAGTATTGCGGCTGTTTTCTTTGCAGCTTTCGTTGTTGCTGGAACCATGTGGTACGGCTCCGCCGCTACCCCGATCGAATTGTTTGGTCCTACCCGTTATCAATGGGATAACAACTCTTTCCAACAAGAAATTTCTCGTCGTGTCCAAACTGGCTTGAATGCTGGTTTGAGTGCTGAAGAAGCTTGGGCAAAGATTCCCGATAAACTCGCTTTCTATGACTACGTTGGTAACAGCCCTGCTAAAGGTGGTTTGTTCCGCGTTGGTCCGATGAACAATGGTGATGGTATTGCTCAAGCTTGGCAAGGACATCCCATTTTCAAAGATGGTGAAGGTCGTGAACTTAGTGTTCGTCGTTTGCCTAACTTCTTTGAAACTTTCCCTGTGGTTCTTCAAGACCAAGATGGTGTTGTACGTGCTGACATTCCTTTCCGTCGTGCTGAATCGAAGTACAGCGTTGAGCAAACTGGCGTAACTGTCTCCTTCGTTGGTGGTCAGCTAAATGGTAAATCTTTTACTGATGCTCCTACCGTTAAGAAGTATGCCCGTCAAGCTCAGCTAGGCGAAATCTTTGAATTTGATCAAGAAAAGAATCACTCTGATGGTGTATTCCGTACTAGCCCTCGTGGTTGGTTTACCTTTGGTCATGCAGTATTTGCACTGTTCTTCTTCTTTGGTCATATTTGGCATGGTGCTCGTACCTTGTTCCGCGACGTATTTGCTGGTGTTGACCCAGAACTTAGCGAAGAGCAAGTTGAATGGGGCGCATTCCAAAAAGTTGGCGACAAAACTACTCGCGCTGTTGAGGCATAAGATCCAATGGAAGCTATCACTTACACTCTAATTTTCGCTTGTTTGATTGGTTTGTTCTTCTTTGCAATCTTCTTCCGTGAACCTCCTAAGGTTATCTCCAAAGATAAGAAGTAAATAAAAAAGCCCGCTTAGGCGGGCTTTTTTATTTTTAAAAATCTCAAGGTGACGGCAAAGCCGTCACCTTGAGATTTTTATTAGGTAGCACTGTAAGGTAAATTGCTATTAGTCGTCAAAATTAATCTGTATGTCTTATTACATTTCACCACGCTTTTTGGATAAATTGGCTGTACATCTGGCTAAGAATTTCATGAAGTTGCCCAATGTAAATGTGCCGCTAATTTTAGGTATTCACGGTGGCAAAGGGGAAGGTAAGTCGTTTCAATGTGAGTTAGCTTTCCAGAAACTAGGGATTGATCCCATTAGAATGTCGGGTGGTGAACTAGAAAGTCCTGATGCGGGTGATCCTGCGCGATTGATTAGGATGCGCTATCGTGAGGCATCGGAGTTGGTGAAGGTGCGGGGCAAAATATGCGCTCTCTTGATTAATGACTTAGATGCAGGTGCAGGACGAGTTGATAGCACAACGCAATATACAGTCAATACGCAGTTGGTAAATGCCACATTGATGAATATTGCTGATAACCCAACGAATGTGCAGCTTCCGGGGAGCTATGACAGCAATCCGATTAGGCGCGTGCCAATTATTGTGACGGGGAATGATTTTTCGACTTTATATGCGCCGTTAGTACGTGATGGACGCATGGAAAAGTTTTATTGGCAACCCGATCGCAACGATCGCATTGGCATTGTGAGCGGTATTTTTGCGCCCGATAATATTCCGCAATGGGAAATTGAAAGACTTGTGGATATGTATCCCGATCGCTCGATTGATTTCTTTGGTTCACTGCGATCGAGTTTATATGACGAGCAAGTGCGGAAGTTTGTCTATGAAATCGGTTTAGAGCGTTTGTCCTTACGGTTGGTGAATAGCACCGAGTCTCTACCAGAATTTCGTCCACCTAGTTTTGATTTGAGAACTCTCAAAGAGGCAGGCGATCGCCTATTAGCAGAAGGCGATCGGGTCAGTCAGCGTAACCTCATTCAAGAATATATGCCTGTAGGAAATAGGGTTTATTAGTTTTGAATTTGAATAATTAATTTTGCACTTATCGCCAGTCTGAATAAAGAAATGCAACTAAAACTACTTAATACGGGAAATACGTAGTGCAAAATACGTCATTGTATATCAAAATCAATTTAGTAATATATTTCAGTAAGTATGTATGTCCACCACTATCGAGCAGCTTAAACCTGTTTTCAATAAACCGCCTATTGTTGAAAAGGTAATGGGGCTTGAATTTGAGCGCTTGGCACAATGGGATATACCTTACTTTGGAGTATATTGGCAACAAATTAAAGATACTTACCCTGAATTTGAGATAAAACCAGCTATCTTTTCAAGAAATGTACAAGAAGGAATTCTTGAGTTAGAAACTTTGCCTTCCGTTCGGTGTTGGTTTAAGCATAAATCTGAGACTAAGCTACTACAGATTCAACATGATAGGTTTATCTATAACTGGCAAAGTCCAGCCAATTATGACTCTTATCCTCATTACGACATAATTCGTCCTGAGTTTGAGGCTGAGTGGCTCAAGTTCTGTAGTTTTCTAGAGACTCATCAAATAGACTTACCAAGTATCAAACAGTGTGATGTTACTTATGTTGATCATTTTGTAAGGGGGAAGGAGTGGAATAATTTGTCTGACTTGCCAGATGTCCTTAATTGTTGGTCTGGGTTTTCCAATGATTTTCTTCCAGAACCTGATTTGATAGCAATCCAAACTTCTTATACATTGCCAGATAATAATGCAAAGGTAGTTATTGAGGTTCAGCCTGCAACGGTTAATAATGGAAATCTAGAAATAATTCAGCTTAGAATTACTTGTTTTCAGAAACCGATCTCATCTGAAATAGCTTATGTACTTACTTCATTTGATTTTTGTAGAGATATGGCAGTAAAAACTTTTTTGAGTTTGACCACAGATAAAATGCAAGCTTTATGGGAAAAAAGGAGTTAGTTTATGTCTACACTTGCCTATGCTCCCTCTAATTTTGATTTTTTTAATCAAAGTTCCTTTGATGATTCAACTATAAAATCTAGACAACTTAATGGACGTAATTTTCTTCCTACACCTATAAGAAAGTTACAAAAGAAACAAGAGTTACTTATAGTAGATGAAAGTCTAAAATTTTATAATGTAAGGAATACTCTTGTTACGCCATTAATGTCAGAGGCGAAGCCAGCTTCTATGACTAATGAACTAAGGTATTTTGCTGTTGATATTATTCCAAATTCTTCGCCTATATTCCCATTGCAAAGTCTTGAAATCGGATGGGATGGCTATGGTGCTGAACCATTATCTAAAGAGGTATTATTAAGAGCAAATCAGATATGGAATGAAATAAAGAAAATTATTAAGAATAGGAAAAATTTGCCTGTAACTCATCCAACTGCTAATGGCTCAGTTGCTTTTAGTTGGACTCAATCTTATCCTCAAAAAGAGCTAGAAGTTTCTTTGATTGATAACAGCACTTTTCTCTGTGAGTGGCTTCTTAGCAACGAATATGAAGAGATAGAAGGGGTATCAGTATCTATAGCAAATTTGTGTAAGGTCATTAGAAAATACATGGAGATGTAGTGTGGGGCGCTATCCTAAGTCATGTGATGAGGTCTTAGCAGAAATAGAAGCAAGGCATAAGATATTTGTTGATAATGGCTGGCAACCACTTGTAATTGATAGTCAAGCTATTTTATATAGGCTTGTGATGCAGAACAAGATAGACACTAATACAAATAAGCCAACTCCTTCTGACTTTGATAATTATGGTTTGTCAGTTTATGTTGATTCTCCTAATTTTCCAGAAATTGATATTGCAGAAGTTCTTGCTAACAATAGTAAGTTCGTGGGTGTTGTATCAATTTCTGCAAGTTTGATGATTGAGTTGGGATTTGAGATAATACATGATCCTCATCCAAGCCGTACAGGAGAATCTCAGCACTCTAATCACGCTCAAGTGGTTTGCAAGAAAACTGAGAGCAAGAAGAAACAAATTAGGGATAAATGTAACTGGGTTATACGTCCAAGTTTGTCGAGTACAAATTAAGTTTTTACAGATTTACAATCATTTCAAACCTAGCTTCATTTATGAAAAAAGCCTAAAAAATTAGGCTTGGTGTGCCAAATATATTAACTCCATAACTTAGGCGTTAGCGGCAAAGATCAACAAGGTATAGCTGGTCGCGACATTAGCGGCACTGTCCAACAACTCCGCGAAACCAACCAACCCGAAGCACCACAACTATCTGACCTCCTCGAACAACTCCAAAAAGCCGTCGAAAGCTCCTCAGAACTTGGTGAACCCGAAAAACAAAAAGCTCTCGAATATCTCAACCAAATTGGCGCGATGTCAGCCAAAGACCCATCACAGAAAAAGGGAATGCTCCCAATTCTGCTAGATGCCTTCACAGGCGTAATTAGCAAAGCCGCCAACCTCATCGATCCCGTTAAGAAAATCGCCGCCGCAATTCTTAGTATCTGGCAAGCTTAATAAATTATTAATTCCTATTCGCAAGCCTTGGGACAGGATTACGGAATAGATATTGAATTTCTTTTTGCCGATCGCTTTCTGGTTCAGGTCCATAGCCCCAGAGACTCTTGTAATAAAAGAAAGAAATCCCTAAGCCTCGCTCTTGAGCAGTAATCACTTGGGCATAAACTCTAGACATAGGCACATTACTATTGCGAAGTCCCGATAAAATACCGATACCTGTAGAGATTTTATTTTGGACTTCAACAATTTCAGGACGACTGACTTGAGAGCGAAAATCATCTAGGTCAGAACGATATACCTGTACTAGCAATTCATCGACAAAGCCTTGACGTACCCAGCCTAGCCAGTCTTGCAACTGCTGCTTATAGGCAAAGTCGTAATAATTTGGAGATACCGAGAAAATTGCGTTAGGCTTTCTTTGCTTTACGGCTTTACTTAGTTTTGACATAAACGCCGAGATCTTGTTGGCTCGCCAGCGCACCCAATCAGGATCATTCACATCAGAGGGAGCCTCTCTCTTCATTTCTTGACGATAGAGATTGAGAGTATAGCGATCGTAGCCAAAGGTCTTCGGGAGACTAGTATGATCGTCAAATTGAATCCCATCTAGATCGTAGTTAGAGACTGCTTCTAAGACTAATTCTGTTAAGAACTTCTGGACTTCAGGATGGAAAGGATTGAGCCATGCCACTTCTCCTGCGGCAGTCTCAGAAGTATTATCGCCATCGCGTTCTTTGGTAAGCCAATCGGGATGGGCGATCGCTAGTTCTGAGGTAGGAGGAGCCATGAAGCCAAACTCAAACCAAGGCATCACTAATAAATTATTTTGATGTCCCTGTGCGATGATGTCGGCGATCAGATCCTGTCCCTCATTACCACGATAGACAAAGGGCTGAATACCTGCCTCAGTCGCCACAGCACTGGGATACATCACATAGCCAGAGTTCCAAACTACTGGATAAATCGTATTGAAGTTTAGTTGCTTTAGTTGTTTTAGAGATTCTCCAAGCTGCTTGCGATCGCTAAACATAGCAAAGTCATTACTAGTCAGCCATACGCCACGAATCTCTTGGCGCTTGTCTATGGGTTGGTTGATTGGTGGACTGGGTGGAATAACAGGTTGCTTTAGTTGTGGGACTAGTAGTTTTATCTGTGGTTTTATCTGCGCGATCGCCTGATCATTCACTAGAAATGCAGGGATAAGGCTATGTAAAATTAGCGTGATGGCAAAAGTAACGACAAAAAGAAATGACAAAAAACGTTTGCGAGATCGCAACAGTTGCCTAAAGCTCTGTCTAAGACTATAGTTCTGCCAGCCTTGAGGCATGAAACTTTGGATAAGTTGCATGAGTCGCATAGGTTATTATCTGCAAATTAGGATGAAAAGCGGAGATGTTACTTTGAGTTTGTTACGAAACTTGGTATAACAGCAAGCGTATTTTTGCCGAAGAATCATATATTTTCATGTTTTCAGCTTATCGCATCAGGAGTGCGCTGTAATGCTCAAGCAAAACCACCGAGCATGGGTAGAAGTCGATCTCTCAGCTATTAAACATAATGTGCAGCAGTTAAAGTCTTTGCTAACCGCGCCTACGGAATTAATGGCAATTGTCAAGGCAGATGCCTATGGACATGGGGCAATCGATGTCAGTCAAACGGCGATCGAGGCTGGTGCAACTTGGTTGGGTGTCGCCACAATCCCTGAAGGCATTCAGTTACGTCGTGCAGGAATCACGGCGACCATTGTGGTTTTAGGTGCGACCAATGGCATTGATGAGATCAAGGCGATCGCGGAATATCGTTTACAACCGACAATTTCTAATGCAAAGCAAGCGTTAATCTACCACGAAGTGCTTTCACAAACTGACGAACGAGTGACCGTGCATTTAAAAATCGATACGGGGATGTCGCGATTAGGTGTGAATTGGCAAGAGGCGATCGCCTTTGTGCAGTTAGTGCAGCATTTACCTAATTTAGAAATCATGAGTGTGTACTCGCATTTTGCCACTGCCGATGACAGCGATCGAACCTTCATGAATTTACAAGCTCAGCGATTTGAGCAAGTAATTACCTCTCTCAAAGCTGACGGTATCTATCCACCACGTCTTCATATTTGTAATACTGCTGCGATGTTAGGCGATCGCCAGATTCATTACGATATTGTCCGCACTGGTTTGGGTATTTACGGGCTTTATCCTGCGCCCCATCTCAAAAATATTGTGGATTTGATGCCTGCGCTTACGGTCAAAGCTCGGATTACGCAAGTTAAGACCATCACCACAGGGACAAGTGTGAGTTACGGAAGGTCATTCATTGCCCCACAGGATATGACGATGGCAACCGTAGCGATCGGTTATGCTGATGGCATTCCTCGCGGTCTATCCAATCGGATTCGGGTATCGGTCAATGGGCAAAAGGTGGCGCAGATCGGAACAATTACAATGGATCAATGTGCGATCGATGTTACCCATGTTCCCAATGTGAATGTGGGCGATGAGGTCACATTTTTGGGTGGTGATTCGGAAAATACTGCCGATGACTGGGCAAATTTGCTAGGTACAATTTCTTGGGAAATTCTCTGTGGATTTAAGCATCGTTTGCCAAGAATTAATGTTAGTACCTATTCACAAAAATGTGCTAATCACTTACCAGTAAATCATTAGAGGGCGCGGCGGAGCCGCGCCCTCTAATGATTTACCTTAATAATGCCTATTCTTGAGAAGGGAATAATGCTTTTGTGTAACAAGGCGATCTCTACTCCCAAAAATCAACATTTAGCATTGTGTCAATATCACGCCCAAACTGCCATGTATCAGGGAATTGATAGCCTTTAGGCTCGTAATGGTCGCGAACTGAGCCTAAAGCCAGTTCCCAAGCATCATCAAAAATTTCATCCCAAGCTGCTCTAAGACTAGGGATTTTTCTTAGTCTTAGAGCAATCCGTCTGCGTTGCTCCTTAATTGTGTTCTGCCAACCATTGAAGCAGTAAGGCATATTTACATAAAGCCGTTTGAGGCAATGAGCCAACAAGGTTTCTAAACGACTTTCCAACTCATCACGGTAGGAACTACCCAAACTGTCGATCTCCTCTATTAAGTTTTCTAAGTCTAAATGGTCAAAATCTTTAGCCTTGAGTTTGGCTACAGTGTCTTGAGTCCATAGCAAGAAATCGGAATCGTATAGAGATTTATGAACAATTGCTTGTGTCATTTATGTTTCTCCTTTGCTAGTGGGGCGATCGCTTAAATTTTAAAATATCATGCCGAATCCTGTTTAGAGGCTCTCAGTGATGGGAGTCGTCACGGCACAGCAAGAGTAAGAACGAAGGCGATCGCTATTCCCAGAAGTCAACATTTAGCATTGTGTCAATGTCGCGCCCAAACTGCCATGTATCAGGAATTTGATAGCCTTTTTTGGAGTATTCCTTTTTTACATTTCGCAATGCGTTACGAAATGCAATGTCAAAAGTATCGCTCCACAAAGCTTTGAGACTAGGTGAATCGGTCAAGGTATACTCGATCTCAGTTCGTTGCTCAACAATTGTATTTTCCCAACCATTAAAACAGTCAGGCATATTGACATATATACGCTTGAGCAAATGTGCAAGCAATGTTGTGAGACGACTTTTAATCTCCTTTTTGTCTGACCTACCCAAACTGTCGATCTCCTCTATTAAGTTTTCTAAGTCCAGATGCTCAAAATCTTTAGCCTTGAGTTTGGCTACGGTGTCTTGAGTCCATAGCAAGAAATCGGACTCGTATAGAGATTTATGAACAATTGCTTGTGTCATTTATGTTTCTCCTTTGCTATTGTGGCGATCGCTTAAATTTCAGAATATCAGACGAACTCACATAAAAAACAGTCTTGGTAATATTACCAAGACTGTAAATAAGAGGGAGTGTAAATGAAAAAAGAAATTGTGAAAGTTTATTGAACCTTGCGTTGATTGCTATCAATCACCTTCTGAACTTCTGGTCCTGGCTGATAGGTATAGCCCCAAGTTGCATTTTGGCTGTCATCAACAATTCGAGGTGTAACAATAATAACTACCTCACTACGTCTATTGCTTGTAATCGTTCTTCTGAATAAAGCACCAATAATTGGTAAGTCTCCAAGAAGAGGAATTTTATCAACTGATTCTGAGTCAGAATCACGAATAACTCCCGAAAGAATCAATGTTTGAGCATCACGCAAGCGAATTCTACCAGAGTTTAAGACTCTCTCAGAAATTGGGACGACAAAGTTAGTGCCAGAAGAAGAAGTAAGCGGAACCGCATCTAAAGGTGTTGCAATTCTTGGAGAAACTGACAAATTGATAAATCCATTGTCATCAATTCTTTCAATTTGAATTGCTAGAGTTAGACCAACCTGAGCAAAAGTTGCTGTAGTCGTAGTGGTATTCTGACCGACAACAGTAGTAGAAGGAGTAACGGTAGAAGTAATGTTATTGATAACCTGATCTGTCAATGCGATTGTAGCGGTCTCGCCCTCTTGAACAGTTAGATTAGGATCTGTCAGTACTTTGGCATTCCCATTTCTAATTGATGCTGTAAGAGAAGCAATAAGTGATGTTGGTAGCGTTATAGGACTACTACTAATTAGAGAAATTCCAAGTGTATTATTACTATCAACGCTAAGACCTTGGGTAATAGTAGGATTGCCTCCAACTGTAGTCAAACCACCGCCAACAGTCTGTCCATTATTAACAGCAACTTCAAGAACGCGAACATTAACCGTAACTTGACGTTTACGCAAATCTAGTCGTGCAATTTGTGCTTCAGCATACTCCACTTGTTTGGGTGAACCAATCAGCGTTAGAGAGTTGGAACGTTCTTCTGCAATTACTTGCAAACCTCTTAGTAATGGGGTTGCTCCAGACTCAGGAGTGACTGTCACAGTTTCTAGGGTTGGTACAGCTTCAGTAGTGACGTTTACGATCGCCTGAGCCGCAGTTCCAAGTGTTGCCGTTTGAACACCAGGAATAGGTCTTTGACGACTGACAACACGAGAAGCACCTAAGCCAATCAAGTATGCTGATGCCTCACCAGTTGTAATTTGATTGAGACGATAACTCTTTGTAATTAGATTTTTCAAAGTTACAGGTAGCTTAGTTGCCACAAAAACTGTATTGCCAATACGATTTGCTTCTAGACCAGAAATTCTCAAGATGTTATTGAATACATCTTGAGCAGGTTCATTCTCAATGTCGAGACTGACGGGCTGCTTTAATCCAGTCCGAGAAGTAGCAGTAGTAGCAGTTGGTGTAGTGCCAGTACCAGTAGTTGATGGAGCTTCAGCCGAGACAACACTCAGTCCAGCAACACGACCGATTAAGGTCAAAACCTCGATCGCAGGGGCTTCCCGTAAAGTGATTCTCGGTACACGCTCAGCCGTACCCAAATCGATAATATCAGGACGGAGTTTAGATGTTGTTGTCGCAATATCACCAACAGGAGGAGTCTTGATTTGGCGGAAAGGCGGTACAACTCCTGGAATACGACCTTGTAATTGTGGAGTCACAGGATTAGCCACAGGCGGCGGTGTTGAGTTGGGTGCAGTGCTTTGAGCCACGCGAGTTTTACCATCAGGTGCAGTAATTGTCACCTTTGGCTCAAATAACGGTTTTCCTACGGAAGAATTATCAGTAATAGTATTTTGAGCAGTCAAAACTTTATTAGGTTCAGAAGAACTTTGATTGCTTACCACTCCAGATTCAGGGGCATTCGCTGATGAGATCGAACTAGCCTGATTTGTGGAGGGCTGCATCTCTAAACTAAATACCAAACTATCGCCAGTGTCTTGACGATTAATCAAATCTTTAAACTTTTCTGGATCGTTAGCCGTGACCCGAATCCGCACTTTATTCGCAGCGTACTGGGTCGCCTCCACCGAAGTAATGCCAGGGATCGGATTTGCCCTTGTATAACTAGCATTGCCATTGCCTAACTGCAACTGTGCGCCATTTAGTACTGCCACCCATGACTTACCCTGCTTCGTATAGGTAACCTGAGGGCGATCGCTACTGGCAAAATTCAACGTGAGATTTAGGCGATCGCCTGCCACACTCGTATTGATATCCGTAATCCGACTAGCCACCGCAACCACATCAGTAGTTGAGTTGATTGAAACAGGATTTTGGGTTGCATTTTGAGCTTGGATCGCCAACACCTGTGGGCAACTTGCGGCAATCAAAAACCAGCAAGCCAAAGACTTACCATTCAATTTCGCATTCAACCGATCATTCAACTTAACATTCATAATTACACTCCTCTTGTTCCATAACGGAACTCAATACACTTAATCTTTGCAATAGATCTGTAGAAACTTGAATATGCCCTAACTAAGGGAACGACATAACCAAGACAGAATTGACGCGATTATGGTGCGAGATTATACCATACTTTGTCAATTTTAAATCAAAAAAAAATAATAGGATTGTTTATTCAACCCAAATTATTTGACCTTGATCCCTGTTTGAATCTTGCTCAGTAAATCAAATCTGAGATGGATGGTCAGTTTTTGTCTTTTCATTTATTTCTTCGGTGGTGGGGCGGCGGCAGCAGCAGCCTTAAGCTCCTCTTCTGTCTTAGGCACAAAAGCCTCCAAGGTGAAATCCGCACCAATTAGCGGCGGCAAGATATCCAAAATCTCTTTTTCTTTACCAGGAGCGATCGGCACCGAGAACTTGAAGTTAGTAATAGGTAGTGCCTTTTTAGTTAACTTTAAATCTTTAACTGCTAACAGTGGCTTCAGACGCTCAATTTTTTGAAGTGTAGTGAGTACATCTTCAAACTTGCCATCAAAACCAATTGTAAAAGAGTAAATATAATATTGCTTACTTGGACTTTCAACACGGTCTTTAGGCTGGAAGTTTCGTAAAGTGCCTACTAATTCATAGGAAAAATTAGGAGGTAGAGCAATCACAATAGTCTTGGGTATTTGCTCCTGAATATCACGGATCAGCGTATCAATGTTGTCTACATTTGGCAAAAGTGAGAGAACAAACTTATTTTGCTGATTAGCTTCTTCAATTCTTTGTGCAATGTTAGCTTTACTTGCCACTTGCCCTTCTAGAGCCGCAATACCAGATTTCTTTTTATCAATATTTTGCTGTCCAGACTGAATTTCACCCCAAATTGGCACAACAGAGTTAGTAGCCAAATAGGCTGCTAGTCCAACTCCAGCAACGCCGATCAGAATCCCTAAAATTTTTGAGGTAAAGGTGACACCAAATAGGGTGACTCCACCTGCTGCACCATCTTCGATACCCGAAGCAGCTCCAACATTTGTCATTTTATTTGATCACTCCTTGTTGTTTTAATAGGTTGACTCTAGTAACTAGACCATCTGCACCTGTTTTTTGAAGTTCAGGCAATATTTCCGCAGGACTTTTGGAAGTAAGAGCCGTTTTTACTTGGAAATTAACCAATGTAAAGTTTTTATCGGCAGTCACTTGTTGCAAAGTTGATGAAACTAGCTTTGTTTCTTTATCTTCTAAAAGAGGAGATGCTTTTAGTAATAACAGAAAGTCATTCAATTCGTTGTAGCTAGTGGCTTTTCCAGTTAGGGTGATGCTTGAGGTGGGATTTGGGTTTTGAGGAGATGGAGGTATAGGTGCTTGGGTAATTGAATCTACTTGAACTGTTAAGGGAGTACGCTTTCTGATGTCATCAGCGATCGCACTCACAGGTAAGTTACCCACAAACAGCTTTACGAGATCGGCGGTTCTCGATTCGATCGCCTGTAATTGAGTTTCTTGACTTTTTAAAGCCGTAATTCTGCTATTGAGTTGAGTTTCTTTAGCAGTCAAAGTAGAAATTTCTTGCTTTAGATTTTCATTAGCTGAGTTTAAGAAGAAAAATGCACCACCAACTAAGGCGAGAGCAACTACTGCAACACCACCACCATAGATGAGGAACTGTGAATCAGCGATTGGCTGCCGTTCTACTGCTTGCGATTCAGCAGCAGCGCGATCGCTTAAAAAATTAATATCAAGTATATACATCTTTTATTATTAAACCTCCCTCAAACCTAGACCCAAAGCAATAGACAATGACATACGTTCCTCTACAGGAAGATCAATATCAACAGTTACACCAATAGCCGTTAGTGGATCTACTGCGATCGCCGCAATGCCAAGACGTTGACTAAAGAACTCATTTAACTGACCAATACAAGCACCAGGTCCTGCAATCAACAACTGTACTACATCTGAGCCTGGAGACTGACTAGTATAGAAGTCTATAGAACGGCGTAATTCATCGGATAGATCACCAACTACACGCATAATGGCAGCATCACCTGGGGTATTACCACCACCCGCTAAACTGGCGGTGTCCATCGACTGCACAGGGACAACGGTGGAACTCAACATCTCCATATCCGTTGTCCGTCGTGGCGGCAAATTGATCGCCCGTAATTGAGCATTCTGAATCTGAGCCGTGCCAATCGGGAAAGTACGTGAAAATTGGGGAACTCCATCAACAGTTACGGTAATTTCCGTAGCTTCGTACTCAATATCCACGATCGCCACCGCTTCCGCTAAGGTGCTAAATTTGGCTAGCTCATTGTGCATTGCCCGAATTAGCGCAAAACTGCTGACCTCGACAACATCAACCTGTAGCTGGGCGATTTCCAAAGCTTGGATATAGCTATCTGTTACTTCTTTTGGTGTTGCCACCATTAAGATTTCAATCCGTTCGATGCCATCATCATCAAGAGCCGTACCCAATTTTTGATAATCCACATCAGCATCTTCGCGAGGGAAAGGTAAGTACAAACTAGCTTCTTGATTCAAGACCATTTCGCGCAATTCCAGATCAGGAATTTCCGCAGGTAATCGGATCAAGCGACTAACGGTTTCACGCCCTGGCAAAGCTGTGGCAACTTTCTTGACCTTGATTTTCTTTTCCGTCAGCAAACTGCGAATTACTTCGCCCAGCGCTACGGGATCGAGAATACGCCCTTCTTCAACTGTTCCTTCAGGAAGCTCAACGCTACCATAGGACAATAGCTTGTAAGAGGACTGCCCCTTACGCTTCAATTGCACTAGGTTAACTTTCTCGGAAGTGATTTCAATTCCGATACCTTTTTTAGACTTTCCGCCAAACTTTAAGCCGAACATAAGCGTGTCTTTACGAGTTTTGTAGCTTTTGTAGCACTGGGCATACTAAACGATGGAGGGATTATAGACTGTAAGTGACCATTGTCAATAGCACAAGAAAAAATAATCATGACTAACATCGTAGATGTCTGATTTTGCCTTGTTTCTTATAGACGATTTTGAGCGTTTTAGCAAACAAAAAAGAGTCGGGCTAAGCCCGACTCTTTTTTTGTTTGCTATTCAAAATCCCAGAAGCGAGTGGCGGCGCAAAGCGTCGCCACTCGCTTCTGGTTTAAGACTGGTGACAGAAATAAATTAGAGTTGCAGCACGAAGTACTACAACTCTGAATTGAATAGACCTATTTTTTGCCTCGCAGTTGCATTTGTTTGTCTTGGATCAAGCTTCTTAGCTGAGCATTTTGCATTTGCTCAAGGGTAATTTGATTGAATTCTTTGGTACTAAATCCATAATGACAAATTGTTTCTTCACTATAACTGCGTAATTGTTTGCAGAGAGATTGTAAGAATTCTGGTGGATTAGCAAGGTCGCAGACCTTAGTTTGTTGAGATTCTGCGACCTTGGCGACCGTACTCCAGTTTTCATTTTTCTTGGCGGCACGGAAAACTTCTAAACGTTTGTTTTCGATCGCATTAGCTGCCGATGCATATCGAGTAATATGGTCATCCCCAAAGGTAACTTTAGTCAGAAAATTTTGCAGAGATGATGATTTTGTACAGGTTTCCGCCGAAGCTGAGAGGCGATCGCCATGAATCAAGGGATCGGCGATCGCGCTGATGACTATGGACAAACCAAATAAACTGATCGCCCCAATGCCACGACCCAGATATTTTTTAACACGACTTTTTAAATCATGCTTTAAACCATGATTTGTTAAATGATCTTGTAGATCAACCGAATGTCTCTGATACCAACTATTCATAATCGATCGCCATTAATCGCCAAAAACTCTAAGGACGTATAACAAATATTGACTTAAATTGGCTGATTTTGTTGCCGCAAATATGACTGAATGAAGGGATCAAGATCTCCATCCATCACATTTTGAATATTTGTAGTTTCTTCACCTGTGCGTAAATCCTTGACCAATTGGTAAGGATGAAACACATAGTTACGAATTTGGTTACCCCAAGCCGCCTCTACCATATCTCCACGAATATCGGCGATTTTCTGGGCGCGTTGCTCTTGGGCAATGATGAGCAACTTTGCCTTAAGTAATCGCATGGCATTTTCTTTGTTTTGCAACTGCGATCGCTCTTGCGTACAGCGTACCGAAATTCCTGTGGGTAAATGGGTAATTCGTACTGCTGTCTCCACTTTATTTACGTTTTGACCACCCTTACCACCAGCCCTAGTGGTCGTAATTTCTAACTCTTTTGGATCAATTTCTAGATCGACATCTTCTTCGAGCAAGGGCATTATTTCTACACCCGCAAAGCTAGTTTGGCGCTTGTCATTGGCATTAAAGGGCGAAATTCGGACAAGGCGATGAGTGCCTTTTTCAGGCGCAAGATAACCATAGGCATAGCGTCCATGCACGAGCAAAGTTACGGACTTTATGCCCGCTTCTTCACCCTCAGATATTTCGGAAATTTCCACCTTATAGCCCTGAGACTGACAAAAACGGGTATACATTCGCAGCAACATTTCTGTCCAATCTTGGGAGTCCGTACCACCAGCACCCGCATTAATCGTTAAAACTGCGTCATATTTGTCATATTTGCCAGAAAGTAACTGCTCTAGATCCCAACGATCTAATTCTTGCAATAGTTGCTGAAGACTTTGATTAGCTTCATTAGCGAGGGAAGGATCATCCTCAAGGGCAAGCAATTCAGCGATCGCCTCAAGGTTTTCGATGGTCTTGCGCCAATGAGCAAATTTTTCAAGATGGGATTTGAGTCCATCTAACTCACGCATTATTTTTTGCGCTTGGTCGCTATTTTCCCAAAATTCTGGTTGGGCAGCAGTTTGCTCTAAGTCACTAATTTTTGCCGCGATCGCAGGTACGTCAAAGATAGTCCTGAGCTTTGCTCAGGCGCTGAGATAGGAGTTGAGTTTGGCGTGCGATCTCCGTAACGTCCACTGCAATATTTCTCCGAATATAATCTAAAAGATACTTTTACTCCCTTACAACTATAGGTTAATTTGACGGATACAAATCATGGGTAGAGTTTGCTAAATTTTTAGTTGCACCCTCAGCCTGCAACCTAGCTTATGAATGCATTTTTTAATTATGTCGAGGTATAGCCAAAAAAGAGTTAGCTAGTACAAACCAAAACCCAAGCAGCTCTAAAGAGTTAGTGAAGAATATGACCAACCAAACCTATGAAGAGTCGGAAGCCAACATCCATGAAGAGTCAGAAATTAGCATCAATCTTTCCCCCGTACCTACTCTAGTAGTCACTGACAATAGTGGGACTCGGAAGATCTCTCTAGTTGATGAGCAGTATACAATTGGTCGTGAAGATGATAATACTGTACGCTTAAATTCTGATTTTGTTTCTCGTTATCACGCAATCTTAATCAAAGCCCGCCAGCGCCATCAACCGCATACATATCGGATTATTGATGGTAGCGCTTCAGGTAAACGTAGCAAAAATGGGATTGTCTTAAACGCATCACGCAAAATATCTTCCTACAATCTACAGAATGGCGATATTATTACCTTTGCGCCTGAGGTACATATTTTGTATCTTGCACCCACGATAAATTGAGATCTTCAACTTAAATTTGATATGTTAGATGAAGATACTGTGCTAACCATTGATAAAAAATCTATAATTCAATCAGTTTGTAGAGTAAAGTAGAGCGAGATTACACTAAATGCATACCAGTAGCATATACTTTTCGCTGGTAAGCGACATCTACTTCTTCTTTTGGGTGAGCTAATGAGCGAAATACACGTTAGTCACACGCTATTAATCACAGATGCGAGAGGTAGTAGAAAACTCGCACTTGATGGCTTAAAGTATACAATCGGGCGGGATGTGAATAATAATATCCAACTTTATTCACGATTTGTTTCGCGTCAACACGCGGTGTTGCTACGTGTCCCTGGGGAGGGTGGTCGTTATTTGTATCGAATTATTGATGGGGATCTATCTGGAAAACCCAGTGTCAATGGTGTAATTATTAACCATCACATGAAAATCGCTTCTTCCTATGATCTGCGTAATGGTGATGTGATTACGCTTGCTCCAAATGTGGAATTAACCTATCTGAGCAGTAGCCAAACCTAAGCAAAGGGGGCGCAATGCGCCCCCCTTTGCTTAAAAAGAAGTCAGCGCTTCGCGCTGACTTCTTTTATTTTGAGGGTGTCATGTTTTTGCTGACATTTTTGCTGACATTTTTGCTGACGATTTCTAGTTCGTGGATTTTAGAGCGAGGTGTCACAATAATTTGTAATAAATCCGCAATTTGGCTTAATTGCAGCATATATGGCATTTGTTTTATCTCTTCAAGAAAACATGGACTTGCTGCTTTTCTTAGTCAAGTTAGCAGTTGTGCTAAGCGCGATCGCGATCGCCCTGTTTATCCTATTTTGGTTACGTCTCAAGAAAATTGAAACCCGTATATATAGCCCTAAAATCTTAAAATCACGATTCAAGCAGAAAATATCGACCAGATCATTACCAAAAGGGCAAAAAACTCTACCAATCAATCATTCTCTATCTAAAATCAATCATTCTAAGACTCATCAAACTCAAGTCTATCCTCAAAATTCATACACTAATATTTTAAAAAAGCGATCTAAACGATCTAGTCATTTTCGTTGGCATTGGTTTTTGGCGATCGCGATCGCTAGTATTACGGGCATTGCGATCGCCTTGTTCCAGCTAGGTAGTAGTTTGATTAACACTGACCTAATGCCCCTCATTTGGTTGTTAATTGGCGTGATGCTAGTAGTAAGTGCCACTTTTGGCGAGTTATCCTAACCCAAATTAAAGAGAGTTACGGCGCAAAGCGCCGTAACTCTCTTTAATTTGGATCTAAATGCGCGACAATTAGATTGCGGAAGAAATACTGAAAAATAGTTGGATTAAGAAGTATGCGACGTGCGGTTTTATGTGGATATTACGGAATGGGGAATGGTGGTGATGAAGCTTTGCTAGCTACCTTGTTGCAAATGTTACCAAAGGATATCCAACCGCTTGTACTATCAGCAAAACCAAAGGTTACCGAAGATTTACATCAAGTCGAGGCAAGCGATCGCTATTCAGTCTTTAGTCTGATCAATGTTTTGAAACAATCAGATTTATTTATTTGGGGGGGCGGTAGCTTGATGCAAGATGCCACTAGTGCCAGAAATCCGATTTATTACGGTGGACTGATGGGGCTAGCGCAGGGGATGGGACTGCAAACGATCGCATGGGCGCAGGGGGTTGGTCCTTTAAAGCGTAAGTTGAGTCAATGGATTGGAAAACGAGCTTTTCAAGGTTGTAATGCGGTATCGGTGCGCGATCGCTATTCGGCAGAGTTATTAGCTGATTGGCAAGTCGAGAGTGTCGTTGCGCCTGATCCTGTATGGGCGTTAGAAGCAACTCCGATTAATATGTATCGTGATTTATCAAAACCTCGTGTAGCCGTAGTTTTGCGATCGCATCCTCAATTAACGTCTTGTCGCCTTGCTACGATTACGGAAGCTTTACAAAATTTGCAAAGGCAGACCGATGCCCAGATTTTGCTAATTCCCTTTCAACCATCTCAAGATAAAGCGATCGCCCAAGCAATTTGTGACTCTCTCAATGAGAAGGTTCCTAATCATAGTCAAGTAATCATTCAAAAAGATCCGCGTCGTCTGAAGGGAATTTTTCACGGTGTGGATTTAGCGATCGCCATGCGCTTACATGGTCTGATCATGGCAGCATCGGAAGGTTGTCATTGTTCGGCAATTAGCTATGATCCAAAAGTCTCTTATCTGATGGAAGAGTTAGGTATTTCTGGTTGGGAACTAGAGAACTTACCTGATGATGCTCAAGTACTTACAGATATTTGGACAAAGGATCTGGAAAATTATAATCAGTTACTTAGCGATCGGATTCATCATTTCAAACAACAAGCTTTCATTCATCAACAAATATTGATGTAGCAATAAACCCAAATAAATGGAGGAGGCGCTTCCGCGCCTCCTCCATTTATTTAGATCTCGAAACCTGTAGAAGCTTCCTCGATCGCCATTTTGTGCATCACTTTCGCTAACTCTGCCGCTACTTCAGGACGGGAGAACTCTGGAGGAGGACATTCACCACGACGGAGCATCTCGCGGACTTTTGTACCTGAGAGATGAACTCGCTCTTCGGGGAGGCTAGCACTGGTTTTGGTAGTTGCCATACCCTGAGCGCGTTTGCAATAGAAAGCGTGTTCAAACATCAAAGGCGTGATTCCCAATTCGCCATCTTCAAATTCGTAGAAAATATGTTGTGCGTCATAGGTTCCGTAATAGTCGCCCACCCCTGCATGATCGCGCCCGACGATGAAGTGAGTACAGCCATAATTTTTGCGAATCAAGGCATGGAAAATTGCTTCGCGAGGACCTGCGTAACGCATTGCCGCAGGATTAATTGCGAGAGTTACCCGATCTAATGGGAAGTAATGCTCCAACATGATTTCATAGCAACGCATCCGCACATCGGCGGGTACATCATCGCTTTTAGTTGCGCCGACCAATGGATGCAGGAATAAACCATCGACGATTTCTAGCGCACATTTTTGAATATATTCATGGGCGCGGTGGATCGGATTGCGGGTTTGGAAACCGACAATGGTGCGCCAACCTTTTTCGATGAATAACTCGCGAGAATCCACAGGATCGATCTGATAGGTAGGGAAAAGTGGATGCGGACGACGCTCTAATAACCAGACATCGCCAGCCAGATACACATCACCTTGGGCATAGACCACCTTGACCCCAGGATGACGTTCTTCGTTGGTGCGATAGACATGGATTGATTCCTTGAGTTTGTCGTATTTGTATTTTTCGCTTAGTTCTAATACGCCAATAAATACGCCATTGGGATCATTAAGACGGACAAGGTTACCAACGCTTAAGGTATCGGCAATCTCAGAGGTGACAGGCAAAGTAATGGGAATCGACCAAGGCAAGCCATTGGCGAGACGCATATTTAAAACTACGGACTCATAGTCAGCTTTACCTAAAAAGCCAGTCAGTGGGCTAAATCCACCGATCGCTATTAACTCTAGATCGGAGAGCGATCGCTCAGTCAGTTGCACAACTGGTAAGTGGTCAGCTTTGCTATAAAAAACTTCTTTTTGTGCTTCTGAGGCAATGCGATTAATCAGTTGACCACCATGCGGTGCAATGTTTTTGAGTTGTCGAGCCATGACGTTTGAGTTTAAGAGGTTTGAGTTAGAGCGGTTTCTAGAATTGTTAAGTTAATGTTAACTTTTTTTGACAACAAAATTTGATTCCCTATGCATTTTGCCCCAAATATAGCTGTCGCCATTTGTATTAGGTCAAATCAAACCTCAAGAAGTAAGTGGTGGCGCGAAGCGCCACCACTTACTTCTTGAGGTTTGGTCTTAACAAGACTAGCGACAGCTATAAAAATCATGATTACACTATTTTGCTATATTTATGGAAACCACGCTTTGATGTTTGGATATATGCAGAAACTATTCGCAGGTATTCTTTTTTCGTTTAGTTTTATATTTTTGACTGTTACAGTTGCATCAATTAGTACAAAAAATCCTACAGAAAAAGATAGAAGTGCTGCACTAGGGGGCATAATTCTTGGTGTGCCGCCAATAGCTGGTGGTGCTTGGATTGTATGGGGGTTGAGAAAGAAACAAGAACAGTTAGAAAAAGAACGCTACAGCCAAATTGAGACTACTTTTTTAGAACTATTACAAGAAAACAACGGACAAATTACAGCAATTAATTTCGCGATCGTCACCAAGCTTTCCTTAGAAGAATCAAAGCAATATCTAGACAATAAAGCAAAGCTACTAAACGCGGATTTTAATGTTAGTGAAGAAGGAAACATCAGCTATCAGTTTTTCCTATCCTAAGTAATCCTAAATTCATTGGTACTCTGACTCGCTATAATTCTAAACCCTAAGTACAGGACAAAAATCGGCAAACAATTTTGATGTAGGGGTAGAGCATTTGCGCCACAATTTCTCAACTTTCCACTAAAATCTTAATTCGCAAATGCTCTACCCTTTCCGCAGTTAAAAGTTAGCCTGTGATAGCGTTAAATCTAGGGCAGAGCATTCCTGTATATCAAACCTAGTGAGACGGATAAATTGTTGCAAGAATGCTATGCCCCTACCGAATCAATTGTTTTTTTGTCCTGTACTTAAGTTCTAAACCTTGTAGTTAGATATAAGCGATCACCACACGCAAATATAAAAGAGATATGCACAACACCAAGAATCATTACAACATCATGTAGAGTTGTGAGGCGAGAAGTCAAACACTAATTAGCGACAGGAACAAATCGTAATTTTATGGTAACAACTCCTCTAAAAATATCCGATCCAGAATCATTCAACTCATCAATCAGTTGCTATGGCACTGCCCGCTCCACCGTTGCAGGAACCCCTCTCAGTGCCGATGAATTGCGTAAAATCGATGCCTATTGGAGAGCTTGTAATTATCTAGCGATCGGGATGATCTATCTCCGCGAAAATCCACTTTTGCGGGAACCTCTCAAGCCAGAACATATCAAAAATCGCTTGCTCGGACATTGGGGATCAAGTCCTGGTCTGAGTTTTGTTTATACGCATTTGAATCGTCTGATTAAAAAATACGATCTGAATACCATCTTTCTCGCTGGTCCTGGACATGGCGCACCAGGGGTTTTAGGACCTGTTTATCTAGAAGGAACCTATTCTGAGATTTATCATGATGTCAGTGAAGACGAAGAAGGAATAAAGCATTTCTTCAAGCAGTTTTCTTTCCCCGGAGGAATTGGTAGCCACTGCACACCTGAAACTCCGGGGTCAATCCATGAGGGTGGTGAACTTGGTTATAGTGTTTCCCATGCCTATGGCACTGTATTTGATAATCCTGATCTGATCTCGGTAGTCATGGTCGGTGACGGTGAATCGGAAACAGGTCCGCTTGCAACTGCTTGGCATTCTAATAAGTTTATCAATCCGATTCGTGACGGTGCAGTATTACCAATTCTGCATTTGAATGGCTACAAGATTAATAATCCTACGGTGCTTTCGCGGATCAGTCATGAAGAGCTAGAAAGTCTCTTTATTGGCTACGGCTATCAACCTTATTTTGTGGAAGGCTCTGATCCTGAGTCGATGCATCAGGCGATCGCCGCTACCCTCGAACATTGCATCAACGAAATTAAGTCTATTCAGCAAGAATCCCGCAGTACTGGTATTCCCAAACGCGCCAAATTTCCCATGATTGTGTTGCGGACTCCTAAGGGCTGGACTGGACCTGGGTCAGTCGATGGACATAAGGTTGAGGGGTTCTGGAGAGCGCACCAAGTGCCACTATCGGGAATGCATAATAATCCTGAGCATCTGCAAATGCTATCCGATTGGATGCTGAGCTATAAGCCTCATGAATTGTTTGATGCTTCAGGCAAATTAATTCCTGAATTGAAGGAACTTGCACCAAAGGGCGATCGCCGTATGAGTGCAAACCCTGTTGCTAATGGTGGGTTACTGCGGCGTGCTTTGAGAATGCCCGATTTCCGTAATTACGGTGTGAAAATCGATAAGGCAGGCTCAATTGAAGCAGAGAATACCAAGCCTCTTGGTGTATTTCTACGCGATGTGATGCGTCAAAACATGGAGAACTTCCGTGTCTTTGGTCCTGATGAAAATACATCCAATAAATTGCAAGCTATTTACGAAGTCAGCAAGAAGTTCTGGATTGCGGAATACTTACCCGAAGATGCTGATGGTGGTGAACTTGCTACCGATGGTCGCGTCATGGAAATCCTCAGCGAACATACCTTAGAAGGTTGGCTAGAGGGGTATTTGCTGACTGGTAGACATGGATTCTTTTCTACTTATGAGTCCTTTGTCCATGTAATCGACTCAATGATTAACCAGCATTGTAAATGGTTGGAAATCAGTAAAGAGATTCCTTGGCGATCGCCAATCTCTTCTCTGAATCTGTTGATTACCTCAACAGTATGGCGACAAGACCATAACGGTTTTACTCACCAAGATCCCGGATTTTTGGATGTGGTGGTCAACAAGAGTGCCGAAGTAACCCGCATCTATTTACCGCCAGATGTGAATACCTTGCTATCAGTTTCTGATCACTGTTTGCGAAGTACTGACTATGTGAATGTAATTGTCTGTGACAAGCAATCGCATTTGCAATATTTGAGTATGGATGAAGCGATTAAGCACTGTACTAAGGGCTTAGGTATTTGGGATTGGGCAAGTAATGATCAAGGCACTGAGCCTGATGTGGTGATGGTGGGCTGTGGTGATATTCTCACACAGGAAGCTTTAGCCGCTACGATCTTGCTATGGGAGCATTTTCCAGAGTTGAAGATTCGCTTTATCAATGTCGTGGATCTGTTCAAGTTACAGCCTGATACCGAGCATCCTCATGGTTTAAGCGATCGCGATTTTGATTCGCTCTTCACCACTGATAAACCGATCATTTTCAATTTCCACGGCTATCCTTGGTTGATTCACCGTCTCGCCTATCGCCGCAACAATCACAAGAATCTCCATGTGCGTGGTTACAAGGAGAAAGGCAATATCAATACGCCTCTGGAACTTGCGATTAACAATCAAGTTGATCGTTTTAGTCTGGCGATCGATGTGATTGACCGTGTGCCGAAGCTCCAAAATATCGGCGCTCATGCGAAGGAAGACCTACGCAATCAGCAAATCGAATGTCGTCAATATGCCTACGAGCATGGCATCGATAAGCCCGAAATTGTGAACTGGCGTTATCCACATTAAACCCTCACCCCCAGCCCCTCTCCCAGTGGGAGAGGGGAGCAAATCAATAAGGAATTATGAGCTTAAAACTATATCTACTCCGTCATGGTGAAACCGCCTATAGTCGCACTGGTGGCTATTGTGGCGATCTTGATCCTGAGTTAACTGAGAATGGCGAAAGAATGGCAGCAGCTTTTGCCAATGCCCATAAAGCGATCGCATGGGATGCTGTGTTTGTGAGTCCAATGAAACGCACAATCGCTACTGCTACTCCTTTATGTAAGGCGATCGGTATGGAAATGCAATTTCGCGATGGTTTGCGAGAATTGCGCTATGGCAAATGGGAAGGATTGACTAATGATTTTGTCAAAGAGAATTATACGGATGATTATCTACGTTGGTTAACGGAACCTGCTTGGAATCCACCCACAGGCGGCGAAACGGCGGTACAACTTGCGAGTCGTGCTTCCTTCGTAGTTGCTGAAATCCAAGAAATGTATCCATCGGGTAATGTATTAGTCGTTTCCCACAAGGCAACAATTCGCGTCATTCTCTGTGGTTTATTGGGAATTGATATGGGCAGATATCGCGATCGCATTGATGTACCAGCCGCCTCGCTGAGCGTAGTTCAGTTTGGTGCATTGGGTCCAATGCTCAAGGTTTTAGGCGATCGCAGTTTTATGGATGCTGATTTGCGATCGCTATCTGGCACTTAAAAATTTGGTGAGCGATCCCAATCGAAAAAACGGAAGATTTTGCCGATTTGCGTGCGATCGCGACCAAGTTATCGTAGGAGGTTGAGGGATAGGCGATCGCATTGGGTGGTGAAGGCGATCGGCAATGGATGAAAGATTTTGACGCAAGTGATAAAAGTCAAGCGGTGTATGAGTTAAATCAATGGTTGAATGGGTTAGGATTACAGTTAATTGTCACAGTTAAGTCAAGTTAATTAATCGAATGAGTGGTAGTGGTGGTGGCGGCGGATATGAATATCAAGCTAGAGCAACAGCCTATGTCGCTGCTCACATTTTGGCTGAAGAAAGTTTGCGCTGGATTGAAGATAACGACCCTGACGTGCCAATTTCTGTAGCTAGCGAAACTGGTGGGGCTGGCGATGACTTATGTATCACTCTGCGTAGTGGTATTAAGATCGAACTCCAAGCTAAACATGGATTGCAAAAAGATAAGCTCTGGGAACCTTTGATAAAGCTAGGAAAAGGACTTAAGGCTGATCCCGAACTTTATGGAGTAATCCTAACTGACTCGACTGCTAGCAAAACTATTCGAGAAGACTTACGCCATGATTTTAAGCGTCTGGGGCAAGGACGTAATGACGATCTAAAGACGATAACAAAAGAAGTTCAAAGTAAGTTTCTTGAAGCAAATTTACCTGAATCTGATCTAGAATTTTTTAGAAGGATGGTAATTATTGTCCGAGATCTAGATGAAGGATTACAGGATGGGAATAAAGTTCAATATCTGCTATCTCAACTTTTACATGATCGTAATCAGTCAGCTAGTGTTTGGAAAATCCTTTGTGCGGAGGGTCTACAACTTATAACAATTCGTGGATGTCGAAATTTACAACATTGGAAACGATTACTGAGTTCTGATGGGATTCAATTAGCTTCAGATTATGTCAAACTTAATATAGATGAACTGTGTAAAGAAGCCTCTAAAAGAAGTTATAAATACTTAACGACTAACGAAAATCCTTTGATGGCAGAAATTGGACTGACTGCCGATCAGAGTAATGTTGTCTCTCTAGAAATAGTAGAACGCAAGCAAATATCAAAAAAACGTGATGACATTCTGAGTTCTGAGCAAGGATCAAGCTTTTATCAACCCACTGAAAATGAGGAAGGTGAAAGGTTTCCAACTACGGATAAGTTTTTGGATGAGATTATTCGCGATCGCAAGACAAAAAACAGCCAAGGTTTAAGGATTGCAATTACTGGTGAAGCAGGAGCAGGAAAGACTACGTTGCTTCAGCGTATTGGTATTTACCTTGAATCTCTGAATAAGGATCTAGTGCCAATATGGATTTCATTGAAGCAAGTTACCCAAAATATCGAAGCTTATCTAGAAGATGAATACCTGAAAGAAGTAACAAGAAAATCTTCTAGTCTAAAGATTGCAGATCAGTATCTACAATCTTTGAATGATTTATTAAATAGTGGTCGAGTTGTTTTGTTACTTGATGGCGCGGATGAGTCAAATGAACAAAATATTTTAGGTAATCTACGCGAACAGTTAAAAAAAACTCTTTTTGATAATGTTCAGGTTATTTTAACTTGTCGTATTAATACTTGGGATACTCAATGGCAAGGTGCATTTGATGTATATCGAATTATTCCATTTACTTATCCAGATCAGGTAGAGGATTTTATTGATCGGTTTTCTTGGGGAGATGGAGAGAATCTTGCTGGTAGTCTAAAGGAAGTATTAAGAGATGAAAGCAAGTCAAGACTTCGGGATATGGTCGCAAACCCTTTACGCTTAGCTTTACTATGTTATTTGTGGAAAAATGGAGAAGAAAATTTACCTGATACAAGAGCAGAACTTTATCGGTTAATGCTTAAAGCATTCTATAAACAGAAAGGAATACAATCTAGCAAGCAATTAGAAAATGCATTAGGTAAATTAGCTGTATTTGCACTCGACAGTGAAGACTATAGATATTTATTGCCAGAAGATGAGATCAGCAAAATCCTCGGTGATTTAGAAGATGAAAATAGCTTGTTTTGGCAAGCAACCAAAAAATTTGGACTACTAAATCAAGTAGGGAAATATTCAAAAAATCTTAATAAGAACACGTATGCTTTTTGGCATACAACGTTTCAAGAGTATTTTGCTGCTTTATCAATTTCTGATTGGGATTTCTTTTTGCCTAAAAATCATTTAGACAGACCAATACAGGATGAAAAATACAGAGCTTTTTCTCTGTCTTGGGAAGAAGTAATTCTAATTTGGTTGGGGCGCAATGAGATAAATATAAAAAGTGATTTTATCAAAAGTCTACTTCACTTTTATGACGGCTGTATGAATCTCTATAATTATTATGCGTATTGTTTAGCTGCGAAGATTACTAGTGAATTTTATGATCATGAATTCACTAATACAATTATAGATCAGATTATTGAATGGTCTTTCAATTCTGACAACATATTAGAAGTAAATATTAGAATAGCGAGAGAGATTTTAGGTAAGTTAGATCCAATTAGAATTAAATATAAACTAAATCAATTATTGAATTTTCATGAGAATAAACTTGTTCATGATAATGCTATAGCTTGGAAATGTTTTCACATTTGCGAATATTTATTTAAAGTTTCTCCTCATGATTTAAAAACAAAAGAAATATATAATAACATCTTAAATTCAGATATTGATGAAATAATTCGCATTGCAATTATTGTTAGTATTACTAGTAGAGAAATTGATAATATTGATGCTATTGTAGGATTATTTTCAATCTTAGAAAATACAAAAAATGAAAATATTTTTTTAATTGCTCAGCAGCTTTTAAAAGAACTTTACCCTATAGAAGAAGACAATCTCTGTTTGATTACTAAAAATAATAATTATATTAAAACTCATTCTTATGTAATTGACTACTATTTACCACATCCACAAAATCCAGCAAAAACTCTACATAAAAGTCTTGAGATTCCATATACACCACAACCTCTTTTAGAAATTATAGATTTAATAGACGTAGACATTGAAAGATCAGTATATAAAATACTTTTAGCAATTTCTGAATGCCAAGAAAAATCTGACTTTCAAATATTAGATTTAGTTTTGCGATGGTTGGGTATCTTTGATCAAAGAGTTATAGCACATCTAATGAGAGTATTAGATAATGCCGAAGATGATAATACTAAGTTATATATGGCAGCCACTATCTTAGACGTAGATCAAACAAATTATTACTCTACAAAAATACTTATATCTCTTCTAATAAATTCTCTGGATAACAAAGTACACGAACAGTGTCATCAATATTTAGAAAGAATCACAAACAATGAGTTGCTTGTGCAGTTAGTTAGTAGGTTAAGAAATTGTATAAAAAATACTGTCAAAAAAGAGAATTTTAGTTCGTACAAAAATTCTTATTTGGTTTTGTGGCACTGTTCTCAAAATATGACTTATTCCGATTTCTACTTTGCATGGCATTCTCCACAAAACAACTCATCGTCAAAATCGAATCTTGGTTGTCTGAACTGTACATAGGAGGATAAGAGTAAATGAAAAACTTCATTGAAAACAATGGGTAAACAAAAATGGAGGAATTACTATTTGAAGTACTTACACCACTTAACTTCACAGTTCGCGTCACCCAAGCCTATTGGGACATCATCACCACCATCAAACATCCGATCATGCTCAACTGTGAAGCCGAAGTCCGCGAAACCCTCGCACAACCCGATGAAATCCGTTGCAGTAAAAGCGATCGCGATGTTTACCTGTTCTATCGAGCCAGAAATCAAAAACGTTGGGTCTGTGCAGTCACCAGACGACTCAACGGCAACGGATTCCTGATTACCACCTATCCCACCGATGCAATCAAAGAAGGAGAAAAACTATGGCAGAAGTAAAAGTCTACTACGACAAACTAGGAAACACTCTCACCGTCTGGTTTGGTGATCCTAACCAAGAATATATCTGCGAAGAAACAGGCGATGAAGTAATCCTGATGAAAAATAAATCTGGTGTAGTTATTGGATTTGAAAAGCTCAACTACAGCCTCCAAGAATCATCTAATCTCAGATTTTCCTTTGAAACCCTAGCAGCATAGTAATGAAGTATGGAAGGATTTGTAAAATGAAACCATTAACTATAGAAATTCCTGAATCATTACAACAAAAGCTGATTGAAATCGCCAATCAAAGCAATGTCACGGTTGAGAGCTACATTCTAGGCATTCTAGATCGTGCTGCGGAAGTTCCCAATCATTCCATAGGCACACCACTCAAAACTCTAAGAGAAATCCAAAACATACTCACCGAGCTAAAAAACGAACTAACAGATAAATATCACGTTCGCCAGCTAGGAATCTTTGGCTCATACGCCAGAGGTGATTACAACTCAGCCAGTGATATAGATGTTCTTGTAGAATATGCTCAAAAACCTAGCCTATTTGGGTTAATTGAACTGCAAAACTATCTAAGCGATCGCCTCCAAATGAAAATCGATCTAGTCACAAAAGATGGACTCAAGCCCCAAATTAAAGAAAAAATCTTAGCAGAGGTCATCTACCTATGACCGAACGACCACTTGACGATTTCTTGCAAGATATTCTCCGTGAAATTGAGAGGATAGAAAGGTTTACATCTGACATAAAAAGCCTTCAGCAATTTGAGCAAGATGAAAAAACTACCTATGCAGTAATTAGATCCCTTGAACTAATTGGCGAAGCAGTCAAAAAAATCCCCCAATCCGTAAGAATGCAAAATCCTGAAATCCCTTGGAAAGCGATCGCAGGAATGCGCGATATTCTGATACATCATTATTGGGATGCTGATTTAGAGACAGTTTAGGAGGTCACACAGCAACATCTAGAACCACTAAAATCAATAATCTTAAAACTCTTGAATATTTCAGATTGAATCAAAAATAGAGCCATGAAAATACTAATTCTCAATGCAGGATCGAGCAGTCAAAAAAGTTGCTTATATGATTTAGAAGATGCACTACCCGACACGCCACCTGAGCCAATTTGGGAAGCAAGTATCGACTGGACACATCATCAAGGATTTGCCGAAATAAAGGTTAAACCTCAACATGGGAAAGTTATCGAAAAAGAAATCGCGGCAACTTCTCGATCTGAGATTATTACCAATATGCTGGAAACTTTATGGAGTGGCGAATCCCCAGTCCTCAAAAGCCCATCAGAAGTTGATATCATCGGGCATCGGGTGGTGCATGGTGGTGCAGAATATCGCCAAAGTACGATCATTAATGATCAGGTGAAAGAGGCGATCGCCAAATTAGCCATATTCGCACCAGTCCATAATCCTGCCAATTTGGAAGGAATTATCGCTGCTGAAAAAGTATTTGGGAATGTTCCTCAAGTGGCAGTATTTGACACCGCTTTTCATGCACATTTAGCACCTGCTGCTTATACCTACGCGATTCCAACAAAATATACAGAACAGGGAATTCGTCGCTATGGATTTCATGGAATTAGTCATCAATATTGCCGCGATCGCGCCGCTCAAATTCTCAATCGCAAAGTCGAAGATTTACGGATGATTACTTGTCATTTAGGAAATGGATGTTCACTTGCCGCAATTAAGAATGGACAGAGTATTGATACAACAATGGGGTTTACACCCCTTGAAGGGTTAATGATGGGCAGTCGCTCTGGTTCTATTGATGCAGGTATTCTCATCCATTTGTTGCGACAACCTGACATGAATGTGGAAAAACTCGATCGCCTTTTAAATCGTGAATCAGGTTTGTTAGGAGTTTCAGACATTTCCGCAGATTTGCGCCCGATTCTTGAGGCGATCGCTGAGGGCAATCAGCAAGCCCAACTAGCATTTGATGTGTATGTACATAGCTTGCGATCGCATATTGGCGCAATGATTGCCAGTTTAGGCGGCTTAGATGCTTTGATATTTACCGCAGGCGTGGGTGAAAATGCGGCTGTAGTTAGGGAAGCGGCTTGTAGTGGGTTTGAGTTTTTAGGACTGCAATTAGACTTAGCTAAAAACAACCAACGGGCGATCGATTGTGATATTTCTACCCCTAACTCTAAGGTCAGAATTTTAGTAATTCATACTCAAGAAGACTGGGAAATTGCTTGTGAGTGTTATCAACTCACATAAGCTCTTGATAGCTATAGCTACAGCTAAAACCCCAAAGGAAAGTGGCAGTACAAAGCGCCGCTACTCTCTTTTGGGGTTTGCCAGTCATCGACATATCACGAGTTATTGCTGATAGACAAAAGTTAAGTTTAATGTTTGAGATTACGTCTAAATCACGAAAAAACCTTAATATAATAAAAGACGTAAATATCTATGTAGTCTCTTGCTCAACACAAAGTAATTAATAACCAGATGAATAGAATTTATTTTTAATTACTTGAAATTGATTATTAATTCACTTAACAAGAGCTTTGAGATTCATCCACACTCATTTGGGCAGGAGGTGGAAACTGTGCAAGGTAAGTTTCACAATCAACAACTGCTATCTCTCTTAAAAAAGTTAGAGAGTATAGCTTTTTCAGGAACTGTAAACCTGAAACTAGACACTAAAGACGAGAAAATCTCGAATTGTATTCTCGCGTGGAGGCAAGGGCAACTGATGTATGCAGTGCCGTGCTTACCAGATATTCATTCAATCATCCATTTCCTCGAACATAAGTTACAACGGCAATGGATTGCTCCAGCCGTCGAGTTTGCTTCACGGCAACTAAAGGATGCTAATTCAACTCAAGAGTTGATTGAACGATTGATCGCAATGGAGCTATTTACATGGGGGGAGATTGAAGCAGTATTTTACGCGCAGACGATTGTGCGGTTAGAGCAAATTTGGGACTGTGCGGGGAATTTTCGGTTAGAGAAAAAATTAACTCTCGAACTACGCAGCGCTTGGAAAGTTGGGGATCTATTGCTAGAGCTTGCCCATCGTAAGGATCGGTGGACATCATTGAAACCAATGATCACGTCAATGCAATTAATCCCTTACGTGACGGTGGGAAGTACCAACAATATTCCACCCAGCGTCAAAAAGCATTTAACAGAATGGGTGGATGGCAAGCGATCGCTAGAAGAAATTGCTTACTGTGTGGATAAAGACCCCTTACAAATTGCTCATTCCTACGCTAAATGGGTACAAGAAAGATGGGTCACTTTTCAGCCTAAAGCCGATACGATGCCTTTGGTGTTAGCGATCGACGATAGTGCAGTGGTGCAGCAGATGATTCAACGGACATTATCGCCACTATGTCGAGTAGCGGTGGCAAGCAATGCTGTAGATGGACTGAGTATTATGTATCATCAGCCCGTTAAGTTATTGTTGCTAGATGTGATGATGCCAGAAATCGATGGCTTGGAAGTATGTCGCACAATTCGGCGGATGCCTCAATTCAGTGATTTGCCAATCATTATGTTGACGGGGAAAGATGGTTTTTTTGACAAAATGAAAGGCAGAATGGCTGGATCTAATGAATACATTACGAAGCCCTTTGAAGCTGAGAGTCTCAAACAACTCGTACGTCAATATCTCAATCTATCGGGGGTAGATCAGAAATCTGGACAAAACCTTGACCAAAGATCTGATCGGACACAACAAGTTTCGGGGACGCAGACTGCTACCAAAACATCCTCGGCAAAGGATGAAATGGTAACTCGCATTCAATATCAGTGCAGTTAGGGGAGAGTGTGATGTTGACTCAAGAGTATACGCAAGCGTCTTACGTGATCTTCTCTTTGCATGGATTAACCTACGGGATTGATGCGATTACCGTAAAGGAAATTTTCTCGCTACCTGAGTTGGCGATCGCCATAGATGCACCTGAAGATATTGTGGGTTTATTAAATCTGAGGGGCAAGCTAATTCCTGTGATGGATCTCAACCGCCGCTTTGGTTATCCTTTTCAAGGCTATAAGTTGTCAGATTCGGTGATTGCCATTGAGCATGAGGGGGAGATACTCGGTATTGTGGTCAATCAAGTGCGGGAGGTAATTGCGATCGCCCCTGAATTAATTGAAAGTACGATCTATACACGTCACCCATCACGCCTGATCAGCAGCGTGGCAAAACTGGGATCAGAAAATATTGCTTTGCTGAAAAGTGAGGCTCTATTTGACTATGCTGATGCAATGGAGGAGATCACCACCAAATCTACCCATTCAAAATCAACAACTCCGCATCACTCAGACCATGAGCATTTCCATGATGATGCTGAAGAATTGGCATCATTAAGGGAGGCGATCGCTTCTAACCATTGGGTAAAGAGGCAGGGTGATTTTTTTGATACCTTCTGCCCCCAGATCACGGAAAGGGAAAAGCATACTTTCCATACTCGTGCTGAGCATTTGATGCAGCAGTCACAACGCAATGACTTGATGGGGTTACGCCCCCTCGCGGTCGTGGGATTGGGCGATGAATATTTTGGTTTAGATCTGGAGGTTGTGCGCGAATTTACCGAATTTCATAAAGTGACACCGATCCCCTGCTGTCCTGATCACGTGGTGGGCAATATCAATCTACGGGGCGAAATCGTTACCCTGATTGATATTCGCCGTGCTTTACATATGCAGGCAGATACTCAGAAACAGACTTCTAAGGCGATCGTTGTGCATATTGACGATCTAGTGATGGGCATTCCTGTTGAGCGTGTGTTTGATGTGCTGTATTTACAAAAGAGCGATATCAAACCAAATCCGATGGCAACCAGTGAAGGCGATCGCGACTATCTGCAAGGTACAGTTCTCTATCAAGAAAAAATGATGGGAATTTTGAACTTGAGCAAAATCTTTGCGGAGGGCAACCTTTCCGTTAATGAAGAAGTTTAGTGATGCATCTAGGCATAAAATTCTTGATTTATTCCATAGTTCATTACTCGTACATTAAAAATTGAGACTAATTAGGATTAAAGACTATGTTTAGCAACTTGAAACTCAGGGGTAAAATGCTACTTGGCTACTCCGTGCCAGTGGTATTGATTACAGGGTTGGCGATCGGTGTCTATACAACAGCCCAAAATGTCAGCAAAAACTTTGAAGCAGCACTGAGATCGGAAGTGCGAGGAAAAGCTGCTAGTGAACTTGAACTACGGCTCTCGCAGACTTCAAGGCAGTCGCGAGGCTATGCGCTTACCACCGATAAGGCAATACTTGAGCGCTACGAAGCTGGAGTCAAAATGCTCAATGAAGCTCAAGCCCATGCCTTGGAAGTGACTAAGGATGCAATTCCTGAACAAAGGGAACGCATGGAAAAGATGGTGGCGATTACGGAACAGTATCAAAAAATCACTGCTGGTCAAGTGGAAGCAGTTAAGGCTGGTAACCGTAAGCTTGTGATCGACACTGTAGAGACTGGTGCAGAAGTTCTCAAGACCTTTGAAGCAATTTTGAAGGAGTTCAATGTCCGTCAAGATGCTGTTGTCAGTGACGCAGAAACCAATACTAAAGCTTCTTTGAACTTGTTGGTGACCCTATCAGTAATCGGCGCATCAACATCTTTAGTGATTGCTTTAGTGGTTGCCTTTATTATCTCGTCGGCGATCGCTAGCACCCTCAACCAAGCCGCTAGCGAAATCGCCAGTTCTTCGGCACAGATTGCCAGTGCGGTCGAAGAGCAAGAGCGCACCGTTTCGCAACAGGCTAGCTCGGTCAATGAAACCTCGACCACAATGGGTGAACTGGGTACATCATCTCGCCAATCGGCGGAACAAGCGGAAGTCTCTGCTTCAGGCGCACGTCATGCCCTCTCTCTCACTGAAGGTGGTACAAAAGCAGTCCGTCAAACCCTCGATGAGATGACTACCTTAAAAGATAAAGTTGGGGCGATCGCCGAACAAATTCTGCGTCTCAGTGAACAAACTAATCAGATCGGTAATATTTCAGGACTAGTGGGCGACCTTGCTAACCAAACTAATATGCTAGCGCTGAATGCTGCTGTAGAAGCCGCCCGTGCTGGGGATCACGGTAAAGGTTTTGCCGTAGTTGCTGAAGAAATCCGTAAACTTGCTGATCAAAGCAAGAAGTCTGCTGAAAAAATCAACACTCTGGTTTCAGACATCCAAACTGCGATTAACTCCACAGTCATGGTTACCGATGAAGGCAACAAGACTGTAAACGAAGGCTTGTCCCTTGCCCGTAGCATGGCAGAAGCCTTTACAGGCGTATCTGACTCGATCAATAACGTCTTCATCAGCAGTCAACAGATTTCGCTAAATGCCAAGCAACAGGCGGTAGCCATCAATCAAGTCGTGGAAGCGATGAATGCGATTAACCTCGGTGCGCGAGAAACCGCTTCGGGCGTATCCCAAATCAAAGTCAGCACCCATCAACTTAATTCTGCGGCTCAGAAGTTGCAAGCAGTGGTCTAAATGGAAAGTCTGCCGTAGGCAGACTTTCCATAAAATATAAACGGAGTGCGTGATATGTACATCGAAGATGAAGAACTGAGAAATGTCTTTAAGATTGCTAGCGAAGAACATATTCAGAAGCTAGAAGAAGACTTTCTGTTTCTCGAAAAAAATCCACAGGATCTGGCGCACTTAGAGGAAGCCTTGCGAGAAGCACATACCCTCAAAGGTGATGCCAGAATGCTTGGTATTTCGGGCGTGGAGACGCTGACTCACCAAGTTGAAGATTTGTTGGGGGCGGCAAAACGGGGAGAATTGGAACTGTCGGGAAAGATGCTCGATCGCCTATATTTGGGACTTGATGCAATTCGGCAATTGGTGCATGAAGCAATTACCGATGAAGAAGCACGGATTAGTATTTTTGAAGTTTTGGCGCAACTGATGGGGGCAGAAATTCATCAAGAAGAAACAACTGCGGATAGTGATCCCTTTGAAGACAATGCGAACATCATGATGAGTACGCCCGTAGTTGCTCCCTATGTACCGATTACCTTAATTCCTCAAAACCTGAGCTTAACCAATGGTAATGGCAACTACAGCAATGGTAATGGCAATGCGAATAACATCGGTATCGTCATTACCCCACCAAAAACGCATACATCTAGTACGGCTCCTAGTAGTAAGCAAAGTCTCCCACAAAATCCTCCACAAGATGCTCCTGTAAACAAAGAAGCGATCGCCTCAAACATAAATCCACCAATTATTCCAGCACCTATACCAGAATCAATAGCAGCGCGATCGCCTGAAGTAAATGCCCAACCTGATGTGAAATCGGCTAACAATGGTGCAAGTAACCCTACTGCCACTCCCAATGTCCAAGCCACTTTTAGTGAAACTGATAAATATCGCATTGATACGATCAGAGTTGATCCGCAAAAGCTAGATGCTTTAATGACTCAAGTGGGGGAATTAACCGTTACCAAAATTCGGATCTCGCAACGTCTCACGGAAATCGAAGAAATTATTAGCCTGTGGGAAGAATGGAGTCGTGATACCTTTGTCAGTCGTTTAGCTCTAGAAAAAAATCATGGTAAAGGGGCAGCGAGTAATGGCTTAAATGGCGATCGCCAGTCACTCCAAAATTCTAATAACCCCAAGAATGCTAATTTCCATCGTCGTCTCGAAGAACGTCTCGATCGCCTCGGTAATCAACTCAATCATTTACGCCGCAATACTTACGAGGATAATGCAAGGCTAGACTCGATCGCAGGGGATCTCAAGGAAGGCATTAGCACGTTGCGTTTATTACCCCTTGCCACTGTGTTTAATCTGTTCCCCCGCATGGTGCGTGACCTCGCTCGCCAACAAGCCAAGGAAGTCGAACTGATCATCGAAGGCGGCGACACCTGCGCGGATAAACATATTCTCGAAGAAATCAAAGATCCTCTGATGCACTTGATTCGGAATGCGATCGATCATGGCATCGAGTTACCGTCAGAGCGCGAAAAAGCTGGTAAACCCAGAGTTGCCACAATTTATTTACGTGGTTTGCAAAATGCTCGCAGTATCATCATCGAACTCAATGATGATGGTCGGGGACTGAATATCGATCAGATCCGTCAAGCTGCGATTCAGCGTGGCATTTGTCGCGAAGAAGAACTATCTTCGATGTCTGCATCCCAAATCCAAAACCTCATTTTTACGTCAGGATTTTCCACCCGCTTAGCTGTTACCCAAATGTCAGGGCGCGGCGTGGGTTTAGATGTGGTACGCACCAACATCGAACGGCTCAAAGGTGATGTGTGGGTAGAGTCAAAGGCAGGACAAGGTTGCATTTTCCGAATGCAAATTGACACTACCCTTGCGACTACCCACGTATTGATCGCGGCAGTCAAAGATACGCCCTATGCACTCCCTGTCGAATTTGTGCAAACCACGCGCCTGATTCCCCATAAAGATATTTTCTCGATCGAAGGTAGTCACACGATTACGATCGATGAACACCCTGTCTCGGTGGCTTGGTTGTCAGATTTACTGGAGCTAGATATCAGCGATCGCAACCTTACCAACATTAAATCTCTGCCATGCATCATCCTAAAAATGGGCGTAGAGCGTCTAGGCTTAATCGTCGATGCCCTCCTTGACGAGCAGGATGTGGTCATGAAACCGCAAAGCAAGCTCCTGAAACGCATTCGCAATGTTAGCGGCGCGACCATCCTCGGCACTGGTGAAGTCTGCATGGTCTTAAACCCATCTGACCTACTAAAATCGGCACGTAAACGCTCAGGATTTATCTCAACCAGTAAACTGTTAGAATCCGTACAACGCAAGAAAATAGTCTTAATGGTCGAAGATTCGATAACAGTCCGTACCCAAGTCAAACGTATTCTCGAAAACGCTGGTTATGAAGTCATTGCAGCAGTCGATGGTTTGGATGGCTACGATAAATTACGCACCAAAAATGTTGATGCTGTCGTTTCCGATATTCAAATGCCTCACCTCGATGGTTTAGAACTGACTGCCCGCATCCGTCAGCACAAGGAATATACCGATCTGCCCGTAATTCTGGTTACGTCCCTTGCTTCGGAAGAAGATAAACGACGTGGGGCAGAGGTGGGAGCCAATGCTTACATCGTCAAGAGTGCCTTCGATCAAAACGTTCTCTTAGAGACACTAGGGAGGCTGATCTAAATGTCTAAGCCGCCGATTCGTGTATTACTGGTTGATGACTCACATATTGCCCTAGAGATTCTTCAGCGTATTCTCTCGCAAGCCCCCGATATCGAAGTAGTGGGTTGTGCCAAAGATGGGATTGAAGCCCTTGCCCTGTTGCCACAGGTAAATCCCCATGTGATCTGTACCGATTACCATATGCCACGCATGAATGGTTTGCAGCTCACAGAATTGGTAATGATGAAATATCCCCGCCCAATTTTGGTAATTAGTATTTCGGTACAGTCTGAAGATGCTCGTACCATTTTCAAAATGCTAGAGTCGGGCGCAGTCGATGTTTTTCCTAAGCCTCCTAGTGGTTTGCTTGAAGATTACAAAAAGATTCAACAGGACTTAATCGAACGCATTCGGGTTTTGTCAGGGGTTTCTGTATTTACTCGCACTAAGCGCAACACTTTACTCTCTCTCGAAAAGCAAACCTACAAAGAACCAGCCCCACCACCTGTATTTTTTGCGATCGCTCCTGATGCCCAAATAGTCACCATTGGTGCGTCCACAGGGGGACCTCAAGCATTACAAACTTTATTAACCCAAATTCCCGTCGGGTTTCCTGCGCCGATTGTATGCGTACAACATATTAGTCGCGGCTTTTTGATGGGACTTATCGATTGGCTCGGTTCTCTCTGTCATCTGCCCGTGAAAATTGCCGTGCAGGGAACCATGCCCGAAGCTGGCACAATCTACTTTGCGCCAGAGGATCGCCAGTTAGAGTTTGACGATCGCGGTAGATTTTTTTACACGGCAGCCTTTCCTGTGGATGGTCATTGTCCATCGGCGACAGTCACATTCCAATCCGCCGCAAGGATCTATGGTGCAAGAACAATTGGTATTTTGTTAACAGGCATGGGACGAGATGGCGCAACGGGGCTATTAGCAATTCGCAAAGCTGGCGGTGTAACGATCGCCCAAAATGAAGCCACCAGTATTGTGTTTGGAATGCCGGGAGTAGCGATCGAAATCGGAGCCGCCCAAAATATTCTGGCAATTCAAGAAATCGCCCCCTTTGTGATGAACCACATACTCACCACCCAAACAACTAGTTCCTCGACTTTCTAAGCACTCAATAATACAAATTCATAAAAGTGTTGTCACATTTTGATGAATTAAAAACTAAACCCAACAAAAGTTTTTAAAATTAAAAATGGCAGAGCCATTTTTAATTTTGGTATAACAATTTAATCTAAAGCATATAAATTTTAGTACATACCTTTAGTACATAACCTATGAAGTCAATCGTTTCGCTATTTTCTGGCTGTGGAGGATTAGATCTAGGTTTTTCTAAAGCAGGATTTGATGTGGTCTGGGCTAATGAGTTTGACAAAGCAATCTGGGAAACCTATGCCAAAAATCATCGGCATACGGTCTTAGATCGGCGCGATATTCGGAAAATCCCTTCACAAGATATTCCTGAGTGTATTGGCATTATTGGTGGGCCACCTTGCCAGAGTTGGAGTGAAGCGGGAACTCAAAAAGGGTTTGATGATGAGCGAGGGCAGCTATTTATGGAATATGTGCGCGTTCTCAAAGATAAGCAGCCCTTATTTTTTCTGGCGGAAAATGTTTCGGGAATGTTTCACAAAAAACATAGCGTAGCATTGGCAAATATCATTGCTGCCTTTGAAGAAGCAGGTTATTCGATCGCTTACAAGTTACTAGAGGCCAAACATTATCATGTCCCCCAAGCGCGAAAAAGAGTCATTTTTATCGGATTTCGGGCTGATTTAGGTAAGAAATTTTCCTTTAATGCATTAACACCATCTTCTAATATTCCCAACCTAAAACAGGCGATCGCGGATCTACATGGTACTGAGAAACCAGCGATCGGTCGGAGCAAATCCAATGGTAAAGATTGTCATGTTCCTAACCATGAGTATATGCAGGGTGATTTCTCAAGTATGTATATGTCGCGAAATCGAGTGCGGACATGGGATGAGCCATCCTTCACCATTCAAGCGGGTGGTCGTCATGCACCGATCCATCCCCAAGCAAATCGGATGATTCATATCAGTAAAGACAAATGGATTTTTGATCCAGAATCGTCATTTCCTTATCGTCGATTAACAGTACGGGAATGTGCCAGAATCCAAACATTTCCTGATGATTTTGTTTTCTATTATCAAGATTTAGGGAATGCTTACAAGATGATTGGGAATGCGGTTCCTGTCAATTTAGGATATGCGATCGCACAATCCATTAATCTACAACTGAATTTAGATTTTTCTTTAGAAAACTATCAGCATCAACATATTTCAATCAAGGATACAGACTATTTCAAAATCCCTTTAGAAATATCTGGATAACTATATGGGGGCTATATGACAGATCAAGCAACAACGAATATTCTTAAAGCTATTAAGGTAGTAGTTGATAGCGGCATTCCTAATGTGATCGATTTTTATCGCAGTGAAAACCGTATCAACTCTGTTGGAGATGCCTTAGAACTTTTTGCAAAAGATATATTTGCTGACTCAGTAAAAATTAAGGATAAAGGCAAAAAAGATGAAGCACATATAAAAGTTTTCTCTTGGGGTGGTAGTGCTAACCATCCTCCTGATTTTATGATTAAAGGTGGAGATGCCGTGGAAGTAAAAAAAATCACTTCGTTAACCTCAAGAATAGCTTTAAATAGTTCTTATCCATCGGCAAAACTTTTTTCCAGCAATCCTTTAATTCTTCCGAGATGTCGAGATTGTGAAGTTTGGGATGAAAAAGATATTATCTACTTTATTGGTTGTATCGATTCTAAAAAAACAGGAAAAACTCAAAAAACAAAAAATAGATTATCTTCTTTGTGGCTAATTTATGGTGATTGTTCTGCTGCCAGCAAAGAATATTATGAACGAATTAAAGTAACTCTAAAAGATGGCATCAATGATATTCAAGGATTAGAAATAGAGGGAACCAATGAATTGGGCAGAGTAAATAAAATCGATCCTTTAGGTGCTAGTAATTTGAGGATTAGAGGGATGTGGGAAATCGATCATCCCGCAACTGTACACTCATCTTTAGATACATCTTGCAATGACCAATCCAACAAGAATATATCTTTTAAAATGATTATATTGATGCGTAAGTCGAAATATGAGTCTTTCCCTAAAGTCGATCAAGACTCTATAATCTCGTTACAATTGCAAAATAAAATAACAGTGAGAGATGTGAAAATCAAATCTCCTGATAACAATATGGAACGGGTTGAAGCCAAGCTATTCATTTACGAGATATAAAAATGGTTACCATTCCTCAATCCGTTTTAGATAAATTAAAAGCAGCGATCGCTGAGCGATTTGGCATATATATTCGCCCCCAAGATGACGCGCCTTTTTGCAAAAAAATCCATAGTCGTGTACAGGCGCTCAAACTATCCACCTACGAATCCTATTGTGACTTATTAACTAGTGCCTCAGACCTGAGCCAATCGGAATGGCGCGAACTAATTCGCCAAGTGACGATCGCCGAAACTTACTTTATGCGCGATAAGGGGCATATTCATCTATTACAAAATAATATTTTGCCTGAGCTAATCCAAGCGCAACAGGGGAGTAAAACCTTACGCATTTGGAGTGCTGGTTGTTCGACGGGAGAAGAAGCCTACTCGATCGCGATTTTGTTACAGGAACTCATTCCTGATATTCAAAATTGGCGCTTACGCATTGTCGGCAGTGACCTAAATCCTGAAGTAGTCCAAAAAGCAAGACAAGCAATTTATAGCGAATGGTCTTTAAGGAGCCTTACCGATAAACAAAAAAACCTATATTTCACCCAGCAAGGGGCATTATGGAGACTCCATGAAAGCCTTTGTAAAATGGTGACTTTTTACTCTAATAATTTGGTTGACGATGATTTTAGTAAGTCATCAGATTTCCATAATTTTGATTTAATTCTTTGCCGTAATGTATTTATCTATTTTGAACCCAAAGCAATTAAAAAAGTTTTACGTCGGTTTCACTCAGCACTCAAAAATAATGGCTACCTGATTGCTGGACACATGGAACTACACGGACAGGACATGAATGGATTTAAAGTGAATGTATTTCCTGATGCGGTGGTTTATAAAAGAAGCGATCTCAGTAATGCTAACAGCCCCAATTCCTATACTAGTCCAGACTTTCGCAACTATCCCACACCAGCTAATCCTCCGTCTAATAGTTCCACTTATCCAACTAGTTCCCAACCTCAAATCAATTTCCCGATCAATCCATCCCCTGCAACTTCCTCTGCGCCAATTCCACCAGAGATTCATAGTACTACGTGGGAATCCTATCGTCATGCTTCCAATAACTTTGCAGATCGAGTCGTGCCTAACACACAGATTCATGATCTATTAGAAATTAAAACTGATTGGGATCGCCTTGCGGCGGCGGAAAGTTCGATTAGTCGGGCTGCTTATCGAGAAGCATTAAGATATTTAGATCAAATTCAAGAAAAACGCTTACATACTTTAAAAATCCATCAATTGAGTGCGCTGACCTACGCCAACTTAGGCGAACTCAAATCGGCATATCACCATTGCCAAGAAGTAATTAGAGTAGAACCCAATTCTCCGAAAACCTATTACTTGATGGCGCATATTGCTGATGAAATGGGCAGATATGATGAAGTAAAACAGCTTCTCAAAAAGGCAATTTATCTTGATCTCTATTTTGTTGCTGCCTATCTCGCCCTTGGTGATATGTATGGTCGAGAGCGCGATCGCGATCGCGCCTTAAAGATGTATCGTTCTACCATCGATATTTTAAAAGCCTTACCCAGTCATGAAATTGTTCCTGAGACAGATCTCACGCCGACGCAATTAATTCCCCAAGTCGAGGAGAGAATGCGCTGGAGTGGCGTTGGATTTTCCCTGTAAGAAATTTTATTGAGATTTTGCAAAGCAAAATCTCAATAAAATTTGCTGCGTTGATGTGATAAAGTTTAGATTATTGGTTTTAGTTGAGATAAAGCGGCTTATGGTTTTAGCAGCCCTTTCTCCAATCACTTTAGATGAGTTTTCTAGACTTCCCAACATCGAAGAATCTCCAGCTTGGGAATTGATTAATGGTCAAGTCCTGCAAAAGCCAATGCCTACTTTTTACCACAGCCTTTTGCAAAAATATTTAGTCAGAGCGATCGACAATACTGATAGTTGTTATGAGGCTTTTCCAGAACTGCGTTGTATCTTGAGTGAGATCTCTGTAGTTCCTGATATAACGATTATTCATAAAAATCGCATACCTCTAGATAATTCTCCGATTTTAGGAGCTCCAGACTGGATGATTGAGATTCTCTCAAATAATCAAAGTACAACAAAACTAATCACAAAAATTCAAACTTGTCTAACTGAGGGAACTAAGCTTGGTTGGTTAATTGATAGTCAAGAACAAATAATCATGATTTTTCGCCCAAATCAGCCTCTCCAACTTGTTAGCGGTGATAATCGTCTAACTTTTTTAGAGGAAATGTCATTACAACTAACTCCGAATCAAATTTTCGGTTGCTTAAATCGCTAATGCAAGGTATTTATCTATCCCCTTGATTTCTTGGGAATTGTACAAACACCGTGAAGACCAATTGCTCCGATTATGACACTTAGCATTGTCCACACACCATCCGCAAACAGGTTAATTCGGTGAATATTTTGCTGTGCTTCTGCAACAAACAATGTTTCTAAGTTGGCACTACTTTTAGTAACATCTACAAAATGGTTATAAGCCTTTTGCAGAGCATCCCAATCTATGAGTGCATAATAACCAAATATTGTAACTCCCACTAAACTAGGGAGAATTATGAGTATTACGAGCAGTAGGTAGCGCAATGGTAAAACACCTTAAGCAAATGGTCGATATTCTCCACTTTAACGGATTTACTTGCCACTTATTTTTGCTTTATATCCCAAACTAAGCAAAATCTGCAAGATTTTCTGACTACAATCCCCCTGAATTTCGATCGCTTGATCCTTTGATGTACCACCAGAACCGCATTGATTTTTTAACTGTTTCGTTAACTTAGCCAAATTCTCAGTTGTCGTTTGGAAGCCTGTGACCTCGGTTACGGTCTTGCCACCCTTGCCGCGTCTAGTTACTTGAATACGGGGATTTTGTTGTTGCGGTGGCAGATCGATCTCTTTTTGCTCAGAATCGTCTTCCTCAGGTGCGCCAAACTCACGGTAAACTACACGATTTTTGACCATTATTCCACCCATGCCGATCGCCATGCTAGTTCTGCTTCCGCGATCGTCTTTTGCTGATATTTTTTCTCTAATTCTTTGTGTAAATGCGCTAGCCTTGCCGATAAAACTCGCAATTCACCTCGATGAGACATCACCTTGCGATCAGTAAACTCAATTTCGGCAAGACAAATACTCATTTTAGGAGCTTGATCATCTTGAGCTTTGATATTTTCTGCCTTTAACACTTTATGCTCAACTAAAAGCTGGTTGAGATGATCAATACTTTCATTGAGGAGCTTACTGAGCAGATTATCGAGATTTTCTTGATTGGTGCGACTGTCGCGATCGCATTCTTCTAAGCTTTTTTGCATCTGATCGCAGAGCAATTTGATCGTTTTTCGCAGCGCTTCTTGCAGTTTTTGACGCTCTGAAAGGGATAGCGCCAGAAATGCATCAGGACATTTTTGGGTGCAGAACTTAAATACGGTCAGCAAAATCTGTTGCTGCACAGCGATCGAGATCGCCTGTGAGTACTCCAGATGAATGGCATCAATCCGACTAATCACATCAGCGATCGCCTGTTGAATATTGCGAATATCTTGATCAATACGCACCAGCATCCGAGTTCACACTATTTCTTGTTCTTGCCGTATAAACATGAGTATGGGTGGTTTTTTACACCACCCATATTATTTAACTAAACTATGCTGCGGGAGTTTCAGAAGCAACTTCTTCACCGACCACAAAGCGCACAAAGCGACGAACCTTAACATTTTCACTAAGCTTAGTACCAGTTAGTTTTACCAACTCATCAACGGTAATGCTTTGATCTTTAATGTAAGGCTGATCGAGCAAGCACAATTCTTTCAAACGCTTTTCGATACGTCCAAGGACGATCTTGTCACGAATAGCCGCAGGCTTGCTGGCTAAGTCATCTTTACCTGCTTCGATTTGCTTTTCATTTTCTACAAAAGCGGCAGGAATATCAGCAACACTGACATATTCCACATTAGGGCAAGCGGCGATTTGCTTGGCTACGCTGTCAGCTAGTTCTTTGAGTTCTTCACGACGTGCCACAAAATCGGTTTCGCAGTTAACTTCGACTAGCACACCAATGCGGCTACCAAAGTGAATATAACTATGGACGATTCCTTCAGAGGCAGCACGGCTTGCTTTTTTGACAGCAGAAGCTAGTCCTTTTTGTCTAAGGTATTCGGTAGCCTTAGTAAAATCGCCTTCAGAATCGACGAGTGCTGCTTTACAGTCTTTGATACCTGCGCCAGTTCTTGCACGCAGTTCTTGAATTTGTTGGGTAGTGATTTCTGCCATATTAATAAACTTATTGGGACTGTCTAGGGCAACATTTTGAGGAGCGAGGCTTTTGCTCGTTGCCAAAAATATTTCTAAAATGTTTGCAGTACACTAATTTATCACAGATTCAGAGTACAGCTATTCCTGAAATTATAATAAAAGGCAGCGTTTTGCACTGTCCTTTATACAAAAGCTAAAAATGGCAACACCATTTTTAGCTTTTAAAACCATTACTAGATTTAATTTTTAATTCACAAAAGTGTGACAACACTTTTGTGAATTGGTATTATTCACTCAGATGAGAGGACTGCTCTTTTTGCGATCGCAATTCCTTAGCTCTAATGCGTTGCCAGACTTTAAAACAAGCGTAACCCATCAATAATGTACTGATGGCAGCGTAAGTCCCCCCCGCAGGCATTCCTGACACTGCCATCGCAATACTACCCACCCATAGAGTCAAAGCATAGATAAACAAAACCGTGAGGCGTTTGGAGACACCTGCTTGGACTAGACGATGGTGTAAATGGTGTTTACCCGCCGTCATGGGCGATTCACCTCTACCCAGACGCTGCAAAATTACCGCCGTCGCATCCACAATCGGCACTGCCAAAATTAAGTAAGGCATAATCAGGGCAACAGTTGCAACGGCTTTGACTAGTCCGATTACACTCACCCCTGCAAGGGTAAATCCCAAAAAGTACGCCCCACCATCACCCATAAAGATTTCGGCAGAACTCTTAGGCTTGAAGTTATAGCGGAGAAACCCTAGACATCCACCCGCTAGAGCCGCAGCAATCAGGGCGGCGGCGGGTTGCTTCATAAATAGGCTGGTAACTAAAATGACGGCAGCAGCGATCGTGGTTACCCCTGCTGCGAGTCCATCCAGTCCATCCAGCCAGTTAATGGCATTTGCCATGCCCGATAGCCATACCATCGTAATCGGTAAACTAAACCAACCAAATTTGATGATGCCGATAAATGGTACTGAGATAAAGTCAATTCTGACACCAACGCGCCAAGCGGCAGCAGATACTGCTAATTGAGCGATTAAGCGGGGTAATGGTGGTAAGTTGAAAAGATCGTCGGCAAATCCGATTAAGAAGAAAGCTGCTCCGCCAATGGTTACGCCCCAAACCTCATATTCTCTAGTTGGCGGTAAAATCCCAAAGTATCCTCCCGCCCAGACCAGTAATAAAGCACTGACGCTACCCAAAAAAATTGCTACGCCACCAACACGCACCACAGGCGTTGTATGCATCTTGCGACCATTGGGCTTGTCTACTAATCCTGCTTTCAGTCCAAAATAACGAATAATCGGTGTACTTAGCCACACCACGATCGCAGATACTGCAAAGGCGACCAAGTAAGGAATGGCGGTTGGGTGCAGCATTACAGAAATAAAATTGATTATTGGGATTGGGCAAATTTATGCTTGCAAGCATAGCATTGGATTGGCTAAACACAACCATTAAAGCCAATTTAAAAGCCAATCTAAAGATAGTGCTAAGCGCTATCTTTAAATTGGCTTTAATGTCTGGTCAATAATCATGTTAGAATTAAAAGCCGTGTGAAAATTTTTAGCATAAGTAAGCGTTAGGGATTAATCCATGAAAGTTGTTAGCTCCCTCAGATCGGCAAAAACTCGCCATAAAGACTGCAAAGTTGTACGTCGTCGCGGCAGAATATATGTCATTTGTAAGACAAACCCAAAGTTCAAAGCTCGTCAAGGATAATCAACGACTTGTCGTTATTTATCAAAAAGAAAAAGCCCACCATAATTAATTATTATGGTGGGCTTTTTCTTGTCATAGAGCCGACCTAGACTAACGTACTCGTACTCTAAATCTCACAAATCCATAGGAACTAGGTGGAACACCTGCACCTGTGGCATTGGGAACCGAGGGAAAAGTTGGCGTACCTGTAGTACGTGTGACATTAACTGCCACGATGCCATTGGGATTGCTAGAGATCGCCACCGATGTATTGTTCGGATCAACACAGCGCTCTGGAGGTAATCCTGCGGGTACTTCACTCAATAGAGGATCGTAATATCGACCGCGATCGCCATCATTTATCCCCGTGAGGAATCGGCGATCGGCTACAGTTGTACCTGTTTGTAAAGCAATACCCAAATCCGCAGGCAACCCACCATCGGTAGGTGTAGAGCCATTAAAAGCATTGGCGATATAGCTGGTATTAGTAGGCACAGGGTCACAGATCCTTAAGCTCTCTGCATAATTTAAACCAATATTGAGATAGTAAATCGTGTACTCTACCTCATCTTGCGGACGAACATTGGTTTGCGAGATTACACCCCTTAGGGAATCACTTAGAGGTGTCGGCCAGTTGTTCGTATTGTCATCATTCGTGGTAAGGGGATCATTCTCGTAAACATTAAAATCATTACCATTAATGCGCGTGATTCGTTTTACCAAAACCACGTTTGGTGCTCCACCTTGAACTGTTAACGAGGCAGTAGCAGAGGAGGGGTTGTTACCACCTGTGGTCTGCAATCCATTGGCAGGTATTGTATTTACATATACTCCATTAGTTGCCGACGTAACCTGTACCGAGATCGTACAACCTCCATTTGGGATTGTTGAGCCATTGTTGTAAGTAATGGTATTGCCATTAGCATTAGCAACCACATTAGCAGTTGTGCAAGTTCCGCCAATGTTAGGTGTCGCTGCCACTAATACATTAGAGGGCAAGGTATCCACCAAGGCGCTTGTCAAAGTCAACGTCACCCCAGTGTTGTTGTTCAGTTGCAGTGTCAGCGTAGAAATTCCATTCTGACTAATCGTGGTAGGAGCAAATGACTTACTAATTGAAGTTGTTCCAAAAACTAACGTAGCACTCGCAGGATTTGCATTGCTAGGACCTGGTATTGGGGGATTCGCACCATTGACCACTGATGAAGTTAAAGCCCTAGCTGGAATCGTATTTGTATAGCTACCACCAACTCCAGAAGTCACATTCACTTGAATTGTACAACTGTTATTAGCGGTGATACTACCGTTAGTCAATCGAACTAGGGATGTATTACTTACAGCAGTAAGGGAACCACCGCAGGTAGTTGTCGCTCCTGCTGTCGGAGCAATGACCAAGTTAGCTGGTAAATTGTCATCGAGATTGACATTTACTAAACCAGCCGTATGCGGATTGGTAATTGTAATTGTCATTTGCGATGTTCCACCAACAGGTGAAGTACTAGGATTAAAAATCTTAGCAATATTGGGCTGTGGCTGTACTGGGAATAAAGTAGTTGCAGGTTGTTTATTGGTAATGTTCTGAGTAGTTTGTAAATTGCCAGAAGGAATAGTGTTGTTGTATATACCAGAACTAGCGGCTGTAACATCTACCTGAATTGAACAACTCGAACTAGCAAGAAGTGAACCTCCTGCCAACTGAATCAAGCTAGAGCCAGCATTAGCAGTAATCGTGCCATTACAACCATTATTCTGAATGTTTGGAATAGGAGCAACAATCAAACCAGTAGGTAAATTGTCTTGGAAATTCATTCCTGTCAGATTGACCGAAATGGCAGTATTAGCCACACTAATTTTTAGTGTGCTTACACCACCAGGGGGAATACTAGGTAGATCAAACTCTTTAGAAAACTCTGCTGATGGCAACACAGAGAAGTTAGCCGCCACTGTGGATGGATAGCCAATACCTTCCTTGGTGAGAATGCCTTGATTAGTACCAAAGTTAGAAGGTGGAATCGAGTTGGTTAAAGTTCCTTGCTGTACTGATGTCACATTAAGTGTAATCGTACAGGTTTGATTGGGAGCTAAAGAACCACCGCTAAAGCTAAAGCTTCCAGCCCCAGGGGTCGCGCTGACTACACCCCCTGGACAGTTCGCGGACACAATCGGATTGGGGACTGAGTAAACAATCATCCCCGCAGGCATATTGTCTACAAATCTCAAGTTAGTGAGGGGAATACCAGTACTAGGATTTTCAATATCAATTTTGAGAACTGTGGGTGTACCACCATCAACGGTCGATGGGTTAAAGGATTTACCAACAATCAGGTTATAGCTAGTTATTGTGAGGTTAGCTGTGGCGGCTGTGCTATTGGTAAAGCCTTGAACTGTACTGAGGTTGTTAGCAGGAATTGTATTTGTGAAGGGAGTGGGAGTAGCCGCAGTAGCAACTACATCAAACTGCACTAAACAAGTGCTAGGAGTAGTTACTGAGCCTGCCAGAATTTGTCCACCGCTTAAGGTGACAGTCTTTTGACCTGCGATCGCATTAACCGTACCACCTGCACAAGTTGTCGAAGCATTGGGAGGATTGGCAATTTGGATGTTTGCTGCTGCCCAAGTATCTGTCAGACCAACAGGAGTACTGGTGAAATCTACTACTCCAGGGAATCGGTTCGCAATGGTCAATGTAACCGTAGAAGTTCCATTTCCTCCAATCGTAGAAGAGTTAAAGGATTTTGTGATACTTAGAGGACTTGTGACAATTAGGGTAGCTGTGGCAGGGCTGGTATTAGTTACGCCTACTCCCGTATTGACGGCATTGGCAGGAATAGTATTTACATAGCCAGTACTGGTGACGCTGCTAATGACTGTTACCGCTACCGTACAGGTTTGAGTATTGTTAATTGAGGCATTGGTGATCCGCACAAGATTGGTGTTGGGATCTGCGGTCAGGGTGGGTGAGCCACAAGCGGCTGTAGCCGAAGCATTGGCGGGTGAGGCAATCAGGACATTGGCAGGAAGATTATCATCTAGACTAACGGCGGCTAGGTTTTGACCACTGGTGTTATTAATCGCGATTCTCAATACTGAGGTTTGCCCTGCAAGAATAGTTTGCGAAGCCAGATTGTCAAAGGTTTTGGTGACACTTAGACCCGCAATAAAACTAATATTGGCGGTGGCATTTGCCTGTGCTGGTAAAGATTGAGCGTTAGTAACTTCGGTGCTGCGGTTGATGGTATTGGTAAAAGCGGCAACATTGCTAGATGTGACTGTGAAGGTGACTGTACAGCTTTGTCCTTGGGGGAGGGTTGTACCAGTCAAAGTGACGCGATCTTGATTAAGAGCAACGTCTTTGATGATGTCTGCTGTACCGCCTCTGGCTGTTACACAAGTACCTCCAGTAGTACCTGCTACGGCTCTGAGGTTAGCAGGTAAAGTATCTGTGAATCCTAGATTAGTTAAACTATTAGCGTTGGGAGCTACTGCGATAGCTGCATAGTTGTTGGTTAAGGTGATAGTAGCTGTGGCATTAGTGTTAATGGAAGTACTGGCGACACTGAAGGCTTTCCCAATGGTTAGCGGTGAGTTGGCTGTAGCTGAAGCCGTATCGGGGGCAGTATCAGTACTGTAAATATTGTCGGCTTGACCTGTGACCACACTAGTGTTGGTGGCTTTGACGCTGCCAATGGGTAACGTATTGTTATAAGCAGTCCCTGTAGTCCCACCTTCTTGGGTAGCGATTACATAAAAAGTAATCGTACAAGTTCTGTTACCACCAATAGAAGCGGCACTCTGTAATCCCCCCGATGCCATTGCCAAGCTCGTGCCGCCATTAGTACCAGTGAATACGGGGGTACTCAAGTAATTACAGGTAGTGCTAGGCTCGAAAGGTGCTGCACCAGGTCGATACAACACAAATCCCCCACCATTGGCTGCGGTCGGAAAGCTGTCAGTCAAATTTAATCCTGCGAGATTTAAGTTTGCTGATCTATTTCGTAAAGTGATTCGAACCGCAATAGGAGTATTAATGTTGGTTGTAACGTTGCCGACAAAAGTGGTGTAGGGAGAGTTAGCAACCTGCTTATTGCTAATATCCAACGCTCCTGTTGGTGTTAGGTCGGCGCGGTTGGAGTTAGCCGATTCCACTACAGCAGGGCTTGGTCCACTGCCATAGTCGGCGGTTGTCGTTGCTAAAGGAATTGTGTTGCGATATGTACCTGCGGTTGCTAGGGGTGGGACTGTCGCATCGACGGGGAGTACATCAGTCTGGACATAGAAGGTGATCGTACAAGAAGTGGGAGTGCTTGCTGTCCCTGCGGGAATAGTGCCGCCAGTCAGAGAAATTGTAGGACCGCCAGTATTCAGAGGAGCAGTTAATATGCCACCACAGGTGGTAGCGGGGGCAGTTACTACGCCAGTAGTAATCAAACCAGGTGTTGCGGGTGAGACGATCCGTAACCGTGAGTCTAAGGTATCAGTGAGGCTGACGTTTGTTGCTGGTAGAGTACTGCGATTTCTGAGGGTAATAGTCAGTAAAGTGGGATCACCCTGTCTGGGGGCAGGAGTTCCGTATACCTTCTGCACTGTGAAAGGTGAGTTAACTGTAATTGTAGGAGTGTTGGAAGCAACGTTACTTACTCCTTGAGTACTGGTTATATTGTTTGCAGGGATGTCGTTAGTGGTTGAGCCAGAAGTACTTCCACGAATGGGAATTGTGAGTCTACAGGTTGCGCCTCTGGCGATCGCACCACCACTAAAAGTAAAGGCATTGGAACTTGTGCCAGTAATTGTGCCGCCGCAACTTGAAGTCCCCGCGCCAACCCCTGTAGTGACTAGAACAACTCGTCCAGAGGTATTAAAAGCATCGGTCATACTAGTGATATTGACGGGATCAACATTACTGGTAGGGGGATTAGTAATGTCGATGAAGAGATTAGTCGTTTCACCAACAGATACGGTGGTATTGCTGCTTGGCACAGTTGCGCTGTAAGACTTATTGATTGTGAGCAACGGATTGACTACGAGGGTTGCCGTGCCGTTATTTACTGGTCTGAGAGCTAGATTGTTATTAACAGCAGTTGCTAAAACTGTATTAGTGCGATTACCGAGGCTATTTGAGGTCACGTCAAAACTGAAGGCACAAGAAGCCCCTGCGTTTAGAGTTGCATTCTGGAGGGTGATCGTTGCGGCTGTGCCTGAAGCACCAGTAACAGCTACTGATCCGCCTGTGCAGGTTGTTGAGGGGGCTAGGTCACTGCGATATAGTAGTCCTGAACCTGGACTAGCAAGGTTATCAGGGACAGTTAAATTTGTAAGTTGCGATGTGCTGTTGTTGGTGATGGTGACGGTGGCGCGGCTGATATCTCCTTGCTTGATCGGACTAACAGAAAATGATTTTGCAAGGGACACAGGCTCGGTAATAGTTACATTTTGTTCGAATTGAGCATTATTAGTTGCCCCTTGAAACGTACTTAGAGCATTAGCGGGAATCCTATTAGTGTAGGTAGCGGGAATTGTCCCCGTCACACTGAAGGTGATTGTACAGCTACTGTTAGCAGGAATGCGCCCATTATTTAATGTGACTGTAGTAGCAGTATTACTGACAGTGCCATTAGTTCCTAAACAAGTAGAACTAGGACTACCCTGTACGGTTAAACCTGCGCCAACTAAGTTGAGGTCATCAATTAAAGTTGCCCCATCCATAGCTACGGCATTAGGGTTAGTTAGGGTAATGGTGGCAGTACTAGATCCCGTTGCAGCAAATGAAGCTGGTGCGAAGGATTTAGATCCAGTTACGGAAGAGTAGGTAATGGGACGAATGGTTAAAGTAACGTCAAGGTTGCCGTTAGTATCATTTTGAGTATTCGTTAAACTACCTGCGGGGATATTACTATTTTGAGTAGTTCCAGAGGCATTGGAATAGACATCAAAGCTAATCGTACAAGTACCAGTTGTTGCTCCTACGGTGGCTGGGACTGTACCACTGCTTAAGGTTACAGTACTCCCACCAGGTGTTGCTGTGACAATTCCAGCCCCGCAAGTGGTCGTAGCACTAGCGGGATTATAAATTTTGATTGCACTAGGCATGGCATCAGTAATACCTGCATTGGTTAGATCAAAATTATTGTTATTTGTAATTGTGATGGTGGCTCGAGACTTTTCCCCAGGATTAACTACGTTGGGCGCAAATACTTTCGATACTGCTGCTGCTGCATAGGCAGGATTGGGTTGATTGGTTAGCGAAAATCCCAATGCCATGAGAAAAGACAATCCAAATAAAACCGCACTCAAACGATATTGTCGGTTCGGGAAAATTTGACCTAATGGTTGTCCTATTAAAATAAAAGATCGCTGTATTCTCCGACCCAAGCGCAATATCGACTGCACTATGGCTTTAACGTTGCTTTTCATATATGTTCGACTTTCTAAGTTGTACTGAGGATGTTTATGGTGATGTTTATGGTGATGATTACGTTGACATAAGCGATCGCTCATTAAGAGACAATGCTAGAAACTCTGCCATCATTAAAATAACGAGGGTAAATCTTTGGTTCATGGTTGTCCCTCTTCAAATAATTCAGGTCGGATGACTTCGCCGCGTAGTTCAGGTTGCGACTCATTGAGCGATCGCAACAAAGCTGTCAGCACATCGCGATCGCGACTTAACAGGAAGTTCAAGGCTGATACTAAGCGGCGAGTACTCAAGTCACGCTGAGAATCTTCGGCAATCAAGTCTGGCTGTCTCTCTGGTGCTGCATTTGGATCAGGCAATAGGAGAGATAAAATTTGGGTTGCAGGTATCGATGACCAACGCGGTGCATTTTCAGGTGACGGGAAGCCCGATAGGAGCGTGGAGAAGTTAGTTGATAGCAGAGTTGGTTGAGTTTGTGGCTCTAAAAGCATCGTTAGCAGTTGTGGACTAGGCAATAATCCCAAAACCTGACGGCTATAGTTTTCAGAGTCGAGAAGCTGACTGAGTAAAGAAGATGGCGTTATTTCCAAATTCGGGAGATTTAAGCTCAGGCGATTACCATTACCTTGCTGGGCGATCGGTTTCGCAGGTGCAGAATCGTTAGGCAATTGGGCGATCGGCAATCCTTCCAAGTTTGCAAGGGTGAGTGTAATGCTATTAGCGGTATCACTATTAGCAATATTGCTATTGGCTGGACTAATCAAAATGCGATCGCTAGCAATGCCCTTTTGCAGCAGATAACTGCGTAGTCCCATCAAGCGATTGACCTCAAGTTCTGAGCCATCCAGATTACCTTGTAACTCGATTACAACCTCTGGGGTATCAACAATCAGACTGATTAACAAATCCAAATTGGCATTGCTCGGATCAGTCATTTTACCAATAGGAGCAAACTCAATCCGTTGTGAAATCGCTTGAACTCGAAGAGGTGCAGCCGCAATGGGTGAATTAGAAGATACATTGGACAAGTCACTAGGCAAAACATTCTGAAGAATGCTACTGCCATTGCCCTCCTTGATCCGATTCGATATTTGCGTAAAAGTCTCTCTTGTCCCACCAAGGGCTAGTAGAACTTGAGGCTTATCGGCAGTTTCTATAGCACCAAGCGATCGCATGGTAATCCGACTACCATCAACCCCACGCTTGAGTAGGTACGCTCGCACCTTACCAAGTCGTTGAGCATCAGGACTGTTAGTCGTAACTTCTGTGAGCGATGCCAAACGACCTTGGACATCAATATTCAGGGCAGGATATTCGCGTAAGACCGTAACCAAATTATCTAAAACCACTTGGTTAATAGGTGATAAATCAACTTGCGCCGTGGGGAATTCCACAGTCTGAGCAAGGGAAACTCTCACCACCTCAGACATATTGCTAGGAAGCGCAGCCGTTGTCACACCAGATTTTTTAGCATTAGGTAACTCAATGGGAGTAGTAGGATCGAGTGGTTCCTTTTGCTGTGGTGGTGCAATTTTTTGTAACCCAAATCCATCAAATAGCTCATTGAGTTTAAATGTAATTGCTGCATACAGTCCACCTGCTGAGCGTGTACCACTAAAGTCGCGATCGTTATTGACCGTACCCGAACTATAGCCCGCAGCTAGGCGCAAGTTGGGTGTAGCATAATAGCCTAGCTCCGCGACAAAGCCAACTTCATTAAATCCTGCTGTGGGCTGGTTGATCATTCTACCTTCAGCCGTGAGATCGAAGTTATAGCCAAGGCGATAGGTCGCTCGTAGCTGTGCCAAATTAATTGACGAAGTTCCAATTAAGTCCTTCGCCAAGTAAGAAGTATTATTGCGAAGAGCATATTTTCCGTAAAATTCCCATTGCCAGTTTGGTGAATAGATTGCTTCAAGAGCGAGGACTTGTTCTTCAGTTCCTGAACCAATTCCTCCTATAAAGCTTTCAGGAATAATGCTAGGGTTCTGGCGATACTCATAGCGCAATAGGGCATTAAACGCATCATTGGCAGGATCGCGATAGGCGAGTCCCAAACGTAGACTAGAGGTATCACCAAAATTATTGATCGTTTGGTTAGCAATACCCGATCGCTGATAGCGCAATAGCCCTGTGAGCGCAGGGGTGATCTTACCGAGCGCAGAGGCATTAATCACTGAGTTTGCCCCTGCCGAAGAGTTGCGATATTCATAACGCGCACTTGCTTTAAAATCAGGATTATCGGTATATTCAAAGCCAATATTGTAGTTATCACCACTTTGAAGTGCAAGGGTAGAAGTGTTGGAGCCAGTGGTCAGAGGCTGTAACACCTGCGTAACACCTGCGGAATTTCTAACTTGGTCATTCCCAAAAATCCTTTCATAGCCAAAATCAACTCTTAGTCCGGGGGAAATTACCCAGCGTTGATTGAAGCCGATCGCTCCTTGGGTGCTAGTGGTATTTGCGCCGCCCACCAATGTGTATCGTCCTAAAAGTGTGGTGTCAGGAAATAGTTTGTAATTGCCCACAACTTCCCCAGTAGTAAAGGTGCTACCCGCAAGTACGCCACTACTAAACCACTGCTGTCCTAGACGCAAACTAATACCATCCATTACTTGCCAATCTAAAACTAGGGCTGTGCGATCGGGCAGAATAGTATCAGGAGCATTCGATAGACTGATCTCATTTTGAGCAATAAATTTTAAGTTGTCGAGAATTGGCAGGGTGAAGCGCGATCGCAATTGACTAGAAGCACCAGAAAATGTTGAGTTTAAGTTATCTTGGCGATCGCGCATCAGAAAATCAAGTTCAGCAGTGGCTGCCCCCAATTTTTGCAAGAAGCCCACAGTAAAAGTGCTGAGTCGATTGTCAACGGGAGTTCCTGCTGGAGATTGAGGATTAAGCTCCAGAAAGTTAGTCAGCGTAAATGGTTGAGGGGCAATACCGCGATTTTCTTCACGCTCATAGCTTGCCCTGAGTGTAGTAGCATCGGATAGCTTAGCATCCAGACTAACGCCCAACCTTGTCTGGCCGGGTACAAAGCTAATTGTGGCATTATTCACAAAGCCTGTATCCGCTTGGCGATAGAAAGCCTTAGCCGTAATTCCCTGTATAAATTCGCTAACGGCTTCAAAACGAAAAGCCGAACCTGTAACTGGTGCGGGTAAATCACTGGAGTTATTTTGCGATCGCGCATATTCGGCAATGATATAAGAACTTTTGCCAAAGGAAATTAGAGCATTAGCTCCATAGAGTTGAAAGTCCCGCGCTCCTTGATTTTCTTTAAAATAATTAGCTCCTAACCAGCTTTCCGCCCCAATCTCGCGATTGAAGTGATAGCGCAATTGGGCTGCATAAATACTATTGTTGTTACTACCGTTGCTAGTGCCGCCTTCATTGTCGTATTCGTAGGAAACGATAATACGTCTCACAAGGGTTTCACCACCTGTACCGATATCTGTTTGGAGGATTGGCTGACGAAATTGCAGAGAACCGCGATCGTAATCAATCTCATAGTCTTGACTGCGATCGAGCTTGACACGGCGGACAATATTACCAGGACGGAGTAGTTCTTCTGATTCCACAAATACATTTTCGCTACCGGGGGTGACTAACCGCCGTGAGAGAAAAAAGAATCCACTCGTACCATCGGGAGGAATAATATCGCGCTGAAATCCGCGTGTATTATTGCTATACAACCCTGTGGCTTGTAAGTCGCCAAAATTATAGTTAAACTTCAATCCATTTAACTGTCGAGTAAATGCTGTAAACTCTTGAGAACGACTGGCAAATTCTTCAGTGCGAAAATCTCCCCACATCAAGAAATCAGTACCTGCTCTGGGAACGGGAGAAGTTCGCTCTGCTCGTAAAAACACACTAGTTAGAGAAGGAGTCTCAGTGGTTAAGGTGGAACTATCCCCATAGACAGGATAGACTTGCTGGCAAAATTGAACATCTCGAAATAGACGGCTTCTACCTTCGCAATCTTCGTTAAGAGTCCGACGGGTATTAAATGCTCCTGTGATTAACCACTCACCAACTCGACCTGTGCCAAAAGCCGCCGCATAAAAATCGACATTGCTAGAGTTATTGCCATCAGTGGGCAGAAAATCACGAAAACTACGATAGTAATCAGTTCCTCTTGCGCCTATCCGTAAGCTAACCACTCCTGTGAGGATCGAAGGACGAAGATTAGTTTCGAGTTGAATTCGGGTAAAGGCTTCAATCTCACGATTATTAATGACGGAACTAGCGCGAATACGAACATTGCCAGAAGTGAGTCCAGAACGCAGGGTTGCAGAAAATTTACCTTCTCTTGCTTCTACCTGAAAACCGGGTTGATCGGGCTGAGCATCATTGCCAATGAACTCACCTTCGCTGGTAGTGAGTGTGATAAAAGCACTCCGATTAGAGCGATCGCCTTTTTCATCCAACAGTAAACCCTGCACTGTCGCAGTGGTACGACCATCGGCAGGAATACTTGACTCTAGAGTACTGACCTGAATTTTGGCAGCCGCACTACGCAGGCGCACAATCACACTTTGACTCGCATCACTACCAGCTAACTTCGCGGTAATTTTATTCTCACCTTCATCTAGGGTCACACCATACCAAGTTTGGGTGACGACGCCCGCGTTAGTGTCCACCTCAGAACGACCGATCGCATTAGGATTAACCTTTCTACCATTAACTGATAGTTCTACTTCTCTGCCAACGGGAATGCGTAAGATCACCGCAGTTGCAGGTACATCCATTAAGGATGTGTTCACAGGAAAAAGAATGGTGACTTGCGAAGCAGATTGATCTTTGTTTACAGTCGGTAATTTCGGTGATGTTACATTATTCTCTGGTTGATTTGGTGGTTGATTTGGTGGTTGATTTGGTGGTTGATTTGATGAACTTTCTGGTTGAGTGGTTTGGACGGCGATTTGTACTGTAGGCTCAGCATTGGCATGATGAGAATCTGGCGTTAAAGATAGTTGATCGGTTGCAAGCGAAGATGCTTGTGAATCGCTGATGGCGTTGGAGGCGATCGCACTAGATGCAGTCATTCCTAGCCACAAACTGATAAAACCAAGTAAATGTAACCACAATTGAGACTTTAAATTGGTTTTTAATAGATATTTCATTATTGTTGCCCTGCCAGACCCCTAAACGTTGGAGTTACCGCAAAATTAGCCCTAGCTAAACCACCTGGTGATAGACGCACCAGCCGAGACTGAGTGTTTCGTTCGATAAAGTACAAGTTGGGGGCTAAGGTATATCCAGACAAAGAACTTAAATCTAAGACCACAGTGCGATCGCCCGGAATCACATTGGCAATAGAATATAATCCATTGGCATCGGTAACAATGCGATTACCATCGTCCATAAACACCACAGCATTGGGAACTCCCGGTTCGCCATCCTGCTGCTCTCCATCAAAATTCTTATCTACAAAGACTCTGCCAATTAAAGTAGCGCAATCAGTAACAATGCCAGGACGAATTCGCATCGTAAAAATAGCGGGACCATCCCGAACTGTGTAATTGTTGTCCACTCTGACGGCAGAGGCTGAAGCCGAATTCCTACCAGTCCCTCTGATGGCATCGGGAGTGACTGTGACCGCATAGGCAACCAAAGCACTTACCTTTCCAGCAGGTATTTGTCCTTGGATCGCAAAGATTAAATTATTCCCATTTTCCTGAACCGCAACAGGAACTAAGTTGCCATTAACAGAAGCTCTCGCGGAATTCTGCACATAGCGCAATCCGATCGGTAGAGAATCTGTAGCCACTAGATTGCTTAATGTTGTATTGGTGAGATTTTTGATCGTCAGTCGATAGGAAGGAATATCTCCCGGTTCAGCAGCAGCGCGATCGCCTGTTTTGATAATTTGAATCTCGCGGGCTTCACATACAGATATAGCTGCATTCAGTTGCATCGCAACTAGGGATAAAGCATTTTCATCAGCATTGTTAACCACGACAGAATCAGTAACTGAAAAAAGTCCGTTCACTCCAATTGGTCTACCATCTACGGCTGTTGCGGTATAGGGTAAACGAATACCATTAAGAGTGCCAATGACAATGCGAATGCGCCTCTGTCCAAGAGCAAGGCTCGCAGGTGGATTAACAACTAAGATGTAGGTACTTCCTGAAGTTGTCTGACTAGTATTTAACAGAAAGTTATATACACCACGTCTAGCGTTTACTGCGACATTAGTGATTGCATAGGGATTAATGTTGGCAATATTGGGAGCAATACCTATCGGCGAAGTCGTGTTTGGCGGATTGGTTGGGGGTAAAGCAATGGGAGCACCAATTTCACCATTGCTACCAACTGCTTGATATAATCCCACCGTAAACCCAGTGTAATCCTCAAACTCATTACCTCCGCAATCGAGAATCTGACCTAGAGGATCGATGAGGCGATCGCCATTAATACTGGTTTGTGTTGAAGAAGTTTGAACTGAATCAGTTACACCTATAGTGTTATAGCTACCACTTGCTTGGTTACGCACTTCAAAATTTCGTGCTTGACCGTAAGCACTACTATTCATCAGACAAAGACATAACGCTAAACTTCCCAGCCACAGCCAGAAAAAGAAAGCATATCGCTTTACTATTATTTTAAGCGATCGCATATTCATCAAAGTTCTATCACTCTAGATATTCAAACGGAATGAATCAGTTTTAATCAATGAATCAGTTTTAATCATGGTTAATGATGCACTGTGCTTGACACAGTGCATCATTACATCAACTACTTAACGCGAACCTGATAAGCAACTGTTAACTGAGAATTTGCTGGTAAACTCTCCCCAAAGTTCCAACGCACATGGGTATAAGCATCAGCAGGAGCAGGACGCTCTTCGATCTTGCCATCACGACCCCGCACGCGAATAATTGGGTTAACGCTAAAAGTTTTACCGCCATCAATACTAAATTCCAATTTAGCGCCTGATGTATTTAAAGCAGTTGCCGATGCAATGATGTACACCATGCCATTAGGAATCGGTTGAATTACCGTAAGGTTACGCATATTCCGACTAGTGTTGTTTTTGGCAATTACTGTATAGCGCAAAACACTACCGGGAATCACTTGCGAATTAGAAGGAAGTGCATTCCAAGAAATCTTGTCTTTCCCTGACTCATCACGGCTGATTTGACGCTTTTCGGCTGCTAGTAATAATTCTACAGGCTGCTGTTTTTGGGCGACTCGTAGATCTTGAACAGCAGAATTAGTAGAACTAGTATTGCTAGCGATCGCGGTAGACAATAGCAACATCGGTAGCACCACCGCACCAACCGCTAGATACAATGATTTAATTTCAAATTTTTTCATGATTGATTCCAAAACCTCAATAAAATTTAATTAGACTGTTTTGCATTCTTGTTCAATTGTGTCTAGTAAATTGAAAAGGCGAAAGCCTCGCTAAGTCAACCTTTGGGGATTTTCCAATGAGTATATGCTCATTGGAAAATCCTGATAGACTAGGATTGTTATTGCAACTGACGATGGAAACGGAAAGACCCTTGGAAGGTGGCTGGATTTGTTGCAGGCTGAATTGTGCCGACATTATTTACATAAGTCGTGATAGCTGCTCCTGTCGCTGGATCTGGGATTGCAGCGCCATTAAAAGTAACAGTGCCTTGGGAAGCAAAAGTATTTTGAGCAAATCCACCAACTACGGCGGGATTGTTAAAGTGTAATGACACGCCTGCCCAGTTATTAGGTGCAGTTGCGCCATTTTCGGTAATCACCAAGGTTGCCGCATCTAGAACTACGCTACCAGCACCAGCCGCAGTTAGAGGCGTTGAGAAGTTGACGTACTCAATCACATAGCGAATTATATTGCCCGGTTCTGCGGTCTTAGCCGTTTCATCAAGCACTCCATTTGTGGCTGGAGTGACAGGGCGCGGACTAGTACCTTGCAAGACTTGAGACTGTTTCCGCAACCTTACATAACCTGTGTAACCGCGATCGATTGTGATGTTATAGATTGGATCATTCGCGGCAACGAAGGCTCCATTATTGTCGTTATCCACAAAAGCAACAATCGGTACATTAAAACCTGCACGATCGGCTCCATTTGCCAAGAAACGATCTACAGATAGAAGTGTATTCTGATTACCTGATGGCAAATCAAGCGTGACAGTATAGTTATTCAGCACGTTGGGCGCTAAACCATTGACTAATACGCTTGTCGAACCAACAGGAAGTCCAGAGCTTGCTCCTGCATTAAAGGTATAAACACCTACTGCTGTATAGTCATACACGGCGATCTGTGTACCAAAAGTAATTGTCACCCTTGTACCAATGGGAATGTCTGCATCTGGTTGTTGTGACACTCCAGGTACAGAGGGATTATTAGGAGGTAATGGTAGCAACCTTACTGTATCTAGGTTAGTCGTGTTGCTGGGTGGGTTTTGGAAGGTGTTGTTAAAAATAATTGGTGGCGGATTAAACGCAGTTGTTTGCCCAGGCACTGATTCTGCGGCAATCAAAGGTGTAGAACGGTTAGTAAAGTCATCTTGGTTGGTATTACTTCGTCCGATCGCCCCCGGAACATTATTGGTTCCATTCAGAATGCCACCTGCTTGCACAATTGGGAAAATGTTGACTTCCCCGCCAGGTCCTGTACCTGTGTTGTTGTTATTTGGGTCAGTATTTTGTACCGCAGGATCGGGTACACCAGTATCTGTAGCAGGTGTATATAGTGTACCTTCAGGAGCAGGCGGAGTAGCTCCTTCAAAGTTATTGGGATTTTGGTCGCCTGATTCGTCATAGACCACGCGATTGGTAGGATCGCCTACGGTTTCCCCAAATACCTGAGCAATGTTATTAATCACCCCACCTGTAGCTGGCAATCCTGATGTGACCACTCTGAATTGGAAAGCATTCGCAACTAATTCAGTACTAAAGCCCGGAGCAAGTGTTCCTGTAAAAATATAGCCAACGCGGACAACATTTGGTGCAGTTCCAGCAGTTGGTGCGGTAGTTGACCATGCTACTGCTGGAGGAGCGCTGCCGACAGGTGTAGTAGCGGCGGCGGTTCCAGTATATTGATAGACGGCTTGCCAACCCGCAGGTAAATTTGCAGCCGCATTAAATGTTTCATCAATTCTGGTTCCTGCGGGAATCACGTCAGAAATTAAGATGCGGGGAGTTGCGCTAGAACCATCAACATTAACTGTAGTTCCTTCGAGGTTAGCTGGAGTGAATTGGGCAGGAGCAGGAGATGTCCCTGCAACTCTTAAATTAAGTCGATAGGTGAGGCGATCATCTACTACTGTATTTGCCACCCCCGCATCGTAAGCTGCTCTAGTTTTTAGAACAGTGGCTAAGGCAATATTACGAACAGCCGTAGCCACTGTCGTTGATTGAATTGCTGAAGCTTCACGTTCACCATTAACGGGTAAATCAGGACCAAAGTTGACGGTACGAACCTCATTAGCATTACTACCTTCACCACCTGCGGCAGGAGGCTCAGCCCCTGAGTCTGGCTGATTTTGAGTTCCAGCCGAGTTGTTATTTAATCCTGTATTACCTAGTTGAACACTGACGGTATCACCTGCGTTTGTGGCAGTTACTGTGCCAACAACTCTGACACGCACAGAGCTACCCGCAGGAATTGGGGTGGTGGTGGTAAATGTACCTGTCTGCAAGCCTTCACCAGCATCAAGAAAATCTCCATCATTGTTGAGGTCTAATTGATACTGCAATGTACCAGCGTTTAAGCCTTGGGTAGTAATATTACCAATTGCGGGGAAAACAATATTGGTAGGAGCATTTCCTGTATTCGTAACTAAAAAGTCAAAGTTAATTACATCGTTGACGGATACACTACCACCGTTGACATCGATAATTCCCGCAGGCACATTGGTGATCCCTGCTACCTCTGCGACGGTAACGGTGACGGTGTTGGAAGTGGCGTTAATCTCGTCATTAGGATTATTTGGGTCTCTATAAGTACCTGATGCACGGTTGAGGATTTGGACACCTGCTGGCGTTGGTGGCACAACTTGAGCGATCGCAAGGTATGGTAGTAAAGATGACACCCCACTCATTGTCAATGTCGCTGCTATCAACCGATAGGATGAAGACCTTGAGTTAGTTTTTTTACTATGATTAGGCATGAATTCCGATTTTCCTCACTAAAAAGCGATGACGTGTTTCTCTAGAGGAAATGTTGAAACATTTCCATGGTTTTGATAGCAGCGAGCTATCAAGACTTGACTTTTAGCTAAAACTTGACTAATATATTTGAGAATGTTGGTTAAGACTATGATTAAGGAAAATCAAATTTATTTAGTTACAAAGTAGATTCTGAATCAATTTCAAGCGAACCTATGTCCAAGCAGTAAAAACCTATCGCTAACGTTTGATTAGCGTAGTCACTAGAATTGGCGGCGTGATAAAGCTATAACTGTTGCTCAGAAATGCTTCTGGCTACTATTAGCTGCGCTTATTTCCATGAACCCAGAAGAGCCTTTAGATCTACAACATCTAAAGCTTATATTGTTTTATTGCCAATACATTCTATATCATACATTATGCTCTTTAGTGAGCGCAATGTTGTGGTTGTTAATTTTTTATAATCCTGAGAGCCGAGTTGGTCATAAGTAGCTGGACATAATTAAAAATCAGAACTAAAAACTGTAACGCACGCTGCGCTTTACAGTTTTTAGTTTTTATACCTGAGAAATACGCAGAAATATCGTAAAAACAAGGCTATGACTAGTACTACTCGCAAAGCAAATCTCCTTCAGGCGATCGCCCCTGTGAATCGCGGCTTGAATATGACTGAGGATCAGCGCAAGGCAATTTTTTCGGCGGTTGCCTATCTCGAAGAGCTAAATCCTACCCCTGCACCGACACAAAGCCCTGAGTTATTAGATGGAAATTGGCTATTGCTATTTACCACCAGTCAAGAGCTTTTAGGAATAGATCGCTTTCCATTTTATAAACTAGGCAATATCTATCAATGTTTGCGGGTAACTGAAGGCAAAATTTTCAATATTGCCGAAATTAAGGGTTTGCCACTACTAGGTGGATTAGTAAGCGTCTGTGCCAATTTCTCCGTAGTAAATGAGAAACGAGTCAAGGTGAATTTTGAGCGTTTAGTAGCTGGCTCTCAAACTTTGGTGGGCTATCAGGATGTGAATAGTTTTATTGATACTTTGCGATCGCCTAAGAAGTTATTGGCGATCGACTTCCAAATTAAACGCGAAGATCAAAAAGGTTGGTTAGAGACAACCTATCTTGATCAAGATCTGCGAATTGGTAGAGGCAATGAAGGTAATCTATTTGTTTTGAGAAGAATTTAAAACTCTAAGTCGTAAACCTAAAACTAGAGCTTGTGCCGCCCGCGTAGCGGGCGGCACAAGCTCTAGTTTTGGGTTGAAGCAATCGCTTTGTTCTATCTCTTTAGACAGACTCTTGAGAGAGAATTTAATTCTATCTCTTTAGACAGACTCCCGAATTATCCCCGTTTCAACCTCATTTTCCTAACTAGAAAGAACTTAGTTTAAGCACATCGTTAATCGAGATGTGATTATGACTAGCAAACTATTTACACAGCCCAAATGGAAAACTGAAATCTTAGAGCGAAGTCTATCTATCCCAATTATCCCACCACATCGTTATGCTCTAATCTCAGTACATGGAGATCCTGCTGCCCAACTTGGCAAGGATGGTGCAGGTGGTCAAAACCTCTACGTTAAATCTTTAGGCTTATCACTAGCAAAACGCGGCTGTCAGGTTGATATGTTCACCCGTCGCGAAGATCCTGAACAGCCTAAGATTGTGCAACACAACAATGGATGTAGGACAATCCGCCTCACTGCTGGACCTACTGAATTTATTCACCGTGACCAGTTATTTCCCTATCTACCCGCATTTGTGGAAGCATGGCTCAACTTTCAACGGCAGAATAGACTTACTTACAATCTGATTCATTCTAATTATTGGTTATCAGGATGGGTTGGGATGCAACTGCGATCGCGACTGGACATTCCTCAAGTGCATACTTATCACTCGGTGGGAGCCGTTAAGTACAAGGAGATGAATCATCATCAGCCACTGCCAGAGATTGCACTTTCGCGCTTAGGAGTGGAATGGGCTTGTCTAGAACAGACTGACTGTGTGATTGCGACTAGTTTACAAGAGCAGCAAGATCTTCGTGAGTTGGTATCCCCGCACGGCAACATTCAGATCATTCCTTGCAGTGTCGATATTCAGCATTTCTCTCAAGTTGATCAAGCCTCTGCTCGCAACCAGTTGGGCATTGCCGAAAACACAAAAATGATTCTATATGTAGGTCGCTTTGATGAGCGTAAGGGCATCGAAACCTTAGTCAGAGCTTGCGCTCAACTGCCATCGGTACTTAAAAACCAATGCCAAATCTATTTTGTTGGTGGTAGCCGTCAAGGTGGTGTCGATACGGAAGAGCAACAACGCATTCGTGGCTTAGTGAATGAACTGGGCTTAAATGCGATCGCCACTTTTACAGGTGCGATCGACCAAACCGATATCCCTGCTTACTATGCAGCGGCGGATATGTGTGTGATTCCTAGCTATTATGAGCCTTTTGGGTTAGTGGCGATCGAGGCAATGGCAGCAGGAACCCCTGTAATTGCCAGTAAAGTCGGTGGATTGAAGGAAACAGTGCTAGATGGTTTAACTGGCTTATTAGTGCCAATCCGTGATCCAGAAGCTTTGGCTGAGGCGATCGCTAAGTTACTGGAAGATCCCCAAATGGCTCAAGCTATGGGAGCTTCAGGCTATCGTCGAGTGCATTCTCTCTATAGTCAAAGTGCAGTTGCAGAAAAAATTCATTATCTGTATGAGTCTCTAATTTCTCGCAAGAGGTTCTCTCCGTCTGAAAAGCAAGTGCCATTAGGATTATTTAGCGCTTAAAGCTATATCAACTTGCAGGATTGTTTCCCCCGCCTTCGGCGGGGGAAACAATCCTCTGTACCTCGTGTGAAATGCTATATAGCAATGCCAGTTTTGCTTAGGACATAACAACCAGAAGATGAGTTGCGGCACTTCGTGCCGCAACTCATCTTCTGGTTGTTATGAAACCTGTCGAGTTTGGGGAATTTGAATTGTAAAAGTTGTTCCCTCGCCTACATCACTATCAACCAAAATATTACCTTGATGCAAATCAATACAGCGCTTTACTAGAGCTAGTCCTAATCCAGTACCAATAATATTTTTGACATTTACACCTCGCGTAAATGGTTCAAATAAAGTGGCTTGTTCCTCTAGTGAAATACCCATACCTTGATCTTTAACTTGGAAGGTGATCATATCAATTTTACCATCGAGAATAAAGTCGATATGGCTGCCTAAAGGTGCATACTTAATCGCATTGGACAGCAAATTACTTAAAGCTGAATAGATCAATGCTTCATCTAACCAGCCATGAGTGCGATCGCCTAAATCAATCAGCTTAATTACGAGATCTTGCTGCTCACTTAACTGCATATCTTCCACCAAATTCAAACAAAAAGATTGCAGTTCTAGCCAACTGGGTTGATATTCCAATTTTCCTGCATCGGCACGGGCGATCGTCAGGACATCTGCAAACATCTGCTTCATTGCTTTGGCTGAGGATTCAATGCGGGTCAAACTGCGTAAACGCGATCGCTCAACTTTGTCGGCAAGCGTATCTTTGAGCAATTGTGCCGAACCTAAAATTACACTTAAAGGAGTCCGAAATTCATGGGATACTAGGGCTAAAAATTCTAATTTGAGTTCACTTAATTCTTTCTCTTGAGCAAACTTTTGCTGCATTCTTTCTGCTTCTTGTCGCTTTAACAATTGCTGATATAAGACGATATAAAGCGTTAAGAAAACGGTGAAGCTAAGTAATGTGCTAGTACTCTCAATCACGATCCGATACTGCATATGTCTGCTAGAAATTTGAATCCAAAGCTCTAACAAACGCTGTTCTTCTGCTTGTATAGCGACGAATATTTGTCTTAGATTTGCACGATTTTGGTTGCTAGCAATAACTATTGGATGATTGGCAGATAATTCACTGAGACTGAACCAAAATAAAATATTCGATTGTTGATATAGTTGATTTCGTTGTTCAATTAGCGATCGCAGTTGGTGTAACCGCTCGCTTTGTAAGGTGTTTGTTTCGATAGACTGCTCTAGAGTGTCAAGAGCTTTAACCAATCTGGCGATCGCTAAATTATACCGATCCAACTCAATTTGTGAGCCAAATAACAGATAGCCACGCCTTTCTGACTCTGCTTCATTAAGAGTTGCCTGAATTTCGGCAAGATGCTCTAAAGTGGAATAAGTTCCTTTAATGCGCTCGGTACTTTTAATTAATTGAATCGCATTTTGATAAGAAACAAAACTAATTGTTGCTAGCAGTAATAGAGCCGCACACAAGCCTCCAGCAACCAAATGTTTTTCTAAGTTCCATTTCATAATATGAGAATATTAGTAGTCGAAGATGATATGCAGTTAGCCGATATGCTAACCGAAGCCCTGACCAATCAACAATTTGTGGTTGATGTTGCTAATGATGGTGATATGGCATGGCATTGTTTAGAAACGCTGGAATACGATCTGGTGATTTTGGATGTGACTTTGCCAAAAATGGATGGGTTACGCCTTTGTCATAAATTGCGCGAAAGTAATCTTCAGAATAACGCTAATACTCCTGTGTTAATGCTGACGGCTAGGGATACGATCGCTGACAAAATTTTTGGACTAGATGCAGGAGCCGATGTCTATATGGTTAAACCCTTTGATATGGGTGAACTCATGGCTCAGGTGCGAGCGCTAATTCGACGGGGTGGCAAGAGCAATAGTTCGATGCTGTCATGGGGAGCCTTGGCTCTTAATATTAGTACCTATGAAGTTACTTACGATGGTGAGCCATTGTCACTAACTCCGAAAGAATATCAACTCTTAGAGCTATTAGTTTCCAGTGGGAGACGGGTTCTCAGTCGTCCGGGTATTATTGAGCGTCTCTGGTCACTGGATGATCCACCCAGTGAGGAAGCTGTCAAGTCTCATATCCGCAGTCTCCGCCAAAAATTTAGAATGATCGATGCTCCTGACGATCTTATTGAGACTGTACATGGCTTGGGCTATAGGCTCAAGCAATTTTAATCTTGAATTATTCTAAACTACTAAAGTCAAAATTATTACTTAATTATTACCTATGGATAATTGGCAAGCTATTTTTACAGGCGTGACCTTTGTAGTAGTAATTGTTCTAATTGTTACTGAGAAAGTGCATTTAACGATCGCCGCTTTTTTGGGAGCCTTACTATTAGTTGCCGCCAAAATTATGACTTTAGAAGAAGCAACAAGATATATCGGTAAAAGTTATGCCACTATCAGTTTGCTATTTGGTGTAATGGTTATCGTACGGGCTTTTGAGCCAACCAAAGTATTTGATTACTTAGCTGTGCAGATGGTGCTGCTTGCTAAAGGTAAAGGGAGTCGATTACTGCTAGCAATTGTGGGGATTACGTCTCTGGTATGTGCTGTACTGCCCAATGCCACAACCATAATGCTTTTGGCTCCGATGATTCCACCCTTGGCAAAAATTATCGGCATAGATTTTGTCCCCTTGATCATTTTGATGGTAGTTGTCTCGAATAGTGCAGGACTCTTAACGCTTGTGGGTGATCCTGCAACGTTTATTGTTGGTAATGCGATTAATATCAGCTTTGCCGACTACCTAACGCGTTTAAGTTTGGGGGGAGTTATTTTCATTGTGATCGTTGTATGTACTTTGCCATTTTTGTTTGGCAAAATCTGGCGTAAGAATATAGAAATTAGCGATCGCATCGAAGTTCCTAAAATCAATCATCCCCGCACTTTAATTCTCGGCGGTGTCATTGCTTTATTTGTACTAGTCTTATTTGTGATTGGCGACTCTTTACCTACACCAATTTCCCCTGCCGCAGTTGCTTTATTAGGAGCTGGATTGGCTTTATTTCTTTCTCATCATAACAAGATTGACTCGATTAATCATGTTTTACGAGATGTAGATTGGAGTACGTTGCTATTTTTTATGTCAACTTTTGTTTTAATTGGAGGATTACAAAAAACAGGTTTAATTGCCCAAGCTTCTAATTTATTTGCATTTGCATTAGGAACAAATATTGCGCTAGGAGCAATCGTAATTTTGATATCCGTAGCTCTAATTTCTACTGTTATTCCAAATATTCCCCTTGTGGTCGCAATGGTTCCGATGATGAAGGAATACCTTGTAAATGTAGATCTAGCACCATCATGGATTCTCGTTACCAACTTTAACGGACAATTTCCCGATGCGGTTTTACCACTTTTCTACGCCATGATGTTTGGAGCCACTCTAGGGGGGAATGCAACTGTTGTAGGAGCTTCAGCGAATATCGTTGGCGCAGGTATTTCTGAAATTCATGGCAAACCTATTTCTTTTAGTAGATTCGCTAAATACGGTATTCCTATAGCCGCTTTACAAATTCTGGGAGCAGCTATTTTCATCAGTGTTAGGTTCCTAGTGTTTGCAAAATAGAAAAATATGTTCAATCGTTTAATCCAAACCAAAATCCACTTTTGGAAGAAGTGGTTTCGTGCTGCTGTTTTATGCGTGACCGCGATCGCTTTAACATTCCTTCTTTCTCATAACCAAAGTGCTTGGGGGCAAGCTGAACTTTTAAAACTAAGTTGGTTAACGAGACAAAGCAATACCAATGTGTCCAGCATCGATCATGCTGAGGTTAAACTTGATGGCTATAGATTGTTTGTGCTAGCCGCCCCAACGGTTAATCAACGATTTCCACTGGAACAACGGGTACAGGGCATTGAAGAAGAGCTTCATCGCATTGCCAATAGCAACTTTGACCCCGCTAGTTTGCAGGTAACGGCAAATATTGATGAGCAAAGTGGACAGCCTGTGATTGCGATTGGCGATCGCTACTTGATGACCGTAACGACGATGGATGCTCAACTGCAAGGACGTGATCCGCAAGGTTGGGCAAATCAAATCACATTAATACTGCGTGAGGCTTTGACTAGGGCTAAACAAGAGCGCCAACCACAAGCTTTAATCCGTCAGGGATTAATTGCGGCTTGGATCATTACGGTGATGTTGATCGTGCTTCGGTTGATTACTTACTGGCAGGGGCGTTTAAAGTTACAGAAAGACACGATTAAGGCGAATATTGAACATGAAGCCCCGCCTTACCTTGAGTCTATTGCGGTAATTGACTTACAGCAACAACTGGCACAGCAGCAAAAAGCAAATCTGAGTGATCTGCAACGACGTGCTTTGGAACTAGGCTATGTAGGGATTTTGGGATGTGGGATCTTCATTGTTTTGGGACTATTTCCCTATAGTCGTTGGTTGCAATCTTTCTTGCTATCGACTCCTCTGCAAGTTGTAGCGATCGCCTTTGTGACTTATTTGTTAATTCGGATCAGCAACTTGTTAATCGAACGCTTTTCAGGCTTCTTAAAAGCTAGGGATTTTGCAATGCTGAAGCCCTATCAACGCTTGGATTTGCGAGTATCGACGGTTTCGCAAGTTCTCCGCAATATTACCGCGATCGTGTTAGCTGGATTAGGAACTTTAGCGATCCTCTCAGCGATCGGATTTGACTTAATTCCACTGTTAGCAGGGGCGGGAATCGTGGGAATTGCGATATCCTTTGCGGCTCAGGGGTTGATTAAAGATGTAATTAATGGATTTCTGATTATTTTAGAAGATCAATATGCGGTAGGTGATGTAATTATCGTGGGCGAATTAGGTGGCTTAGTCGAAAATATGAATCTGCGGATCACGCAAGTTCGGAATAATGAAGGTCAATTGATTACAATCCCAAATAGTGCGATCGCGATCGTGCAGAATCTTTCTAAAGACTGGGCGCGAGTGGATCTGAGCATTCGGGTTGCCTATGATACTAATCCCGATCATGCCTTAGATATCCTACGGAAATTAGCGCAAGAGATTTATCAAGAGCAGATTTGGCGAGCGAAGATTATGGAACCACCTGAAGTTTTAGGTATTGATGATTTGCAGCATTCAGGGATGCTAATCCGCCTTTGGATTAAAACCCAACCGCTTCAGCAATGGGCTGTGGCACGCGAGTTTCGTCGTCGCCTCAAGTTAGTTTTGGAACAAGAAAACATTGCGATCGGTATTCCTCAACAGGCTTTTTTGCTAGAAAACACTTTTACGCTCAATCCTGAAAATAGCCAACATAGCTAAGGGCAATAACCACCGAACTTAACTTTATGATTATTTTGTCAATTGTAATTATTGTGGGTGCGATCGCCATTTCTTGGGGCTTAGGAATGTTGCGGCGGTACTTATCGCGTACCCTCAAACAAAAGTTAGCAGGTACAGAACGCGAGTCAATTACCAAGGGATTAGATTTATTTTTTACAGTAATTTTATCGATCGCTCGGATCTCCGTTTGGGTGGCGGGGATACTCTATATTGCTGATCTTTTCCCAGATTCTCGCGCCATCAGCCAACAAATTCGCGATGTTCTAATATCTAGTTTTAACGCACCAGTTTTGACCCTTGGCAAAAGCTCTTATTCAATCATCAATCTATCGATTTTAGGCGCATTGCTATTTGGCTTAATCCTTCTCGTTAGAGCCATTATCGATATCTTTAAAGACCGCGTGCTTAGTATTGCGGGGCTAAACCGTGGCGCACAGGAAGCGATCGCGGTAATTGTGCAGTACACCCTGATCTTTATTGGTACATTAGTTTTATTGCAGATCTGGGGACTAGACTTGAGTTCGCTCACAATTTTGGCTAGTGCCTTGAGTATTGGTTTAGGTATTGGCTTACAGAATATTGCCAAAAACTTTGGTAGCGGCTTAATTCTGGTGTTTGAGCGTCCGATTCAAGTGGGGGATTTTATCGAAGTCGGAGATTTGAATGGAACTGTAGAAAGAATTGGGGCAAGGAGTACAGAGATTCGCACCTTAGATCGTGTCTCCATTATTGTGCCGAATTCACGATTTCTCGATAGTGAAGTGATTAATTGGAGTCATGGCAACCCGATCTCGCGGTTACATTTGCCCTTGGGCGTTGCCTATGGCTCCGATCCCCAGCACGTGCGGACAGTGTTGATAGAAGCTGCTAGCGAACATCCCAAGGTATTAGCATCACCTGCTCCTAGCCTATTATTTAAAGGGTTTGGTGATAGCTCCTTAGATTTTGAGTTATTAGTTTGGACAGCGGAACCAGATAAACAATTTTTGCTCAAAAGTGATTTATATTTTCTGATCTATGAAGTTCTTAACCAAAATCAAATCGAGATTCCTTTTCCGCAGCGTGATCTCCATTTGCGATCGGGCAAGGTAGAGATGTCTTCCAAAATGGAGTCAGCTTTGATCGGAATAGCCGATAAATTATCCTCAAAGTAATAGCAAAAAGTTTTTTTGTATCCCTTGAAGCATCAAGAAGCTGTAACGCACAAACTATTAGCATTAAGTATAGGACTTACGCAAACTAACCAAGAACTCAAGTTCTTGGCTGAAAGCTAAAGTCAGCTAAAGCAGACTAAAACACTCCTATGATTAGCCCGTTTCAACGGGTTTAAGCTTTTAGCCCGTAATTTATTACAGGGCTGTTGCGTAACGAACTCTACAAGATCGGCGATCGCATTCGTTTCGGTATTATGTTGCTGTCAGCCAGTAAAACTGATAACCCTGAAGAACAATGCGTTCATCATGTTGAGAAGGCTTTTTACCACTATATAAATCAATAAATTGAGTATAAATGTTAAAACCTGTATTGCCTAAAGCTGATAAGTCTAAATATTGGGGATTGACATCAAAATTAGCCAGTACTAACACTTTTTCTGATGGACGCTGATGATCAAACCTTATAAAACCAAGCAAATGTTCATTATCTAGATGGAGCAGTTCACGATTATTAAAATCGGCAAAAGCCGAGATTTCTTTACGGATCGCAATCATCTTTTTCATAGCAGTAAAAATTGCGTATTGAGGTGTGCCTTGTTTTTTGCGTAATTCTGCTTTTTCCCAATCGATTTTGGGACGATGCACCCAGCGAGCATCATTGGCTTTGCTGGGATCTTCATAAAAACTGTAATCATTCAATACACCCAAGGCATCACCGTTATAAATTAGAGGGATTCCACCGAAGGAGAGAATAATGCCATGAAGCAAGAGAATTCTATCAATAGCGGCGGCAATTAAACTTTTGTCTTGCGTCTCTAGAGCCGATTCTAAACCGACTAAAGAAGCTAGGGAGCCACAAACTCTTCCATCGCCTGTGGATTCATTATGCATAAACTCTAAGCCTCTAGCTAAGCCATCATACTTGCCGCTAAAGTAGTCAATTAAAAAGCGTCTGTGGGAATAGGGTTCATAACCCGCTAGGCGAATATCGTTGTCGTCAAAGCCAAAACCAATGTCATCGTGACAGCGGACATAATTTAGCCAAGTTGCCCGTTCCAGTTTATTGGGTAAGCTTTTGATCCCTTGGCTGAGGAGTTTTGTATTTTTAGTTGCCACGCTATCCCAGAGCAGCGCCATTAAAGTTGCGTTATAGGCAATTTCACATTCTTTAGCAGCGATCGCATCTTCTCCAAAATACTTAATCACTTCCACAGGAGCAACGATCGCTTCGGCAATAAATAGCACTCCTGGAGCGGTTACTTGGCAACAGTCCTTCATTAACTGCAAAATCAAATGCGCTTTGCGTTCGTTTTGACAGGAAGTACCGATCTTCTTCCACAAAAAAGCCACCGCATCAAGACGCAAAATATCCACACCTTGATTTGCCCAAAACAGAATAATGTCCAGCATTTCAATAAATACATTAGGGTTGCTGTAGTTCAAATCCCATTGATAATCATGGAAAACTGTCATTACCCATTTCTGCATTTCAGGATTCCAAGTAAAATTCCCTGGGGAAGTTTCAGGAAATATCTCTGGCATATTCTGCTCAAACATATCAGGGACTTCTCGCCCTTCAAAAATATAGTAATATTCCTGAAAGCGGCGATCGCCTTTAATCGCTTTCTTAGCCCATTCATGTTCATCAGAAGTATGATTGAGAACAATATCGAGGACTAATAAAATATCGCGTTTGCGGAAGTCGGCGGCAATGTGGCGAATATCTTCTAGATCACCCACACGCTCATCAATTTGCCGAAAATCACTGATTGCATAGCCGCCATCACTTTTACCTTCAGGACATTTCAAAATTGGCATAATATGCACTAAATTGATGCCTAATTCTTGAAAATAGCTGGATTTATCGGCAAGATCTTTTAAATTATTCGCAAACCCATTGGAATAGAGCGCCATCCCCACCCACTGTTGGGACAAAAACCAGTTATGATCCTGTTCGCGCAGAATATCCAAACGCTCCAATTCCGCAGAGCGTTCTATATATCCCTTCGCCATTGTTTCCACGAGACGCAACATTTGTAATTTAAAATCATTACGATGTCCGTACAGCGTATAAAACAGCGAATGGATTGCATAAAAATTAGCTCCTAGTCGCGTATAAAAATGTCGCAAGTCTTGACGGCGAATTTCGGGCTTTAAATCATCAAGAATAGAATTTAAAAGGGAATGAGAGATTTGTTCGTACATGGAGTTTTCCTAAAATATGTTTGCTTATAGAATGATGTGCCGCGCTTTGCGCGGCACATCATTCTATCCATTTTTGTGTGTCTGGATAATAATGGACAATTCCTTCTAAAATCCCTGCGCTGTAATTCCCATTCATCCCCAAAAAGCCACCCTCAGCCAAATATAATCTATGCGTGTTTCCTAGTTCTTTAGCTTGTTGTTGAGATTGAGCAATTACATCGAAATGGGCATTGGCGACCAAAATAGAAGGCACAGGACTAATCAGTAATGGTAGATCATTACCACTGTCACCTGCAAAAACTGTATTAGTGTGATCAAAATCCAATTGATCCATCAGAAATTCCACTGCATGGAGTTTGGTGGCATGGGCTGGCAAGATATCTAGTAGTCCAATTTCCTTAGCTTCATCAACGCTATAAATCAAACTTGCAGCAATATTTTGTTCTTCAAGGCGATCGCTAATGTACTGCTGCAAAGCATCTTTTTCCATATCCAATGGCAGATAGTAACTAAGTTTAAAACGGCTTTGTTGATCGGGTTCTTGCAAGACTAAATGCGATATTTCCGCTAAATCGCTAAACCAAGGCTCTAAATCTACAGCGCTTAAACCACGCCAATCAACCGCAATCTGCTGTGTCCAGCTTTGCCAAGATTTCCAGCGATCGCCATCAAATTGATACATCGTGCTACCGACATCACCAACTATCCAATGCGGTGCTGGCAAATCATATTCTTGGATTGCTTCTTGAACTAATGTAAGATTTCTACCGCTCACATATACTAAGCAGACTTCGGGGCGGCTGACTAAACGGGTAAATATGGTTCGCGCTTCAGGAGATTCTGGTTGAGTTCCATTGGGTAATAGAGTACGGTCAAGGTCAGTACAAATCAATAATTTCTGCATAGGTCACAATTGTATTAGTTAGTGGGGAAAGTTTCCCCACCCAAAGAGGGGAAACTTTCAGCCTAGAGCAGATGTTTGCCCGCCTTTGGTGGGCAAACATCTGCTCTAGGCTAAGAAACGCTATAAATTAAAGAAATCATAGTGGGCGATCGCCTCTAAAATGCCGCCAGCATGAGCGCTATCGGCAAAATATACGCGATCGCTATCACTCAAATTCAATAGCTCTTCACGGTGACGATTATCAACGACCACGCCCAAAGTATTGCCACGCAGCATATCTTCATCGCCACCCGATCCACCATTCACCAAAACCTGCTCTAGAGGAATGTTCCACTGTCTAGCAACATAGCGAAGAGCAAGCCCCTTAGAGGCTCTGGCAGGCACAAAGTCCAGATATTGACCAAAGGAGAGCGTTGTATTCACAGACAATTCCTGTTGACGCACTAGGGTCAAAATCTCCTCCATTGACGGGGCAATATTGGCATCGTAGTAATAGGAAACCTTAAACCGACTCTGCTGATCCTTCGACTGTGGGGTAATCCCTGGTAAGGAATCGATAATACGCCGTAATACTTGCGGTGTCCACCCGTGATCGATATGGTGATTCCACGCAATATCCGCATTGTATAGAGGAGGATAATAAACCTCTGTGCCTAAACTGGTAATCAAAACATTGGGGGTGGGAATCCCATAGGTTTTTAAAATCTTGAGAACTGAATCTAAACGCCGACCTGTGGCGATGCCAAATAGAAATCTCCGATGCTGTTGGCGGACAAGTTGGATAAATTGCGCCAATGCCTCCGCATCCCCCAATAAGGTATTGTCGATCGCCGTGAAAATCGCCCGCTTACGATATTGTCCTGCTTTTGCGGAGAATGTTGGCTTTGGTAAAGGTTCCTGTTGTAATATGAGCGGTTGAATTTTTTGCAAATAGGTTTGAGCGTGAGCCTCCCATGAATAGAATTTGGCAACATTTTTTAATCCATTTTCGGAAAATTGCTGCCATAGATCTGCATCTTCCAGAATCTGCAATAAAGCCTCGGCGATCGCATTCTCATTCAAAGGATCAACTAGTAATCCATTCTGACAATTACCAATAATATCCACTGGCCCCCCATTTTCGGTGGCAACTAATGGCAATCCACTTGCCGCCGCCTCCAATAATGTTAATCCAAAAGGCTCAGTGAGAGCAGGATTCACAAACACACCCTTGAACTTAGCCGCTAATCGATAAATATCGGCAACTTCACCAGAACTATGGTGCTTCGGCAAAGCTACCAAACCATACAGATCATAGCAATCCATCACCAGCAATAATTCTGTTAAAACATTTTGCGCTCCCTCATTGAGTTCCCGAATATCCTCTCGATTACCTGCCACAATCACTAGATTAGCTAATTCTTGTAAACGAGGCGATTGACCATAGGCTTCCAGAAGAGTAACGATATTTTTACGCTGATCGGGGCGTGATAACGCCAAAATAATCGGCTTCTCAGGATTATTGAGAAACTTGGCGAGAACCTCTTGAAAAGCGATCGCTTTCTGATCATCAGTCAGGGGATGGAACTGCTCTAAATCTGTCCCTGGGGGGATGATCGCCATTTTTTCAGGCGTGTAATAGTCGTAAAGTTCATACTGATCTTCAATTTCATTGCGCGTGCTAGTAATCACCAAGTCCGCATTACTTAAGGTATCTTCTTCAGCACTGACCCTCTGGAGCATATGATAGCGTTCTTCGATCTGTTCTAGGGGCATTCCTGACCCCAGCAATCTTCGCATCTTATCCCGTCCTAATGAATGTCCCGTATGGATTAGGGGTAAACCTGTTAAATGGGAAAGTCGCACGCCCACATATCCCGCGTCGGCATAGTGGCTGTGGATTACATCAGGCAAACGTGGCTGCTCAAGCAACCAAGCAAACAGGCGATCGGTAAAGCCATCCAGATGACTCCATAATTCTTCTTTAGGAATGTAGCCTTCAGACCCTGCTTCAATCCGCACGATCTGAGCATTTTCGGCTAAAGATTCCGTCTCTAAGCCATAGTCAGCATCGACAGCAGCATCAATGATCAGTCTTGTAACCAAATCAACGCGCTCTACATGGGGCTGTTTAGCAAGAGCTTTAGCCAATTCCACAACATATTTTGTTTGACCTCCCGTATCTGCGTCTCGACCCAATTCTAGATTATGACCTCTAATCAATCCATGAATGCTAATAAGCAGAATATATAATGGTTTGGGGGTTTTGTTGGACATCATTAGTTAATCTAAGTTTAAAGTACAACAGATTTGCACAATTCTCCAAATAACACTTCATAAAAGTAGACTATAGCTACAGCCACTCCAGTCATAACATAAAGCTCAATAGAGAGTTGCGGCGCAACTCTCTATTGGACTTTGTTTTTGTCCTAACATTACTGGCTATAGCTATAAAAATATAAGATATTATTTCTACGTTTCTAGTTTAGAATATCTATCTAAAAATATTTGGAGATTCTAAAAAACTTCTCAAATATCTTCCTAATGAATGACGGAATTTAAGTTACAGCACTTTGCGCTCAAACCCGAACCAAGAATAAATTTGAAAGCGTTGCGAAGCAACGCTTTCAAATTTATTCTTGTGGTTCGTTTGATCGGAAATGGCTGTAGAAGTCATCCACCGCAAACCCCATTCAGCGAAGTCTGTTTTGATTTACAAAATCTCGGCTTTGCAGAATATAGCAACGAACAAGAGCGCCGCTCTTGTTAATCCTTAGCGACGTTGCGTAAAATCGCCACCGTTTCTTGATGATTGCCATCCCATGCCCACATCATCGCTGTCCAACCATTGCGATCCTGTGCATTTAGTCGCGCCCCTGATGCAATCAGCGATCGCACGATTTCACCATAGCCTTGACCTGCTGCCCACATCAGAGGAGTCCAGCCGTATTTATTGCGCGTATTCGGATTAGCTCCTGCTGCTAATAAAACCCGCACTACATCCGTATGTCCATTCATCGCCGCCCATAGAATCGGTGTCCAACCATATTCATCACGGACATTAACATCGGTTGCTTGAGAAATTAGCGATCGCACTTCTTTAGCATTGCCATTTTGAGCAGCTATGAGTAATTGAGCGTTTAGTAATTGTGTATTGGGGTTTTGCTTAGTTTTTGTCTGTTTAACTTGAGTCTTGATTGGCTGTTTTAGTTGAATATTAGACGATAGATTTTCTGCATAAACGTTTTTACTAAGACTAAGGGCTAAACCTAATGCTAATAAAAGACTTGAGCTTCTAAATAAACAATTAATAAAAGAATTCATAGATCTATCCCCATTGCATAAGAATTGATTTCGAGTCTATGAACTTGTTTAGCGATCGGCTAGCGCAATTCTGCGGAAGTTTGGGATAATAGCGTTTTGACTGATTTTTTAATGCATAATCTCAACCGATGAATAACCAAATCGATACCGCAGATTTAGATGAGTCTCAACCACAACACCCGCCTAAACTGCCACTGATCCAAATGTTTCGGATCGGTCTATTTCAGATGGGTTTAGGAATCATGTCTTTGCTGACCGCAGGGCTGCTGAACCGTGTGATGATCAACGAACTAGCGATTCCTGCTACCCTAACTGCTATGCTGATTGCGCTGCCTCTGTTTGTGTCATCCCCGACGCGAGTTTGGTTTGGGCAGACCTCCGATGCCAAAACGATATTTGGAACCCATCGCTCAGGCTATGTCTGGATTGGAGCCGTGATCTTCGCGATCATCGCCTTTTTCACAACACAGGTCATGTGGCAATTGGGACGCAGTGTGCATGAGATTGGCTGGAATGGTGTCACCTATGGCTGGGCGATCGCCTTGGGCGCGATGTTCGGGCTGTATGGAATGTCAATTAGCCTGAGTTCCACACCTTTTGCCGCGATGTTAGTGGATGTTTCCGACGAAGAGGATCGCTCTAAACTAGTGGGAATCGTCTGGTCGATGTTGATGGTGGGGATTGTGATTGGTGCAATCGTGGTTTCTAAGCTGTTGCAATGTTCAGAAGCACCGCCTAGTAATATTTCTATTTATGCTGATGGCGATCGCCTTGCCCAGTTACAAAAAACACTTAATTTTGTCTTCATAGTCATTCCTGCGGCGGTAGTTGGTTTATCTCTGTTTGCTACCTATGGCATTGAGCAGAAGTATTCTCGTTATAAGTTGCGCGTTGCTGAAAATCACATTCTCAATGGAACCACCGCTACAGAGGATAAACTTAGTCTTGGCAAAGCTTTACGGGTATTGACGGCAAGCAAACAAACAGGTTTATTCTTCTCATTCTTGTTAATGATGACCATTGGCATTTTCATGCAAGATGCAATTATGGAACCCTTTGGCGGTGCTGTATTTGGGATGAGCATTTGCAAAACCACACAGCTTAACGCCGCTTTTGGCACAGGAACCTTAATTGGGTTGAGTTCTTCAGGATTCCTGATTGTGCCGCGCCTTGGCAAGCAAAATTCCACCAAACTAGGTTGTTACTTAGTTGCGGGTAGTTGTGCCTTATTATTAATTGCAGGATTTACCCAAAAAATTCCAGTCTTACAAGCTGCTTTAACTCTATTTGGATTTGCTTCTGGAATTACCACTTCAGGAGCTTTGAGTTTGATGCTTGACCTCACGGCGGCAGAAACTGCGGGAACCTTTATCGGTGCTTGGGGACTATCTCAAGCGATCGCCAGAGGTCTTGCCACTGTCTCAGGCGGCGTAGTGCTAGATATTGGCAAAAAGATATGTAGCGAGTCCAGTACCTTTGCCTATAGCTTTGTATTTATCTGTGAAGCCGCAGTAATGCTACTAGCAGTATTTTTCCTGAGCCGTGTGAATGTTATGGAATTTCGCACCGATGCGAAACAGGCGATCACGGCAGTTTTTGCGAACGAGATCGACTAGCAACAAGGGGCGTATGCCCCTTGTTGCTAACCACCAAATCCACCTAGTGAATTAAAGTTAGCCGCACTCTGACTCACACGCATTGCTGACTGCGAGAATACCTGAAAAGCCTTGCGAATTTCGCCATCGCTATTCGCAGGTGTGAGAATCCATTCATCACGAATTCCCATATCTTTAAACACTTGGCGGAAATTTGTAGAGCCATCATCAATACCCATCGCAGCGATCACATGGTTTTCCATCCGCAACATATCATGGGCGATCGCTGCCACATCCTTAGCGGTATGACGCATCGAATGGCAATCATCACCATCGGTAATAATCAGGGTCACAGTGCGAACTGGTACACCATTATCCGAAAATTCTTGAGCTTTGGCTAAAACTGTCCCCAGTAGCACTACCGTCTGATCATAAAGTGGTGTACCTTGATTTGGGGTGTAGTTTTTGGAATCCATCCTGATTGCCTGTGCGATCGGGCAGTAGGGATAGAGAACATTTCCATTTAAATAGCGATTGTGAATGAGAATATTGTCCTGTTGCTGCGAAGATATTAGTGCATCAATTACGGAGTTATGTCCGCCGCGTACTGCCTGAGCATTTCCTGAGTACTGGATCGAGCCAGAGTCATCGGGCATAATCGTTACTAGCACAACTTCGCTAGACATGACATCATCAACATGAATGCCAAGCCCTGCTTGGATTTGTGCGCCGAGGTCATAAACAGTGAGTGCTTGTAAAGATTCATTGGAAAGGGTTCCATCATCTAAAGCAGATTGAAAGAGATCATTAATGTTAGTCATGGTAATAGGTAATTGGTAATAGGTAATTGGTAATTGGTAATTGGTGATATGCATTTGATCTGTAGGGGTTGAGCATTTGCGTCACAATTTGGAACACACCACAGAAACCTCGATTCGCAAATGCTCAACCCTCTTGCTTTTGCCGATAAATTGTCCCTGCGTTGTTAGGTGTTGGGCAGAGCATTCCCAAATTGAGCGAATCTAAAAATTTATAAATTGTGGCAGGAATGCTCTGCCCCTACGGAGATAAATTTAAGAGAGATTGAGATCCGCCCAACTTTCCATTGCATCAGTGGATTTGACCAAGTGCATACCTGCATCAGCAAATCGCTGAAAGGCAGCATCTGCTTGATCGGTGTAATCGACCACATTCGGAACAACCACTGGCGAAGTACAATCTTCCAACAGATAGACTTTCTTTGCGAGTTTAGGATCATGGGCAAGGATTTCGCTGAGCAAATCTTGAATTGTCCATGCAACGCAATGACTCTTGGCTTGACCTGCAATAATTACAGCGTCAAATTCCAATAGTCTTTGCAAGAAGCGCGTATTCTTCTGTGCGATCGGTCTGCCGTCGGCTCCATCCATCACTTCAGGACGCAATACAGAATAGTTCTCAGTGAGAGGATTACCGCCTTTAATCTCGAAATTAGTCTGACTATGCCGCGCAATATTGTGAAAGAACATCGCTTCTTCGACGGAAGAAACTAGCGCATGACCGATACCGCCGAGCATGGAGTGATATGCCCAAACCGTAAGTGGAAACTTACCTTCATCGCTAAGCTTCTGCACATAATGCAATGCGTGACGCTGGATTGCCATGTAGTTACCTTTAGCAAGACTATAGGCGATCGCAGGATTTACTTTCCACTTGCCTTGCTGCACATCTTCTAAAGTGATGGAAGTAGCATTGGGAATCGGATGTTCTCCTGAATCATTCACCCAAAAGATGGGATGGAAAATTTGCATGGCGGTATGAGTATCCATCGTGGGCGCAATCTCGCTGATGTGGTGCAAGTTACGATAGATAAACTCGCACAGCCGCACATTATCCTCGATCGCACCAGTACCAGAACGCCCACCTACAAATAGCTCATGATCGGGAATACAAAAGGTATTCTGTACATCGATCGCCATTAAACAAATTTTCTTACGATCCTTTGCGGCAGGGACAATACCATGTTGTTTAGCCCATGCTTCAGCTTGGTTAGCGCGGTCTTGGTAAGGGACACGCCATACTGATCCGACTTTGTGGCGATCGAAAAAAGCAGGAATGGGAAGTTGTGTAACAATTTGAGTAGTCATTTTAATGTTTCTCCAGTTTTAAAATTATTGAAAAGAGAGAGAAAGAATACCTAGAATTTTGTCTATATTACTGAGTTGATACTCAGTTAAATCAATCTCTACAAGGCGATCGCTTAGGCGTAAAAACTTCCAATCGTTGCCAGTGGTGGCGGCTCCATAAATTACAGAAATATCATTCTCATGTTGCTGATTGAAAAGTTTCGCTGCCCACATTTCGGCAATACATTGTCCTAATGCTCCGTTGATATTCTCCTTTTTTGCCTCAACTACAACTACAACAGGTGCTTTGAGCATTAGTTGTGAAGGCGATCGGCTTAATAAGAAGTCACAAACACCATTTAATCCAGAATCGCGATCAATGTTGAGTTCCACACCTGAGAATAAACTTGCTTTGTCTAAGTATTTTTTGCGAACTTCTACTAAAATCGGCGCAATGATTAATTCTGATCGCGCTTTTTCGGTATTCATTGCCAGCGCTAATGGCACAAATTCTTCGAGAAGTTGTTTGAGAAATTCACTGGATTCTGCTAAAGGGGAATCGTTTAGTAAATTGGCACGTTCAGCAATCGTGAGGTCAAAGGCTGTCTGAACTGACTCTAAGGTAAATTCGCTATAGGACATGGCAGATCACCTGAATATATTGCTAAAAATATTGCTAGGACAATTGTAACTGTAAAATCTTCTGTGAGTGAATCACATAGATACCTTGTGAGTTAACGATTAGAGAACAGCCGCTATCTACATAGGGTTCCGTTTCGGGAAAAGTTTTCGTAATCATAATTTGTCCATTTTGTGCCTCAACTCTAGCAATACCTTCATCGGTGGGAACGAATAGCCAATTAGCGATCGCACTGCCACCATGAATATTCGTCAACCATGCCAGATTCCCTTTCGGTGCGGCATGAGTTGCTACTAACTCGCCAGTTGGACGCAATACGGAAACTCGATGGATGATGCTACCTTGCTCTTGAGTGATGGTGAAGAACCAGCAGAGGTCATTACTAAAGGTGCAATTTGCATCGATTAGCTCTCCTTGGATTGGGGGGAGATTTAGGCGATCGCAAATTCCTGCACGCTTAGCATCAAAGGTAAAAGCGACGCTAAGCGCACCTGCCCGATAAAAGCCAAAGCCGAAAGTTTCACCAACCCAGAACTGAGTTTGTCCTTCGAGAATATCGCCGATATATTCATTCCCTAGCTTGCCATCGCGGAGTAATTGACCTTGATCAATCCAGTAACGAGAGAAAGAATTGGTTCGGATTAGCTCGGTGGCGATCGCTTGCGGTTGTCCTTGCGTGAGAGTAATTGCTTTACCTTGCTTAGTAACGATTGTGGACTTACCAAAGATTGCAAATTGAGTATTAGCATCGAGTTCTCCTGATAATAAAACTGTGTTGTCTTCGCGTTTGAATTCGTGGTTAGCGTGATAGAGATAATTGAGAGAATTGTTTTGTAAAGTGACTTGAAGGATTATGCCTTCAGTTTGGAAGACTTGCAAAACCTTACAAGACGTTTTCCCCATCTTGTTCCCCTCTCCCTGTGGGAGAGGGGCTAGGGGTGAGGGTCTACAAATTGGGCAGGTAGTCCTTAAATGTTCGATTCCACATTGGTTACATTTTGTCCAACGCATTGATTCGAGCAGAGGTTTGGGAAAATCTCCACGCCAGTCTTTTTCAAAGCAATTATGAAAGTGATGTAACAAATCATCGGATAGAACTTTGTAGGAAATGGCAGGTTTGGGATAACGGACATCAGGATGGAAAATCGTAATTCTTTGCAAAGGTCTGGCACTATGAGGGATTTGCGAAGATTGCGATTTGGGCTTATATACGCCGCCATAGGGATCGACGTAGAGAAGGCTCTGCATCAGCATCACGGTGAAGGCGTACCAATCGGAATCAGGATTGTGAGAACTGGTGAGGATGGGTTGATTAGCACTGCGATCGCACAATATCGGATCAACAAACCTTGCTGTAAATACCTGACAAGGGAACTGTCCAAATTGGAAAGAATCAGCATCAATCAAATAAACTTGATTTTGAGAAACCAGCAAATTCAAATCATTGAAATCACCAATTGTGACATTTGCTTGATGGATTTTCAGAACTGATTCATGGAGATCTTGAAATAGATTAGTTACAGATTGCTGCGAGATAGCGTTAGTTTGGCGATAATTGCGATCGCTATATTTCAAAAGTGGTACTGTATTTTGCAAAAAAGGCATTGCATAGCCCAGTATTGCGCCCTGTTGATCTGTTGCTAAAGTTTCGGGTTTAATCACTCTTACTGGCAGATTTTGCGGGAAAACAGGTAATTTTTGCTGATGGAGCGCTAATCTCGATTTTGCCGCTAATTGTTCCTGTGGCAGTAATTGATAATCTGGATGATCGGCGGTTTTGAAGAGTTTGAGAACCTTGCCGTTTTTGAGGTCATAGATATCTGCTTCGCCACCCTTGCCGATCGCATTTTTAGGATTGATTTTAATCCGCTTTTGATTGAGATAGATATCCATGATTTTGCGCCTAATATTTCAAATAGCAAGGCAAATTGTAAGTTCCACTAAACTCAAGCACTGTGTTCCTAATTCGCCGATCTAGTTTCTTCCACACCTGTACCGCGATCGCATGAGGCACACCCCCATAAAAGGCTTCAGCAATGCTTCCTGTAATTGCGGCGATCGTGTCGCTATCACCACCGAGAGATACGGCATTGCGAATTGCATCTTCAAAATCTATTGATTCTAAAAAGGCGATGATTGCTTCAGGAACACTTTTTTGACAGGAAACCTCAAACTTATAATTGGGGCGAATTTCATCGATAGTGCGATGCAAATCGTAATGGAAAGTTTGCTCGATATAGTCGCGGATTTCTGTCTTAGTTCTGCCCTGACGGGCTAGGAAAATTGCCGCCGCCGTTGCCTGTCCACCTTTAATACCTTCAGGATGATTGTGAGTTGTGGCGGTGCAGCGTTCGGCTTCCTTGAGGACATCTTCGAGATTATCATAAGCCCATGAGATCGGACTCACCCGCATCGCTGCACCATTACCCCAACTGTTATAGCCTTCCTTGCCATTTCGCATTGCCCAGCAAGTAAACCTCTGTCCAAATCCTGCTAAGGGATAGCGCCAAAAACATTTTTTGAAGTTACCCGCATAGCTGGTTCCCGTGAGAATGGAATGAGCAACGGCATAAGTAAGAACGGTATCATCGCTAAAATGACTACCAAAAGAGAATAGTTTAAAGTTCTTCCGCTTCATGGGAATAACTTCGTAAATCGAACCGATAATATCACCAGCGATCGCGCCTAACATAAGTTATACCTCGTTCTAAATTCTTCAACTACTTCACGAATGAGTGGTGGCAAATAACTCAAAGCTTTGTCAGCAATATCTTTTGGTACACCACCATAAAAAGCTTCAGCTATGCCGCCCGTGATACAAGTCAGGGTATCGCTATCACCACCTAGAGAAATTCCATTCCGAATCGCATCTTCAAAATCCGTTGATTCTAAAAAGGCAATAATTGCTTCGGGTACGGTTGCTTGACATGATTCATTAAACTTATAAATGGGACGAATCTCGTCTAAGGTTCTATCTAAATCATATTTAAAAGACTTAGCGATCGCTGTTTTTATTTGCTCTTTGCTCTGACCTTGACGCGCCATATAAATCGCGACAGCCGTTGCCTGAGCTCCCTTAATTCCTTCGGGATGATTGTGAGTGACTTCTGCCGATCGCTTTGCCTCATTCATCACGGCTTCCAAATCATTGTAGGCAAATCCTACGGCACTGACGCGCATGGCTGAGCCATTACCCCAGCTATTGTATGGTTCCATACTTTCAAAGCGTATCCATTGAGCAAAGCGTCCACCATAGCCACGATTGGGATATTTGCGAGCATAGTTTTTGATGTATTCTGCATAATTACCTTGATTCAACAAGCAATCAGCAACTGCCACAGTCAAAACCGTATCATCTGTAAAATCACATCCTTCACCAAAGAGAGGGAAGTCTTTTGAGCGATGATTATTAAACTCGTAAATGGAACCGACAATATCACCGACAATTGCGCCTAACATAGTTTTCAAGTAAAAAGGTAAAAGTAAAAATATTCTTGCTCCCCTCGCCCTATGGGAGAGGGGCTGGGGGTGAGGGTCTTCGTATCACCACCAAACTCGTATCATCAGAAAGTACGCCCGATCGCTTAGTTAACTCTTTTCTATTCCAATCAGGTTTGACTTCCTCCCGATTGAGCATGGCTAGTTTTCTTCGCACTGCGTCAGGATTTTTGAAATAGCGATCTTTTTGCCAGAACTGGGCGATATCTTCAACTGCGATTAAATCATCAATTCCATCGGTAGCGATGAGAAGGGATTCTAATTCGCAAGTGGGGAGGCGATCGCGTATCTCGAAATTAATTGCTTCAGGTTTATACAATCCGTAGGCAAGATAGGGCGGTGCATTGTCAGGATAGGCAGGAATTTGATTTAGTTTGCCATTAATAGCGATCGCGCCATCACCCATTGAGAAAGCGATCGTTTCGCGTTCTGTAATTACTGCACCAAGAATCGTAAACAACAAATAATTATTTACAAATTCCATATCACCATTGGTAAGCGCTACAAAATCCTTTAACTTCTGCAACAAATTAAGCTTAACAAGATCCCAGAACTCAGGATTAGATAGGTTTTCAGCATCTTGATTAAGAAGATTGCTAATTGCCCCAATCACTAACTTTGCGCCTAACTTTGCACCAACTTCGCTATGTTTACCACTGCCGCAGCCATCGCACACCACCGCAGTAATAAATCTCTTATTTACAGAAATTTGATAAGCATCCTGATTATTTTTGCCAGCGAGAACATGATTCCTCCCGATGATTGAACCGCTTGCATATTCAAATTGATTTGCTAAAGCTTGATTTGCTAAAGCTTGATTTACTAAGTCCTGACTAGGGAAGTCAGAACTTTCTAGCGATCGCTCATCGAGAATGTCTACTTGTCCTTGCATAGCGATATAGTGTATAAACTACACAAACTACTATAGTGTTATTTTTACACTATGTCAACTATCACTTGCAAAGTTGCTGCGTAGCAGCAACTTTGCATACATGAAAACCTATGTCCCACACCTACGAATACCCTCGACCCGCCTTAACTGTTGACTGCATCGTTTTTGGACTAGATGCGGAGCTAGAGCTGAAAATTATGCTGATTAAACGCGATATTCCGCCATTTCAAGGACAATGGGCGATCCCAGGGGGATTTGTGCGAATGGAGGAAACTTTGGAACAGGCGGCTTTGCGAGAACTGCAAGAGGAAACAGGGATACAGGATGTTTATCTAGAGCAGCTATATACCTTTGGTGATTTGGGGCGAGATCCTCGCGATCGCACGGTTACAGTCGCCTATTATGCCCTGATTAATTTGGTAGATCAAAAAATTCAAGCCGCCACCGATGCGCGTGAAGCTGAATGGTTTCCGATTGCCAAAATTCCCCAGTTAGCTTTTGACCATGAGCAGATTTTGCAAAAGGCGATCGCCCGACTGCGGGGCAAAATCCGTTATGAACCAATTGGTTTTGAGTTATTACCTAAAAACTTCACCCTGTCACAACTGCAAAAACTATATGAAACTGTCTGCGATCGCCAGCTTGACAAACGTAACTTTCGCAAAAAAATCTTGAATATGGATTTGCTGATCGATACTGGCGAAGTCGAGCAAGGTGTAGCCCATCGTGCTGCAAAGCTTTATCAATTTGATGAGATTAAATATATTCAACTCAAGCAAAATGGATTTAATTTTGAAATCTAGAAACCCCTAAAGTAAACATAGAGGACACAAATCAAGAAAGTGGCACGGCGAAGCCGTGCCACTTTCTTGATGAAATCGCAGAATCCTAGTGTGAAGTATCGTCACTATTTTGGAGATTTTAATTTGTGCAACGTGAGCGATCGCAAACTGAATATTACGGTTAGGATGTATACATATATAGATAGTAGTTTATTCTACTCGCTAGCCCTTCTCCTAGCCCTCCACTAAGCCAAACTCTATGTATAAAAAGGAATTTAAGATTCCAAGTCAATATATAAACAATTTTTACGATGGTTCAATCTACGACCTTGTTTTTTTAGACTTAGAATGGTGTCGCGACTTTCAGAAAAATGGTTCAGTACAAAAGATTTTTGGTTACACACTTACGCGCATTTTAGAAGATAGTAATGAACAATACATCAAAATCCAATTTATTGAATCTAGTACACAAGAGAAGAAAATAATTCAAGATATATTGCATGACTTACATAGCTTGCGGGGTAAGTATTTTGTAGGATATGGTTTGTCAACTAGCGATATGTTTTGTTTACGTCAAAGAATAGATGCTTTAGACTTTATTCCTAAAATTGATAGTATTAGAATTCTAGATTTACAGAGAACAAGCCAGCGTACAGGACTCAATCAAGGCTTAAATAATCTATTTGCATATTTAGGAATTCCGATTGATAAAAGAATCAAAGGATATTATGTTTTTCGTAATGGCATTAAAGTCTTACGAAAAGAGAGGGGTTATGAAACAATTCTTAATGAAATCTATGAATACTGTCTAGAGGATGCTGAAAATTATTTTCACATTATTAGCAATTGGCAAACTCAGTTTCCTTTAGTTGATCGCAGTAAGCATCAAACCATTAATCTCAAAATCGATCCGCGATCGGAGCAACGCATTAGGTCTACAAGATGTGCTGCTTTACAAAGACCTTCTTAAAGCCCAGAAATTTTATCGCAACTAAGCGTTAAATTAAAACGTTAAATTAAAAAGATAGAAGTAATAGCAGTCACTAAAAATGGATAATATCGCCACAATCAAAAGTATTTTACAAGCAAAAATTGGGGCAACTATCATTGAGATAGAAGATCGTAGTGATTTACATAAACATCATCAAGGACGGATGAATGCACCTGTGGGTAGTGGTCATTATGATGCGATCGTCGTTGCTGACAGCTTTGCAGGTAAAACCATGATGCAGCAACATCGGATGGTCTATGCCGCCCTTGCTGACCAGATGCAGACCACGATTCATGCCTTATCACTTAAAACCTATACTCCAGAACAATGGCAACAGCTTTACAGCACTTTGCGCTCAAACCCAAACCAAGAAACTTTTTAAAAGCGTTGCAAAGCAACGCTTTTAAAAAGTTTCTTATGGTTCCTTTTGATCGAAAACTGCTTTAAGAGCCTAAGAACTAGCTTTTTTTGGGCGCGGCGAAGCCGCACCCAAAAAAGCCGAAGCCTTATGTGCCTAATTCGTATTAAGTTTAAGTAGCAATGTTCTGGAAAATTGGTAAATGGCAAACGATACCACCCCTATAACTACCAAAGACAACGAAAAGGCTAAAGGCGGTAGTCATATCCTATATATGATGTTCAAGTGGCTAGTGGTAAGACCACTACTGTATTTGTTTTACCAAGAACGCATTTATGGTACAGAAAATGTGCCGTTAACTGGCAATCTAATCGTGGTTAGTAACCATGCCAGTGATTTTGATCCTTTGATCGTTGGTAGTTGTATGGCTCGTCCCGTTGCTTTTATGGCGAAGGAAGAATTATTTGAAATACCTGTTTTGAGCCAAGCAATTCAGGCATTTGGGGCTTATCCAGTCAAGCGAGGGGCAGGCGATCGCGCTGCCATTAGATCGGCGATCGAGTCGATTAATAAGGGTTGGGCAACAGGTATTTTTTTGCAGGGTACACGCACCCTTGACGGCAAGATTACGGAACCGAAGCTAGGGGCAGCCATGATTGCTTCAAAAACTAATGCTCCTTTTTTACCAGTCTGTGTATGGGGTACAGAGACAATTCTGCCGAAGGGTGCGAAATTTCCGAAGTTATTTCAGCCAGTGACCGTCAGGATCGGTGAGTTAATTCCTGCGCCAGAAGCAGGCGATCGCGCAACTCTTGAGGCATACACACAAAAATGCGCGGATGCAATCAACGCACTCCACGCATTAGGCAGATAAAAAAAGCCTCGCAATGCGAGGCTTTTTTTAGTCTGGGGTATAGGCTAGCAATGTGCCGTTTTGTCCAACTACAAAACCGCGATCGCTTGAAAAGAAGTAAAGCTTGTAAAGGTTCGCCCCTGCATTAGCTGCGGACTCATCACGTTTCCAAGTTTTGCCCCCATCTTCGCTATGGAGTAGTCTCGAACTACCACCAGAAATCCAGACGTTATTTTCATCTTGATAGGCAAGATCTAGCAAACCAAAGCCGCCGCCTTCCTTAGGAGTTTGTTTTTTCTCCCATGTATCAAATTCGCCAACTTCGCTAAACTGAACTTGACCGCCACGATTTAACATCCACAGGCGATTGTCGGGAGTGTAGCCCATATTCTGCACACGGCGCGAGCTATTGCGATTGTGCTGAATCCAAGTCATATCCCCTGGTTGCCATGTGGAATAAAAATTCCCATTGGCGGAGATTGCCACATAACGACCATCTTCACTACGGTTGAGGTTACGGGCATTGCCGACAGCTTGGGTAACTAGAGCCTTCCAGTTTTGTCCAGCATCTTGAGTCTGATAAATCGCGCCTAAGTCGGTGACCATTTCCGCAGAATTGCGACCTTGAGCGACGATCGCAAAGGGATCGCCTGGGAGTTTTGAGCTAAGTCCAATGCGTGACCAAGATCTGCCGCTATCGGTGGTATGTAGCAAGAGTGAAGGTTGTCCTGTAATCCAACCCTCATCTCCAGAGAAGCTAATCGATGAAAAGCGATAAATGCCATCACCGAGATCGAGTTTGCGCTCTTCCCATGTATTACCGCCATCGGTGGATTCCAGCAAAGTGGCATCAGTACCCACTAGCCAGCCGTGATCAGGGTCATATTTGTCAAACCAAAGATCGAGGGGAGTGATGGCTACAGGTAGCTCGACCTTGTGCCAGTTACCATGATTGGCGGAAGCACTGGGCATTGCACTGCCAAAGAAGGTTGTACAGATCAGTAATAGGCAAAGTGAGAAGGAGGTAAGTAAGCGTTTTATGCTTTTATTCATAAAAATCTGATAAATATATAAAAGTATGATGCTAAATAAATGGGTTAATCGAGGGCGTACAAGCTCAAGAAGAAAATGACTGCGAGAGCCAGAGAGCCAAATATCAGTAAGTTTTTTTGATTTGGGGTCATGACGTTAACGCCTAGACCATAGCCAAGATTTTCGGTAAAGCCCGATGGTTTGGCGGCGACACCAATATCTGCAAAAGCTTTTTTCTTGGTGTTGCAGACAGGACATCGCCAGTCTTCGGAGATTTCTTCAAAGGGAGTACCCGCAGGAATATCCCGCTTGGTATCACCAATAGAAGGTTCATATATATAGCCGCATACGCCACATTCATGACGATGAGGTTCTTCTTTGACTTCAGACTCCTCAACTATGGTTATATTGAGTACAGGTTTAGTTTCGGCGTTAGAAGTTTCCGTATTTATTGATTCGGGTTCCATGAGTTTGATCGCATGGCTAAGCGATCGCTTGTTAATTCTGTTACAAATTATTACATCTTTTTGACAGGCTTGCCTAGTTGAGCAAAATCCTGCAAGTTGCCCCACAATGTTGTTATAAAAAACCTAAATCTTTCTACATAAAAACCGAAGATCATATCTACCTATCCAATCATCTTAATTCCTAGCTCCATACAACGCGCCCAAAGTATCAATCCACCTGTACCTGTATTTACAGAGACAGCACCACAAAAACCATCTTCACTACCAGAAATCTATGACAGAAAGGTATTAACAAGATGGATGATTGTTGGCTTTGTCGCGTCATTAGCGCTTGCATTTTTTCATATTTGGCTAGGTATTGCCGCGATCGCCCTAAGCACTGTTGCGATCGCTTATCTCGCATGGTCAATGAATCAGAGTTTTCCACAGCGCAAGCGAGCGCACGATGATGAAGTAAAGAAATATCCAAAGTTATTGCAGTCCTATCAACAGGCGAAACGAGAATATGAGCAACAGATCAAGCATATCCATAGTCACGAAAATATAGCTTCGTATCGAAAATTAGAGCTTTTGCGGATACTCAGGCAAACCAAACCCAATGATGGAGGAAATAGTAAGGCTCCAACAGGATTCTCAGAAGCTAAGTTTTATGCATATCTCAACCACTATTTCAAGGACAAAGTAAAACGCGGGCTTACCCTCAATATTCCAAATTTTAAACATCATTACAGTCCTGATTTTGTCTATATCGACAAGTCTGTAAATCTATACATTGACATAGAGATTGATGAGCCTTATGCCTATAACAACAAAGTTCCTACTCACTTTGTTGGGGCTAGCAAAGATACCAAGCGGAATAACTTTTTCCTTGATAAAAATTGGATTGTGATTCGCTTTAGTGAGGAGCAAGTAGTACGTTATCCGCAAAGTTGCTGCAAGGCGATCGCCAAAGTTATCACTAATGTTCTAGGGGATAATTTATATTTAAGCCAGTTTGTGATGGTTGCAGATTTGGAACCGATGAAGCAATGGACTGAATCAGAGGCTTTATATATGGCAGATAGAAGTTATCGACAAACTTATTTGATAAATTGATATCAATAGCTAGAAGCAATTCAAGAAGCTAATTTACGAAATCCTAAACTCGATAATGCAAGTAGATTGAGTCGCAAATAAGTGTTTAGGGTCATAATAAAATAGTAGATAACTGGCTATTTTGTTACAAATCATTACATCCTCTTGATATGACTTGATCTAGTATTTATATAAAAAAGTGGAGTAATCATTATTGGTAAAAATAGGGATTTACAAAATAGTTTGCTATATGTCAATATAAGTAAAATTAATGCAAGAATTTACTTTATAAAACCTTAAAGTTGATAATTATATACACAATCAGGATATACACAATCAGCTTAATAGATAAATAGCAGAGTTGATTATAGTCATAAAAATATTTTAGAAGAGTAATCTTGGTAAGTAAAGAATCATAAAAAATTTATATTGACAACAGAATAAATAATTATGACTAGCAAATCTAAGAAGAAAAAAATCAATAAAGATGTAACGATTATTCGGATATTAATAATTAATATAATCTCTTTTGTCCTTGGATTAAGCTTATTCGCAGTAAGTTCAATTATTCCTCAAACCTTATTGATACCTCCGATTGTTTTGTCAATATTAGTAGGTTTAATTTCAACTTATTTACTGTCCGATAAGCTTGTTAAGCCTCTCATTGAAGAATGGATAGAATCAGACACTGAAAATGCTAGAAAAGAGTTTGATAAAGATATAGTTGATATTTTAAAAAGACAGGAACTATATCTTTTATATACTTTACAGAAAATCTATCAATCCGTAAAATCATTAAACCTTGACAATATAATATCTAATGAAGAATATCTAATCTCTAGACTAGAAATTGATATAAAAGTTAGACAGGATGGTGAATTAGAAGAACTTTATGATCAAGCTTTAGAAGATCTATTAGAAGCTGATAAAACAGATAAGCTCAAAGATGTTGTTAGAACTACCTTATCAAGAGGATTAAGTATTAAAAATAATGATGATAGATATCCAGAATTGTCTGATTCTATTTATGCATATTTAAGAGCTTGGCTTGTTTGTAGTATTAAATACAGAAGATATATGCCAGTAGAAATGATTTTAGATTCTACTGCAAATATCAATACTCATAAAAAAGCTATAAGATATATTAGAGATACAATTTTAGGTGGTAAAAACAAAAATTTACTAATCCCAAGTGATAAATCAATAAATATTATCAAGGAGTATCTTGACAAATTAATAGAAATGATTCAAAAAACGCTCTAAGACATAGAGTTTTCACTTAGTTTGGATAAATTTAAGGTTCCCATTCTCTACCATTAGGATCTATTAAACCAGATGTTCTTAGATAGATAATCAGAGATTTATATTCGGCTAAAGCCTCAAAATCAGCACTATTAACTTTAATAGCTCTTTCAACCACTTGCCATGACTGATTTACATTATCTCTTTCATTCTTCGGCAACTTCTTAGATAATGCTGTAACAGCATTTCCAAATTTTTTAAGTAGCTGATTTGCAGGATATGGTGTCATATTATTTCCTTAAAAGTATTTATTATTAAGAGTAATAAAAAAATCTTTTTAAGCCATCCGCTAAATCACTTATAAAATTCAATTAACATTAATATTAATGTTTTATCGAATCTCTAAGGCACTGCTCAGCTAATGACGAACAATTGCTGAAACGCCAATTTCATAACATAAAAAAAATCTAAATACGCCGATCATGCTTTGACTGTCTAGCACCCCTATGTCGCTCTTGAACTATTGATTGCTTAAAAAAGTGCAGGAAACATCATGACTCAACCACCATTCCCCCAACCACAACTCGATCGCACTCCAATCACCTCCGATCAGTACTTTGAATACACACCTGAAAAACTAGAGCTATGGAGTGGATTCTATGGTTATGGTGGGCAAGACTTAACAGGCTTCTATCTTGGTATCTTGGCAAACATGGGACTCCGCGAAGCCGTGCGTCATGTACCAATCTCCAAATGGCTAGAAGCAATTCAAGAAGTCGCATTGCACAATCCTAAACTCAATGATGTCATGCGCGATCGCCTCAATCGAGGATTAGCAGATTTGCAAGCAGTTGCCGAATATATTGAGGAATAGGTTATGAAATATGCAGTTGTAATTGAAACTGGCGAAAACAGCTACGGAGCTTATGTTCCTGATTTACTAGGTTGTGTGGCTGTAGCTGAAACCGTCGATGAAGTCAGAACTCTGATCCAAGAAGCGATCGCTTTTCATTTAGAGTCTCTTGCAGAAGATGGGATGCTAATTCCACAGCCAAAAACCCTATGCGAATATATCGATCTTGAACCATTAAGCGCCTAAACAAGCTTAGTAAAACGCTTGAATGTAAACTTGGCGATCTCTCACCCCAAAAATAACCCAAGCTAAAATTTATGAGTGAATCAATTAAAGCAACCCGCGCCACCGTAGCGATCGGAGCATTAATCGTTGATGGGTTCATGTTACCCGATGGCAGTTATCGGATGTCGCAAACTCAGGCGGCGGAAACTGTAGGCAAAGATGAAATTAACGCCCGACGCTTTTTGACCTCAAAGAGCATCAATGCTATACGGGGAGAAGGTTATACGCCCGACAGTATTGAGGTTGAGTCACCCTCTGATAAAAGAGGACAAACCCGATTTAATGCTCTCCCCTTGGACGTTGTAACTGCTTATTGGCTTTATCAAAGTAGTCAGGGCAATCAACAAGCTCTGGCGCTAGTTTGGGCATTACTGTCTGAATCTCTAGAACGCAGATTTGATGATGCTTTTGGTGTGATTCGCACTGAGCAGGAGCGAAATGAGACTACTACTGCAAAAATCAAAACTCTTGAAAAAGCCCTTGCTAATTTGGGTGAAGGCTTTGCGATCGATGACGAAATTCGTCGTGAGCGTGATTATTATGAGGCTCTACTCAAACAAAACGGGATCGAGCCTTATGGATTACCTAATGGCGATCGCTAAAGCCCAAAACTCTAACTTTTCCGCAATCTAAAAATCAAAGTAGATGAAGGGTAATTTCTTGTCAGGGCTAAGAATGCTAACTAGAAATAGGCTGACGGGGACTAGGAATAATTTTACTTGCCAATTTAATTGCCACTTAGCGCGATCGCAACGATAGGCAATCAGTGACACAACAAATATCCCCAACATTAAGAGCGAAATTTGCCCCACAGTAATACCGAGGGATTCAACATAGATTTTGATGCCAAACTGCGGATCACTTTCGTAGCCCCATAGTCTTTTGATAAACATATTCATATCCACTATATTTGGCAAGCGAAACGGAATCCATCCTAAAAAGACGACTAACTGGGTAATTACAATTGCCAAGATTTGCATAGGTAGAGGTTTCCAGATTTTTTGTAATCCCTCGAAGACAGAACAAACTTCCATCCACAGGCGATGGGCGACTAGGGCGGCTCCATGCCATACACCCCAGATAATGAAGCCCCAGTTTGCGCCATGCCAAATGCCAACTACAACCATGATGATCATCAAGTTTAGGCAGGTGCGCCATAGTCTACCACGAGAACCACCGAGAGGAATATAGAGATAATTTCGCATCCATGCACCGAGGGTCATGTGCCAACGTCGCCAAAAATCAGAAATACTCGCCGAGAAATAGGGGAAATCAAAATTTTGGGGTAGTTTGAAACCGAATAACAAGGCACTACCTCTCGCCATATCGATATAACCACTAAAGTCGCAATAGATCTGAATCCCGTATGCAAGCAATGCCAACCAGAGATCGACAGAACCTGCGCGTTCAGTATTCCGAAAACTGAGATCTACTAACCGCGCCATATTGTCAGCGACGAGCCCTTTTTTGGCAGCGCCACAGGCAAATAGCCATATACCTTCAACAATATCGGGTAGTACAGGACGCGATCGCGTTAACAGTTGAGGTGCAAATTCTTGATAGCGGGTAATTGGACCTGATAGCAACTTGGCAAAAAACAATTTGTAAGCCGCAAAGCTGAGAAAATCTCTAGCGGGTGTGTTGCCACGATAGGTATCGATCAGATAGGCAATTAATTCAAAGACAAAGAAACTTAAGGTAATCGGCGGAATAATATTCGCCTTTGCCCAGATCGCTAGCGAACTCCCCACAGGCAAGCCTGTAATATTACCGATCGCCGTTGCAACGAAAGGAATATATTTAAACCCAAATAGCAGCAGTACATTAAAAAATATCCCCACAAACAGCAACCACTGCTTTAAAAACTGATCGCCTTTACGGATTTCTCTCCCCAACCAAAAGGTGATCGTTAACATCACAATCAATAGCCAGACATACTGCACCTGAATAAATGAATAAAACATTAAACTTGCAGTCAAAATAACCAACAAGCGCATTTGCAGATTGGGAACTAGCCAATAAATGAGCGTTGTGCCGATCAGAAATTGGGCATAATCAAGAGACAGAAAATCCATTTTTATGCCGAGAATAAACTGGGCAGACTGGGCATAAACTTGGGCAAGAAAATCCATTTTTAGGAGACCGCTTCAGGTGCAGGCAAAGAACTTATCTCTAGCTCCTCTAAACCATCAAAGGGATCATCATCCCCCATCTGTTTGATGGGAACCCAGCTTGGCAAGGTGGAGCTAGCTTCTTCTACCTGTAATTGGACACAGGGAATTGTATCCGAAAGTATGGAGCTTGCCATCATTCCTGTGTGAATCTCTAGATGAGCGGAGGCGATCGCTTCAAATATTAGGTTCTGCCCCGGAAAGACAACACGCTCAAAGTACCATTGGGGAACATCGGTGATGCGGGCAATTTGAATTTTGCTGGTGGCATTGACGTAGGAGCAGATGATTTTTTTATCGTGCAGATCAGCAGGTAATGGGTCAAATATAGACATAGTGTTTTTCAGATAAAGTTTACTAAGCTAAGAAGTAGTAAGTTTTTGCGATTTTGTTAATCGCTATTTAGTCACAAACAAAAAAATATTCTTAATTAAACCAAATAAACCCTGCCGATATCTTTGGAGTTCACAAGAATAAAAATTTCGCAATTTCAACTAGATATAAAGCTAACACTCAAAACTACTTCGCGATTGTAAACACTACTACCAACTATTAACTAAGTAAGTGTCAAATTTGATCCCCGACCGATTGATTCCTGTCATGGAATTATGAAAATTTTGCTGTGAGATACATTCAACTCATAAAAAGTATAAAAACTAGCAAAAATAACATCTAACCCAAAAGAGAGAGGCGGCGCAAAGTGCCGCCTCTCTCTTTTGGGCAATAGAGGGCATGGCGATCGCACTGACGTTAAAATGAATACAATTAAGATATGTAAAGTTTTATTAGCGCCTATATCCCCAACCTCGACGGGAAACCAATCTCCATTTACAAAAATAATAAAAAATTAATACAAAAATCATATAAAAATTCCATGCCTACCAATGCTCTCCAAATCAATGACAGCACCTCATCTGATGACATATCTACGGCTATATCTAACGATGTATCTAAGGGTTGCGATCGCATTCTCTACATTCGCCTACCCTGTAACCCGATTTTTCCCATTGGTGTAGTTTATTTATCCGATCATATTCATAAGGTTGCGCCCCATGTGCAGCAAAATATTTTTGACTTAGGCACAGTACCGCCTCTTGATTTTTATGCTGCTCTAGATCGGGCGATCGACAAGTTTCAACCCAACTTATTAGTATTTTCATGGCGTGATATCCAGATCTATGCACCCGTGGGCGGACGCGGTGGCAATCCTCTCCAAAATGCCTTTGAGTTTTACTATGCCAAAAATCCATTTAAGAAATTGCGCGGAGCCGTAAATGGATTGAGGTTATTTACCTCTTACTACACTGAGCTTTGGCGCAATTCTCAATTAATTAGACGGGGTTTAGCTCGTGCTAGACGCTATCATCCTGAAGCCAGAGCCGTGATTGGGGGTGGGGCGGTGAGCGTATTTTATGAGCAACTCGGCAATATCTTGCCAAAGGGAACGATTATTTCCGTTGGTGAAGGTGAATCATTGCTAGAGCGTTTGGTACAAGGTCGGGAAATTGCCAGCGATCGCTGCTATGTGGTGGGTGAAACCAAACCGCGTGCCAGACTTATCCATGAGCAACCCGCACCGATTGAAAAAAGTGCTTGTAATTACGAATATATCGAATCAATTTGGGAAGATTTTAATTACTATTTTCGCGATCGCGACTTTTATATTGGTGTCCAAACCAAGCGCGGCTGTCCTCATAACTGTTGCTACTGCATCTACACCGTCATCGAAGGAAAACAAGTTCGCATCAATCCTACCGATGAAGTAATTAAGGAAATGCGGACACTCTACGATCGCGGCGTTCGCAATTTCTGGTTTACCGATGCTCAGTTCATTCCCGCCAAAAAATTCATTGATGATGCGGTAGAACTTCTTGAAAAAGTCAAAGCATCGGGCATGACTGACATCCATTGGGCGGCTTATATTCGGGCGGACAATCTCACACCTTACCTCTGTCAGTTGATGGTCGAGACAGGCATGAGTTACTTCGAGATCGGTATTACTAGCGGCTCTCAAGAATTAGTGCGTAAAATGCGAATGGGCTATAACCTCAAATCCGTTTTACAAAACTGTCGCGATCTTAGAGCCGCAGGTTTTAATGAATTAGTATCCGTCAATTATTCCTTCAATGTGATTGATGAAACTCTAGAAACCGTGCGTCAAACGATCGCCTATCACCGCGAATTAGAATCTATATTTGGTGCGGACAAAGTGGAACCTGCAATCTTCTTCATTGGTTTGCAACCCCATACCCATTTAGAAGATTATGCTTTCAAAAATAACATACTCAAACCCGACTACAACCCCATGAGTATGATGCCTTGGACTGCCAAGAAACTACTTTGGAATCCTGAACCTCTTGGTTCTTTCTTTGGCGAAGTTTGTTTGGAAGCATGGAAGCGTGATGATGATGATTTCGGACGCACGGTGATGAATATTCTCGAAGAGCGTCTAGGACGCGCCCCGTTAGAAGAAGCTCTTGCCGCACCGATGAAAGAGTTAGCCAATGTCTAAATAAGTGAATTGCGGCGCGAAGCGCCGCAATTCACTTGTTTAGGTTGCTATATATGTCGATCAGGCTATGGGCTATTTGAGTCCAACTATAATTTTCAGTGATGTATTGCTGGGCGCGATCGCCTATTTGTTTAGTAAGTTGAGGCTGCTCCAAAAATTGTTGGAGCGCAATAAAGATCGCTTCTACATCAAGGTTAGTAACATAACCAATCTTCTGCTCTTTCACTATTGGCGAGATCGCTACACCCTCAGTAATTAACACAGGAGTTGCTGAAGCTAAGGCTTCGATTACAGCAATACCAAAGTTTTCCGAGTGCGAAGTCAGCACAAATAAATCTGCACCTTGCAAATAGAGATTTTTAGTTTCACCTTTAACAAAGCCAACTAGATGCGTGAGATCGCTAATGCCATGAGTTACTAGTAATTCTTTAATTTGCTGCACATAGTCTGGTTCGCCACTACCTGCGATCGCGAAGACAAAGTTATCATCTTTTAATTTACCAAGCGCAGGAATCAAGTATTCCAGTCCTTTTTTGGGATGGATACGTGACATAAACAAAATAATGGGAATGTGATCAGGAACTTGGAGGATATTGTGTAATTGCTCCTGAGCATTGGGAATTAGCTTAGGAATGTGAACCCCATGAGGCAAAACAAAGTTGGGAATCTTTAAACCTAGTTGATTAAACTCTATGCGTTCTTGCTCAGCCGTAAAATGGAGAGCTTGACTATGCAATAAATTAGAGCGTTCAATTAAATTGAGATAAATGTGTTTGCGAAGTTGGCTTTGTTGTAAAGACCATTCACATAGCTGTCCGAGGGGACGATTGATATAGGGAACTTGCTTAATACGGGCGATCGCCATTGCGATCGTGGAAGTGTAGGAGAAAATCGCGTGGACATGAATGATGTCGTAATCCGTAATATATTGCCATAGCCAAACCGTCATCGCGCCTGAATAGGCAAACTCACGCACTGCATGGATATTTGGTGAAAGTCTGGGGAAAAATCGAATCGGCACATTTGCATATTCCCCTAATTGATCGGTAAGTTCGCATAGCGGCACATCCAGTACATCTTTGCCATTATCATTCGTGGTCACAATCTCCGCATCAATACCTTGCGATCGCAAAGCCTTTACCATTTCGATGATTGCTTGGCTAGGACCACCACGCACTGGCGATACCGAAGGAATAATATGAAGCACTCTCACTAGTTGATCTTCCGCCCTAAGATTTCAGACTTTTGGTGGTGCGGCTTCGCCGCGCCACCAAAAGTTTAGTTTACTGCGCGTCCCAAAAAGTTGATAGCGGCGCTTTGCGCCGCTATCAACTTTTTGGGGATTCACTCAAGCATGGCTCTAAAAATGTTTTGCAGTGAATTGACGAATGCGATCGCAACCTTCACGAATCGTTTCTAAATTAGTAGCATAGGAAAGACGAATGCAATGATCAAGTCCGAAGGCAATCCCCGGAATCACCGCAACTTGGAATTCTTCTAGCAATTTATCGCAAAAATCAAGGGAAGGAATCCCAAAGGATTTGATGCTAGGGAAAAGATAGAATGCGCCATCAGGTTTTGGACAAGTAATTCCTGAAATAGAAGTTAACAGGTCATACATAACATCGCGACGCTCAGCAAAAGCTTTTCGCATTGTTTCCACACATTCTTGGGAATCATTCAGAGCAGTGACAGCACCATACTGAGCAAAGGTACAGATATTCGAGGTGCTATGTCCTTGAATTGTCGTGGCTGCCTTAATGATTTCGGACGCACCTGCCAAATAGCCAACTCGCCAACCCGTCATCGAGTAAGCCTTAGCAAAACCACTACTAATCAAAGTGCGATCGTACATAGCTTGACTAACCGTAGCAATGCTGAGATGAGTTGCCCCATCGTAGAGAATCTTTTCGTAAATCTCATCAGAAACGATATAAACCTGTGGATGTCGCTCAAGAACTTCAGCTAATGCTTTTATTTCCGCAGGCGAGTAAACCATCCCTGTGGGATTAGAAGGAGAATTGAGAATAAATAACTTGGTTTTAGGATTAATCGCCGCTTCCAATTGTTCAGGAGTAATCTTGTAGCCATTCTCTTCGGAAGTGACTACAAATATTGGTGTTGCCTCAGCAAGTTTTGCCATTTCGGGATAGCTCACCCAAAAAGGCACAGGAATAATTACTTCATCACCTTCATCAAGGATTGCCATCATCAGGTTGTAGAGCGAGTGCTTACCGCCATTAGTGACAATGATTTGTTCGGGCTTATAGGTTAGCTGATTATCTTTTAGGAGTTTAGAGGCGATCGCCTGTTTGAGTTCTGGTATACCTGCTGCCGCAGTGTAGCGGGTTTTACCTTGGTCAAGGGCAGTTTTTGCCGCAGCCTTAATGTGATCGGGCGTATCAAAGTCTGGTTCGCCAGCACTAAAGCTACAAATATCAATTCCACTAGCCTTCATCGCCTTAGCTTTCGCGTCGATCGCTAGAGTTAAGGAAGGCTGAATATTACGAAGTCGTTTTGCCAGTTGCATTTTTTCTGGAGGAGCGGAGGCAGCATTACGGGATTAACTTCGCATTGTATCAAAGCATACTTGCTTGAGTTTGCTAGATTTTTAACAATTTAAGATTTATCACAAATAAACAAAAGTACGCGAAGCGTACTTTTGTTTATTTGTAAGCGCGAATCATCGCTTGTGTGCCTTGCTCTGCACCTTGTCCATCATCAAGCTGACTCACTTGTTGAAATTTTTGCATAGCTAAAGCGATCGCAGGTAAAGTTACCGCAAAATCTGGTGATGAATCGGGGCAATCCGCCTGACTAATCTCTTGTACCAAACGTAAATCCTTAAGCATATGTTTAATCGCAAATCCTGCTTGATAATCCCCCGTCGCCACCTTCATGCCCAGATTCGTCAACGCCCATGAGCCAGCCGCACCACTACCACACACATCAACAATTAGTTGCGGATCAATCCCCATTTTTTGTGCCATTTGCATAGTTTCACAAAGCGCTAGCATATACACCGATACTAGGGTTTGATTGCACATCTTCACCGCTTGACCGCTACCGATCGCCCCACAATGTTTAATATTGCTACCCATAGCCTCAAATAAAGGCAAACATTCCTGCAAATCTTCTGGATTACCACCAACCATAAAGGTCAATGTGCCATTACGTGCGCCCACATCTCCACCCGAAACTGGTGCATCTAAAAAGCGTAAACCATCATGGATTAACGCATTACCAATATATTTAGCCGCCTCATTGCCAATCGTACTAGCATCAATAAATAAAGTATTTGCCTTAGCAAAATTCATCGCCCCCTGTTCACCGATGAGTACTTCAGTCACATCAGGGACATCACCTAAGCAAGAAAAGACTACAGTTGCGTCTTTTACTGCGTCTTGTAAAGAGTCTGCTAAAGTACCCCCTGCATTAATAAATGGGGCGATCGTGGGGCGATTTTTAGTCCGATTCCACCCAATCACTGAATAACCACGTTTCACCAAGTTGGCAGACATTGCCCCACCCATTACCCCCAAGCCAAGAAATGCAATCTTTTGAGTCATATTTGCAATTTATAAGAAATCTCTAAATTTACAACAGTGGTTTGCGCCTTGCCTTTCTAAGTACCTCGGCACAATTAGAAACCAAATTTTACACAGTAAAGGAGGCTCATCTTGCCTCCTTTACTGTGTAATGTATTAATTTATTAGTGGTCTGAATCCATGTTTGACAGACACTGCACCAATTTTGTCCATATTGTCAAGGCTGATTTGATTGCGTCCCCATGAGAAATTGGTGTGCCAACCTTCAAACTCTAAGAGCATCGCTTCGGCAAAACAGGCAAAAAGCTGACGGGCTGGCGCTGTCATATTGACAATTTTCATGATCTTCCAGTCAATATCGAGACTATGCTCAACGATGCCGCCATCAATGACATGAATCCCTTCTTCTTGAACGAGGGTAGACATATTTTTAGGATAGCCACCATCGATCAAAATACAAGGACGCTTAAGGGTAGTTGCATCGATCGCCATGCCCTTTGCCATACTTGCCACCCAGACAATAATATCGGACTGGGGCAAAGCTTCCTCGATACTCATGACTTTACCGCGTCCAAGTTGGGCTTGTAATTCCTGTAAGCGTTCTTGATTGCGGGCGACTAGCAATAAGTCTTTGATATTAGTACGTGCGTCCAGCCAACGACATACAGCGCTACCAATATCTCCCGTTGCTCCACAAACCGTGACTGTCGCTTTTGCTAAGTCAATCCCAAATTTGCGGCTAGCCTCTTCGATCTGACGGCAAATAATATAGGCGGTATGCGTATTACCTGTGGTGAAGCGATTGAATTCTAGTTGAATATTTCGCACACTGGACATTTGTGCCAAGTTGAAATTTTCAAAAATAATCGATGAAAACCCGCCCAAAGCCGTGATATCAATATCATTTTTTTGGGCATGAGCCATCGCATTGAGAATTTTACGAATAGCAGTTTTAATTTTGCTGCCTGCCAACATTTCAGGCAGGAAGCATGACTCTACATATAAGCCTTCGATCTGCTGACCTGTGGCACTCGTAACTTTGATGTGATCGACAATTTGGGGTGGAGCGCTACACCAAAATTCCAAACCTTGATCGGCATATTCGGGATAGCCTAATTCCCTTGCTACAGACTGAGCGTGTTCAAGACTTGTCAAATGCCCAATGAGACCAAACATCGATTACAGTTACCAGTTTTTTATTAGCAATTAGCTATTAGCAATTAGCTATTAGCTTTTTTATTTATATTGAGAATTTTTTTAGAAATTATTATTTCTTTAAACAGCTCTTTAAACAGCTATTTTAGCAGTTAGAAGTTAGCTAACTGCTAATAGTCATTAAGCTGCGACTAAGCCCATCGCTGACATTTTCATGATGTCGCGGGTATTGAAACCGATCTTATTCAGACTTTCGCCATATTGGATCATGAAGTCTTCGACTAAAGCTTCTTTCTCCATACCCAAAACCTTGGCATCGGTTTCGACTTGGTTCAGCATCTTCCAAACGATCGGCAAGTTTTGACGGTTGGCTTGTTCCAAAGTTGCTTTGGACTGTTCAAAATGATCTTGCAACCATTCTTCGCCAAAGTTAAGATGCAAATATTCGTCTTTGATGACACCTTCTGTAATCTTGCGAGCAAAAGGATCGGCAACAGGAATATAGATGTTGTAAGCAGCGATCGCAAAGCACTCAATGATAAGTGATTGGATCAGTAAGCAAGTGACAATATCCCCATTTGCAAAGGCTTTTTGGAAATTGCTATGCAGTTCAGCAAAGAATTTCTCAGCAAATTCCATGTCTGGGGTAACACTGAGGTTTTTACCACAGGCAGTAAATCCTTTCTTGTGGCGTTCCTCCATCTTGGCAAGCTTGATGAGATCTTCTTTAAATTTGGGCATTAGCTCTGCCAATTGCAGATAATTGCTGTTTGCCTCAGCTTCTCCCTCAATGACGATCGCATTGATCCGACTGTAAGCGTCGCGATATTTTTCGGTGTGGTAATTGATTTGATCATTAATCGCTACAGCTTCGAGTGTTTGCCCCATGTGTTGCCTCTTTAAATATCCCTGCTCAATAAAAGTTAATCTCTAGCTATTTTATGCTAAGTAGCACTGTGCAATAAAACTAAAACCCCACAGCTTTGAGTTTTCACACTTATAATTCTGATATTTGTCTGCTATCACTAGGCTAGGTATCACGTTTTATTTTTAAAGAATTTAAGCAAGTGGTTGAATTTTCGTGTATTTTGATTGGCAAAAGTATGCACTTTTAATTTGATTTTGTCCGTTGGTTAAGAGGATCTTCCGTATGCGGTGCAAACCTAGTTTTTTCAGTGCGATCGCAATATGCACAAATATTCTGGCGATCGCTCCAGCAATGTTAGCTAGTCCTGTGACATTGACAAGACCGCCGCACCAGTCATCTTGGAAAATCAGCCAATTACCACAGACAGCCTCATTAATCTATGTGTCTCCACGTCCTAATCCCAATGGAGATGGATCACCCAATAATCCCTATCCCTCAATCACGGCAGCGCTAGCGACTAAACCTGCGGCGGGAACAGTGATTCAGCTACAGCAAGGTGTCTATAGTGCAGACACAGGGGAAACATTTCCGATTCGGATTCCCGCAGGAGTAACACTACGAGGCGAACCGACCGTCAGAGGTGTCAATACGGTGATTCAGGGCGGCGGCAAGTTTATTAGTCCCAGCTTTGCTAGTCAAAATATTACGCTACTAGCTGAAAATAATGCGAGGATTGAAGGAATTACTGTCACTAATCCTAATACTAGAGGTACGGCGGTTTGGGTGGAGTCAGGTAAGCGCGTGGCGATCGCGAATAATACTTTTGCCAATAGCGATCGCGAAGGGGTATTTCTCACGGGTACGGCTGATGCGACTATCAGCGAAAATCTGTTTAAGAAAAATGGCGCAAATGGACTCTCGGCGGTAGGTAGTAGTACGGGCGAAATTCGGAATAATATTTTTGAAAGTACAGGTTTTGGCTTAGCGATCGGGCAGAAATCACGGGTGAAGATCACTAATAATAATATTCTCAATAATACCGATGGAATCGTCATTTCCAACTTGTCGGCTCCCACGCTACGCAACAATGTAATTGCCGATAATAAGCGCAGTGGGATTGTAATTCTTAAAGACCGTAAAGGCTATCCCACTCCAGATTTAGGGACTTCTAATAGTCTCGGCAAAAACATCTTTCGGAACAATCTGGAAAAAGACCTCAACAATAATTCTGGAGTTACTCAAGTTGCAGTTGGGAATGAACTCGATCCCAAAAAGATTGCAGGGGATATTGCTTTTGTGGGAGCATCACCAACTGCTCCTTTACCTGAAGTCGCGATTACGCCATTAGCACCTGTTTCCACCAACACCACCAGTAATACCGCAAATAATACTGTCGAAATTACGCGATCGCCACAACCGACAATTAATCAACCCATTGCGAATCAACCCATTGCGAAGCAACCCACGCCCAAACCTGTTTTACCACCGACTAGTATCTTTATAGAGCCATTACCAGACGTACCTCAATCTATCACCAACCCCAATTCTAGTTCCATTGCCAATACTGAGACGGTGACTGCTACTCCCGTTAATAATTCTACGACTTCAACAACAAATTTTTCTAATAGTCCTAATGAAGTTCTCATTGATCGCGATCCTGTTCCTGTAACACCACCAGTTAATCTACCGAAATCACAGTTTATTCCCAATAATCAACCCTCACCAAATATTCCTACTACCTCTGTCCAAACTCCTCCCGCAGTAACTACTCCTGTAGTAACCAAACCAATTCCTTACAATGCAAAAATTGCCGCTCTAGTGCCACCTCCAGCGAAAGATACTACCCCCTATTTAGTGATCATTCCATCTTCAGACAGTGAAGTTCTTAATCGTGTACGCAGCGCTGTTCCTTCGGCAAAAGTAGTTCCTTCAAGATTTGGGAATATCATTATGGTACAGGGCTATCCCGATCGCGATCGCGCTGAAGTCTTAAAAGTCATTGTGCGATCGGCGATCGGACTTGATGCCCGTGTGATTCATCAAAACAGTTTATAAAAGCACTCAAACACCATGCAAGAATTAGCCCCATCCATGACTGAGCCGATGATTGTCGCCCAAGACGTGCATAAGTGGTATGGCAGTTTTCATGTTCTTAAAGGGGTGAGCCTGACCGTCAACCGTGGAGAAGTGGTGGTGATTATGGGACCTTCTGGCTCAGGGAAGTCCACTTTTGCGAGAACTTTTAATGCTTTGGAAGAATATCAACAGGGCAAAATTGTGATTGATGGATTTGAGCTTTCGCCTGAGAATCATCGCAATATTGATGCGGTTCGGCGAGAAGTAGGCATGGTGTTTCAGCAATTCAATCTCTTCCCGCATCTCACGGTTTTCCAAAATATTACCCTCGCGCCGTCATGGGTTCGCAAATGGTCAAAGACTAAAGCTTCAGAAGTTGCGACGCAATTATTAGAACGGGTTGGCATTTCCCAACAAGCGCACAAGTATCCCCTACAGCTATCAGGTGGACAGCAGCAACGGGTCGCGATCGCCAGAGCTTTAGCGATGCAACCAAAAATCATGCTCTTTGATGAGCCGACTTCTTCGCTCGATCCTGAGATGGTACGTGAAGTATTGGATGTAATGCGATCGCTGGCTGATTCAGGTATGACGATGGTGGTTGTGACCCATGAGGTCGGCTTTGCCCGTGAAGTATCCGATCGCATCGTATTTATGGATGGTGGCGTAATTGTGGAGGAGGCAACTCCTGAAGAGTTTTTCCAACATCCTAAAGAAGAGCGTACAAAGAAATTCTTGTCCCAGATTTTATAGCGATCGCATTGAGAATCTTCTATAAACCCGATCTTTAACCCCATGAGTTATTGCCTTAATCCTAATTGCCAAAAGCCAGAAAACCTAGATAGTGCCGAGGTTTGTCAAACCTGCGGGACAAAAATGTTATTGGGCGATCGCTATCAATCTGCCAAATTACTCGGAAGTGGTGGTTTCGGACGGACATTTTTAGCGATCGATCAGCTAAAACCATCGAAGCCATTTTGTGTAATTAAGCAATTCTCACCGCAAGGACAGGGTAGTAATCACCATCAAAAAGCTGCTGAACTTTTTCAACAAGAAGTTATTCGCCTTGATGAATTGGGACATCATCCCCAAATCCCCGAATTACTTGCCCATTACCAACAAGAGAATCAACAATATCTTGTTCAAGAATTTATATCTGGTCAAAATCTCGCCGAAGAACTCAAAATACAGGGCGCTTTTAACCAGAGCAAAATCAGACATTTGCTCAGTAGTCTCTTACCAGTTCTGCAATTTATGCATGGGCAGAATGTCATCCATCGTGATATCAAGCCCGACAATATTATTCGTCGTCTAGGAAGAAGTACGGAAGACTTTGTTTTAGTTGACTTTGGTGCAGCAAAATATGCAATGAATGCGGATATTCGACAAACGGGAACTAGCATTGGCAGTCCTGAATTTATCGCCCCAGAGCAGGCTAGGGGCAAAGCTCTCTTTAATAGTGATTTATATAGTTTGGGAGTTACTTGCATCCATCTCTTAACTCAAACTTCTCCCTTTGATCTGATTGATATTGATCACAATTGGGTTTGGCGCGATTATCTCACTGGCAATACTGTCAGCAACGATCTTGGTAAAATTCTTGATAAATTAATTGCGATCGCACCTAGTAAAAGATATCAGTCGGCTGATGAAGTGATTAAAGATCTTAATCCACAAAATGCGATCGCCATAAGTACTTCTATAACTGAATCCCCGCCCTCCACTATTGTCTCTACTCCAAAATCGATTCACGAAGACCTCGGAGATGGCATTATTCTAGAAATGACATCCATTCCTGAAGGAGAGTTTATCATGGGTTCTCCTGACTATGAGGAATCCCACGAAAACACCGAAAGCCCTCAACATCGAGTCAAGATTTCACCTTTCTTTATGGGGACTTTCCTGATTACACAAGCGCAGTTTCGATCGATTATGAATGCTAGCCCTTCCTATATGGTGGGCGACGATCATCCTGTAGAATGCGTCTCTTGGAATGCCGTAGTTGAGTTCTGTATATTGCTATCACAGAAAACAGGGCGCAATTACCGATTACCCAGTGAAGCCGAATGGGAATATGCCTGTCGTGCGGGAACGAATACTTCTTTCCATTTTGGTGATGCTATTAATACTGACCTCGCAAATTATGATGGCAGATATGTCTATCGTGCTGGCACTAGAGGCGAATATCGGCAAACCACTACTCCTGTAGGAACTTTTCCACCTAATGCCTTTGGTCTCTATGATATGCATGGCAATGTTTGGGAATGGTGTCAAGATCTTTGGCACGATGACTATCTTGGCGCTCCAACGGATGGCAGTGCATGGGAAAGAGGAAGAAGTTCTATTTATCGAGTATTGAGGGGTGGGTCATGGTATGGATATCCTTGGTATTGTCGTTCGGCGGCGCGTGGCAGAGGTAAGCAGGGAGATTGGAAACTTTATTATGGGTTTCGGGTGGCTTTAACGCTTTAGAAAAAGCATCGCTTAGCGATGCTTTTTCTAAAATTAATATGATATTATCTAAGGGTTCTGCGATTTAATAAAGAACCAAATTTTTTGTGGCGCAGCTTCGCCGCGCCACAAAAAATCGGCTCTTTGTTTTACTGCGCGTCCCTAATTTGATCCATTCCCCAGACCTTTATTAACCGAGGAACTATGGCATTAGGAAATTTGCGACAAAATCTTGATTATCTCTCGACACTGAAAGGGGTCGTCACTTTATTGCGAGATCCCGCTCAAACGGAATCTGTGTATGATGTGGAAGATGGTCTGCGCCATACCAAAGCAACGGAGTTAGCGGTGGAGTATGTCAAGGCTAAACCTGAAGTAGCAGAACTCTTTCGAGAGCGTTATGTATCGCCACCCGTTGATCTAGAAGCTTTACTAAAGCTACCGACAGAATCCCTTGGGCATACCTATGCAACCTATATCAAAGATTCTGGTTTCGATCCCAACTTCTATCGTCTCGTTAAGGTCGAAGATGATGTCAGCTATTTTCTCTTGCGGATGCGTCAAACTCACGATATCTGGCACATTGTCGCTGGATTTAGTACTGATGTTTTCGGTGAGTTAGGATTAAAGGCTTTTGAGCTAGCCCAGACGCATCGCACCATGTCCGCAGTTCTGATTGCAGGTGGATTACTCAGTACCTTATTTAAGCATCCTGAACAATTGGATAAATTGTTAGATCAGATTGCGATCGGTTATCGACTAGGTGCGAAAGCTAAACCCTTTTTTGCCAAGAAATGGGAAGAGAATTGGGGGAGACCCTTGCTAGAGTGGCGACAAGAGTTAGGGATAGAACCAACTAAAGAATATATTCCATAAAATTATGATTGTTTCCCCGCCGAAGGCGGGGAAACAATCCATCCTTTGTACTAGACTATGAAACACTATTTATAAGTAGCTAAGTGCAATTAAATATAAAACCCCAAAACCTGTGGCGCACGCGCAGCGTGCGCCACAGGTTTTGGCTCTGGTTTTTAATTATGCCCAGCTACTTAGTACATATTGGTGAATGATTTACGGGTTAACCAGTCTATAATCACAACTGTAAAATTATTGGAGATGAAAAAATATGCGCCAAACGGGACTCGGTAAGGATACCCCAGCTTGGATTATGCAAGTCTGGGCAGCCTTTATTATCTCTACGGTAGGAACTGGGATTGGAATCTTCTATCTGGAGGGTAACTCTTGGCAAAAAGCCTTTGTTGGTATGGGTTATGTTTTTTCTATCTCATCAACGTTTACACTATCAAAAACGATTCGTGATAATCACGAAAAGTAAATTTTTAAAAAGTAGAACGGGTCACTTTGCGACCCGTTCTACTTTTTTGGGATTAGTGATCGTTACAAAAAGTGCAACAGATGGCATTCTTAAAATTTTGGCAGTTATACTGATGCAAACTTTACGGTTAATCAGAAAGCTATGCAGTCATTGAAGTTGCCTTTTGCGATACCGCGATCGCTTTCCACTTTTTTCACTTTCAGCATCACCCCTTTCAAAGATGCCCGTGATTATCAGATTCTGTTTCTGTCGGTCTTTTTGCTGCTAGGTGTAAGCACCCGTGACTGGTCACTGAAGCCGATCGCGATCGCCATTACCTTTGTGACTTGTTGGTTAACCCAAATATGCATGATCGGTATATTCCCACCCGCAACACCGCAAAAGCAGGAACGCTGGTTATCGCTCAAAAGTGCGACGATTACTGCATTGGGTTTAAGTTTATTACTACGCTCCGATAGTTATAGCGCGATCGCCTGTGCTTCATTTTTAGCGATCGCGAGCAAATTTATCTTCCGTACTAACGGCAAACATTGGTTCAATCCTGCTAACTTCGGAATCGTTGTCGTTTTGTTGCTCGATACTTTTGTTTGGGATAATCATGCATGGGTATCTAACGGACAATGGGGCGAAGATAGTTTATACGCTCTAGTCTTTCTCGGTTTAGGCGGCATCGTTCTCAAAAAAGTCGGGCGTTGGGATACGAGCTTAATGTTTTTAGCCTCCTATGCAATTTTAGAAGGACTACGAAATCTTTGGCTGGGTTGGACTTGGGATGTCTTAGCCCATCGCCTTACGAGTGGCTCTCTGTTGCTGTTTGCGCTATTTATGATTACCGATCCGCGTTCCATTCCGAATGCTAAAGTGGCGCGATTAATCTGGGCAGTGGCGATCGCGGTTTTAGCTTTTATCTTCCGTAATGTTTTCTTTAATGCTGATGCGATGTTTTATGCGTTATTTCTGATTTCACCGCTCACAGTTTTATGCGATCGCATCTGGAATGCGCCACGCTTCCAATGGTTACCGAAACGCTACAGTGCTTTGCTTTCTAACTAAAACCAATATGAATGAGAGCGCTTCGCACTCTCACTCATATCACTGATTTTCAAGGATAGATATATGAAAAAATTTCTGAGTTGGATGCGTGTACTTGTGAGTACCGCCCTTGCTTGTTTAGTTGTCTTTGCCTATTCGCCTGCCGTTTTTGCTTTCTGTGGATTTTATGTGTCGCAAGCCGATGCCAGTCTTTTTAACAAAGCTTCGCAAGTGGTGATCGCCCGTGATGGCAAGCGCACTGTCTTAACGATGGCAAATGACTATCAAGGTGATGTTAAAGACTTCGCTCTAGTTGTGCCAGTGCCAGTATTGCTGAAAGAAAAGCAAGTTCGGATCGGTGAGCAGAAAATCATTGATCGCCTTGATTCCTTTAGCGCTCCTCGTTTGGTCGAATACTTTGACTCCGATCCCTGTGCTAGATACGAAGCTTATGATCGGGTAACTCTTGGGGGAGCAACCAGATCGGCAGCTCCTGTCATGGAATCCAAAGCACGGCGTGATAACTATCAAGTCACAATTGAAGCGAAATTTTCCGTTGGCGAATATGACATTCTCATTCTCAGTGCTAAAGAGTCAGATGGTTTGGAAGCTTGGCTGATTGACAATGACTACAAAATTCCCCAAGGAGCTAAGGATTTACTCCAGCCCTATATTCGCCAAAACATGAAGTTCTTTGTGGCAAAGGTCAATATTGCCGCATTAAATAAAACGGGTTCGCAAGTTCTCCGACCTTTGATGATGGCTTATGAATCACCGAAGTTCATGTTGCCAATTCGTTTAGGAATGCTGAATGCCAATGGTGATCAGGATTTGCTAGTGTATATCCTTTCCCCCAAGGGACAAGCCGAAGTTGCTAACTATCGCACGCTTAAAGTTCCATCCAATGCCAATATTCCTATTTATGTGAAGAATGAATTTGGTGATTTCTATAAGTCCATGTTCCAAAATTCTTATAATAAAGAAGGGCGCAAAGTTGCCTTCTTAGAATATGCGTGGGATATGTCAAACTGTGATCCTTGCTCTGCGGAACCACTCTCGCAGGAAGAACTTCGTAAAGCAGGAGTATTTTGGATTGGCGCTTCTAATCCTAGTCAGCCCTCATCTCGGCGGATTTTACCTAGACCTCCTAGCAATAATCGCGTATTCATTACCCGTTTACACATTCGCTATAACCGCGATAAATTCCCTGAAGATCTGACATTTAAGGAAACTTCCAATCAGGAATTATTCCAAGGACGCTATATTTTGCAGCATCCCTTTAAAGGTGAGGCAACCTGTGATGCCGCTAAAGAATATCAGCGATCGCTACGACCTCGCTTTGAAAAAGAAGCCCAAACTCTGGCAAGTTTAACAGGCTGGAACATCGCTGATATTCGCCGCAAAATGAATATCTCAAGTCTGCCTGATCCAGTAGAAACTCCTTTCTGGAACAACATCTGGAAATAACGAATTGGAAAGCTGCCGTAGGCAGCTTTCCAATTATGAAGTAACTTTACTAGCGATCGGCATTCTCCAACCAGAACCAAAGGCGCGATCGCTAATTTTTAGTCCAGGGGCAGCTTGACGGCGTTTAAATTCCGCAATTTTGACCAGACGAACTACGCGATCGACGATCGCCTGTTCATGTCCTGTGGCAATAATTTCCTGAGCCGAGAGATGTTGATGGATTAGTTTCTCCAAAATATCGTCAAGGATATCGTAGGGAGGAAGCGAATCTTGATCAAGCTGATCGGGCTTTAATTCCGCACTGGGTGGCTTCGTAATAATATTCACAGGAATGACTTCCGAAACTCCTTGCTTAATCGATAGAAGCGAATTAGTGCGATTTAGCCATTCACAAATTGAAAATACTCTTGTTTTGGGGACATCCGCGATCGCCGCCAGTCCGCCATTCATATCACCATAAAGAGTGCAGTAACCAACGGAAACTTCGGATTTGTTGCCCGTAGAAAGCAGTAAATGTCCAAACTTATTGGAGATTGCCATCAGCAAACTACCGCGAATCCGTGATTGCAAGTTCTCTTCCGTGACATCGCTATTGCGATCTGCAAATAGATTCGCCAGACTCGCATCAAAGGCTGACATCATCGGTTGTATGGGAATAGTCTGGGTAGAAATCCCTAAGTTATCAGCTAAGGCGATCGCATCGGTAATCGAATGTGCGGAACTATAGGGTGAAGGCATCAGCACACCCAATACATTCTCTTTACCGATCGCTTCGGCAGCGATCGCGGCGACAAGTGCGGAGTCAATCCCGCCACTCAAACCAATCACCACTTGGCGAAAGCGACATTTCTGCACATAGTCGCGTACACCGAGAACGAGAGCATCAAAAATCTCGGCATCATCACTTTCATACATGGATAAAGTCGGGCTATACCCCGCATTATCAAAATCAATTACTAATAAATCTTCCTCAAACCCTTTGCCCAGAGCAATAACTTCGCCTTGACGATTAAATGCCATACTGCGCCCATCAAAGATCAAATCGTCATTTGCACCCACCTGATTAGCATAAATCACAGGCAAGTTGTGGGAGATCGCGCTATGGCTGAGCATCGCTTCCCGTAAGTTCTGTTTCCCCACCGCGTAGGGAGAAGCCAACAAATTAATCAACAAATCTAGTTCATGATTTTGAGCAAGCTCGGCAACAGGATCATCAACATAGTTGCGCTTATTCCAAAATTTCTGATCATTCCAAATATCTTCGCAAATGGTCACTCCCACTCGCAGCGATGCACAATCTTTCAGATTTAATGTAAAAACTTGGCTACCACTCCCCACCGCAAAATAACGATCTTCATCAAATACGTCATAGGTTGGCAATAACCGCTTATGAAAAATTTGCCGAACCTTACCCCCTTGCAGCAAAGCCGCGCTATTAAATAAAGGTTTACCCCCCTCTTGGTTCGCCTTGGGATTTACCGAAACTGTCCCCACTAGTACCGCCACATCGGACGGTAGTTTACGTGCTAGATCGGCGATCGCGGTTTCCATATCGCGCACAAATTGCTGATTCATCAACAAATCGCGAGGTGGATAGCCACAAATTGATAATTCTGGTGTGACCACAAGCTGCACACCTTGAGCCGCCAATTTCTGTACCGCAGCGACTATGCGATCGCAGTTACCGACCAAATCGCCAATAATTGGATTAAGCTGGGCGATACCCAAAGTTGCATTACTTAAAGTCATGTTTGATCTGTTTTTCTACAATATCAATATAGCTATAGCCATTTATGTTAAGCCAAAACCCAAAAGATAGTTGCGGCGCAAAGCGCCGCAACTATCTTTTGGGTTTTGGTTATGATTTGTTATTGATCGTAGTGACCAGCGATAGCGAAAATATAAACGTATTTGTCATCAAATTTGTAAATAAGACGATCTTTTTGAGAAATCCTTCTTGACCACAAACCAGATAAATTATGTTTCAATGGCTCAGGCTTACCAGTCCCCTTAGTGGGATCTTCCCTCAAAATTTCCTTGATGAGTTTGCAAAGGCTTTTATGCAGATTTTTATCCTTTTGCCTCAGTTCCTCATAAGCCTCCCACGTATCACCCTCAAAGACTAAGTATCTCATTTAGTTCTTCTTTACTGGGACAATAACCTTGATTTTGGGCATGAGTGACCATAGAACGAGATATTTGCTCCATAAGGTTGCTATTTTGCAAAACAAACAAAGTTTCTTGTTGTTGCTCCCAATCTTCAGCACTAACCAGAACAAAATCTGCACCATCTTGGTTCGTGATTTTGAGGGCAATATGTTGTTGAATTACTTGTTTTACAAAGCCCTGTAAATTACTCGTAAATTGATTGATGGAGATAGAGGTCACTTTTTGCTCCTGCTCGCCTAGTTTTTAAGTAATTCCTAACGTAAGAAACAAGCATGAAGCCACATCACTAATAAAATAATCACCATCTGGATCGAGCTAGGAAAAAATCCATCACCAACTAAACGCGACAGCACTAACACTTGATTAGTCAAAGTTGCTAACAAGACACCAATCGTAATTCCTGATAGGGAGATCAGCAAAGCTCTTCCAAAACGGTTTTCTTTGCGGGTCAGCAAATAAACACTGGCAATCAAGCCAAAGGACAACCAAGTAGTAGCCGCAGGAATAAAGAAACTAACTGCCCCAAGCCCTGCAAAAATTCCTAGGGAAATATAAATATCTTTTTGGCTGGGTGTATCTAATAGTTTCGACAACCAAGATGGGGCGCGACGCTGTGGATTATTTTGGAGAGTCGCAGGAATAGCTGTGGATAAGCGTTCGGGATAACGAATGCGATCAGGGACAGCGATCTTGCCTTCTTTGCGGGCGCGTAAACGATCCATGAGGATGGCATCGTAAGCCAACTCAATCACTTCTTGTTGAGACTCATCCCCCTCATATTCGCGCAATAGGCGATCGCGTGCATCACGCACTTCTTCAAAGGAGGCTTCGTCGTTGACTCCTAGTTTTTCGTAGGGAGTTGGTTCGCTCATTTTTCCAACTATGAATGGTTATGGATTTCGGGATATATCTGCTGAGGAATTGGCGAGGCAACTAATCAGTAAATATTGTGCAGCTTAATGTCTAAACATAGTATAGCGTTTGATTTTAAAATACCTAGCTAAACTTTTGAATATCCTAAAAGTCTGTCTCTTCGAGACGGACTTTTAGGAATTATGGCTATATTTTTGTAGGAGCCATGCCCCAACTTCCGATTGCGATTTTTCACGACTGATTTTTAGCGCTTCTTCGAGATCAGCGATCGCTAAGCCACCTAATAATTTAGATGCAGTGATCTGCCGACTGCCGCCATTTTCTAGCATTTCTAAAGCAATAATTTTCACCTCTTGGACATCAACTACCCAATATTCACTAGTCCCCAATTGTTCATAAAGTAAACGTTTCTTGCCTAAATCATCATTAATCGTAGAGCTAGATATTTCAATTACCAAATTCGGTACAGGCGATTCGTCAAGGCTAACAATGGAACTGCTGCGAGGAGCGAGGGCGGCGATTTCACCGATGTAATAGGAGATATCTGGCTGACAACCTTGAAATCCTGTTTTGACATAACTGCAATTAGTTAAACCTCTAGCAGGAATATTTTTTAAGGTGCAGTATAAGCTAATTGCAAAAATGATCAGCGTATTATCATCTGCGTGTTCAGAGCCAACAGGCATAGTTTCAATCCTCATTTGCTTAATTTGATTTTTGTCGTAATAGCATCGAGATTCTACATATAGGGGATTTTCGAGAACCTGTATAAATTCGTCCCACGTTGCAGTAATCCACTGATCGGTGATCAGTTGTTGGGATTGAGTATCTGCTAAATCTGCCTGTTGTTTGATGGGGGGAGGGGCGATCGCTGTCATCTTGATATTCTCCCAAAAACTATACTTTGCTATATGTTAGGACAAAACCAAAAAGAGAGTTGCGCCGCGAAGCGGCGCAACTCTCTTTTGGTTATAAGAAAAGAAGGCAAAGGTGAATGCAACGGTGTGTTGCTTACAACCCATTTGCAATTGCGATCGCCATACAATTCTGTAGACTGTCATCATGTATTAATTTGTTTGGTTTAAGTATCTAGGCACAATTAAATATAAAACCCTAAAACCTGTGGCGCACGCGCAGCGTGCGCCACAGGTTTTAGATCTGGTTTTTAATTGTGCCTAGATACTTAGTTTGTTTTTAAAAAATTCTTTAATGTGGATTTGTCCCGATGAATTTAGACTTAATTGTTTCTAACATACTCAATCCGCCGATTTTGTTCTTTTTTCTAGGAATGATGGCGGTTTTGATTAAATCAGACCTAGAGATTCCACCACCGATTCCGAAATTGTTTTCGTTGTATTTACTACTAGCGATTGGCTTTAAGGGTGGTGTGGAGCTAGTAAAAAGTGGGATCAGCCAAGAAGTAATTCTGACAATGGTGGCGGCGATCCTGATGGCTTGCGTTGTCCCTGTCTATTCATTCTTTATTCTCAAGATCAAGCTTGACTCCTATAATGCCGCCGCGATCGCCGCAACCTACGGCTCGATTAGTGCGGTTACCTTTATTACCGCTAGCTCATTTTTGGGTCAATTAGGTATTTCCTTTGATGGCTACATGGTGGCAGCTTTAGCTCTGATGGAATCTCCTGCAATCATTGTGGGACTGATCCTCGTAAGTTTATTTACAGCCGAGGAAAAGGCGAAAAAAGGCGAGACTAGCGAATTTGTATGGTCAGAAGTTTTACGAGAAGCATTTCTTAATAGTTCTGTATTTTTGCTGGTTGGCAGTTTGATTATTGGTTGCTTAACTGGTGAGAGAGGTTGGCACGTTTTATCGCCCTTTACCCAAGATATGTTCTACGGCGTGTTGACGTTCTTCTTGATGGATATGGGCTTAGTTGCCGCCAAACGCATTAAGGATTTACAAAAAACTGGTCTGTTCTTAATTGCTTTTGCGATTTTGATGCCGATCTTAAATTCGGGTGTTGGTATTGCGATCGCTAAATTAATTTCGATGTCGCAGGGAGATGCGCTGTTATTTGCGGTGTTATGCGCCAGTGCCTCCTACATTGCCGTCCCTGCTGCTATGCGTCTAACTGTGCCAGAAGCAAATCCTAGCCTCTATGTGTCAACAGCTCTAGCGGTGACATTTCCCTTCAATATCATTGTCGGGATTCCTTTGTATATGTACGTGATCAATATGTTTTGGGCAACAACTTAGACAATTCAATTTTAGTAAGAATTTAGTAGAAAAAATCATGCAAGCTGTTAAAAGAATCGAAATTGTATCTGATTCTGTTGAATCCCACAAAATCATTAAGGTTTTAGAAAAAGTTGGAGTTTTGAATTACACCGTGATTCGCAATGTCGTTGGCAAGGGCGTAAGTGGTACTAATTCAGGCGATCTCGATATGAGTATGTTGGAAAATGACTATGTGATTGCTTTCTTTCTGGAAGATAAAACTAAGGCTTTAGTTGACAAGCTCAAGCCCGTTACTAAAAAATTTGGTGGTGTTTGTTATATCTCCGATGCGATCGCCATTAATGCTGCCAGTGCGACTTAAAAAACAAAAAGGGGCTGAAGCCCCTTTTTGTTTTGCTATTTTGCAAAGCGACGCTTGATTTGATTGGTTAAAGCTTTGATTTCAGGGATTTTCATTTGCACGGCGATCGCGCCAAAAATAGTGAAGCCAACACCACTAGCGATCGCTAAGCCTCCTACTTTTGCACCAAATTTTGCCAATGTACCGAAGCTATCAAAATTCTGACTAAGCAAGTGATAGCTTCCCCAACTTACCCCACCTGCGATCGCACTGGCGATGACTAAACCCAATATAGTGATGCTCCAACTTTTTAGCGGCATTCCATTAAGACGGCGATCGAGAATATAGATCATGACAATCATGGAAATCATATTCACGAAGACCGTTGCTAAAACTAGTCCTGCGGCTCCAAATCTTTGAACGAGAAAATAATCTAATAATCCATTGAGAAAAATATTAACAATGCTGATTTTAAAAGGTGTGTCACCATCCCCAAGCGCATAAAACACCCGTACCAGCACATCGCGTCCTAAATACACAAACATACCGACTGAGTAAGCCATCAAAACAACAGCAGTTAGTTGTGAAGCTTCGGCATCGAAAGCATAGCGCTCATAAACTACCTGTGATATCGGCAAAGCTAGCGCCACCATCACCGCACTAATCGGCAACATCGTTAAAGCTGTCAGCATCAAGCCCTGACGAATTCGTTGTTTTAATTCACCCCAATTTTCAGGATCGGTGAGCTTAGACAGCACAGGAAACAATGGGACTAAAATCACATTTGACAAAATCCCCAAAGGCGTTTGTACCAATAATCCTGCATAGCCCATTGCCGACACCGCCGCCGCCGCATTGGGGATAAATGATGCAAAGAACAAATCTGTCCATACATTAATTTGCAGCATCCCCGATGAGAACGTCGCAGGAATCATGATTTTCATTACTTCTTTGACTTCAGGACGTTGAAAGTCAAACCGCAGCTTAAATCCACCCATGCCCGCTTTCATCTGTACAGGCAACTGCACTAACCATTGCAAAACTGCCCCTGCCAGAGTTGACCATGCGAGGACAGCACCGCCGAGCATGGCATTTTCTGGCAATAAGATTTTGCTGCCCATAGTCCAAAACAAGCCGCCGATGCCAATCAAGACGGTTAAGCTAGAAAATATGGGACTGACCGAGGGTAACCAATAAGCATCGGCAGCATTTAAAGCACCAAAGCCGATCCCGACTAGTCCTGCTAAGACTGCCATCGGAGCCATGATCTGAAACTGCTGGATCGCAATATCTTTAGTGATCTTCAGATTTTGAATGGTTTCAGGGTTGATTCCTTTAGCAAGTAAATCTGCTTCAGGAATAAATAATCCAGGGGCAACCAGATGCATCAATGGCTCAGCAAAAATTACCAGCGCAATGCTCACCAGCAATAAAATCCCTGTCACGATGGTAGTGATGCTATCGATGATGGCAGCAACTTCTTTGCGATCGCGTTTTGCCAAAACACTCACGATCGCGCTATGAAAAGGTCCATTAATGCCGCCCAGCAAGATCAATAAAAATCCGGGGATCACATAGGCAAAGTTGTAAGCACCATAGGCAGTACCGTTACCAAAAGCCGCCGCGATCGCCACTTGACGCAGTAATCCAAATATTTTGCTCAATAACGTGGCGATCGCCACAATCGTCGCGATATTCAGTAGCGATCGCTTCGTCGATTGCTGAGAGGCTGGTGATTCTTGAGGTTCTATGACGATCTTTTCTTCTTCGTTGCCCGACAAAATTGGTACTGACCCTTACAATTTGGATTTTGAAAAATGTAACATCAAATTACAACTAAAGAACCAGATTTTTTGTGGCGCGGCAAAGCCGCGCCACAAAAAATCTGGTTCTTTAAAAAAGCCCCGATCACTAAACCTCATTAGCTAGCGATCAGAGCTTTTTATAAGCTTGTGCTACCCGCTAAGCGGGCAGCACAAGCCACAAATATCGAAAAGCTACTTAGTAAAGCTCTTCTTCTTTGTGGGTTTCGATGGTGACATCAGAGGTTGGCTTAGCAACGCAAGTTAGTACATATCCAGCCGCGATCTGATCATCATCGAGGAAAGACTGATCCCCCTGATCAACAGAACCACTAGTTACCTTACCTGCACAAGAAGAGCAAGCACCAGCACGACAGGAGTAAGGAAGATCTAAACCTTTCTCTTCTGCTACATCAAGAATGTACTCATCATCAGGAACATCGATAACTGTCTCAGAACCTTCAGCGTTAATAAGCTTTACTTTGTAAGTAGCCATATTTTCTTTAAATAAACTTTTAATGGTTGCAGCCCCAATCATAGGTGATATCTTGACCCTAAACAAGGGAAAGTAATCACTAAAAAGCTCTGATCGCTGGACATAAGAAAATAGCGATCAGAGCTTTTAAAATATTTGTACTTGTTTAATACAGAGAAGCTTTTAGTAGAGAGCTTCTTCTTGGTGGGTCAAGATTTCACAATCAGACTGAGCATAGGTTACGCAAAGAAGTGCGTAGCCAGCTTCGATTTGATCGTCATCCAAGAAGGACTGATCGCCTTGATCAATCTCACCCTTAACGATTTTACCTGCACAAGAAGAGCAAGCACCAGCGCGGCAAGAGTAAGGAAGATCGATGCCTTGAGCTTCGGCAACGTCAAGAATGTACTCGTCAGAAGGAACTTCGATAGTCTTATCTAGACCTTCAGCTTCGTTAATCAGTCTTACTTTGTAGGTAGCCATGTATGTAATAAACCTCTTAAAGATTGCAGCCAAAAAAATAAACGAGGTCTTGAAGTTGTACCCAAGTAAAGGCACTCAGCCAAGTTACGTTTATTTCAATCACCCACAAGGGTATCAAAACGAATCATATCGCTCTTGGCATCCTAGCGAACAACTAGCTTTTTATTTCTATCATTAGTTATAGGTGATAGTTATCGATCACTTTTAATCCCTTTTAAACACCTATAATTCTTTTCTAGCAAGGATTATAGGTGTTTTAGTAAGTCCATAAAATGATGAGTTTTCGTTTGTATTTTAATTTTTTTTATAAGTTTTTTTAATATCATCCACAGTCATAATCACAGACTAGTTTTTGATATGAAAATTCAATCAATGAGGGATGCTAAAAAAGGGTGCTAAGCGCTCATTTTTTATTTGAGAATTGAGCTAAAGTCAGCTAGCTGACGGCTGTAGTTGCGGATAATGCCCAGCAGGTTAAGTCGATTTTGGCGTACTTGGGGATCTTCTGCCATCACTAGCACATCATCAAAAAATTTAGCTAGAACTGGCGCGATCGCCTTAATTCCTTCCATTAACTGCTCATCACTAGGTTGACTAGGCAATGCCGCGATCGCCTGATACAAATCACGTTCCGCAGGTTCAGCTATGGCATCAGCATCAATCACTGACTTGACATCAACGGTCGAGTTATCGAGATTGCCCTGCACCGCAAGACGCGAAGCCCTAACAATTGGCTCATAGATAGTGCTAAGAGTGGCACTTTCGCGAGACTGTTGCAAGAAATGAGCGCGTTCTTTAATGCGGGTAAGATTGCTCAAACTTTTTAAGGTGTAGGCGAGATCGTCTGTACCTGTAACTGCATCAACGAGATCGTATTCAACACCCTGCTCTGACAAAATCGTGTCGCAACGTTGCTTAAACCATTTATAGAGGTTTTCCAGCACCGTTTCCGCAGGTTGCGTTAGTAAATTCTTTTCGGCATAAATGGCGATCGCCGCTTGTAATAGTTTCGGCAAGTCGAGAGCAAATCCGCTTTCCCATACGATCTGCACAACTCCCGTAGCAGCACGACGCAGTGCAAAGGGATCAGAAGAACCTGTCGGAATAATCCCTAATCCAAAAATGCCAACTAACGTATCAATGCGATCGCTAATCGCCACAATTTTGCCCGTCAAAGAAATGGGTAGGGCATCTCCTGCACCTTTCGGTTGATAATGCTCCCGAATGCCCGTTGCAACTGTCACTGGTTCTTCACTAGCGAGTGCATAGTAATAACCCATCTGACCTTGCAGTTCGGGGAACTCCTTAACCATCTGGGTGACGAGATCGGCTTTGGCTAGTTGCGCTGTGCGATCAATGAGTACCTGCTCAGCCTCAGTAACTTTTAAATTGGCGATCGCGTTAACTACTAACTTGGCGATCGCCCTGATGCGTTCTACCTTTTCGGCAACCGAGCCTAGCTGGGCTTGGAAAGTGACTTTTTCTAAAAGCGGCAAGAAAGTTTCGAGATGTACCGCACGATCGCTATCGTAGAAAAATTTGCCATCGGAGAGACGCGCTCGAATGACCCGACCATTACCCGATGCAATTAACCGTGACTTATTGGGATCACCATTGGAAATCGTAATGAAACGGGGGAGTAATTGATCAGGATTTTTTGCTGAATGTACGGGGAAATAGCGCTGATGGCTAACCATCTCGGTTTTAATTACGGGCTGAGGCAGGTCTAAAAACTCGCGCTCAAATTCACCGATCACAGCCGTCGGAAATTCGACTAAATAAGTAACTTCCTCTAATAAGTCTTCAGGAATCTCGGCTTTACCACCAAACAATTCCACAATGCTATTCATTTGCGTGAGGATATGTGCCTGACGTTCTTTGCCATCAACTAAAACGAAGGCTTCGCGCAAACTTTCAACATAATCTTTAGCAGTGTCAATAATCACCGATCGCGGATGTAATACTCGATGTCCTTGACTAATGCGATCGCTCTGCACATTTTCTAAAGCGATCGGCAAAATTTTGGAATCAAATAAAGATACTAACCAACGAATTGGACGGGGAAACTTAAGATCTCCGTTACCCCAACGCATTAAACGTTTACCTTCTAAGCCCGTAATCCAAGTAGGGGCTAGCTCTTGCAAAATTTCAGTCGTCTCACGCCCAATAATTTGCTGATTCGCAAATACAAACGCACCCTTATCGGTTTCCTTAATAAAAATATCCTTGAGGTCAATCCCTTTGGACTTGGCAAAACCTAACAAAGCTTTGGTCGGCTCACCCTGTGGATCGCCATTTACAAAGGCAGAACCTACGGCGGGACCTTTAAGCTCTAAACTGCGATCGCTCTGTTGTTTTGGTAAACCTTCGATTAGCACCGCCAAACGACGGGGTGTACCATACACACTGACTTTGCTCGTAGTTAGTTGGTGTTCATCTAAATTTTTCGGGATGCGCTCTTGCCATTGGCGCAAAGCATCAACAATAAAACTAGCGGGTAGTTCTTCAGTACCAACTTCTAACAGAAAACTTGCCATAACTACGAGTTGAGGGACGCTAATCAGTTTAACGCAAGCAAAACCTATTTTTACTGGATTATCACGATGACTCTTGCGTAAGTTCGACAGCACTTTGTGTTTAAGCCCCAGAGAGAGTGGCGGCGCAAAGCGCCGCCACTCTCTCTGGGGCTTTAGCTTTAGGCAAAATTTACTGAAATTGCGATAAAAATTCCAACATTAACTCTTCTTCTGACATTTGTTGTTGTCTTAGAACTTCAGGACCTTGTAAAAACTCTTTGATCGTGAGGCGGCGATCGCGGAAGTCCAGCACAAACCGATGCACTTGTTCAACCACCGTGACATGAGCTTCCACCTCACGCAAAGCCTCACTGATCGGATCACCACCATACTTAGCCATTTTCTTGAAAACGGTAGTGATTTCGCCTTGTTGACTCTTTTTCGTGAGTTTTAATTGTTGCTTGAGAGTTGCCAATTGTTCTTTGAGAAAAGCATTTTCGGACTCTACCTTGGCACAATGGCGAGTCAGATCATCCGAACTATCGCGATCGATCACTGCCTCCAATTCTTGCTGCTTTTCGATCGCCAGTAACCTAGCCAAATCACCATTTTGATAAGCCAGATTAATTTCCTTCATAATCTCAGTCCGATATTCCTTTTCAGCCGCATCTGTCACCTTATCGGGATGAAAACTTTCAGCTAAGCGCAAGAAAAGCTGGCGAATCTTTTTAAGTTCATCGCGATCGGGCTTGGCAATATCTTCCAAAACTTCACGATGAGATTGCTTTTTATGATGATTTTGATGCTCTTGCCAATCCTCTTCTTCAGGATCATCTAGTATCTCATCACCAAAGGAAATAGGATTTGGACTGAGCAAACCATTAACTTGGAGATGATAGTAAACCGACTCAATATCTTTGCGAGACTTCTTGCCAAGCTTCCTGCCCGCAAAGATTTCCTTAAAGACTTGATGAATTTGCTGATCAAGTTCTATGATCTTTTGACGGAAAGGGGCTACACGCTGCGTGAGTTCAATTCCAACTTCCTGAATGCTATCGTTCAGCTTATTTAACTTAGTACGACTAGACTCAATTTGCTTAATTAGTTTATCGTTTTCCTTTTCCAAAAAGTTAAGGCGAACCCGCAGATCAGAAAGTCCAAGTTCATTTTTAGAAGAGTCAGCAGGATTAGCGGCTTTGGATTTTCGAGCCATAGAAATTCAATTAGAGAGAACTAACCGTCAAAGTTTGCATCCATGACAATCGTAACATCAGTCTGGAGGCGTTATGGAAGTATTGCGCTTGATTGGGGGAGGTTATAGTAATCGTAAAATTGCAAGTAACCATACAATCAAATGCGCTTTTAATAAAGAAACGATTTATTTGTGACGAAGCAAAATCGCACCACAAATAAATCAGTTTTTTGGGGATTAGGGGCGATCGCTATCAATACACAAAACAATACAAATGTTAATATTCATCAATTTTGCCCCGATCGCTCTAGAGGCAATGCTAACATCCAAAAAGTTAAACCTTGATTAAATAAAGCTTTAGGAGCGCATTTTGACATTACGAGTTGCTGTTGTAGGCGGCGGACCTGCGGGTTCTTGTGCGGCTGAAACACTTGCCAAAGCAGGAATTGAGACCTACATATTTGAGCGTAAGCTAGACAACGCCAAACCCTGCGGTGGAGCAATTCCTCTATGTATGGTTTCCGAATTTGAGTTGCCTCCTGAAATTATCGATCGCCGCGTCCGTAATATGAAAATGATCTCTCCCAGCAATGTGGAAGTAGACATTAAATTAGACAATCCCGATGAATATATCGGTATGTGTCGCCGCGAAATTTTAGATGCTTTTTTACGCAATCGTGCAGCTAGCCTTGGTGCAAAACTAATTAACGGTCGCGTCCTTGATATCAAAATCAACAACAATGGCAACCAGCCCTACGTGATCACCTACTCCGACTTTGCCGAAGGTGGTAACGAGGGTGTAATGCGTACCCTTGAAATCGACATCATTATCGGTGCTGATGGTGCTAACTCGGTAGTAGCCAAAGCAATGGATGCAGGTGACTACAACTATGCGATCGCCTTCCAAGAGCGCATTCGCATTTCTCCCGACAAAATGGAATATTACAAAGACCTTGCGGAAATGTATGTTGGCGATGATGTTTCGCCCGATTTCTACGCATGGGTTTTCCCTAAATACGATCACGTTGCCGTTGGTACTGGCACAATGCACAAAAACCAACGCCTGATCAAGCAATTGCAAGCGGGTATTCGCGCCCGTGCGTTGCCCCGCATCGAAGGCGGTGAAGTAATCAAAGTCGAAGCTCACCCCATTCCTGAGCATCCCCGTCCTCGCCGCGTGGTGGGGCGGATTGCCCTCGTTGGCGATGCAGCAGGCTATGTTACCAAGTCCAGTGGCGAAGGTATTTACTTTGCGGCGAAATCTGGTCGGATGTGTGCTGAGGCGATCGTTGAGTTTGCCGAAGCAGGTAAACGTATCCCCACTGAAGCTGATCTCAAGGTATATATCAAGCGTTGGGACAAGCAGTATGGACTGACCTACAAGGTTTTAGACATTCTTCAGAATGTGTTTTATGCCACAAATGCTACTCGTGAAGCATTCGTAGAAATGTGCGCGGACAAGGATGTGCAGAAGCTGACCTTTGATAGCTATCTCTACAAAACCGTTGTGCCAGCGAATCCTTTGACTCAGTTGAAGATTACCTTTAAGACGATCGGTAGCTTGCTCAGAGGCAATGCTCTAGCGCCTTAACAAAAGACTAGAAAGCTAAAGACTGGTGCGGTGAGATTTACTCGCTGCACCAGTCTTTTTTTAATGAGAATATCTGCTTCTGCATCGTATTTAACTTTCATGGTTATTCTTCTGCCAATAGAGCGTTTTAAGCAGGTTGCAGTGTTTTAAGTTCTAGGTTGGTCAAAATATTAATTGAATTGAGATCAACTTGATTTCGTGCTGACTCAATGGTAATTCCCACTAATTTTTCCTCTATGTCAAAGTCTACGGTTACTAGTTCATTAATTTCTTCAGTTCTAACACTAGGGCGATCGCTAAGTTCAATAAAGAGTGTATCTGTATCTGCAAAGTAATGGATTTTCATATTTGTCTTCCTTCTCTTTCTAGATCGCACCAATCTAGATTAATCTCTAAACGTTTGTTGAGAACTATTCTTTCAAAGTATGGAGTCAGCTTCATTTTTAAAATTTTGCATTTCAAGGAAAAGGTAAAAAGAAAAATATTTGTAGGGGTAGAGCATTTGCGCCACTATCTCGCAACTCTCCACTACAATCTGCATTCGCAAATGCTCTACCCTCTTTGCTTTTATAGATCGCTTATCTCTGCGGTTTAGAGATTTTCGGTGAATGGCGATCGCTTAGGGATTTTCGGGATTTTCGGTGAATGTTGGAGGTTAAGGGCAGAGCATTCCCAATTTGAGATGATTGCAGAATTCATAAATTGTGGCGGTAATGCTCTGCCCCTACGACAGATATTATTGAATTTTTTACAGGTCTTTCCGAGAAAACAGGCAATTTCTTCCTTTTAAACCTAAAACTGTGTATATACAGGGAAGGCTGGCTAAACAAGCATTTTGGGCATTTTTAGTGGATCGCATAAATTGAGAATACGTCCTCCAAGTTGAATTTTGTGAATTATACCAGCCAACTTTTGATGCAAATTTTTGCCAAACTTCATAATCATATCGATCAACTTGACCACCACATCGCAGCCATAGACCAATCTGAACACTAAACCCAAATTTGCCATTGCTGTAATGCAACCATAACTGATCAATGGTATGAAAATCTTCACGAGGAAAATTTTTAATATCTTCGATATTGAGAAGTCGTTTTTTTACACGTCCTATCGCTTGCAGTAATAATCTAGATGTTAGTTCATCTGCTTTACGCCATTCATTTGCTATCAACAATTTCTCTAATTCATGATAGTCAATGCCTTTAGCAGATATTAGACTAATAGAAGATTTACTCGAATTTTGAATTAAAGCATTAGTATTTGGAACTTTAGATTGCAATGCAATATTCACCAATGAGGTTTTAATTCCCAAATCCTGCAAAGCATCCGCAACCGAATTGGGTCTTTCCTTGACCCTGTAAGAAGTCAACCGATCCAATAGCTTCCCAAACTCATCGCTAACCACTTTCCCATTCAAAAACTGTCGCCATTGATATTCATTTTCCAAAACGTCATAGAGAGTAAACGGTTCCACATTTGTGAGCAAATGCAAACAAGTCACACCCAACCCAAACAAATCACTCTGAAACACCGACTTACCCAACATTTGCTCAGGAGCGCCATAACTCGCCTTCCCGATGCCCGTCCCCGTCTTTGCCAATAACGTCGCCGTTGCGTGTTTTGCTGCCCCAAAATCTACCAGCACCAACTTTTGATCGCTACGCCGCCGAATGATATTGTCTGGCGAAATATCGCGATGAATTACCAACTTGCCATGCACAAACTCTAAGATTTGCAGCACCTCCACCAACACATCCCGCACCTGCTGCTCACTAAAAGCGCCAACTCGCGTTAACTCCTGCTCCAAAGTCTCACCATCGATAAACTCTTGGATGAGGTACTGTTTACCCTCATGGATTGTAAAAGATAGAAGTTCAGGAATTTGCGGATGCTTACCCAAATCATCGAGACGCTTTGCCTCCTGCTCAAACAACCTGATGGCGACATCCAAAGTCCCTTGACTCGCATTAGGATTAATCGTTTCAAAGGCAAATTGCTTAATCACACAACGCGGCTGTGATGGCTTCGACTCATCCTGAGCCAAGAAAGTTTTACCAAATCCCCCCTGTCCGATTACCTTCAAAGCCCGATAACGCTCTTGAATTTGTAACTTAGCGCCGCATTGGGTGCAGAATTTGGTGGTTATTGAGTTTGAGCGATCGCAAGCAAGACAAAGGCAGTTACTCATGCTAGGTAAATCTTAAAAATTTTAGCTCTGATGATTTATTTATAGCCTAACGGGAGTAAATCTTAGCAATACGATGATTTTACCCAGTAACAAAAAGCGCAGCCAAATGGCTGCGCTTTTTGTTTTATTTATTTGGTGCTTTGACCTTCTTCGCGACTAGATGTCTGGATATAGAGAGTCAGCAAGAAGACAGTAGGTACGAACAGAGCCAAAAGGGTTCCGAGCAGACCAAGAATATTAGTTTCCATAAATTTTGATTTTGAGGGCTTATTTTAAATATTTTGATGACTGCTAATATTCTAAGTTCAAACTTGATTGCTTGTACGAAAAAATTAAAAACCTAAAAAAGAAGGTGACGCAAAGCATCACCTTCTTTTTTAGAGATTATACCAATTCACGAAAGTGTGACAACACTTTTGTGAATTAAAAACCAAACCCAGTAAGGTTTTTCAAAACTAAAAATGGCATAGCCATTTTTAGTTTTAGTATTATGCTTCCCAGAGCTTGCTGATATTTTTTTCAAGACGCTCTTCAGCTTCCGCAAAGACTTGGGCAGAATTGTCGAGAATTTCACCAGCGTGCAGTTCGAGGATTTTGGTAGATAGGGCAATGCGATCGCGAGACTCATCAATATCCACGACCACCGCCTTGATGATGTCATTAATTTGAAATACGCGGGTAGGATCGCTGACGGGCTTTTGACTCATTTCTTTGATATGCAGCAAGCCAGATACTCCTGCAAATTCTACAAATGCGCCAAAAGGACGAATGTTACTCACTTTGCCAGTAATCAGTTGTCCCTTAGCCAATTGACCGATCGCCGCTAATTTCGCCGCTTGACGATTCGATAGCACTAGTTTTTTGCGAGTTTCATCGGCATCTAAAACAAGGACAGGAATTTTTTTACCAATCAATTTGGCAAGATCAGTGGCATCAGTGAGGTGCGATCGCGGTACAAAACCCCGTAGTCCCACCGCATCGACAATCACACCACCACTGTTAGTGCCAATCACCTTAGTCTCGAAAACTGTGGACTCTGCTTGGTAATCTTTCAAAGTTTGCCAAGCTTGTTTGAATAGTAAACGGCGCACTGATAGTTTTACTTCGCCATCAGCATTCTGGCTACTAATGATCAGAAATTCGTACTCATTGCCAATGGGGAAAGCATCATTAGAGCGTGAGGAACCACTGAGCGTTGCTTCTTCAATCGGAAGAAAACCTAAAGACTTAGCGCCAATATCGACATAAATGCCACTACTTTCGATGGAGATGACCTTGCCCTTGACGACTTGCCCAACGGCAAACTCGTAATTATGTTCGGCGAGAGCATTGGCAAAATCATCGGCAGAAAATGGCTGAATATTTGTTGTGGCGTTCATGGATATGAATATGCGTAGCGTTGCTTGCGTGTATTTTAGTGTAATTGTCTCATAGCACTATAAAGAATATGAAGTAAATCTAGCTTTCTCTATAATTGCTACGCTTCTTAACATATTAATTAAGGCGGCACTTCGTGCCGCCTTAATCTTTGATTTTTTGGCGATCGCCAATCAGATAAACCACAAATAAGCCAACTAGGACTAAATCAATTACAACCGCAATTCCTGCTTTATCCAGATATTGCCTACCATAAACCAGAACCAAACTCACAAAAACCAATTTGCTAATACTTGAAATCACTACAATCAAAGTGCGACTGGCTGCCCTAAATGCTCCATAAATTTGAATTGCACCCACAAGCGTGATCAAAGCACCCCAGTTACGGACAATAATTTCCGCAAGTTGCCCCTCCAAAACATCGCCAAAGAAAGAACGCAGTGCCGCTTGAGGGGCGATCGCTGCATAAAACAGGGTGCAAGTTAAGACCCCAGAAACGAGCATAATCCACTTGATCTGAGCAGTAATCCAATTCATTAGGGACTCACAGTAAAATACTTTGTGGTGCGGCTGAGCCGCACCACAAAGTATTTTACTGTGACAGGTTTTGAGGGAATGCACTAGACTAGTAAATAGTAAAGTCAACCGATTACCGCATCGACGGGGTTATAAGGAGCGACAGGCAGTGATGTCTTCTGGAACAACAACCTTTTTGGCAACCTTTTGGCGGCGCGTCAAAACGACGGTCGTAAGTTTAGCAATATTGCAAAGTGTGACACTCACAGTACCAACGTTGGCAGGTGCTGAGGGTGACAGTCCATCACCGATGGGCTATACGGAGCTACTTTCGAGTGTCAAAGATAATAAAGTCCAAAAAATCGATCTTGAAAGCAATGGTCTAGCTGCTGAAGCGGTCTTGAAAGATGGACGCAAAGTAAGGGTTGACCTGATTGCCCGTGATGGCAATAGCGAATTAATGAAAGCTCTGCGCGAAAACAACGTCGATATAGCGGTAAGAGCGCCTCAACAGCCAACATTACTTTGGCAACTAGCAAGTACATTTTTTGTACCTCTACTCTTAATTTTTATATTGTTAATGGTATTGCGCCGCATTAGCAATGCCCCTGGTGGTCCTGGACAAACCCTTAGTTTTGGTAAGACTAAAGCCAGATTTTCCCCAGAAGCAAAAACGGGGATTATGTTTGATGATGTGGCGGGGATTGACACAGCTAAGGAAGAATTGCAGGAAGTCGTCACTTTCTTAAAACAGCCCGATCGCTTTACGGCGGTTGGCGCAAAAATCCCCAAAGGCGTATTGCTAATTGGTCCTCCCGGAACTGGGAAAACACTTTTGGCTAAGGCGATCGCAGGAGAGGCAGGAGTTCCATTCTTCTCCCTCTCAGGCTCCGAATTTGTAGAAATGTTTGTGGGCGTAGGTGCTTCCCGCGTCCGCGATTTATTCCAAAAGGCTAAAGATAATGCCCCTTGTATTATTTTCATCGATGAAATTGATGCTGTCGGTCGGCAAAGGGGTGCTGGTATCGGTGGTGGTAATGATGAGCGCGAACAAACACTCAACCAGATGCTCACCGAAATGGATGGCTTCCAAGGTAATTCGGGCGTAATTGTCGTTGCGGCAACCAATCGTCCTGATGTGCTAGATAGTGCCTTACTCCGTCCCGGTCGATTTGATCGCCAAATCACCGTAGACTATCCCGACTATAAAGGTCGTCAAGAAATTCTCAAAGTCCATGCCCGTAATAAGAAACTTGAGGAAAATGTTTCCCTTGAGTCAGTAGCAAGATTAACTCCCGGATTTGCAGGGGCAGATTTGGCAAACTTACTCAATGAGGCAGCAATCTTAGCTGCCCGACGTTATAAAGACGCGATCGGGGAATTAGAAATTGCCGATGCGATCGATCGCATTACCATCGGCTTGAGCATGAAGCCGATGCTCGATAGCTCCAAAAAGCGTCTAGTCGCCTATCACGAAGTTGGTCACGCCTTAGTGATGACCCTTCTCAAGAATGCCTCGCTCCTCGACAAAATCACGATCGTGCCTCGCTCTGGTGGTATCGGTGGCTTTGCTAAAGGTGTGCCTGACGAGGAATATGGTCTGGAGTCGCGATCGCAGATTCTCGATACGATTACGATGATGCTCGGTGGACGTGCTGCTGAAGAGGTGGTTTTTGGTGATGCCGAAATTACCACAGGCGCATCGGGCGATTTCCAACAGGTTGCCAGATTAACCAGACTAATGGTGACTCAATTTGGGATGTCGGACTTAGGTTTGGGTGCTTTAGAGTCTGAAAGTGGTGAAGTCTTTTTAGGACGGAACTTCATGCCTCAGAGTGATTACTCTATAAAGCTAGGCGATCGCATTGATCGCCAAATTCGTCAGATTGCTCAAACCTGTTACGAAACAGCAAAACGTTTGATCGAAGAAAACCGTGATTTGTGCGATCGCCTCGTGGATATTCTCCTTGATGTCGAAACCCTTGATGGCGAGGAGTTTCGCAAAATCGTCGCCGAATACACACAATTACCTGAGAAGAAACCAGTCTCAGTGAAATTCTAAAAAAAAGGGAGCGCTAAGCGCTCCCTTTTTTATGTGACGGCTAACTTCTGAAGCTTAACTTCAAAACGTTCCCAAGGCTTAGGTTCCAGTACTTGCGTGGAAATATTATTAGCGGCAAACTGCGATCGCAAGGAGTCAGCAGTTCCTTCTGCTTTCAAAATCTTCAGCAAAACACCACTAAAGGTCAAATCACCACCTGCTGCGGTCGGTATAATCACTTGCGGATTCAACCATTGAGCCACCTGCACGGCTGCTTGTTGACCTTTAATAAACGCACCAATTACAGGTAATTTGAGATCAATCGTCGGTGTAATCACCACATCAACAGGCGCAAACTCTTGAATCGCGGCAGCATGAGAGCCATGCGGTTCGTAATAGATGGAAGTTCCTTCCATCAAATCTTTGATAATATAGCCATTCTCAAAGGTGTTTGGACCAATGAGTGAACCCAGTACCGCTCTGATTTCCAATAAGTTCGGAATCCTAAATACTTCACCATGAGCTAAAGCAGTAACTTGGGTATAGCCAAGCTGTGTTACTAATTTGGACGCACTTGGTGAACCGACTACAGGAATTTGATGATCAAGCTGCTCAAGTGTAGGCGGATGAGCATGATCGGGTAAACCCTGAGATAGCAAGATTAAATCAATATTTTGCGGAATTTCTCTTGGAGTAATTCGCTCAGATTTAAAGAACCAATCCGCATTCCCAAACGTAAGCGAACCAACTAGCCAAGGATCAAGAAGTATCCGCTTGCCTGCAATCTCAATCAGCCATGAATTGCTATCCAGCCATGTTAAGTGCATAATTCTTTGCGTTATTTTTAGCGCTGCTAACTGTGCTATTCAACAGTGTAACGAATTCTTTACAAATACAGCGATAAAAAACCCGCAGGAGGCAATCATGCGGGGGGAATTTATGTAGATACGTCGCTAGTGGTTAGATTATCTTGCTTTTTTCTGATTTTAGCGGTGACTAATCTCACAGGAAGCTGGCGATCGTTAAACATTTTCACTGTGACATCGATCACACAGTTTTGTAAGCTGTCGTCATTTGTATTAGGACAAATTCCAGAAGCGAATTGCGGCGCAATTCGCTTCTGGTTTTGTAACTGGCGACAGCTATACAAAGTTAAAAACCATCTGAATCAATGTACTAATCGACACTTTTGCGAGTCTCCCTTAAACGTATAAGAAATCAGGGCGAGACCTACATCAAGTCAATCTGCAAACTTTAAGACCAAGAGTTCGGCGATTAATCACTAATCCCAAAGACCATAACAGTATATAGATATGATCATGTCAAAGACAAACACTAAAAACAAGAACCATTTGGCGCGTTTTTTAGCGATCGCGATCGGGGCAGCGATATTTTCAGCATTTACACCAACTATTGTCCAAGCGATCGAAACAGGTACGCTCGAGTCCTTGACCAAAACGACAAACGAGTTGCGATTATCCGTTGATACAGGGTGGGTACTAATTACGGGGTTTTTAGTATTTTTTATGCAATGTGGCTTTGCCATGCTGGAAGCAGGGCTAGTTAGACAGACGGGGGTGGTCAATACACTTGCGGAAAACTTCATCGATGCGGCTGTTACGCTCTTAGCATGGTGGATCACAGGTTTTGCGATCGCCTTTGGCACAACTAGTAACGGATTTTTTGGAACCGATGGATTTCTTTTAAATAATGCTTTGACGATCAGTAATGGAGCGATCGAATATGCGATGGGTGCAGGAGGTTCCACCGCACCAGTTAGTACTTTTACTCTGTTCTTCTTTCAGTTCGCCTTTTCGGCAACTGCGAGTACGATCACCACAGGCTCGATGGCTGAGCGGACTAATTTTAAGGGTGACTTAATTTACGCATTTATTATGGGAGCGATCATGTATCCCCTAGTCGTCCATTGGGTTTGGAACAATGGCGGCTGGCTATACAAACTAGGCTTTCATGATTTTGCAGGCGATGCGGCTGTACATACAGTAGGCGGATGGACAGCTTTAGTGGGCGCATACCTACTAGGTCCTCGTCCCGATCGCGTATGGGGACAAATTCCACCAGCACATAATCTTGGGTTTGCCACAATTGGCACGATGATTTTATGGTTTGGTTGGTATGGATTTAATGCTGGTTCGACACTGACCCTCAGCAATCACGGACTACCGGGATTGATTGTTGTAAATACGACTTTAGCGGCTGCAACTGGCGCAATGACCGCATTTCTCTATATTTACTTTCGCTTTCGGCAGTGGCACTTATTCTGCGGTCTAAATGGATCGCTAGCAGGGTTAGTAGCAATTACGGCAGGTTGTGCTTATGTCATGCCTTGGGCAGCAGCCTTGATTGGGGCAGTGGCTGGTGTCCTAGTCCTGATTGTTGTAGATGTTATTGAATGGTTTGAAATTGACGATCCTGTCGGTGCATTTGCCGTACATGGCGCGTGCGGAATGATGGGCATCATCTGTGTTGGTTTATTTGGACATCCAGCATTAACGATGAATAAAAAAGCTGGCTTATTCTTGGGTGGTGGTTTTGATTTGCTGGGAGTACAACTCGGAGGGGAAGTAGTAATTATTATCTTTGTCGTTATATTCTCATTTTTGATGTTTGGCTCACTCAAAGCCTTTGGTCTATTGCGAGTCAATCCTGAAGCCGATCGCATTGGCATTGATGTTTATGAACATGGTGCATCCGCTTGGCCAGATGTCTATGCGATCGATGATCTGCAACTTGATGAAGATGAAGACGAAGCAAATGAGCGCTACAGCATAACCTAAAACCCCAAAGAGAGAGTGGCGGCGCAAAGCGCCGCCACTCTCTCTTTGGGGTTTTATACCAAGAAACAAAATGGCGTAGCCATTTTGTTTCTTGGTATTATTATTTTTCTGAGGTGATTTTGCTAGTATTATTCGCATAGATTGTACTGCCGAGACTAACTACTAAGACCTAGTTTTATACGGTCTAAGCAGGACATTACCAAGATATTGGCTATATCCATGAATCCTGATTTAGTTTGGCAACCAGATACATCAAATGATTCGTCCGCCTCAGCACCTCAGCACTTAGAGCAACTGCATTACTACAAGTGCTTACTTAATGATCTGCTTGACTTATCAATATCTTTGTCTAGTACTAGTGACTTACGAGCTTTTTTAGAATCAACACTAGCAACTACTCGGAAAATAACTAATAGTGATGCGGGAAGTATTTATTTAATTGATCGCTCTGCACCAGTACATACAGTTTGCTTTGAAGTTTCGCAAAACGATTCTCAACCCGATCGCTCCTTAGTCAATTTTGCCGTACCTCTCAATCAAGATAGTATTGTTGGCTATGTTGCCATGACTGGAGAATTTCTCAATTTATCTGATGTCCACAAGTTACCAGATAATGCAGAATACCGACATCACAAAACCTTTGACTACGATATTGAATACCACACCCGTTCAGTTTTAGCCGTCCCCATGTTTGATTCTCAAAAAAGAACGATTGGTGTTTTTCAGTTAATAAATCGTAAAGTTCAAGATATTTCAATTACGACACAAAATGTCCATGAAGTAACCCTTGATTATTCATCTTTAGATGAAAAATTATTGCGGGCGATCGCTAGTCAAATGTCTTTATATATCGAGCGATCGCAACTTTTAGGGCAAATATTTCAAGCCTAGATAGATAGTATATAGCAAAGCAATAGTTGGTTAGTACAAACTAAAACCCAAGAAGAGAGTTGCGGCGCTCCGCTCCGCAACTCTCTTCTTGGGTTTTGTATCCTAAGCAAAACTTACATTTCTATATTTAAGTATAAATACTCAAATTTACATAGCCATTATCAGGAAGTATAAGGAATTCCCATCTTTTCCTATAAGATTGAACATAGGATAAATTCTTAGATATTTATACGGAGATTATTTATTTATGCTCACTTTAAAAATAGTGGTATACATCACTGTCATATTTTTCATCAGTTTGTTTGTGTTTGGCTTCCTTAACAGCGATCCATCTCGTAACCCCGGTAATAGGGATCTCGAATAGTGATCAACACCACCAAAGCTAGCTCTGTCAACTCTCAATCTGCAAATCGTCTCAAGAGTAATGATTGGCGACTGTTGTTGAGTTTACTGCCCTATGCCAAGCAAAATTCTAAACAACTTCTGATATCACTGCTGTTACTTGTGCCTTTATCAATCGCTAGTGCTGTGCAGCCTATCCTTGTGCAGCAGGCGATCGATGGACCAATTAAAAGCGGCGATTTATTTGGTTTGCGCTGGATTTGCGTAGTCATACTGCTGACTATTACAGTACGGCTTGTGTTTCAGGCTTGGCAGGGCTATTTGGTGCAAGAGGTCGGACAAAAAATCACGGCAAATATTCGCCAAGATTTATTTCGTCACGTTACGTCTTTATCAACTAGTTTTTTCGATCGCACTCCCGTCGGCAAATTAATTACTCGCCTCACTAGCGATGTCGAAGCATTAGGTGATGTTTTTGCCACTGGTGCAGTTGGTGTACTCAGCGATCTGGCAGCGATCGCGGCGATCGCTGTATTCATGTTTTTGCTGCGCTGGGATTTAGCTCTCTTACTTTTAGTGATGGTAATTCCCGTTACCACCCTCATTATTTATTTTCAATACGAATATCGCAAAGCTAATTTCAAAGCTCGCGATCGCCTCTCCGAACTCAATTCGATTTTGCAAGAAAACATTCTGGGTGCAAATATTGTTCAATTATTTCGCCGCGAAAAGTTTAATGCCGAGCAACACTTCAAGGTTAATCAGCAATACTCCGTTGAAGTAAATCGCACTATTTTCCATGAATCAGCAGTTTCTGCCACCTTGGAATGGACTGCCCTAGTAGCGATCGCGGGAGTACTGTGGCTAGGTGGCGGTCAGATAGTTCAGAAGAATCTTACCTTTGGTGAACTTTCCGCTTTTGTCCTCTTTTCACAGCGTCTGTTCGATCCAATTCGCCAATTAGCCGAGAAATTCACCACGATTCAAGCAGGATTTACGGCAGTTGAACGCATTAATGTCATCCTGCAAGAACCTATTGAAATTCGCGATCCTGAACATCCCAAATCTTTACCCCTTGATGGCACTGGTGAAATCTGTTTTGACCATGTATGGTTTGGCTACAAGCCCGATGAGTACGTCCTCAAAGATATAAATTTCACTTTAAGAGCAGGGGAAAGAATTGCCCTTGTAGGACCGACGGGCGCGGGAAAAAGCTCGATCATTCGCCTGTTATCTCGCTTGTATGAGCCAACTAAAGGCAGAATCTTAATCGACGGTATTGATATTCGTGAGGTTACCCAAGCAGAGCTACGGCGCTATGTCGGCGTGATTTTACAGGATGCTTTTTTATTCTCTGGCGACATTAAAGACAACATCACCCTCGGTGAAGACTATGCGATCGAGCAGGTCATTGAAGCGGCGGAATTAATGAATGTCGATCGCTTTATCCAAGAGTTACCAGAACAATATGCCACTCAAGTCCGTGAGCGCGGCACAAATCTTTCTGGTGGACAAAAGCAGTTACTTGCCTTTGCCAGAGCCGCCATCCGTGATCCGCGCATCTTAATTTTGGATGAAGCTACGGCAAGTCTCGATGTCAGTACTGAGTTTTTGATTCAACAAGCTCTTGATCGCCTCTTAGTCAGTCGTACCACGATTATCATCGCCCACCGTTTATCGACGATCCGTAATGTAGATCGCATTCTCGTACTCAAGCAAGGCGAAGTAGTCGAATCTGGCAGTCATGAGCAACTAATCGCTAAAAATGGTTTATATGCCAGCCTCTATCAATTAGAAATGATGGCAACCCGCTAAAAACAAAAGTGCTGCTTTGCACCACTTTTGCTTAACGATTTTTCATTACTCGTTCGATGTCACGCTTATCATCACGTTTTTTCATGTCTTCACGCTTATCGTGCAGTTTCTTATTACGCACCACCGCCAGATCGACTTTAATCCAACCGTCTTTCTGATACACCTTAAGCGGTACTAGAGTCAAACCCTTTTGCTGCACTTCGGCAATCAATTTACGAATTTCCAACTTATGCAGAAGCAAGCGACGAGTGCGCGTTGGCTCATGATTAAAATAGACACTGGTGGTGTGGTGTGGGGCAATATACATATTGAGCAACATAATCTGCCCTTTACGCACAATGCCATAAGCATCCCGTAGATTTGCTTTGCCCCCTTTGATCGATTTAACTTCTGTGCCAAGTAACTCGATCCCTGCTTCATAGGTTTCGAGGATTTCGTAATTAAATCTAGCTTGCCGATTTTCGGCGAGAACCCGATAATAATTTGCCATTTATTCCCATTAATACTATAGCGGTTTGCAAATGAGTGCGTACTCATTTGCAAACAAAAAATCAATCCCAGTAACAGTTTTGAGTTTTCATTTTGCCTACAGCAAAATGAAAACCGCTATATCTAATATCCTGAAGTAACTTCTAGGAGTTTCCATGCTGAGTTGTCACAGAATGCTTTAGAAACACGGTCAGAAATTCCATGACAGTAATTGTTAACCCGTAAAGGGAGTTCAGCATTTTTGGTAACGCTAGTTAATTTTGCTTGATTGCCTTCGATTTCGGAACGATGGATCAAGACTTCAACCGTTACCATTTTGGCAAACGAGGCATTAGTCTCGATTTCTTGAGCAAGCACGTAGTCATCGGTCTCATAGGTGATAACCAAGCTGCAAGCTTCCAACGTCTTGACAATCGTTGAATGCAGGTCTTCGGGAGCGATTTCAACTAAGAAATGTTGAGTGTATCTAGCCATAAATCATCAAAACAACAGGTGCGGCTAGCAATTTACTAGTCCTTGTCTACAAACCGTTTTATAAAAGCTATATGCTTATTCTAGGCTATGTCACTTATTGACGTTAGCACTTTAACCTTAGTTATCAGCATTACAGCTTAATCATCATAAACTAAGGTGTCATTAAATCCTAAAGCATGGGCGATCGCCCGATCTTTGGATTGGCGGCGATCGCTGTCAATGCAGAGGATCACCCCTTTCAAGCACTCTATATTTTTTGAATTAATTTCAAGGCAATTTGTGGGAATAGTAATTATAGGGTATTAGGGCAAGTCAGCTTTCTAGTGTTTCTATTTAAATGATTGGGGCTTTGCTATGTTACAAACATCAAAATTGATAATGGCTGTCAAACCTAACGATCGCGAAGTTGCTGGAGCTTTAGGAGCGATTGATAAGGCAACCTTACCACTGCAAAATGTCGGTGGGGTAAGTTTACTGAGTATTTTGTTATTGGGCGCGATCGGATCGACTGCTTATCATTACTGGCAACTATGGAAGACTCGCCAACAGCTTAAGGTAGAACAGATCAAAAATCACGAGCTTACCAAAAAACTCAAGCTCGCATTGCATACCATTGATGAACATGAGCGCAATCCTGATTTAATTAATTCTCGTGAATTTAATCTGGACTATCTCAGCATGAGAATGGCAGAGCCATATTTCTGTGACATTATCTTGGCGCAGATTAAGGTTAATCTCCGTCAAAAAATTGCACCCGCACTGATGCCAACCGAGGAAGATAGCGGTAACGCCCGCAAAATTGATGCAATTTTTGATGTGTCCTATCAACCCGAACACCATGATGATTCACAAATCCGCGTTCTTTTTCGGATCCATGTCAAATTAACCAAAATTCCTACTAACAGTTCCCAAAGTATTCTCAAAGACTTGGCGGCTGGTCTCGAAAATTTTGTCTCCGCCTCAGATGAAAATCGTAATTGGCAGCCAACAATTCAAGGCAGGCTGGCGGTAATTAGTTGGGATCAGACCGCTAAACCAACACCACTATTAGTCATCGAGCAAACTAATGAGGGCGCAAATGTCTTAATGCGAAATAAACGTCTGGCACAATCTAGAAGATAAGTAAAAAAAGGCGCTAAGCGCCTTTTTTTACTTATTAATGGAGTAACTACCCAGAATTTTAAGATTTTCGGTAACTTCTTTGAGTTCTTGCAAGGCTTCACTGAAATTAGGAGCTTCTACAGAGGCTTCGATGTCAACAAAAAAAATATACTCACCGAGCGATCGCTTAGTGGGACGAGACTCAATGCGGCTCAAATTAATTTGGCGATCGGCAAATACTAATAGAGGTTTCACTAAGGCTCCTGGCATATTTCGCTTCAGGCTAAATGCGAGGGAGGAATGTGTACCTTTAGTTGTGGAGGCTGTCCGTCCTAGTACGAGAAACCGAGTGAAATTATCAGGCTGATCGTTAATCGGAAATTTGAGAATTGGCAGTTTATAAATTTCCGCAGCACGTTCGGAGGCGATCGCTGCACCATGAGGATCTTCGGCAACAATATTGACCCCATCGGCGGTAGAGTCAGTGACGACTTGTTTCACATTTGGTAAATAGCGATCGAGCCATTGCTGACATTGCGCTAAACCTTGAGGATGAGAATAGACAACTTTAATATCTTCAAGAGTCTGAGCGCGAGTAATCAGAGCATGGGCGATCGGTAAAACGATCGCCTGTTGAATTTGTAAAGACTCTGATTGCCACAAACTATCCAGAGTCATCGTGACACCACCTTGGATCGAGTTTTCGATCGGCACAACCGCAATATCGACATCTCCATGCTCAGCAGCATTAATCGCTTGCGAAATAGTGGGATAGGGACGCAGCGAGTCATACTTTTTTAAATCAGGATGGTTGATTTGCAAATATTGCAACGCCGCCATTTCGGTGTATGTGCCTTCAGGACCAAGATATGCAACTGTTGTCATGATTTTACTCAGATAAAGGTTTTTAGTAGGGCGGCGAAGCCGCACCACTAAAAGTTAGTTACCAATTTTATCGGCAACTAAGTTCTCTGATTCTAAATCGATCATTTTTGATGCTGGTAAATGAGATTTCTGATCCAGCAACATATAAGTATCCATTTCACCTCTTCCTTTGATAAATACCTTGCCACGATGCCAAAAAGAATATTTATCCTTGAGTAATTTATAGGTGGTCTCGGTGACTTGAATCCCACCAGCTAAGCCGTGCGACTCCATGCGACTAGCAATGTTCACAGCATCACCCCAAAGATCGTAGATAAACTTGCGAATACCAATCACTCCTGCCACCACTGCCCCCGTATTAATGCCAATTCGCAAACGGAAATTAGTATCATCGCCACGTTTGAAATTGACAATCGACTTTTGCATGGCTAAAGCCATTTCCGCGATCGCCTCGGCATGGTCATCGCGATCGGTGGGCAGTCCACCCACCACCATATAGGCATCACCAATGGTTTTAATTTTTTCCAAGCCTAAGCGATCGGCAATCATATCAAAGGTAGAAAAAATTTCGTTGAGCATAGTTACCAGTTCATTGGGAGATACTCGACTCGAAAGGGTTGTAAAGTCCACAATATCCGCAAACAAAATGGTGACATTATCCGATCTCGCAGCGATCGTGCTATCTCCATGCTTCAGTTGACTGACGATCGCCTTGGGTAAAATATTAAGCAGTAAATTTTCAGATTTCTCCTGCTCAGCTTTGAGAGCCTGTTCCGATAACTTACGTTCCGTAATATCTTGGATAATGCCTTCATAGGAAATAAAGTTACCCATTTCATCGTAATTAGCACTGGCATTAATCAAAATCCAAATGATACTGCGATCGCGTTTATAGACTAACGCTTCAAAGCTAGCAACCGAACCTTTAGTTTCTAGCTGCGACAGAAACTCGTGATAACATTCAGGCTCTTTAAATAGACGATAGGGGTCTAAAGCAACTCCTGTCAGTAGCTCAGTGGGTGTGGCATAGCCATAGATATTCGCAAGTGCAGGATTAGCATTGGTATAACATCCATCGGTTTGAGCTTGAAAAATGCCCTCGATCGCGTGTTCAAAAATACTGCGATACTTCTCCTCAGCTTGGCGCAGCGATTCTTCTATTTCTTTTTGATGACTGATATCAATGATTACGCCATCCCAAACCGTATCACTGTTGTCATTGCGATGGGGTTGAGAGATAATCCGAACCCACTTCACCTTTTCAAATAAACTAGAGACTCGATATTCATGCTCAAAGGGCATCAGGGTTTCCGCCGACCACTGTACCATTTGATTCAGTTCAGCACGATCTTCAGGATGAGCCATATCAAACACCCATTCCAGATGCTCAGAAAACTCTTCCACCGATATGCCAAAGATTTCTTGAGTGCGGGGGCTGATATAGGGCATCGAGACTCCACCATCGGGATGTAACACCGCCCGATAAACAACCCCTGGAACGTTATCAGCGATCGCGGAAAATCTTTGCTGGCTCTCTCGCAGTAGTATCTCTGCTTGTTGACGCTCAGCCGCCTCATTTTGTAAGCGTTTAATCGTTTGCTGTAGCTGGACAGTCCTTTGCTCAATCCGTTGTTCTAACAGTTCATTCGCTTCCCGCAAGGCTCCTTCAACATTTAACAAATCACCCTGCACTTTTAGTAGGCGCTGATTTGCCTTAAATAATTTCGACATGACGGCGCGGGTAATTTCAGGAGCAAGTTGGTTGCGCCCCTTGCCCTTGCCACGTCCCAATAGCTCCGCGATCGTCGATTCTAAATCTTGAGCATCTTTTTCTAGTTGCCAACTTTGCTGAATACCCTGAGTAAGTTCTGACAGCATTTCCATCACCACCACTGATGTTTTGGGATTTAACTCCTCTACCCCCAACCAAGGCATCGGTTTGATCGGATCAACTGTATATACGATGTCAAATGTGCCTGTTGGATTAATTTCCGCAACCCGACAGGCTGTCCAAATATGATGGTTGCGATCGCGGACAATCTTACCCGCAGGCGAAGCAAAGCTCTGGTCATAGGCGGCTTCACGCACTGCCAAAACATCAAAAGTTTGAGCAGCCTCAACCGCTTGTTTCCATAAAAATACCTGCGTATAGCAAGACTGCATCACCACATTTACGGCTTTGGTGGATTCCCAAGCAGACTGTACTTTTTGCAAGAAATCTTGATTCTGAAATGTATCCAGACTCTGAAAATAGTTAGAGCTAGCCAGATGCCCCGCGATCGCTAATGGATCGACTCTTTGGCAAAGTTGCCATAATTCCAGATCGCTTAACCGCAATGACAAAACAGGAATATCCTCAGCCTTGATCCCTGCTTCCGCATACTGTTGCAAAAATGCGGCAGAGTTTTCTGGCGATAAGGTACTAACTACCACATCAGGAGAAATATATTTGATTTTAGTAATACTCTCGCGATAATTGGATATATCACGAGGGATATAGTCTTCACTCAATAGGAAACTATTTTGCTGCTTCAGTTGAGCGCGAATAATTTTATTAACGGTGCGTGAATAAATGCCATCTGTACCAATTACATAAATGCGATCGCCTTTATTTTGTAATAACCAGTTAATCGCTGGCTGGACAACTTGATTCGGACAAGCACCTGTATAAAAAATATTTTTAGAACATTCTAGACCTTCGTAATAATAGGGATACCAAAGCTGAGCTTGATATTTTTCAAGGATCGGAATGATATTTTTTCGCGCTGAAGATGTGCTACAACCAAATAAATTTTTGATCCCCAATTCATCCAGAGCGTATCGAGTTTGTACAGCTATATGTTGATCGATAGTCGCAACATTAACCACGATTGGCTCAATAGTTTTACCTAAAACACCTCCTGATTGGTTAATTTCCTGAATTGCCATCAAGGTTGCATCTTGCACTAGCAAATCCCTAGCGCTCACATTATCACCAAGAGATTGCATAACGCCGACACGTATAGCTTCAGTCCTATTACTTCCAGTATTTAAGGACTTAGCCTCTCGATTCATATCAGTCGATACTCCCTATCTTTACCTAATATTTTTTACAATTATGAATCGCTCCTAAGTACTTGGGCATAATTAAAAAACAGAGCCAAAACCTGTGGCGCACGCGCAGCGTGCGCCACAGGTTTTGGGGTTTTATATTTAATTGCGCCTAGGTACTTATTTAATTTTAAACAAATATAAAATTAAGTTACAAGAAACAAAACCTATATATCTTCAATCTAGCTTGACCCATCTCCAAATATGTTCCGCGAAATGGCTCAAACTGGATATAGCAAAGCAAGTTTTGCTTAAGACATAAAACCAGAAGCGAGTGGCGGCACTCGCTTCTGGGGTTTTGGTTTGTACTAGCTAACTCTTTTTTTGCTATATCAAGAGTTTGAGAAACAAAGACAAAGAGATTTAGAGATAATTTTATCAATTACAAATTATGCTCAAATTTCGCTCCATTTATATGAGGATTTGGTAAAACATAACACATAGAATTAGTGATGGACTGATGCAAAGCAAACAAAACCTCCTCTCTCACCGTATCTAAATGGTCTAGATCTAAACCGATACACTCATGCAGGCTGAGATTGACAAATCGAGTTTGTAACCAGCTAATTTCGGCGATCGCTGACTTAGTGATGATCAATATTGGTAAATTGGAGATTCCATCTAACTGACTAATATTTTCTAGATGTGTCAATAAAAACTGATTATCACCATTAAGCAAAAATAAATCTGGTTGCCAAATTTTTGATAACACATCGCATTGAGTCAGATCTTCCGCTTCTAGGAGGCAATGCCCCATCTCTTGCAGCAACTCAATTAAAGCATCATCCAGATTTTGGTTTAGATATAAAAACTTCAGAGATTTCGGAACACTTATATAGTTAGGTAAAAAAAATCGCAAAGCATCAGCTTTGATGGGCTTTAGCAAAACTCCATCCGCTTGATGAGAGTTAGTTTTGGGTTCATCAACGTGTTTCATCATCACTACCCGAATATGCTGCGTTATAGAATCGCCTTTTAGTAAAGCAAGGACATCCCATCCTGAAAGCATTGGTACATCTGGGCTAAGAAGAATTAAACAAGGCTGTAAACGTCGCGCTTTTTCTAATGCTTCTGTTCCCGATCGCGCAATTACCACTTGATACTCAAATTCCGCCAGAGTATTTCTGAGCCAATCTACCGCCTCCGATGAAGTTTCGACAATCAAGACTAAACGACTCTGACTAATATCAATGCGCCGATCATGTCCAAAACCAACATCTTTACCATTGTTACTTTTATTTAGACTATGAGGCTCAGGGGGCAACAAAATTGTAAACTGACTACCCACATCTACCTGTGAAACAAAGGTAATATCACCGCCATGCAAACGGGCTAAATGTCTAGTTAACAGCAAGCTTGAGCCAGTACCCTCAAAGCGTCGAGTCAAAACATTTTCAACCTGTTGGAATTTTTGAAACACCAAGCTTTGTTTGTCTTCAGGTATGCCAATCCCTTGATCCCAGACCGTAATTGCCAGCCAACCTTCCCACCATCGCACCGTAACTCCTATTTGTGGAGGTACAGACGGCAAATCATCAACCAATTCTGAAGGTGAAAAACTAAACTTAAAGGCATTTGAAAGTAAATTGACAAGCATTTGCTGCAATCGCGTTTCATCGGCATACACTGTCTGTACCGTCGGATCAATATCTAACTGGATCTCCAGTTCCCAGCCTTCCTCAAAATTATAGTTACGGGAAATTGTGGAATCTTGTTGAACTAACTTCCGCACCTGTTGAATACTTTTTTGACAAACTTCTTTCACCGAAATAGTTTCTGCATACAATTCGAGTTGTCCAGATTCAGCTTTGGCAAGATCAAAGATGTTATCGATAATGGAAACTAACTGCCGCCCACTCTGGTGAATCATCTTCACATAACGACTTTGGCGATCGTTCAAATCTCCAAAGGTGTTATTGCTTAATAAACTGGCAATCCCAATCACTGAGGTTAAGGGAGTTTTTAACTCATGGTTAATACAGGTTAAAAATTCATCTTTGACACGACTTAATCCCGATAGCTCTTGAGCCAAATTTTTTTGAGCAGTGATGTCGTAAGCGATCGCCAGATCTAGTCCTTGCAAACTACCTTGTAAAGCAACACTAATTACTTGCCAAGTAAAAGATGCCCCATCCGTAGTACAAAACTGGTGAGCTACTGGCAGCTTTGGATGGAGGAATTGATTAGAATCATCAACTTGTTGATTTAGATATTTTTTCACAATATTTTCATCTGCTGGCGCAATATTAACTTCAGCATTAGTTGGCAAACTTTCAAATAAGCTATTGCGCCATGCGGAGTTCATACCCACGATCGCTCCCTCGCGATCGCTAACCATCACAGGTAAAGGCAATTGATAAATCAGGGGTAATAACAAAGAGTTAACGGATGGACGATGGCTTTGTTCTGCTTGGACTAGAGATCGCAATAGACTTGAAACTTCTAAGAGCGCTGTAAATTTACCATTGCTATCAACTAAAGCCCAAGTTTCCGCAGAATGCCGATATTGAGAAATTCTTTGCAAAAAATCAGCGATCGTCATTGCCATCGAAATCGCAGGTAACGGCTCCAGATCAATATCTTCTAAAGCGATCGATGGCGCAACAAATGTACAGCTATCCTTCAGAGATTGCCAATTTAATAAGCATCTTGCATTAAACAACCCCTGTGGCAAATCATGTTCATCTAGCACCACTACATTAGACCATCCTTTTTTGAGGAAGGTTAATGCCTCAGAAGTATTAGTGGGCAGTCGGCAAATTGCCACAAGCGACTGTCCATATATCTCTAAAGACTGATTTAAGATGAGGGAGTCCATATTCTGAAACCCTTACGGGTTATTGTTAATAAGTGTTGTTTGTCACTAACAACCTATAAATTTTTATATGTAGTACAATCATCAATCTCACATGATTTCGCAATTTAAGTGCGAAAATAAAGATTAAGATAAAATCCCAGCCATTCCAACCACCAATAGCCCGTGCCTGTTCTGTCCAATCTACAAGTATGCTGTTTGGTGGCAGAAACTAATGTCAACCAAACTAAATCTACTCTGTCAAAGTTTTTGCCAGAGGATCGATACACCGTTACGGTTGTGTCTGACTTGGACGCACTTGTAAGCCTACTAACCAAATCTCAAAATACCCAAGATTGTCTAGTGATATTTAGAGATGCTGAGGCGATCGTCGATCATCTTGGTATGTTAAATATCTTCATGCCTACCATACTAGTTCTAGAAAATGATCTTTATGAACAAAGCGAACCTCCCCATGAACAAAGCGAATCAAAAGACTTTTATCGAGCCAGTATTAGTATTAACTCTGAGCAGCTTCAAAATCTACCGACAATTATTGATCAAGCAATCACTACCTTTATCAAGATTTCACCACAAGTTAGGCATCAAGTCTATGTCAATATTCCTTACAGTCCTGCTTCTGAATCTTTAAGTGTTCAACAACAGAGACTAGCTGAGAAACTCAATGAGAGATTAGGGTATTTGGGGGTGTACTACAAACGTGATCCACGGTTATTTCTACGCAACCTATCTTCTGAAGATAGGCAAGAGTACATCGTACGCCTAAAAAACATCTATCGATCAATTATTTTAGAATATTTTCTCGAAAAAAATGATGATTTAAATCAAAAAATCGATGAATTTGTGAATTTATCCTTCTTTGCTGATATTTCTGTATCACAGGTTCTAGAAATTCACATGGAACTCATGGATGAATTTGCCAAGCAGTTAAGACTGGAAGGTAGAAATGATGAAATTTTACTAGATTATCGAATTACGCTAATTGACATGATTGCTCATCTCTGTGAACTATATAGGCGATCGATTCCACGCTCGTAAAATTACATTTGCATAATTTAACAAACCTATACCCAATGCAAAGATTTATTGTCTAGAAGTTTAAGAGATAAGTTATAAATAGCCGACGCAACCCAAATTAATGAAATGATTCGTAAAACCTACGTCCTAAAACTCTATGTCGCAGGCAACACGCCAAACTCAGTGAGGGCGCTGAAGATGCTTAACGATATCCTTGAGAAAGAGTTTCAAGGAGTTTATACATTGAAGGTCATTGATGTACTTAAAAACCCACAACTAGCGGAAGAAGATAAAATTCTAGCTACCCCAACCTTAGCAAAGGTTTTACCTCCCCCAGTTAGAAAAATTATTGGCGATCTGTCTGATCGTGAAAAAGTGTTAATCGGACTCGACTTACTATATGAGGAATTAATTGGCAATGAGTAGCGCATCCATTGAAAATATTAGCGGCAGCAGTAATGAGAATAAAAGACAAGATTTAGGTGTCCAAAAGCTCCGCACCATGATCGAGGGGTTAGATGACATCACTCATGGGGGACTACCAAAGGGGCGATCGACTCTAGTAAGTGGGACATCTGGTACTGGTAAAACTCTATTAGCGATGCAGTTTCTCTACAATGGCATTACAGGATTAGACGAGCATGGCGTATTTGTTACCTTTGAAGAATCCCCTTCCGATATTATCAAGAATGCCCACAGTTTTAATTGGGATCTCCAAAAACTAATTGATGAAGGTCGATTATTTATCCTTGATGCATCTCCAGATCCTGAAGGTCAAGAAGTAGTCGGTGATTTTGATCTATCAGCTTTAATTGAGCGCATTCAATACGCAATCATTAAATACAAAGCAAAGCGGATCTCTATTGATTCGATGACTGCGATTTTTCAACAGTATGACTCCCTAGGTTTAGTTCGTCGTGAGATTTTTCGGATTGTTGCTCGACTCAAATCTTTGGGTGTAACTACAGTAATGACTACCGAGCGCGAGTTAGAGTATGGTCCCGTAGCAAGATTTGGTGTAGAAGAATTTGTTTCCGATAATGTAATTATTTTAAGAAATGTCCTTGATGGAGAACGTCGCCATCGTACCGCCGAAATTCTCAAGCTGCGCGGTACAACTCACATGAAGGGAGAATTCCCCTTCACAATGACCACAAAAGGGATCAATATCTTCCCCTTAGGCGCAATGCGTCTTACCCAAAAATCTTCTAATACCAGAGTCTCTTCGGGTATTACTACCCTTGATGAAATGTGTGGCGGCGGCTATTT
>OY969811.1:3655000-4077500 GCA_963703315.1 uncultured cyanobacterium | reverse complement strand
CATTGTTGATGTCAGTTTGTTTATTGTTTTGAAAAATGTTTTGACCAGGGTTATCGGTTGTACCAAGATCGACGGTGGGTTGACCTTTGCGATCTTTGAGAATTACCAAACCATTTTCTTGATTGTTGGCAATGAGATTATTGCGAAATGATGGGGTAGATAGGTTGGAGACAACGATACCACCACGATTATTGACGATCCGATTAGAAATAACAGCTACTTTGGAGTTTTGACCGATCGCTAGTCCAAAGCCTGTGTTGTCAAAGGTGTTTGACTGAATATTGCCTGTACTTGTACCCAGCGCCGATATACCATTTGCGCCATTTTTGGTAAAGATATTGTTGCTCACATTAGCGGAAGTTGCCCCTGTTAAGAAAACTCCGTCGTGGGTAGAGTTGATGAAAGTATTACCAGTGACAGTAACGTTTCGGGCGGATTCAACCCAAAGGGCATATCCTCTGGGATTTTTATTGGTGAGGGTGATCCCTTCGATGCTAGAGCCACTCTCTGCAAGGATGGCGATATTTTGACGGGCAAAGGTGGGGCTAACGAAAGCACCTCCACCTAAAATATTAATTCCTTGACCTTGATTGCTGGCGTTGCCCCGCAAAGTAACACCTGCGGGAATTATGAGTGGAAATTGTTCGCCCGTTTCGGCTGAGTAAGTCCCAGAGGCTAGTTGAATGACTGCGCCAGTTTGAGGATTTTTTTTGAGTGCCGCAGTTAGCGATCGCAATGGCTGATCAGCCGATATTCCAGAATTAGCGTCTGAACCATTAGCAGAAACAAAAATAATGGTGTTGGCTTGGGCAAGGAGAGTAGAAGATGAGTTTGATCTAGATGTAAAGTTTTGGGCGATCGCCGACTCGCTTAATGTGGATAATGTAGCAATCTGAGACAATCCAAAAGTAAAAAGAAAAGCAAGTCTCAGAGATGTCCGTGAAAATGACATAAATTTATCCTCTACAATTTATTTAAGTCTCAAATTTTTAAGTTTTGGATGTCGAGCTTGACGCTGAGTACCTCAAATAGTTTCTTGAGGGGCTTTTTTGCAAGAGCTTGCCAAAACTTCAACTCAATATACAGCCAAGTCTGAATTTTGGTTTTGACCCGATCGAGGTATTTGTGAGTTCACTTCCTGTTCCATCCCATATCCACTACGAGCTTTTACTTCAGTTGTTAGAGCGTCAAACATTGCCAGCGCTGCACACTGAAATGAAGCAACCCCATCTAGCAGCAAAGATGAACGCCTCTAGGCAACATCTTCAGGCTGCGATTATTAATTTACGTAAGGCTTTTGCTTTACAAAAACAAGTTGAAGATCTGTGCCAATATCATGGCATTGATGTGTCTTATCGCTGGTCTTTGAGCGAGTCAGAGCAAGAAATGGGGAAATCTTTAAAAGAAATTTCTCATCCAATCAAAGATTTATAGCGGTCGTCAAGTAATGCAAATCCCAAATAGAGTGGCGGTGCAAAGCGTCGCCACTCTATTTGGGATTTGCATTATATAAAACTAAAAATGGCAACGCCATTTTTAGTTTTGGTGTTACTTGGCTTTTAATATTGGAATTTGGGGATTGAGATCACAATTGTGACGAAATTGTTACAATAGGGGGAAAGTTATTTATAAATAGTAAGTATTTATGGTTCAGGCTGCATCTCCGACTTTTTCGCGTCAAGATTGGCTCAAGGGGTATGAGTCCCTGAGAACTGAGCAAGCTTATTGGATTGAGGAAATCGAGGGGAAGATACCTTTAGAGCTAGAGGGGACTTTATTTCGTAATGGTCCTGGTCAGTTTGATATTAATGGGGAACAATATGGGCATCCCTTTGATGGCGATGGCATGATCTGCGCGATCGCTTTTAAAGATGGCAAGGCACATTTCACCAATCAGTTTGTAAAAACTCCTGAACTTCTGGCAGAGCAGAAAGCAGGAAAGATTTTATATAGAAGCGTATTTGGCACACAAAGATCTGGTGGCTGGCTGAATAACATATTTGATGTGCGAATTAAGAATCCTGCCAATACCAGTGTGGTGCATCAAGGTGGGAAATTACTGGCGCTATGCGAAGTGGGGCTACCGTACTCCCTTGATTCCCAGAATTTACAGACATTAGGAGAGGAAAACTTTGGCACTCTCTCCAAAGATCAGCCCTTTACGGCGCATCCCAGACGTGACGATCGCACAGGTGATTTATGGTGCTTTGGCGTAAAGACGGGTCCACAATCTAAAATCTCAATTTATCGATTTACAGAACAGGGAGAACTATCAACAGAATCAGAAGTAAAGGTGGCAGGATTTTGTTTTTTACATGATTTTGTAGTTACTCCCAATTATCGAGTTTTCATCCAAAATCCTTTTAAATTTAAGTCGGTACCTTTCCTATTGGGATTTGAAACGGCGGGGGCTTGTCTGGAGTTAAATCCCCGTAAGCCAAGTCAAGTTTTGCTGGTGGATCGTCAGGGCAATCTGCAAACTCTTGACACTGAGTCTTGTTTTATATTTCATCACTGCAATGCCTATGAGGATGGCGATGAGATTATTTTAGATTCGGTTTGCTATCCTGACTATCTGAAGGCAGATCCTAATTCTAGTTTTCGAGATGTTGATTTTAGTAAGATCCCTGCTGGTCAGTTATATCGCTTTACGATTAATCCGAAGCTAGGCACTGTCACCCGTAGGTTGGTACTGGCAAGATCTTGCGAGTTTCCTGTAGTGGCTCCTCGTTGTGTGGGGCAGAAACATCGCTATGCTTATCTGGCGACAATTGCGAAGGAATCTGAGCCTGCACCTTTTCAGGCGATCGCTAAGGTTGATTTGGAAACGGGCAAGCATGAAATTCATGATTTTGCACCGCATGGTTTTGTAGGTGAGCCAATTTTTGTGCCACGCGATCGCCGTACCGATAGTGCAGAGGATGATGGATGGGTCTTGACTTTAGTATTTGATGGAGAACAAAACCGATCAGATTTAGTCGTGCTTGATGCTCAAAATATTGCTGGTAAGCCTGTGGCGACATTGCATTTAAAGCATCATGTCCCCTATGGATTTCATGGTAGCTTCACTCCCAAAGTGTTTTAAAAAAAGGCAGAATCACGGATTAGACAGATTAAGAGATTACACAGATTTTCTACTGTATTAAAAATCCGTGTAATCCCACAATCCGTTTAATCCGTGTTCCCGTTTTTAGAAAAGATCCAACGGGAAATGTCCGTGAGTGCCGCTATAGCCATCAGTAAAATCGGTATGAAAGGATAGCAATACACCGCGATAAGTACCTTTGTAGTTGTCTAAATGATATCGACGACTGCGAGGGTTATATTTGAGGTATACGCCATCAGCGATCGCTATTAAATCTGATTCAGGTAACTCATAGCGAAAATTAGCCGCATAACTTTTTAAGGATTGCAAAGCCTCGTCTGTAGTGTCAGCACAGATCCCAAAAATGTGATAATCAGCCTGTTTAGTTAAGTAATCTAAAGCTTCGCGAATTTGCGATCGCCGTTCGGTCGTGGCAGATACTTGATCTAAGTCGCTTAGTTCCCAGAGAATGCGCTCAGCATCGGCGACGGTTAGATTATTGCTCATGGGTTTCTAAGTTAAGGAGAAGCTGCATTATATTATGAAATATTATGAACATTAACGAAGAAATTGCTCGCTTGCGGGATCTCTTACCTGCGTCTTGGCGCATGACCACCTCAATCAAGTCTATACCTGAACAACCTGAAGCAATCTCCAGTTTGCCAATTTTACCTTGGGTTAAAGACACCCAAATAGGCATAAATTTTCGATTATGGCGGCAGTTGCCTGAAGCACAGCGAGATTTATTGCTTTTACATGAAATCAGTTGGCGGCAACAAACCAAATGGTTGCAAGCAGGAGTTTATCAAGGTGTTTCCGCCTTATCTCTGGTAGGCATCATTGTCGAAGCAGTGGAGGGAGATGTGACGGGTATCGCGATCGCCCTACTGCTCGGAACTATCGGCATCAATCAAATTTTGCGGAAGAATAAAAGCTCTCAAATCCAAGTAGCGGCAGATCAAGAGGCGATCGCCATTGCCCAAAAGCGCAACTATGGTGAAGCAGAAGCAGCTAAAGCTTTACTAGATGCCATCCCTGCGGCAGCGCGATTAGCAGGACGAAATACGCCAGAATTTACGGAATTAATCCGTTGTCAAAATTTAAAGGCGATCGCAGGTCTATCCAAAACTCCCATCCCCAACACATCAATTAACGACTTTTAAGCAATATACAAATCATGAATTGATGTTTAAAAAATATTTTAACCAATAAAACAGATAGGTTTAACTTTAGGGAAATATCCTAAAAAAGAAGTATTTACTAAAGGATAAAATCTCACTGAGACATCTATATCTATATAAATCTTGTAATTAAATTAATTTGATGCAAGCGTAGAAATTAAGTAGACCAGATTAAATAGATCGCGGGTAATAGCAAAGCAAAAGTTAGCTAGTACAAATCAAAACCCAGAAGATGAGCGGCGGCGCTCTGTGCCGCCGCTCATCTTCTGGGTTTGTCCTAAGTAAAACTTTCTTTGCTATAGCAATGCAAAAAATAGCTAATCTCATAAACTATTTAGGATTGCTATATCTTAGTTTTTAGAGAAGCCGTTCAACATATTCAGCAATTTCCACTAGTATTTTTTAGTAATAGTAATTCGTTTTTGTGATAGGATTTATTGCTTCATAGGATTAGCTGAAACGCAGCGCATCTATTCTTCAAAATCAAAGAGCAGCATATGAGCAGTTGTAGAAATGCGCTAGAAGAACTAGTGATCGAAGAAGCAGAAACCCAATACAAACGTCTAGGGGCTGACGTAAAAAAGCGTGTCGATCTTAGTGAAGTAATCGCCTACACCCTTAATCGACTTCCACCAATGTATGCCACTACGCAGCGTGGCTGGATTCAACAACGCAGGAGAGCCGATCAAGAATTGGGGACAGCGATCGTCAAAACTGTGCGTCAAGGTTTTCTGAGTACCCAAAGCGATGTTTTACGTCAGAGTGATCCTATTCCTGCCCATGAACTCATTAGTCAGGCGCGATCGCTAGTTAAATTACGAAAATTATTTAACAAAGACTATCTGAAATGGAAAGATGTACCTGATGTAGTCAGAGATGCCCTAAATTCAGGATATTATCAGCAGGGACGTGGTGACGACACGTATATGAGCTTAGATAGACGCAGTTCTCTATTAGCTCGTAGCTATGCAGTCCGTCGTCGCACAACACCAGTAATCACTACTACCACAGCCAAATCATCCAAATCTGAGCAGGATCTTCTGGCTGAAATTAAAGACTTTGACTCCTATATGTCGGGGACTGGCTATCGATATAGCAATATTCTAGAAAGCTTAGTATCAGCAATTGTTGAGCGTCGTGTCCAGCGTCTTGACGAAATCCTTCAGAAGAAAATTAGTATTGATGACGTAACTGCCTATGTGCTGAATCGATTGCCCCCTATGTATGCCACCAGTCGTCGCGGTTTGCAAAGTTTACGTCAAAGAGTCAAATCTGAGATGACCAATCAAATCATCAATATTGTCAAAGAAGCTTTGCACAAAGTAATTCATGCTCCTGAACGTGCTTTATCACCACTACCTTTTGAAAAATTTAATCTCGAATTGGAAGAAACTTTAGTGCAGTTGCGCGAGATGCTAAACCGTGACGACATAACATGGCGCAATATTGCTGAAGTTGTTGAAGAATGCTTGAGAGCGCCTAAACCTAACTATCCAATTTGGAAAGCGAAGCATGATGTGTAAATAAGCATGATGACAATTGCTATAGTAAAAGTAGTCAATTAACTAACATCTGCATTATCCCTATCAATATGCTCAGCCCTATTTTGCAAACTAAGATCGAGAGCCAGATCAACGACAACAAGATATTTCTATACATTAAAGGCACTCCTCAACAGCCCCAGTGTGGATTTTCAGCAGCAGTAGTTCAAGTATTTAATGCCTTGGGACAGCCTTACGAATCTGCCAATATTCTGGAAGATAGTGACTTACGTCAAGGTTTAAAGGAGTATTCCAGTTGGCCGACTTTCCCTCAGGTTTATATTGATGGAGAGTTTGTTGGTGGTTGTGACATCGTAATGGAGCTAAATAATCGTGGTGAACTAGCGCAAATCGTTCAAGAGGCGATCGCTAAGTAAATAAAAAAGGGAGCGCAGAGCGCTCCCTTTTTTATAAAACATTGGTCAAAGCTTTTTTTGTCCTTTTCCAAGCCCAAGAGCCAAGAGCAAATACGGTCAAGCTAAACACAATTAAAACTATTTGAAAGCCAATTTGCTGTTTGCCCCCGTTTTGGATACCAAACACACCCGTTAAAAAGTCCAAGGAAACAGCAATCACGGCTAGCGGCAAACTTGCAGCGATATTTTCACCATTATTCAGCAAGCCAAAGACCTTGCCGCGCATATTTTCAGGTGTATATTCTTGAATTACGGTTCGCATAGGAATCACGATTAAAGCACCATTGATACCGATAAAACAGCCGATAATCCATGCCACCCATTGATTAGTAACAAAGGCAAACATCAACAAGCCGATCGCCATGCCAACAAAGCCAATAAACGGTAAAGGTCGATGGGCAAAGCGTTTACCCACTTTTCCTAGCATAAATGCACCGATCGCTAAACCCACCCCAACCGCAGCGACAAAGGAGCCAAATTCTTCACGATTACCTGTGACCACCTCCGCAAGGTTGAGCGATAGTTTTTGCATTGCCCCCAGAACCGCATATAGCAAAATCATTTGTAACATCGCACCACCAATTAAGTGATTGTGACGTACATACTGAAAAGCATCTCTTAAATCAGTCCAGATACCCGATCCTACTTTTTTAGGATGGACAACTTCATCTTTGGGTAGAGCTAATAAAAATAGCCCCGAATATCAGGTACAAACTACCTAGCAAAACTTCACGGCTGTAGTCTCTGGCGTTAGGAAATAGGCTCAAGGTGAAAGCAAGCAGTGGTGCGCCGATCGCAAATCCTACAATTAAGGAGCCGACTTCGGTAATTGTGAAGAGGGCATTAGCAGGCAAAAGATCATTTTTCGGCACAACTAAGGCGATCGCTGATTGCTCGGCGGGTGCAAAAACGTTAGTGAAGATGGAAATAATGAAAGTGATAATTAGCAAAAATGCTAGCGAATGTGATGCAAAGGGAATCACGAAGATACAAGCTGCTCGCAAGAAGTTACATAAAATCAAGACTTCTCGCTTGCGATGCCAATCCACAAAAATTCCTGCGATCGATCCCAAAAATACTGCGGGTAATGTCATGGCGATCATGATCGATGACTCGCGAGTATTGACATCACTCCCCCCATCAGCTACGGCAAGAGCAATTAGCAAAATCAGCACAACTTTATCAACTAGCTGAGCTAATATTTGGGCAAGCCACAATGCCAAAAATTGACGATTACGCAAAACTGCCAAATAGCCAGCAGTTGACTTTAGATCAGATTCAGACATCAGTTACAGTGGCATTTTTCAAGCATTAAAATCACAAAACTAGACAGTAAAGGCAGCGTTTAGCGCTGCCTTTACTGTCTTAACTTACTGTAGGCGATCGCCGCCGCGATGATTCTACTTTTTCTTGACGTTTAGTTTTGAGGTCTTGGCGATCGCCTTTACCTCTAGTAAAGGGAATTACTTCGGCAACCGACATTTCGCGGGCGGCGCGAATTAGTAAACCTGCAATAAACAAACAAGATAAGGTGGAACTACCGCCATAACTTAAGAAGGGGAAAGGCAAGCCCGTAGTTGGTAAAACCCCTGTGGCTACGCCAACATTTAAGAGTGATTGCACCACAATTAAGGATGTAGAACCAAGCGCAATTAGGCGCACTACAGGATCTTTACATTTATAAGTCACGGCTAGTCCAATCGTGCCGTAAATCATCACTAGCAATAACAAGCAAATACCACCGAATAAACCAAATTCTTCGGCAAAGACCGCAAAAATAAAGTCAGTATATTGAATTGGCAAAAATAACTTTTGCTGCGACAAACCAAATCCAGTTCCCCACAGACCACCAGAACCGATCGCCATCAAACTCTGCACCAACTGATAGCCGTCACCTGCTTGATCTTGCCAAGGATCGAGAAAGGACATAATCCGTCGCCGTTGATATTCACGAAAAGTGACACTGGCAACCGCCACACAAGTACCTAAAGCAGCAGTTCCAAAAAGTTGAATGCTTGGTAATCCTGCACCGAGGGCAATCAACCACAGCGTAATCCCACAGAGTGCGGTCACACTCAAGCTAGGCTGCATCAAAATCCCACCTAGCACTAACAAAAATACAACTAGCCAACCAATTCGGACTTTCCAAGGTGTGCGATTCCAATTGCCAAAAAGCTGAGCCGCTTGCAAAATCAAAAATGGTTTAATTAGCTCCGATGGCTGTAGTAGAAATGAACTTGACCCTACCGATAGCCAACGGGTAGCGGCGTTGCGGGTTGTGCCAATCCCAGGGATATGGGTGGCATAGAGCAGAGCTAAGATGATGAACAAAAAGATGGGGCTAATTTTGAGCATGAACTTTAATGGCAAATGCACGATCGCATTAAAGATCAGCAAACCGATCGCTGCCCAAGCTAATTGGTACTTAAAGTAGAGTGTGCCGTCTTTAAAGGCAATGTCAGCAACGGGGTAGGATGCGGAAAATAGTACGGCTAGTCCTGCAAATAACCACAAAAAAGTCAGCCATCGCAGGAGGCGGGCTTCTGTTGCCCATTTATCGACGGTGCGATCGAAAAATGGGAAAACCTGAAAAATCTGAAGTAGTTTCACGGTTATTAGGGGACTTGGTGGTTAAGAGCAGAACGTTAGGTATTTCGTGCTGTTATTTTAACCATGATTTTTTGCGATCGCTTCAAACAAAAAATTATTTATTGGCAATTAATTACAGATTGTCATGTAGGGGCAAAGCATTCCCGCCGTAATCTATCAATTTTTAAGATCGCTTTATTTTGGGAATGCTATGCCCTTAACCTTGCAATGTAGGGACAAGCGATCGATGAAGGTGGGGAGGTCAACGCAGGGAAAGGCGATCGGTGAAGGCGAAGAGGGCGAAGCATTTGCGGATTGGGGTTGTCTGTTGGTGTTCAAGATTGTGGTGCAAATGCTTCGCCCCTACGGGATGGAATAATCAATGTAAATTTTTTCCTTTTTACTTTCTACTTTTTACTTGTCAAAAGTTGTCTGTCGCTCTCAGAAACATTGGGGTTATTGGTGAGGTAGGGACGTAGCCAATCGCAGGCTTGAGAAATTGCGCGATCGTAGTCTATATCCCATAATTTAATCGTATGATATTTGTGCTTATTGCTGGCAGAAGCAATCATTTTGCCGCTGGGTGAAAAGACTACACTCCGAAATGATTTGTAATCAATATCCTCAATCGTAAGTAGTTCCTTGCCATCCAAATACCATAATTTGATAGTGTTGTTAAAACTACCAGATATTATCGTTTTCCCATCTGGAGAAAAGGCTACACTCACTACTCCACTACTATGACCATCGATAGTAAGAACTTCTTTACCTTGTAAATCCCACAATTTAATGGTGTTATCGTTACTGCCAGAGGCAATCATTTTGCCATCTGGCGAGAATGCTACACTCAAAACTCCACTACTGTGACCATCAATAGTAAGAACTTTTTTACTTTCTAAATCCCATAATTTAATAGTGTTATCGTTACTGCCAGAAGCAATCATTTTGCCATTAGGTGAAAAGACAACGCTCCGAATTTCTTTATTATGACCGTTTAGGGTAAGTAGTTCTTTACCATCTAAATTCCATAATTTGAGTGTTTGATCAAAGCTACTAGAGACAATTTTTTTGCTGTCTGGGGAAAATGCTAAACTTAAAATCCCTCCGCTATGTCCATTAATCGTAAGTAGTTCTTTACCTTTTAAGTTCCACAACTTAATTGTTTTATCACTACTTCCAGAAACTATTGTTTGACCATCGGGTGAGAATATTACACTTCTAACAACCTCTGTATGTCCTTTAAAGGTAATTAATTCTTTCCCTTCAAGATCCCACAATTTTACAGTTTTATCAAAGCTACATGAGGCAATAGTTTTACTATCAGGAGAAAATACTACACTCCAAATCTTCTCGTTGTGACCCTTGAAAATAGTACATTGTTCTCTATCTTTCAAGTTCCATAACTTGACTGTTTTGTCATTACTTCCAGAAGCTATTGTTTTACCATTGGGGGAAAAAGCTACACTCCAAATTTTATTGCTATGACCTTCCAGTGTAAGAATTTCTTCACCTTCTAAATTCCACAATTTTATTGTTTTATCGTCACTACTAGATAAAATTATTTTGCCATCAGGACTAAAGGAAACACTCCTAACTCCAGCATAATGACCTTTGAATATGCGTAATTCTTGTCCTTCTAGATCCAACAACCTGATTGTATGATCATCAGATGCAGAGATAATATATTTACCGTTTGGAGCAAATGCCACGCTCAAGACTGCACCCATATGGCTTTTAAAAGTTAATAATTCTTTCCCTTCGAGATCCCATAACTTGATAGTTCTATCTAAGCTTCCAGAAGCAATCATTTTACCGTCTGGAGAAAATGATAGGCTTCTAACTCCAGCATGATGTCCTTCACAAATAGATAATTCTTTTCCTTCTAGATTCCATACTTTTATAGTCTTGTCAGCACTGCCAGAAGCAATAAGCTTACCATCTGGAGAAAATGCAACACTTCTTACTTCTTTGCTATGTCCCTTAAGAGTGTATAATTCTTTACCTTCTAAGTTCCATAATTTTAGTGTATTGTCAAAGCTTCCAGAAGCTATAACTTTGTCATTTGGAGAAAATGCAACGCTTAAAACATCACTGGTATGACCTTTTAAGGTTCGTAATTCTTTACCTTGTAAGTTCCATAATTTGATTGTTTTATCACCACTGCTAGAAATAATTATTTTGCCATCGTGACTAAATGCTACACTTCTGACCCAGTTACTATGACCTTCAAGGCAATTATATTCATAAATGTTGTGAGTAAATTTCCATAGCTGTCCAAAACTTTTCTTAGCTAGATATTCAGGAATTATTTTACCAGTGCTTGGACTAAGAATCCGTTGTCCAGCCTTCACTCCTGCAATCATGGCTTCAAGTTGATGATGTGCCAACCAGTAAGACTCGCAAGAGATACTCAAGGCTTCGATTTCGGCAATTTCTGCTCGTTGGAGTTCTTTTTCTTTTTCTACTAAAGCCGATCGCAATTGTTCTTTGGTCATCCGCAACTCTTCCGCCATACCAAAGACATATTTCTTGCGAATAAAGCTAACCAAATAATCATGAATCAACTGAAAACGGTCATCAGGCGAACTACTCACCCGAAAAGCAAGCCCAGAACCAACCAGAACCGCTAGTACTAGCGAGAGATTTTCCTCAGCCAACAACTCACTGGCAAGCTCCGCTTGCGTCTTTTGCGGACGCTTCTCCTCATTCCCCGTCAACGCATACAACACCCTCTCCGCCAAATCCTGATTCGCCACTCCACAATCCCGCACCACATTCTCCAACCACCGCTCCACCAACACCTCACTTGGCTTTCGCCCCCTATTCTCAGCAGTATTACCCGTCAGAGCCAGATATTGCTGAAGAGTAGAAACAGGAGGATTCTCCGACTCCAACTGCGCCCCCACCACCTGCAACTCAATCGGCAAAATCCGATGCTGCTCATTACTCAAATCCGTTACCAAACGCTCGATCAACTCAGGCTCTAAGCGTAACTGCGATCGCCTAGTCAATGCCTCGATTACCTGTCGCGCCTGTTCCTGCGTAAAATCCCCCAAGTAGTACCGCACCTGTTTACCGAGAATGTCACCTTCAAAATCTTTGGGTAGCTCCTTTACTTTTACTGAGCGATCAAACTCTAGAAGATAATGCAAATAATCTTCACGCATGGATAAAACCACCTGTACAAAGTCTATATATAGGCTAGCTTTAAGAAATCGATAAAACGGAAGGCGATCGCGAAAATCTTCCTTCTTAAAAAAGAAATCCTCAAACTGATCGAATATTAAGACCGTCAAATAATTCGCCTCGATATTCAGCTTGAAATGATGGATGGGGTCAAGTAATGGGCGGCGATCGCCAAAATAGTTCTGTAACTGTTGCTGAATTTCCGCACTCCAATCTTTATAGGTTTTTACCGCCAAAACTAACACCTTGCGCCCATCAAAGCTTTCCCTGAGACGTAACGCAGGAATCACCCCACCACTCAAGATCGAACTTTTCCCTGCCCCCGAATCACCATGCACAATCGTTAAAGGGAATCGCGCCTGACCAATGCGATCGACCAACTTCTCCACATCTGGCATCCGTCCCGAAGCTTCTATCTCTTGAGCAATTTCATCGGACTGCGAAGTGACATCATTTACATATAGTTCAGGATTATTCGCTTCTCGTTTTGGATTCAGCGTACCCGCACCAATAAAAGCGCGTAAGCCATACTGCTGCTCCACCGATCGCTGATGTTGCTTAGTTTTAAAGGCTTCCAGATATAGCCCTGCGGCGGTGTAAAGCGATCGCAACTCCTCTAATACCAATACATAGATCTGAGCATCGTATTGATGATTCCAGCGATCTCTTACTGCTTCTAATTGCCTAATCGCACTTTGGAGATCGCCCAATCCCTCCAAAGCCCTTGCTAACCAAAGTTCCAGCTTACAATAGGCATAGCGTTGAGAAGGAACAAAATTGGACAGTTGCAAAGCTTCCCCTTCGTGATATAGCGCCAGTGACGACTCCGCCAACTCCTTCGCCGCACTATAGTCTTTTTGCCATAGTTTCACCGAGGCAAGAATACCGCGATCGTGAGCTTCCCGCAGTTGATTAGGATAAGTCTGATGTAAAGCCAAAGCTTCTTGAGCGAGAGATTCTAATCCCTCACTCCCTAGCCCCCTCTCCCACAAGAGATGGGGAACGAGAGTAATTTCTTGCTCCCCTCTCCCAATGGGAGAGGGGCTGGGGGTGAGGGATTGCTCCCCTCTCCCGTTGGGAGAGGGGCTGGGGGTGAGGGCTAACAACTCTTCCATAATCGCTGTCAAAAAGTTGATATATAGCGCCACCAGTTCCCATCGTTGCAAGTTCCGCAAGATGGCGATACATTCTGCCAGATAGGCTTGAGCGGATTTATAAAAGGGTTGCTTGTGATAGCGATCGCGAAAAGCTTTATTTTGATCGCACATCCCTAACTGCAACAGACAAATTGCCTGTTGCGGTTGCGCTCCTGATTGCCGCCAAAATCCTAAACTCCTTTGCAGCAAATCTTTCGCTTTTTCAATTTCTCCCTCAGTCATCGCCATAGAACCAAAGGCAAAATCTAGCCCTGCCCTTAATTCTGGATCGATCTCAATTTGTTGACCCTCTAATTCAGCGATCGCAGTCATCAGTTCCATTTGCTGCAAACTCGCATCCCAATCGCCTAAGCCTTGAGGTTGTAAATAGCGATTAAATATCGCATTTAAAGAATCTTGCACTAATACTTTTAGTTCTACAGCCTCAAGCTGAAGCTCGATCGCCCCTGCTGTCGTCCAATTCGCCAGATCACTAGCCTCGCGAGTGAGAATGTCCTGAGTGCGATCGCTCAACCACAACACCATCGGAAATTCTAAGCAATTGGCAAATTCTTCTCTTACCCGATTTGCCGATTTGAGAACTGCTTCGATTTCTATAACTGCATCCAATCCCAAAACCATTAACACCTTGGGTTTCTGTTCAGATGGAAGTTTATGCACCTCTGCCATTAATTTCTGAATTGGCGCAAGTAAAGTCTTCGCATCAGGTTCCAGTTCAAGTATGGCGATCGCAGTTTCTGGTAAGTCATGCTCCGCTAGGTGCGATCGCAAGTCATGCAATACGCGCTCCTGCAATACGCGATAGTTACACAAAGCGATCGACAAAGAAAACCCTTGCGATCGCGTCACAATTCGCATCAATCGCCGCAGGGCATCGCGATTATTTTCTGCAATTATATCGGTGCGATCGCTCATAGAACTTTCCTCTAGTCATCCAAAATTGGATTCACATCAAACCAACTATTACCCTGATACTCGTACTCAAACACAAACTGGCTCTTGATTAGAGTCTGATACTCCGACTCGCCACGTACCCGCTTATCCTGCCGTACTTTCTGGATTAATTCTAATTCTTTTTCATCAATCGTCTTCAACATCTTATTCCGTTCCTTAGCGATGATACTCTCGACTAATTTAGCCGTAATCGGTGGATCATCTTGCTCTAAGCAACCGTACAGTAAGCGAAATAAATTGCGAACATGACCACCACTAGCTTGACATAGGCGATCGAGAGTTTGTGGAGTATCAAATACTTTATTCACAAATTCACTATTAATCCGTTGCACGGAATTAACCTTTGGGAACGCTCTCGCCATCACAATTTGTCTGAGTAGCGCCATTCCTGCCTCGCACTCACTGCCATCCTGCAACCGCGCAGGAACCATCGGCAAAGTTTTAATATCGGTTCCAAATCGACTCTGCACGATCGCCGCATCGTTGGAAAAAGTCAGCAACAACGGAACTGTATACACCACATGGCAATCTAGCCCCCGCAACTGATCGCCCCGTTCGACAAACAAATATCCAGCCCTTGACTGCTCCTTCAGATCGATACGATTTTCAATGCGATCAAGATTATCCACAATCACGACTAAGCCATTCATGCCATTAGCTTTCAGCTTTTCCTTAGCAGGAGCCAGTAATTCTCTATTGATCGAATTGATAATGCTATTGGTGCGTGACTCTAACCGTTCGCGCATTTGTCGCCGCAATGACGGACTATTCTTAGCTTGAGCCGTAATCTCGGCAATCCCCACTGACAGCTTGAAATTTGCGCTCAAATCAAGCTTTGTTTGTAAGATATCCTTCAGTTCGCCAAATAGCTTTTTGAAGTATTCAGGAATAATATTAATCCCTTCCTTTTCTAAACCATTGCTAAGCTGTCCTGCGATCGCTAATAAAATATCACTCGCATCGACATCACTTAGTTCTAACTGGCGATCGCATTCAAAATACGCCACATGAAATTTTTTCTCGGTTAGTTCATGCTTCAGCCGCAAAAGCTCCGTCGATTTGCCACAGCCGATATGTCCTGTAAATAACTGACAGGTGGACTCATCGGGCGAAATCTTGACAATCTTGCGCGACAAACTCTGAATCAGCTTTTCGCCTCGCACCGTTGAGAGATCGACATAATAGCTGCGATCCTCTTCATTACTGGAGTCAAGGGGATGTGTCGGGTTACAAGCCTTATAAAATCGCGAAAGTTCAAGATCCATAGTCGGATTTTAGGATGAGGATGAGCCGTACTAAGTGCCGCCTATACTAATATAGCCGTTGCAGCTTGTCTATGAAAAACTGCCAATCGCCATAGATGTTATACTTTGACTTCAGCTTTCGGTTTTAGTGAGGAGCAGTCACTGAAAGTAATGGGGAAAGATTGGTGCAAATCCAACGCTGTCCCGCAACTGTGATTTTCTGTTGGTAAGCAGAAAGAGTCAGAACGCCCGCCGAAGCTCATTTCAAATCCATAAATCTACATCTACGAGGTAATAGATGAAGTTAAAAGATAGCGATTGGCAAGGCAATTTTGGCTATTGGCAAAAAAGCTTTATTCACAACAACTTAATGATGATCGGCTATTCTGCATGGCAAGGCTTTTTGCAACATGGTCGTGGAGTCGTAGTTTGTGATGTCGATCACAGTGCGATCGCTCCCAGTAACACAGGCTTAGAAGTTACCCAATTCAAATCCCAATTTATTGCTGCACAAGAATTAATCTCTTCAATTCAAGCTTTTTCTCTCGATCAAGAATTGATCGCTATTCTTGTGCAAGCTGTCGAGAATTATGCCCCAGACAAAGAGATTGTTCTACTGATGAAGATGGAGCAGCATCTCGAAATCAATCTTTTTCAAAATCTGAAAATATTTCCACCTGACTGTTACGAGCAAGTCAGCCGCCGATGGGAAGAATTTCAGCCTTGTTTAGAAACACATAAATGAGCGTAAAAACCTGTAATTAAAGAACCCATTTTTGATGAGGGCGGCTTAGCTGCCCGCATCAAAAATGGGTTCTTTATTAAGTATTAAGTTCCAAATTCCTAATCTGAAAACTGCTATATTAACTAATCTATGAACAATGTAATTCGCTACCAAAACGCTGCACTCCAGTACTACCGAGATCTGACAGGTTCTTCCTACCTTCACTATGGTTATTGGGAACCAATTCCATCACCCACAGATGAGTTGACTGTTACCAAGCTACGTGTCGCTCAAGAAGCCTATGCAACACATCTTCTATCTTTTTTACCCGCACATATTCACACTGTATTAGATGTCGGTTGTGGCAATGGTGATAATGCTGTAGCAATGATTGAGAAGGGTTTGCAAGTTGAGGGATTAGCTCCCGATCCACTGCAACAAGCTAATTTCCTAGAACGCACCAATGGCAAAGCTTTATTCCATGTCGATACCTTTCAAGAATTTGTGAAAGCCCCTGAAAAGTATTCTTCACAGCTTACTTATGATCTCATTTTATTTAGCGAAAGCACTCAATATATGTCATCAGAAATGATAGCTGATGGTTCGGCTGCGGTGGTGAAATCTGGCAGTTATGTACTATTAGCAGATATGTTGCGAAAAGATCCTGAATATAAGGAAGGTATGTTTTCCAACTGTTTGCTTAATGCTGATCTACACAAATCAATGGAGAATGCTGGATTTAAATTAGTCAAGACTGACGATATTTCGGCACATATCGCCCCAACTTTGGATATTTGTGTGCAGAGCTTCCAAACCTTTGGCGTTTCCACGATGAAATATATCGGCAATTTAATCGCGATCGCAGTGCCTCCAATCTATAAAGTTCTGCACTACTTTTTCGGACAATCAATCAAAAAATTGATTACTGAAGGTCTCCAAGCATCATCCCTTTTCCATCAGCATCTGTGCTATGAAATTCAGCTTTGGCAGAAAGTCTAAATAAAACAATGGCGTTGCAAAGCAACGCCATTGTTTTATTTAGACTAAAAAACCCTACCTTTTGGGTAGGGTCGAATAATCGTTTTTACTTTGTCTCAAACATTTTGATCGGGAACAGTCAAGATTTATAGATTCCCTAGCAACCAAATCAACCCATGTCCTGTAGCAGCTTCTGTAATGAGGAGAGATACGAAGCCAATCATGGCAAGTCTACCGTTTAGCAATTCAGCATAAGGAGTAAAGCCAGCTTTTGTGGTTTCTTCGACATACATCTTTGGTTCAATTGCGAAGTTGTTAAGTACACCACGGTCATCGACTCTATAGCTGTTAGACATTGCTTTTTCCTTTGTTTGAATTCCTTATGTAAAGAAATATAACAAAGTATTTCAAGATGTGAATCTAGCTAAAGGTATGGATGACTATTTGGCTATACCAGTACAAAGAGGTAGCTATAGCTTCAAAACCCAAATAGTGTGAGGCGACGCTTCGCGCCGCCTCACACTATTTGGGTTTTATGTTCTAACAAGAATGGCGACAGCTATAAAACCCCAATCTCGTAAGGGGTTTTAATTAGCACGTTCCCATAGGCGTTTAATTTCTGACAGAATTTCATTATTTGGAGAGGCGCTCGCTTCGACATTGGGCTTGACTTCTGCACCTAAAATATTTTGATTCCAAGGGCTATTAGGAACCGCTTTTAAATCAAGCGGGACTTACGCAGTCTTAACTGAGGCAGGTTTAGCGATGCAACAAAAAATGTGGGTAGTCTACGCCGAGGGAATTTCTGAATATTTTGCTATGCATATCTCCGATGATGAGGCGAGAACTTTACAGCAAATATGCGATCGCTTATTAGTTGCAGCTACATCTGTCGCCAAGTGTACTAAAACATACAACCCAAGAATTGATTGGCGGCGCTCCGCGCCGCCAATCAATTCTTGGGTTGTAATAAAAAAACCCTACCATTGGTAGGGTTAAAGAATCGTTTTTACTTTGTCTCAAACATTTTGATTGGAAACATTCAGAATTTATAGATTTCCAAGCCACCAAATTAATCCATGCCCCGTAGCAGCTTCAAGAATTAGGAGAGAGACAAAACCAATCATGGCAAGTCTACCGTTTAGTAATTCGGCATAAGGTGTAAAACCAGCTTTGTCAGTATCATCAACATACATTTTTGGTTCAATTGCGAAGTTGTTAAGTACACCGCGTTCGTCAACTCTGTAGCTGTTAGTCATTGCTTTTTCCTTCGTTTGAATTCCTTATGTAAAGAAATATAACAAAGTATTTCAAAATGCGAATCTAACTAAAGGTATGTATACCGACTTGGCTGTACCTACATAAAGAGCTATAGCGGCGCTTCGCGCCGCCATTAAGTCGCAGAAACCTAACTGTCTACAAAGAAAGTCAACACAGTCTCATCGACCCCCTTGAGCTTGAGTGGTTCACGTTTACGCAGTTCCTCCTCATTGAGATAGTCAGCTACGGCGGCGGAAACGAGAATACAGTCAGGTTCGGCAGCAGCTTGAATCCGTGCCGCAATATTTACCGTTGGACCGATCGCGGTATAGTCTGCACGCTCCGCACTACCGAACATTCCCACTACCGCCGTACCTTGATGAATACCGCAGCGAAACTTGACTTGGGGAATCCCTTGGGTTTGCCATTGTTTATTGAGCTTAGCCAGCGATCGCTGCATATCTTTGGCTGTTTGCACAGCGCGGCGGACTTGCTCATTGGGGCTACAATCTTCAGGAGCGCCAAACAGCGCCATGATGCCATCGCCCATAAACTTATCCACCGTACCGCCATTGGCAAAAATAGCTTCGGTCATGGCTCCTAAATATTGATTGAGCAGTTCGGCAACACGGAGCGATCGCAACGTATTGGATAAAGAAGTAAAGCCGACAATATCGGTAAAAAGAACCGTGATCATCTTTGGTTCGGGATGTAAATCAAGGCTCAGTTCCCCTGTGGCAGCTTTGGAAACTAGACTCGGTGGGAGAAAACGTTTTAGTACTGATTCTGTTAAATAAAGATTGAGTTGGGCAACACGACGTTCATTATTTTTGAGAGCTAATAAATTACGAACTTCTGCTAACAGTTCGCGATCGTTAAAAGGCTTAGCTAAATAGCCATCAGCACCCATTTCCGTACCTTCGATGCGGGTCTCTTCATTAGCCTTAGCAGTTAGCAAAATTATGGGAGTACCTGATAAATGCTCATCTTGGCGAATTAGGGCAATTAAATCTAAACCTGAGACTTGAGGCATCATCAAATCCGTCACAATCAAATCAGGCTGATGTTGTTTCGCTTTGACATAGCCCTGAGAGCCATTACGGGCAAGGATCACGCTATAGCCAGCTTGGTTAAGCACGCGCAGCAAATACCCGCGCAGATCCCGATTATCATCAACGACTAAGATTTTGCCCGTTTGAGTAGTGTTGTCAAAATCTTCGTGATCATTGTCAATCGCGATCGCATCTTCTTCCAAATTACCATCTATTTCTAGATCTGCTAATTCAATAGCTGCTCGTGATAATTGCAAGTCCGCAGGTAAGTTGGTAACTTGTTCAGCAGGTAGATGCGCTTTACCTGTGGGAATAGAGATAGTGAAGGTAGTACCATAGCCATAGTCGGAGGAGACAGAAATACTACCACCATGCAGATTGACTAGTTCTTTAACCAGTGCTAAGCCTAAACCACTGCCCTCATAGCTACGGTTAACTGAGCCTTCCGCTTGACGAAAGCGATCAAATAGAAAGGGAAGTTGATCTTCACGAATCCCAATTCCCGTATCGCGAACGCTGAGAATACAGTGTTCTCCCATGCTATCTATACCAATATGCACGGTGATACTGCCATTACTGGGAGTGAATTTCATCGCATTAGACAGCAAGTTATAGAGAACTTTATCAAACTTCTCTAAGTCCAAATAAATTTCAGGACATTCTTCACTAAATTCGCTAAATAGATGAATATTTTTGCGATCGCAATAGGGTCGAAAAGATTCAATAGTTTGGCTGGCAAATTCAATGAGGCTACAGGGTCGGAAGCAAGATTGCATCTTACCAGCATCAAGACGCTGAATATCTAGCAGTTGATTGACTAGGCGCAATAGACGACGACAGTTTCGTAAAGCAATTACTGATTGATCGTAGGGTAGAGGTAGTGATTGCTCGATCGCGGCTTCTAAAGGTCCAATCGTTAGGGTTAGCGGTGTGCGAAACTCATGGGAAAGATTTTGAAAGAATTCAGTTTTTTGGCGATCGAGTTCTAGTAGTTGCTGAGCTTGTTGGCGCGTTGTTTGAAAGAGATTAGCTTGCTGGACAGCGATCGCCGCTTGAGCGGCAACTGCTTGGACTAGAGAGATTTCTTCAGGTTTCCATTGACGGGGATGCTGGTTTTGACGCATGGAAATACTGCCAATAATCTTGCCATCGGACAGTAGTGGCACAATCAGTAGCGATCGCGAAGTTGAGCGCAATGGCAAATCTGCCATATTCCATTCTGGGCTTTCGAGTAAATCGGTGATCGCGACAGGTTGCTTGGATTCAATCAAAGCTCGAAAAACAGGATTAATGCCAATATTGACGATTGATTGTGGTAATTCTGCTTCATCGAACTTAATTGTGTTTTTCGCCGCTTCATCGGGATCGAGTAAATGGAGTCCCACACAACGCAAGTAATGTTCTTCTTCTGTCCATAATGACAAAGCACAGCTTTCTGCGTTTAAGGCTTGTCCTAACTGTTGGGTAATGGAGGCAAATATCTTTTGGGGTTCAAGACTAGAACGAATTGTACTAGTAATTGTATTCAGTAATGATTCTCGCTTAGCAAGTTCCTGAATGCGATCATAGGCTCTAGCGCGGGAAGTGACGATCGCCGCTTGGTCAGCAGCTAACTCAATTAAATCTAGTTCATCACTACTCCACAAATGTGGAATTTCGCAATGATAGAGCGCCAGCATTGCCAAGCATTCTTGCTGCACTTCGAGAGGGACAAACAAAACTGATTTGATATTGAGCTGGTTATAAATCAATTTATCAGTTTCCGAAATACGCTGATCATTAGCAATATCGTTGATCACTACGATTTTTGACTGCAAAGTGATGACTTGCGCTAGTTCGGATAAATCAAGGCTAGGATCATCGGCTGATTGCGAATAAGCGGAATAGTCTTGAGTAAGTTCATTATTCTCAAATAGTCGCAGGATACTGCCTGAAACTTCAAAGTTACGGGCAATTGATTCGGCGATCGCGGCAATACTTTCATGATAGGGAGCCGCACTATCGACAGAGGAGGCGATCGCATTGAGGAGTGACTGTTGACGTAAAGTACGTCGCAGTTCCGCAGTCCGATTTCGCAATACATTATGAGTATCGATCGCCTGACTGACTACATTTTTGAGTTCTCCTTCATCCCAAGGTTTCGTGACATATTTGAAGACTTTGCAAGTATTAATTGCTTCGACTAAATCTTCAACATCGGTATAGCCTGTCAAAATAATCCGCATGGTGTCTGGATATTTCACCGCCATTTGGCTCAAAAATTCCGTTCCACTCATGATCGGCATTCTCTGATCAGAGATAATTACCGCAACTTCCCCCTCGCGATCCAGTAATTCCAACGCTTCTAGACCACCATTGGCTCGAAAGACTTGATAATCTCGATAAAAAGTCCGAAATAGCAAATCTAAGTTATCGGGTTCATCATCGATAACTAACAATTTAGGTTTGGGGGCAATGCGCGAACCCATGTAGCTACTTCTTCCTAAACTTTTACCAAAGTGGTCTGATGTAGATTAGCTGAGTGATATATCACTAATCTGTACTCTAGAGAACTGACCAACATGGAATAGATGAACAGATCTCGATCTAGATCTTGTCTTACATTCTAAAAGTAGCCAAGCTATTTTTAGGATGTAAGACAAGGTATCAGGGAGTACTAAATATCACAACTAAATATTAAGATGAGTCTAGCTTTGATAAACTCGATTTGGTTTTGAATATACTTCCTTTTGCATCATAACCGATCCTCTTTACGTGTTTTTGCCTAGGATTTGCCTGTCATCTGAGCATTATTTCCCCTTAAATAGCGATCGATTTAAGCTAACGAAGATTTGAACTTTGACGATTGATTAAAGCTAAATGCGCCTCCTCTCGATCATCAAAATGGATTTTCTCATGTCCGATAATTTGATAGTCTTCATGTCCTTTCCCCGCAATCAGGATTGTATCCCCTGATTGAGCTTCAGCAATAGCAGTTTGAATACATTTACGGCGATCGCCCTCAATAGTCAAGGGTTTGTCGCCAATATCCGCCATTACGCCCACCACGACATCATCAAGGATGCGTTGGGGATCTTCGGTACGGGGATTATCAGAAGTGACATAAACGCGATCAGCAAGTCTAGCGGTGATCCCACCCATAAGCGGACGCTTAGTGCGATCGCGATCGCCGCCACAGCCAAATACACAAATTAAGTCACGTTGGGTAAAGGGGCGCATTGCCTTGAGTAAATTTTCGAGACTGTCAGGAGTATGGGCGTAGTCCACCACCACCGTGACATCTTGATCATCGCTAACCTGCACCCGTTCTACACGCCCAGGCACGCTCTTAAATTGTGGTAAACGGCTAATTACTTCTTCCAAGCTCAGCCCTAGATGCAAAGCCGTAGCGATCGCTGCCAAGATATTCTCGACATTAAAGCGACCGACTAAAGGTGAATTAAAAGTGATCCCCCCCTGTGGCGTGTGTAAAATACCTGTTGCGCCATTAGGTAAATAGGTCAAATTCTCGGTATAAAAATCGGCTTGAGAATTGCTAATGCTGTAAGTCCAAACTGGTTTGTCCGTAAGGCTCTGTACTAGTCTCTGTCCAAAGGGATCATCCAAATTAATAATGGCACGACCTTGCAAATAGGTATCGCTAAACAGCAAAGCCTTTGCCTGAAAATAAGACTCTAGGTCTTTGTGGTAGTCCAAATGGTCTTGGGTTAAGTTGGTAAATACTGCCACCTCAAAGGGGCAACCTAACACACGCCGTTGGTCTAAAGCATGGGAGCTAACCTCCATCAAGCCCACATCGCACCCCGCCGCGATCGCCTCAGCTAGTTGTGCCTGTAAGTCCACCGCAAAGGGGGTGGTATGACTCGCAGTTTTGGAATAGCCTGCCCAGCGTGTATACAAAGTCCCAAACAAAGCGGCTGCATACTGAGTTTGCAATAAAAACTCGATCAAGTGGGTGGTGGTGGTTTTACCATTAGTCCCCGTCACGCCCACCAGTTTTAGCTTTTGAGCAGGGTAGTCATAAAATGCGGTCGCCAATTTGCTGCAAGCGACAACCACATCATCAACGGCGATCGCTTTGTCCTTAATCGTCAAATTTGCATAAGCCTCATGAGAAATAATCGCCGCGATCGCGCCCTGTGCGATCGCCTGTGGTGCAAATTTGCCGCCATCTACCTGTGTACCCGTCATGCCGATAAACAAGTCCCCATCTTGGCAAGCCCGCGAATCGGTAATTACACGCTTTACTTCTAGCCCATCTAATTCAGGCTGAGAATTTTGATACCCTGCTAACGCGAGCAATTGTCCTAAACGCATAATTCCTAATCCCTTGTCACAAGCACAAAATATCCCATGAATTCTTACATGAAATATTGGTAAGTGACAACTCTGTGGTTAGGAAAAAGTTATTTGCTAGTTTGCTGAGGCTCGGGTGCGATCGTTGAGAATTTTTAATTGACCTACCTCGTTTTCGACATCGAGATTTTGAAAATCACCAGCTTTTAACTTCGCGATCGCCTCTTCGATAACCACAAACTGCGATCGCGATCGCACAGGGTTATTTTTTGCTCAATAGTATGGGGCATGGGTTTTATTAAGGGAATCGAATCATTTAGATAACATCAACCAAATCTATCTTAATTCTTTTACCCACTGCTCTAGCTGCCTTATCTAAAGTTCGTAGAGTTACAGAATCATACTCAGGATCAAGAAGTCTATCTAGCGCCGCACGGCTAGTTTGCATAGACTTAGCCATCTTGGACTTAGTTAAGCCCCGTTCCTTCATTGCTTGCTCAACTTGCCAAGCCAAGACCCGCTTCAGCGCAATTTCTGTTACTTCATTTAAAATTCCTTCCTGTTCTAGAAAGTCATCAAAAGCAGAACCTAAATGACAATTGTTAGACATGGTTAACTCCTAATTTTGTTCTTAAACTCAGTTTGTCGCTTGATGGCTAAATTCAAATCTTCCTTAGGTGTTTTTTGCGTTTTCTTAGTAAACCCGTGTAAAAGAATCATTTGCTCTCCTTCCACACAAAACAAAACTCTGGTAATCGTATTCTCAAGGTTAGTACGCACCTCATACAATCCTTTACCCATAGGGCGACAGGTAGGCATTCCGATAGGAAATCCAAACTCAATTGTTTTAATATCTTCTCCTATTTTTTGTCTATCTTCTTTCGATAAAGTCATCAGCCAATCCCTAACAGGTTCTTTACCAGATTCGGTTTTGAAAAAGCTTGCTTTAATTCTCTTAATATTGCTCATAGGAAAATTACAGCAGAAGCTCACAAAAGATAGAAATCAAGTGGTAAATAAGTGAGTACTTAAATTTGATTTTATTATTGTATCATTTTTGGTACGTTAAAGTGTCAAAATGTAAGGAGCATATAGCGCTCTTGTCCCAGAGATTCGCTTCTCCTAACCACAAATTGCGATCGCGATCGCACAGCGTTGTTTTTTGATCAATTGTCTGGGGTATAGGTTTAGCATCATGAATTCTCTATGAGATTTTCCAGTTTTGGTAAAATTGGTGGTAAATTTCTGTGAATTGTTTGCCAAACGATAGAAAGATTTACTTGAAAATACTCATGAGCCATCACGTTACGCATATCGCTCATTTTACGCCAAGGAATTGTGGGATCGAGTGATTGGATTTCATCAGGTATGTTAGCGGATGCTTCACCAATAATCACGAAGTTGTAAAGTACGGATTGGACAACCATCTTGTTATTGCTAAATTCTTCAAAGGTCATCTCCTGTGTGAATTGCTCAATATCTTGAACAGCTTGCAGAATATCTGCGATTCTTAGTTGCCAGTCTCTAGAGGGCATGGATCACATCCTTGAGTACTGGCTCTCTTAAATGTTCTTTTAATGATTCTTCCATTCCTAAATCAATTTTACAATGGAATAAATCTTCAAGAAAATATTGCACTTCAAATAGTTCAAAGAATGAGGGATCGTTAACAAACTCAACTAAGAAATCAATATCGCTATCAGGTCTTGCCTCATCTCTTGCGACAGAGCCAAATAGTCGCAAAGATTTTACGCCGAGTCTTTTTAGTTCATGGCGATGCATGGAGAGCGTTTGCATAACGTCTGCACGAGCGAGTGATTTTATTTTTTGTTCAATAGGTTTAGTCATAGGTTTAGGCGATCGCTATTCGGCATTTGTTTGATTGCTTCTAAAATTTGAGTTTTGATCACAATTTTTTGTCTACTTATTTAAAAAGATGCTAAGCACAAAGAGAAATAACTAATTTCTCATCATTGATACTGTCCAAGCTAATAGTTTGCCTATTTTCAAATACACCAGTTTCAATAATTGCTTTGCATAACTTATCGATTACAGGAACTGAAACGCTATTACCGATTAACTTCATCCATTTTGCTCTTGATTCTGGCAACTTAAAATCTTTAGGGAATCCCTGTATTAAACAAGCTTCACTTTTAGTAATCTTTCTAAATGCTTTAGGCTTATAAATTTCTTGGATAAATTTATTTTTAAATTCCTCATGATTTGAGGCTTCTATAGTTTTTAAAGTTATGAAATCATTTGTGTCACTTGCCACCAAAGTTGGGAAAATGTCAGAACTTGGTAAAAATATGCGATTCACTCCAAATAATCCTGTGCTTATCTTAGTATTTTTAAAATCATAACGAACCTCATGACATTCAATAATTCTTTTTCCCTTAAGAGATTCAATAGTTTTTTCAATGGATATTTTCTCAGTTTTAAATATTCTTTGAGTATTTAAATTATCAATAATAATTTTGCGATCGTTTGCAAATGAAAGTAGTATTTCTTCTTCTTTTGTTAAATTGCTAATACTATAGTCTTTTATAGTAAAACTGTACTCTTCGGACTTTAAGATTTCTAATTCAATCAGTTGATTAATTTCATCTTGATTAATGGATGAGTCTAGGCTTTGAAAGTGTTCTAATGACAACGGGTTGCCATCAAGTTCTCCATAGGTGCTTTTACGTCTATTTTTAAGCAATAACAAACAAATATCTTTTTGTCGCTGAGTGGTTTCACTAATATCCCATGAATGGATTGTTGTATGACCATTCCTAAGATCATTAAATAAAAAATAGTCATTAAACCCATTTGTATTTGAAAGACTCATTGTTTTTGATTCGACAACATTTCCAAATAAGTCCATTTGCATAATTCTTTTGTCTGTTGAGTTTTTTGGCTCAATACCTAGTATGTCGCCAAGTTTTAGCTTCTTGTCAATACATTTAGGTAGTATAAATCTTTGAAAGTACTTCTTTTCTTTAAAACCAATTATGTATATGCGAATTCTATTTTGTGGTACGCCATAATCAAATGAGTTAATCACAAAGTAATTAGCGTAATATCCTGCTTTTTGAATTCTTTCTAAAATGTATGATAAAGCTTTTTTATTGCGAGGATCAACTAAGCCTTTCACATTTTCAAAAATAAAGGCTTTGGGCTGAGATTGTTGAAGTAGGTAAATTGTGTCATTCCATAACTGTCCTCTGTCATCATCAAAACCTAAATTTTTACCCGCAATAGACCAACTTTGACAAGGAACTCCAGCAGTTAATAAGTCGTGTTCAGGTAACTCTTTTATTTTTGTAATATCCCCTAAGTTGTAACTCGATTCAACTTGAAAGTTGTCACAATATGTATTTATTGCATCTTTATCTATTTCACTAAATCCAAGGCAATGACCACCATTATTACTTAATGCCATTTTAAAGCCGCCAATTCCAGCAAAAAGATCAATAAAGGTAAATTTAGCGTTATTCATTTGATATCTCCTCTTACATTTTTCTACTTCAACAAATACTCGTCAAAATCTGGAGGTGGTTCTATTCCTAAGAATTCACGATAGATGCGTTCTCTGTAATCTTTTCCTAATGAATTGACTTCCTGAATAAAATTGTTGTAAGTGCCTTCCCCTCCAATCAGATCCCAAAATTCATCGCCTATTAATACAGATTCATCTTTGTGCATATTGAACCATCGCATCGGAAAGTCCCATTTATAGTTTTCTTTTTTGCCATAAGGGTTGTATGGCAAGGCAAAGTATGCGTAATCAACTAACTTGGGTTCCATTGCCAGAAGTTTAAATAGCTTCTCTTTGCTTACTTTTGTTTGATCACTATTTGGTAATGGAGCTTTAAGCTCAAAGGCATACCGCTTTCCATTTTCTTCGTTCTGAATAAAGATATCACAAACTACGCTTACTGGAATCTGGTTACCACCGCCTTCTTGAATATATTGTAATTCTTCATTCCAATTAGGTTTGACTTTGTTTTTTCCTTTGCTATGTTCTAATTTATTTAATACTTCTTGAATTCTTCTCAGACTCTCTTGCCCAACTGTACCACTAATTGTATACCCCATTTGGCAATTGCCATAAGCTTCTAGGGCAACAACTTGAGCTAACTTTTCCCATACAAGACCAAATGGAGTTACAAATCTTCTCTCAAAATGTGAACCTTTAAAAATTTCATCAGGAACTAACGCTGCGTACAGTGGTTTGTTTGCTCGATGATTTTCTTTGATAAAAGGATCAGTAATTAGAACACGATCCATTACCCGATCCATCATTTTAGATATGACATCCTTTATAGCTTGAGCAATTCTTTGTTGTTTATCCATGCAAATATCAATAGTTTTCCAAATGCTTTTTTTAAAATTTAAGTTTAGTGCTTTTTTGGTGATCGCCTCTTCTAACCACAAATTGCGATCGCGATCGTATAGCCCTGTTTTTTGCTCGATAGTCTGGGGCATAGGTTTAGGCGATGCGATACATCATCCATCAAGGTTTAAGATTTTTTCCAAAAATTAGTATTTAACAGCAAGTGAATCTCATAGGTAAATTGCCATGTCTCAGGAAAAATCGTATTTTCATATTCTGTTTGTACGATTTCTAGTGCGTCATTAAACAATTCATCAAACACTGAGATTATGTGGCGTTTTAGGCTAGGAGACTGTTTAATGATTTTTTTAATCTCGTTTCTTTGTCCGATGATTGTTAACTCCCAACCTCGATAACATTCAGGTAGGTTGACATAACAACGCTTGAGGATATGTTCAATCAATCTAGTCAAACGTGACTCTAATTCGCGCCGATCTCTACCCGCCAAACCCTCTAACTCCTCAATTAAGTTTTCGACATCTAGATTTTGAAAATCACCAGTTTTTAATTTTGCGATCGCCTCTTCTAACCACAAATTAAGATCGCGATCGTATAGCGTGGATTTTTGCTCAATAGTCTGGGGCATAGGTTTAGGCGATGCGATACAGCATTTATCAAGTATATCCCAAAGAACAACGGGCTTCTTGTCCTTACTAGATTGGTCTTTAATAGAAAGATTGAGGTTAATGTTAAGTTTATTTGTGATCCTTAATGCATTGCCTAAGCTACTTTTTTATTTTCTATTAAGCTTTTAAGCTGCTCAATACTCATCATAGTAGGTTGAATGCATTGACTGTGATGAATCATTCTATGACAGTTAGCGCATACAATAGCCAAGTCTTCCAAACTTGTTTGAGTTTCGTTGTCAACTTTAGCTAGAGGATTTTTATGATGAACCTCACAGAACCCATTTCCCAAATCACCATATCGACTTTCAAAATCAAATTCACATACCTCACAAATTAATTTCCCTGTTTCACTTAAAATCCTTTTTTTCTTCTGCTCAATAATTTTACGATTACGTTCACGCTCCTTGTGAATAGCCAGCTTTTCCCTACCTTCAGTTACAGAAAAGGTATTTTGAGCAGGCTCTGATGAAGAACTAGGTTGAAGTTGATCAGGTAATTTAGGTTCAACTATTATTTGTTTTGACCTATTTGTATTTAAACCATTTTGTAATTCCTTATAATTGAGCGAAACCTTTTCAGCAGCAGTAATGCCTGAACTTGATAATTGCCAAATGCTTCTTGAGGAATTAGAAGAAAGATAGCCAGAGTCTTTAAGTTTTCTTCTAGCAAAGCACACTATACTGTCCCATTTGCGTTTCCTTTCATTTCCTTCAGATGTCCTAAGTATTTGTCTTTCCTTTTCAGTCAATTGAAAATAGTTGGCTAATGGTCGATATGTATCTGAACATTTAATACTAAAATCTGAGCCGCCATGGAAATATATCAAACTAATTAGTGCTTCTTCTGTCTCGGATTGAGTAGGATATGGCATATGAAAAAAAACAATGTTGTGCAGAATGTAGAAAGTAAATATACTTACTAAAGTATCACATAAAAGAAGGGGCATATAGCCCCCTTTTTTATGTTTACTCAATCCCATCAAGAGGCGCAAAACCTTGACGCTGTGTGTTTTCGGTGATTGACCTTGGCTCTAAGAACTGCAATAGATAATCGCGTCCGCCAGCTTTGGAACCGATACCGCTTAGTTTGAAACCACCAAAGGGATGGCGATCTACCAATGCGCCAGTGATGCCGCGATTGATGTAGAGATTGCCCACTTCAAACTCGCGGTAGGCGCGTTCGATATGGGAAGGAGTGCGCGAATATAAACCGCCCGTAAGTGCGAAGTTTGTACCATTCGCGATCGCCAATGCCTCATCAAAACTCTGTGCCTTGATTACCGCCAGTACAGGTCCAAAAATTTCCTCTTGGGCGATCGCACTATTAGGATCGACATCACCAAAAATAGTGGGACTGACATAAAAACCATGATTAGGAACTTCTCCTTCATAGGCTAATGTCGCAGTTTCCTTACCTTTAGCGATGTAGTTCTGGATATTCCGTTGAGCCGCAGCATCAATCACAGCGCTGAGTTTGGTGTCAGGAAGGTGAGCTTCACCGACAATGAGGGAACGTGTGGCTTCCACCAATCGCTCCATGAAGTTGTCATAAACAGGAGCAAGAACGATCGCTCTCGAACAAGCGGAACATTTCTGACCAGCGAAACCAAAGGCAGAATTCATTACGCCCACGACGGCTTGATCGAGGTCAGCGCTCTCATCGATGATGATGCCATTTTTGCCGCCCATTTCCGCAATGACGCGCTTCATGTGTTTTTGCTTAGGACGCAGGATCGAGGCTTCGGTGACGATCTGGCAGCCGACTTGTTGAGAACCTGTGAAAGCAATCAGATGCACATCGGGATGTTTGACTAAGTGTGAACCAACGGTCGAGCCTTTCGCAGGAAGATAGGTGAATACGCCTGTGGGTAACCCTGCGGCTTGGAGAACTTCAGCGATTTTTGCACCAATTACCGAGGACTGTTCGGCGGGTTTGAGAATGACGGTGTTACCTGCGGCGATCGCAGCGACACTCATACCCAAGGCGATCGCAAAGGGAAAGTTCCAAGGCGAAATCACCACAACTACGCCGCGAGGTTGATAGATGTAAGTATTGTCTTCCCCCGGCAGATTGCGCTGTACACCCGATTCAAGGCGTTCCATTTCTTTGGCATAGTAACGGCAGAAATCGATCGCTTCGGAAACTTCGCCATCACCTTCACGGATCGGTTTAGCAACTTCCCAGCAAATCCACGCAATTAATTCTTCGCGCTTCTCTTCCATGATGTCAGCAGCTTTGCGGAGAATATCACCCCGTTGTTTAGCGCTGAGTTTCTTCCATGATGCAAAGGCAGATTTTGCTGACTTCACGGCTGCTTCGGCTTGGTCAATGCTGGCTAGCCCGATCTTGCCGACTACTTGCGAAGAGTTGGCAGGATTAACAGATTCGATATAGGTTTCTGTTTCTACCGCTTGACCATTGATGATTGGCAAATAGGTTTTCCCAAGTTGGCGGCGAACCTGTTGTAAAGCAGTTTGGGCGGCTTCTCTCTCTTCATTAATCGCATAGTCGCGATCGCTAGAATTGACAAAGCCATCAAAAATATTCAGAGCAGGTGCGCCATTGTAATTCGCATCCCGTTCCGTCATCACAGGCGCAGCAATTAATTTACTAATATCGCTACCTTCGCCACTAATTCTCAAAAAGGAACTATTGGCGGTATTCTCTAACAGGCGGCGAATCAGGTAAGACATTCCAGGAATCAAATCACCAAAGGGGCAGTACACGCGCACTCGATACCCCATATCGGCGATCGCCTTGGCAAATTTGTCACCCATACCATAGAGACATTGGGCTTCAAAGGCGCGACTGGGGATATTTAGAGTTTGGACGATGGCGATCGCCTTAGCTAAAGATCTCGCGTTATGACTACCGATCGCCGCATAGAGATATTGATGGTTTTCCAGTAGAATCTGAATCAAGCGCTCATAGTTGGCATCGGTGGAAACTTTATCAGAGAATACAGGAATAGCCCAACCCTGCTGATAGGAACGAATTGTTTCCCGATCCCAATAGGCTCCTTTGACGAGACGCACAGTCACAGGCTTACCGCGTTGCTTTGCCCATTCGACTAGTTCTAATAAATCCTGCTCACTATCGCGCAAATAGCCTTGCAGCGTAATTCCCACGTCAGTGCGATCGCGAAATTCTGATTCTATTAAAACTTGTTTGAGAATCTGTAATGTGAGCGACTTAAACTCATACTGCTCCATATCGAAATGGATGCCACATCCTAATTCTTTCGCCTTACGCAATAAAATCCGTGCAGGTTCGCTGACTTTCTCTGTCGTTTTTACAGGATCGAGAGGATCGAATTGAGAATAGAAAGCACTCAATTTCACGGAAACCTGAACCCGCTTCAATTCCTCACCGTCTGCTTTATCGATTTGATCGATTAAGCCCCAAGCCTTTGCTTTACCAGACAAATCCTCCATCATTGCAATGTAGCGATTGAGATATTCACCTGCTTCTACCTCGCTAATCACCGCCTCACCGAGTAAGTCCATCGTAAAGCCAAAGCGATCGCGCCTAAGTTTCTCAATGGATTTTGTCGCTTCTGATAGGTTCTCACCACAAATATAACGCTTGGCGAGAGTAGCGACAGAAGTCGAGAGCGCCGTTGCTGCCGCCGTTGCGGTTAGGGAATTGGGATTGTCGGTACTAAAATTGAGCAGTCCACGCAATGCTGGCACATCCACCGCATTACTAGCCAAATATTCGTGCATATGGCTAGCGATTTCGGCTTTGCTCTGCAAAGCGGGCAAGCAATCAATTAATCTGAATAGTTGAATTCGCAAGCCTTCATTTTCCATTGTCCAAGCCATCAGCTTGTCATCAAGGCGCAATTCATCCTTAAGTTGCGATAGTTTTGCCCAAAGAGAACTTTTTTCGGTTCCACTTAAAATTTTCTTCGCAATTTCCTGTGTCTTCGCTTCATACTTTGAGACATCCAGAGAACTATCAAAACCTGTATTTGCTTGCTGTGTTTGGCTAACCACGACTTTTACTCATAATCCCTGCAATCAATTAGTATAGCTAGTAACCATCCTTTACTTATTTACAGCTTTCTTGAGGAGATGTGGAAATCTAGAGGCGTTGATGATTGCTATCTATAGGTTTTCAGCGATCGCCTTAGTTTAAAAGTTAATGAGAATTGTAGACAAGCCATGACAAAAAACAGATAAATTTATACGCCACCAAGCAACAAATCTCCTTTGGGTTATGGACAAAGCGATGTAGGATCAATCTTAGTTGTTACTTTGACCTTGCAACATGACCGCGATCGCCACTAATTTTCATACATCTTCATCACCAACATTTGACTGGCAAGCGATCGCCAATGCCTTTATTGCGATTGTCGGAGATCGCTATGTTGTCCGCACTCGCGAAGAATTGCTTGCCTACGAATGCGATGGACTGACCAGTTATAAACAACAACCTGCGATCGTTGTCCTGCCACTCACCACCGAGGAAGTATCCGCCGTTGTCAAGGTCTGCGATCGCTATCAACTTCCCTTTGTGGCTAGAGGCTCAGGCACAGGACTATCGGGCGGCGCATTACCATTACCTGACTCAGTGTTGATCGTCACCTCACGGATGAGAAAGATTTTAGAGGTTGACTTAGAAAATCAGCGCGTAGTCGTGCAACCAGGGGTGATTAATAACTGGGTAACTCAAGCTGTAAGCGGTGCAGGATTCTATTACGCTCCCGACCCATCGAGTCAAATCATCTGCTCCATTGGTGGCAACGTTGCCGAAAACTCAGGGGGAGTGCATTGCTTAAAGTATGGAGTCACCACCAATCACGTACTTGGAGCCAAGATCGTCCTACCCGATGGATCTATCCAAGAAATCGGCGGCAAAATACCTGAAATGCCAGCCTATGACCTCACGGGTATTTTTGTAGGTTCAGAAGGAACGCTCGGTATTGCGACGGAAGTAACGCTCAAAATCTTAAAATCGGCAGAGTCGATTCAAGTGCTTCTCGCTGATTTCACCACAGTGGAAGCCGCAGGTTCGACGGTCTCTGATGTGATCAGCGCAGGCATCATTCCTGGGGGCATGGAAATCATGGACAATATGAGCATCAATGCTGTGGAAGATACAGTTGCCACCAATTGCTATCCTCGTGATGCTGCTTCAATTCTGTTGATTGAAATTGATGGTTTAGAAAGTGAAGTCCTCGAAAATGCTAAACGGGTAGAAGCAATTTGTTATAAAAATGGTGCTAGAAATGTCACTTCTGCTAGTGATCCTGAACAACGATTGCGACTCTGGAAAGGCAGGAAGGCAGCTTTTGCGGCAATGGGTCGCCTCAGCCCTGACTATTATGTACAGGATGGAGTGATTCCGCGCACGAAGTTAACTCATGTATTGCAAGAGATTGCCAAGCTCAGCGAGAAGTATGGCTATCATGTTGCCAATGTGTTCCATGCGGGAGATGGAAATTTGCATCCATTAATTTTGTATAACAACGCGGAAGCTGGTGCTTTAGAAACTGTCGAAGAACTGGGTGGCGAGATTCTGAAGCTTTGTGTGCGGGTTGGGGGCAGTATTTCGGGTGAGCATGGCATTGGTGCAGATAAGAAGTGCTATATGCCAGAGATGTTTAGCGAGTCAGATTTGGAAACGATGCGATGGGTACGTGATGCGTTTGATCCGCAAGGAATTGCCAATCCGACCAAGATTTTGCCAACTCCGCGTACTTGTGGTGAAGGTGCTAAGCCTAATCATGATGCTAAGTATAAGTTAGTGGAACGTTTTTAATTCTATTGCGATGTTACCAAATCTCTTCAAGGCTTAAAACAAACTCAGGTAAGACATCTTCACCAGAGAGAGAACTTGGATTTTGTAAAACTTCTTTAGGCTTGCCAATGCGATAAATCTCAACTTCTCGATCTTGGCGATTAATCAGCCAGCCTAGCCTTGCACCATTATCTTGATATTCCTGCATCTTTGCCTGTGTGACCTTCAGGCTATCGCTAGGCGACATCAACTCAATTACAAAATCGGGACAAATTGGTGCAAATCTAGACTGTTGTTCTGGCGTTAAAGCTTCCCAACGTGACCTTAAAATCCACGAAGCATCAGGAGAGCGATCGCTACCATTAGGAAGTTTAAATCCACCTGAAGAGTCAAAGACAATACCTAACTTTGTGCGTCGATTCCAAAATACGAGATCAGCGTTTAAATCAGAGTTGCGGGCGCTTGTTTCACTACCTGCGGGAGCCATAATCGTGATATCTCCTTGAGCATTGCGCTCGAATCTAAGGTCGCTATTTTTGCGGCAGAGTTGGAAAAACTGCTCATCGGTGAGATCGATTACAGAATCTAGGCTGATAGTTAAAGCGTTCATAATTACTTAGCAAATCTTGAGCCGTTATCCAATTTTATCATGAACAACAGGATGTGCGGCTAACCACACATCCTAGCGAAGGATGGACTGATTAAAGCAACGAATAGAGCAATTGGAAGATGAGGCGAAAAGCTGCCATCAAAGCGATCGCACTAAATCCTGCAATTCCACAATATTGAGCAACATCGAGCCAATTGGGGAAACTTTGAAATTGCGGAATTTTGGCAAAGGTTTGCACTCCCCAGATTGCAGCTACACTCAATAAATTGACAAATACGAATAGATCTTTATTATCCAAAATCGCACTGAGTCTGAGCATCAGAATTCCCAGTAACACAACGGCAAGAGCGATGAAATTGGCTGGAGTACCGATCGCGGCAAGTCCCACCGTTGAAGCTAATTGCCATAGCAACATGGTTTCCACACCGATTAAAAAAGCACCAATAAATTGAGTGGGAATTGATGCTGATAGTAACCAAGGGGTTTTATTAGAACGTGGCAATTTTGGTACTGATGGCGCATTAATCGCGTTGGGAGAAGCGATCGGTGGCGGTACTTGGATACTGGTTTGATGTGTTGATTTTGCTGGCGGCGGAGCTTGTGGTGCTGTCACCGCTATTTTAGAACTAAGGGCTTGAATTACACTCGCTGCGGAATTAAAGCGATCGCTGGGAGCCGTCTCTAACATTTTATGTAAAACTTGATCAAAACTAGGACTGAGCTTCACAAACTGATCCCATTGCCATTTGTTGTAACTTACATCAAATAATTCGTCTGGCTCTTTGCCTGTGAGCAAAAAGAGACAAGTGACAGCAAAAGCATAGAGATCCGTCGCAGGAAACACTGTGTCGCCGCGCATTTGCTCAGGTGCGCCATAGCCGGGGGTGAAAATGCCCGTAGATTTCTGACCTTGGGCTGCGCCTGCAACTTGCTTAACTGCGCCAAAATCTAATAGGAAATAGGACTGATCCGACTTGCGTACCATGATATTCGCAGGTTTGATATCACGATGGATCGAGCCTTTTTCGTGAATAAATGTCAACACAGGCAACAGGCTTTGCATGATTTCTAAAACATCTGCCTCAGCGATCGCCCCATGCTGCTCAACAATTTGCTCTAGGGTAAAGCCATCGACAAACTCTTGCACCAAATAAAAAAATTCATCCTGTCCCGACTGCACCTCAAAATAGGCAAGTAAATCAGGAATTTGTGGATGTGTACCCAAATCTTCTAAAACCGTAGCCTCACGCTCAAACATTTGCTTAGCGATGACCATCTGCGAACTGGTCAACCCCACTGGTTGCAGCAGCTTTACCACACAGCGTTTCATTGCAGGCGTATAGCGATCGCGAGCCAAGAAAGTCGCGCCAAAACCACCTTGAGCGATCGGGCTTTCGACGATATAGCGTCCACCTAGCAGCAAGGGCATCCCGCAAGCCGTACAGAATTTTTGAGCGATCGTTTTGAGCGTATTGCCACTATCAAGGTCGGCAAAAGAATTTAATGGCTTGGTACAATTCGGGCGTGTGCAGTAAATATCCACGTTAGTACTGTATTTTTGGCATACTGTATTAGAGTCTACCTAAGTTTCTCCCTCCTGCACCCATGAGTTCCAATTTTTTGCATCATCTCAACCCTGCTCAACAAAAAGCAGCCAGCCATCTTCACGGACCAATGCTAGTGGTTGCAGGTGCGGGGTCGGGAAAAACAAGGACATTGACCTATCGCATCGCCAACTTAATGCTCAATCACGATGTTGCGCCTGAGCAAATCTTAGCGGTGACGTTTACAAATAAAGCTGGCAAAGAAATGAATGAACGCATTCAATCTTTGTTAACTCAAGAAATTGCTCAAAGAGAATTAGGTAAGGCTCTCAGCGAAATTGCGGAATGGGAACAGGATAAACTTCGTAAAAAAGTTTATAAGCGCTATATCAATAGTTTTGCTCAAGATGGGCTATGGATGGGGACTTTTCATAGTATGTGCTGTCGGATTTTGCGGCTAGATATTGATAAGTACAAAGATAGCAATGGTAGAAGCTGGGCAAAGAACTTTTCGATTTTCGATGATTCGGACGCGCAATCTTTGGTTAAAGATATTGTGATTAATCAACTGAATCTTGATGAAAAGAAATTTGAACCAAAATCAGTCCGCTTTGCGATCGGTAATGCTAAAAACAAAGGCTGGACTCCCGAAGAATACGAAAAGCAAAGTGATGATTCACCCTTTCGCAAACGGGCGATCGCACAGGTTTACAATCTCTATCAAAATCAACTAGCTACCAATAACGCCCTTGATTTTGATGATTTAATCTTTTTACCAGTCCGTTTATTCCAGCAAAATCCTGAAGTTCTCAACTATTGGCACGATCGCTTTAAGCATATTCTCGTTGATGAATATCAAGATACCAATCGCACCCAGTACGATTTGATTCGTTTGCTTGCCACGAATGATGTCAAACCCACTTGGGAAAATCGTTCTATTTTTGTGGTTGGTGACGCAGATCAATCGATTTATAGCTTCCGTTCTGCCGACTTCACCATTTTGATGGAGTTTCAAGAGGCTTTTGGCGATCGCCTACCCGATGATCACACTGGCACAATGATCAAGCTAGAAGAGAACTATCGCTCTGTCGCAAATATTCTGGAACTCGCAAATCAACTGATTGATCACAACTCCCAACGTATTGATAAAGTCCTCAAAGCAACTAGACCCGATGGTGACTTGATTGAGTTATTCCGTGCCGATGATGAAGTTGATGAAGCCCAATTTGTAATCGAACAAATCCGCCGCGTTAAATCGAAAAATCCTAGCGCCAATCTTGGACATTTCGCAATCCTCTATCGCACCAACGCCCAGTCTCGTCCCTTTGAAGAAATGCTAGTGCGTTGGAATATTCCTTACAAAGTCGTAGGCGGCTTACGTTTCTACGATCGCAAAGAAATCAAAGATGTTCTCTCCTATTTGCGCTTACTTTCCAATCCCTCCGACACCCTCGGCTTGATGCGAATCATCAATGTTCCTAAACGTAGTATCGGCAAAGCTACTCTCGATAAGCTCCAACAAGCCGCCCAAGAACTGAGCGTCCCGATCTGGGAAATCATCAGCGATGAGACTACAGTTAAAACATTAGCAGGGCGATCGGCGCGGGGTGTTCTCTCCTTTGTCGAATTAATGCAAAAATGGCAAGAGAAAGTACCTGTCACTCCTGCGGCTGACATCATTCAAGGCATTCTTGCGGAATCAGGCTATGTTGATGAATTGAAGGCCCAGAGTAATGATGAAGCCAACGATCGCATTGCCAACTTGCAAGAACTCTATAACGCAGCAGTCCAGTTTGCAGAAGAGAATGAAGATGCTTCCCTTGATGCATTCTTAGCCAATGCTGCCCTTGCCTCTAGTCTTGATGACAGTAGCGAGAATGCTGAGAAAGTCACCCTGATGACGCTCCATGCTGCCAAAGGATTAGAATTTCCTGTAGTCTTCCTTGTTGGTTTAGAGCAGGGACTATTCCCTAGTTTCCGTTCCATTAATGATCCAATGGCTCTCGAAGAAGAACGTCGCCTCATGTATGTGGGCATCACTCGCGCTCAAGAGAAACTCTTCCTGAGTCATGCCCAAGCCCGCCGACTCTATGGCAACCGCGAATATGCGATTCCTTCCCAATTCCTAGCCGAATTACCAAAGGAATACTTAACAGGACATGGTATCGATAAATTTATCAGTAAAGCAAGTCAACGTGCTGAAGCTACTAGTGTCAAGGGATCTCTGCGAACCGTTGCCCCTGTCAAGGCAAATGCGGTTAAGCCTCGTCCTAGTGTCAATTGGCAAGTAGGCGATCGCGTGATGCACGACAAGTTTGGCGAAGGTCAAGTCTCGAACTTATTAGGTACTGGTGACAAGATGTATTTAGCCGTAGCCTTCGCAGGGCAAGGCAAAAAAATCATCGATCCTAAAATTGCACCAATCCAAAAAATATAGATGCGGCGTAGCTTACGCCACATCTATATTTTTTGGATTTTCTGGAGTAAGTGTGAGTCCTTGATAAATTTGGGCGATCGCAAAGGTGAGATTGATGCTCTTTAGCTCAATCATGTCGCCTTCTTTGTAGTTGATAATGATCCATTCACCATTATCTTTTTTATGATAGAGGTCTATTTCGATGCTGGTAGAGCTAACTAATAGATAGTCCCGTAATATGGGATTATTTGCGTATAGTCTAAACTTACCACCGCGATCATAGGCTTCGGTACTGGGCGATAAAACTTCAACAATTAGGGATGGATAGGTAATGTATTGAGTGGTGAGTTTATCGCGATCGTCACAGGTGACGCTGACATCGGGGTAAGTGTAGTTTTCCGTTGTGACAACCTTAACTTTAATATCAGAGTTACCGATGATGCAGCTACTACCCTCTAAGTGAGAATCAAACATAGAAGTAAATCGGATGGCAATGCGTCCATGATTAACACTGCCTCCACTCATGGCATAGACTTGACCTTCGATATATTCGTGCTTGTGTAGTTGCTGTTCTTCCCAAGCAAAGTATTCTTGAGGAGTGAGTTGAGGAAAATTTTCTCTAGCCGCAATCATGTTTTTAGGGGATAGGAGATTTTTTTATATTTTAACAAATGCAAACGGCTAGAGGATATTTGGCATTGGTCAACTAAGCGGGGATAGTCGCGGAAACATCCATTTCATGACGATAAAAAAGATGCAAATACGTCGATCAAGCTTTAACTGTCCAGTTCCAGTGCCATTCACAATTAACGTCCTGCTTTTGGTGTCATGCAAGGAAGTGGCGAAATCTTGGGAGATATAGTTGACTCTGAGATTGTTCTCTCATAGAAAGTGACTCCTATTCTATCAATATGTTCGATCAGGTGTAAATTATCGATGGAACTAAAGATTGATAAATCTACGGAATAGGGTAAAAGTAAGTCATCAATTTGATTTTGAATTTGCAGTAGTTGCCGATGGTTGAGGCGATCGCTAATTAAGGTTAAATCAATATCAGAACCATTTTTATAATTTCCCTTAGCACGAGAACCATAGAGAATCGCTTTGCTGATTTCAGGATATTCAGCAAAAATCTGATTAATCTGGGTAATTACTTCGGGTTTTAGTCCAAACTGATTCATAGGGATTCCATTTTTTCTTTTAGTTCGATAAATAGCTGAAAGTAGACATCATGAATATCTTGATTGATTTGTCGGGCTACTTCGAGATTATAGGTATGTACTGAGGCTATTCTACTTTTGATCATCTTCATCCAGTTGTCACCATCAGCAATTAATCCACGTTGAAAGGCTAACTGTAAGGCATCGCGGCTGCCTTGAATGCTAACGTCTCCTTGTTCTTCGTAGTAGTCTTTAATCACGTTCCATGCGAGTTCGTAGGTGTACTCGAAGGTTTTAATTATTCCTTGTTCTTCTAGTTCGCTCAGTTCACCTTTTTCAATAAATTTGGTAAGTTGTACGAGTGCTTTTTGATAGTTATAAAAGCGTTGTTTCCAACGAATGTCATGTTGCATAAAAGTTTCTGGTGATGGGTAAAGAATTTATCTGAGGCATTTATAATGCATCACAGATTCAATTATTCATATATCACTTCCACAATATTTGGATTGGCGCATATACTCCTCAAATTCTCCCATTGGCGCATTAAAATCTTCTGAGATCGAAATCTTTCCCTGCCAGACACCAAAACCATCACGTTTTTTAGGTTGTTTTACTTCTGAACCTTCTGTATAATTTGGTTCAAGAGATTGAGTAACATTACTATTACTTTGCTTCGCATGATTGCTCTTGAGAAATTCAATATAATGAAATATTTTAATCTGTAAAGAATGAGGTAGTTGCTTCAAGCTTTCTTCAATATTTTGAAAAGTTGTTTGCATCATGGTTATTTTCCTTATTTTTAGAGAGGTTTAGAAATTTTTGCACCTATAATTTGTTGCAGCAAGTTCTTTAATGACTGAATATCTTTTGTTTCTAATTTGCCAAGTTTTTTAATTAACAAGATGTTTTTCAAGGGTTGTAATGATGGGCTTAACTGCTGAAAGCTTTATCAAACCTGCTTTTTCCCATTCATCTATGAGCATTTCACCAAATTCTAATTGCGTATTGATTTGGCTGGTGACTGCAATTAAAAGGATGTCTGGCTTTTGTCGGTTGTAGGTATTTGAGCTAATAACGATTGTTGGGCGTTTTTTGGTTGTGGTTTGGTCGGTAAATGGAAATGGGACTAAAAGCACATCACCAAAACTATAGGTTGTCATAGGCGGCATCTTCGGGGTTGTCCCATATTTTGGCAAAACTAGCTTCTGAGAGTTTAGTGGATGCGGTTACTAGGTCTTGAGAATGGTTTGCGCGTTGATAGAGGAAGTCGATAAAGTTTTCTAATTCAACAATTTTATCGAATGGAAGCTTGCGTATTTTTTCGGTAATGTGTCAGACTTGTTGGAAGGTATAGTAACAAGGGTAAGAATAAGTAGGAAAAAAAGATGGTATTTGAAGTAGTCGAATGTCCAACCTGCGGAGGTGTAAACATCCACCGACATGGACAAAGTGCCACAGGTAAAAAACGATACATTTGCTTAAACATAGAATGTATGCGAAAGACGTTTATTCTTGATTACACCTATCAAGGGTATCGTCCAGAAGTAAAAGAGCAAGTGTCAGAAATGGCGGTCAATGGCAGTGGCATTAGAGATACAAGTCGAGTATTAAAGATTAGTCCGAATACTGTCATCAAAGAGTTAAAAAAAAAGAGGAAGACATCGAATCTGTAAACTATTCTCTGCTAGAGCAACTTGACATAGAAACGCTTGATGTTGACCTTTATCAAGTAGAAGAAGCAGAAATGGATGAGATGTGGAGTTTTGTTGGCAGCAAGAAACAGCAAAGATGGCTGTGGCACGCTATTGATCATGTGACTGGAAGGGTCTTAGCTTATGTTTTAGCTCCGCATAAAGATGAAGCCTTGGTTAAGCTCGTGAATTTGCTAAAACCGTTTGGAATCAAGCATTTTTTCACCGATGCATGGGGTGCATACGAAAGGATTCTTGATCCTCACACTCACCTAATCGGCAAGAAAAATACTCAGAAGATTGAACGAAAGCATCTAACTTTGAGAACGAGGATTAAGCGTTTAGCTAGAAAGACGATTTGCTTTTCTAAATCGATTGTGATGCATGATATTGTCATTGGTCTGTTTATCAACAGATATGAGTTTTCGTTTCAATCCCATTGAACGCTCCAACAAATGTGACACATTACCATTTTTTCTAGTATTCTTTGTTCGGATTTGACATCGGATTGAATTGTGTTTGCTTGCATAGTTAAGTACCTAAACTACAATTTCATTATATCGCATGGCTTTTATTTGAGTTTGATGTTTGTGGATGAAAAAATTAATGAAGTCAGTTATTTCTTGTAGAAGTGATTCAGAAAGTCGCTGTAATATAGCAATGGGTTTTTCGCGAATAGTCATAAAAATCACTCCTTTTTAGCCTTCAAAATTTTAGAACTACTTCTCTTTTATCACAACTACGGAACCCATTATTAGATCATGAATAGCTTGCTTTTTCTTTAAGCTAATTAGAGCTATTACTAAATATATAATCCCTATCCCCCAAGCAGCAATTGATCCAGATTTGACAGCAAAACGAAGTAACGATCTAAAAAAGCCAATTCTCCTTCCATGAAGGTCGGTTACTCTTAAGCCAAATATCAATTTACCTATAGTTGCTCTGGCAGGCGAAATCTCAAATAATATATGGTAAAGAATTATAAAAAAGATTGCAGGAATACACGAAACAATTCTAACACTAGTTATGTAGTCGCCAGTTTTTCCAATAAAACCACCATTATTACTTTCTATTGAATTGAAAATAGTTAGTCCTAATGCTGTAGCAGCCCCAATAGAAATCGAAGCATCTACTACAAATGCAAACGATCTTTGCCATATATATTTATGCAATTGGTGAGATGGGATTTCTGCTCTGCTTCTATTTCTAGAAACTATCTGTTCATCATCTTCATACTGGTTTTGTCGTTCTGATATTTCAGCCTGTCTCATACGTTCTGTTTCTAAATTCCGATTTAAATTTCGTTGATACTCAAGTTCTTTTTGTAGATTTAGGTTCTCTTGATCCAGCTTTTTCTTCTGTTGTTCGGCTTCCAATTGTTGCTGACGCTCAGTTTCTTTAGCATCAAGCAAAGGACGCTCAAGGAGATCTATATCTTCAAACTTTAATCCTAAAGACTTTTGGAAATCATTTAAACCGTTACGAGAATAAGTACTCAAAGGATACTCAGCTTCAACTGCACGGCGAAGTTCTTTTTCATAACGTTGTAACTTCTGTTTATAATCTTCGCGTGTAGCTTCCGATCTTTGAGCAGTTTGAGCAATAATTTCTTGTTCAATCGAGTCTACATCTTCACGTCTTAATCCCAATATTTCTAACAAATCCTCAAGCTCAGACTGGACGTAACGACTCAATGGATATTCATGCTTCACAGAATTTGCGAAGGCTTGTTGATATCGTTGTATATTGTCCAAACGCTCTTGATAAGGACGCAAAACCTCAGTTTCAATTTCTTTAGTAACCTGTGCTGATAAGCCTAACTGAGTTTGAAGTTGGTCGAGAATCGTCCGCCCAATTGAAGAAATGCTCCCCCGACTGCTATATCTTGCAACTTGTCTGCGATATCTCAAACTAGGATCGGTGACTTTTGCCTTCGCTAACACCAAATCAAAGCCCAAATCCTTGAGCGTGATTAACTTCGGGGTCATATTAGGCGCAGTTTCCTGTACCTTACTTGTTGCATAATCATGCAACTCCCGCACCGAGATTTTGCCATCTTCATCGCGATCGCCTGCTCCTGTCTCGATCCCCTCAATCAAGTAACGAGTATAAAGCGATAGATCCGAACCTTGCTGTTCAAAGGAATACTGCGTAGAACTAGAAGAAGTCAACACCACCCGACCTTCAGCCCCTAACTGATCTTGTAAATTTACCGAGCCATCATCCTTAGACTGCAAAGATGGATCGAAAGCACCACTAAAACAACAGTCCAAAATAATTGCTTGTCGCTTAGCACGGCTACCATTCATCACATCATGGATAAACTTTGCAGGTACAGCAGTTGACTTGATCAGATTGCCCTTTGGCGATTTTTTAGTAATACGGGTAGCAAAGTAAAGATTATTCGACTCATCCTTAATCCCATGTCCCGAAAAGAACAACAATACAAAATCGTCCTTGCCACAACTTGTAAATAAAGTCTCAACCTCATATTGCATTGTTTGAGGCTCAGGGTTAGTTAAAATTTTCACCTCATCAAAGTCACCCATCTCTGAGTCCTTGAGGATGCGCTCCAAAGCCACAACATCCTTCACCGCCGCAGGTAAAGGATTTAACCCCACTTCATACTCACTAACCCCAATCAACAATGCAACCTTAGCCATGACCTTTCACCTAAATGAGAGTTACCTACGCCGCCAAAAAGTCTTGAGCCGCCTTAATCGCAGATTCCAGTTCTTCACGGCTATTTGCCTTCACCGACAACTTCTTACCATTGCCCTCCACCGTAAACTCGATCGCCTTACCGCCAAGGCGATCGCCTAGAAAGCCCAAAAGCTTTTTCGCATTAGCCGCACTCACCTCAGCCATCAGCAACCCCACTAAAAAACCACCCATTGATTTATTACCCTCTGGCGGATTTGGATCAATTACACGATTTACCTCATCGACTTCATCGATTTGCTTCAACTCAGACACAAGGCGTTGCGCCTGTTCATCTAGTTCCTCTGAGTCAAGGTCAGGATCGTTAAAGGCGATCGTAAATTTAATGCTGGAATCTGAAGCCATAGTGATTTCAACGAGTTTATATTTTTTTCGCTAATCGCCACGAATTATATCATTTACCACCTTTAATTTTTCATACTGACAGAACAATTTGATAAGTGGCAAAGCGCGATCAAAAATACCCGCATTAAGTATTCTTCCTATGCGATGGACAAATCCGATAGACAAATCCGATGTTCAGCATTTCACCATAGCAAATCCATCATCCCCTCATCAATCTTGACCCAAACCCTTCCCTTACTCGTTAAATGGAAAGAAGTAAAAAGCTATAAGATGTTTTGCCATATATCAGCAGCTACAAAACGAGACAAGTGACCGACATTAGTTGTCGCAATAACCTTATTTTGAACATCCATCACAAACACTTGAGCAACTAAAATCATATCCGCATCAATAGTCTTATCCGAAGCCGTTGGTTGTCCCTTTTGACGCGCTTCTGCCCAAAAAACTGCCGCTTGACGCATTGCTTCCGTATTAATTGGCAAATATTCCAAAGAATCAATCAACTCATCTAACCTTGCCAGCCCCTTAACCTTATTTGCTCTCAACAACTCTCGCCTAACTTCGTAATCAACAATTTCTGGAATAATAATTTGAACCCCTTTATTGATATGCGATAGAAGCCACTTAGCACAATTTATACCTTCTGCGGACAGATTGGGATTGGTAATCAGCCCGATGACTCCAGAATCGAGAAAAACAGACTTTTTCACCAAGACTTACCTTTCATTTCATCAGGAAATAACAAGCGATCGGATAGCCTATCTTGATCCAACGCCTCAATCAAGTATGCACCCGTTATTTTTTGTTCTTCAATATCAGCATCACTTAACCAAGACTCTAATAAACTTACAGCTTTCTTCTGTCTCTCTTTCTCAGTAAAAGCAGATGTCAACATTTGAATCACAAACTCTTCAACAGTAAGACTTTGTTGATTAGCTGCTTGAAATAACGAGATTTCTAAATTTGGTGGAAGGTCAAGAGTAAGAGTCATAGTTACTTCCTCATCTATTACTACTACAAGCTTTCATAATACTTTAGCATCGCCAACGGCAAAGACAACACAATTTGATAAGTAGCAAAGCGCGATCGCCTATTTGCCTAAAAAGTGATGTGACTAGCGATCGCCACGATCTAAAAAAGCTAAAATAACAGCAGACCACTATCATTACTTGACTATGAACGAATTAAAAATTCTTACTGAATACCCCGATCGCGCAATAACAATTACATCCAATAGCGAATCTCTTCCATCAGGCGAACTCTTCATCAATTACCTCCATGCCAACATCCATCAATTTGAGCGATACCTTGAAACTTGCTCACTTGCGCCCATGTCATGAAATATGCCCATGCCATGCCCAGCGAATTTCTTTCCAAATCAAAAACTTCTATCCGTTGGCGATTATATAAATTCTCAGCAGCATCGCGATCGCATTGATAATCTTCCAACTCATCGAGTGATTCTAAAATACTTGCATCAGGAAATGAGAGCAGATATCCATGAACTTGATGATTACCGACAATCATTGCAGGATAACCCATCGGCAGGGCAAATAATTCACCATAGGCGATCGCCTGTTGCTGAGCAATGACTTTACCAGCACAATGTTGGTCATAATTGGTTTCATTGGGTTTGAGCGTGCCATAGACAAAGACTTGGCAGGGAGTTTCACTTTGAGGTGATGTCATAAATTTTTTATTGATGATAATGCACGGCTTTCTGTACTTTATGCTGATGCGATCGCCCCTACATCAGAGTTAGAATCAGCACTAACATAGAATATAATCGCCGCCCCGAAGATTAGCCATAGGAAACCGCATCGATGAGTAATGACAAAGATAGTTTTAAGGACAAATTTGCTTTTAAAGTCGAAGGTCTAGAATCTCTGGTAGATGATGTCAAGCAGTTGCTAAATCTCGATCAACTCATCGATCTGGCGCAAAAATTAGACGAAAAGCAAAAATCGGGCGAAATTCATACGGAAGTAAATGTCAGCACTCGTCCTTTATCAAGCATTCCCCGTCGTAGTAATATTCCCAGATCGCCTCGTGCTGCTACGGCAACAGGCGGCAATAGTGAAGTGACTTCACCTGATGTCGTTAAACCTGAACCACCGCAAGATAATTCTCCTAAGGCAAAACCAACAGCGATCGCGGAATTAGTGGGCGGCTTAGGCGATACTTTGGCACAGTTGCGCGATTTAGTAGAGATTCCGCTTAAGCGTCCTGATGTGCTAGCCAAGTTAGGACTAGAACCACCCAAGGGCGTGTTATTGGTGGGTCCTCCGGGAACTGGCAAAACCTTGACGGCGAGATCGCTTGCCAATGTCTTAGGTGTCAATTACATTGCGATCGTGGGACCTGAGATTATTAGTAAATACTATGGTGAAGCAGAAACTCGATTACGACAGGTGTTTGAGAAAGCCGCGAAATCTTCTCCTTGTTTGATATTTATCGATGAGATTGATGCCCTCGTTCCTAATCGCGCCAATGTAGAAGGAGAAGTTGAGAAGCGACTCGTAGCGCAATTATTGGGGTTAATGGATGGATTTGCAGAAACAAAAGGCGTGATTGTCTTAGCCGCAACTAATCGTCCTGATGCGATCGATCCTGCGCTCCGTCGCCCCGGAAGGTTCGATCGCGAGATTATTTTCCCCATTCCCGATCGCAAGGCTCGTCGTGAGATTCTGGAAATCCATACGCGATCGATGCCTTTGACTGGTGATGTCGATTTGGATGATATTGCCGATCGCGCCTATGGCTATGTGGGAGCCGATATTAAAGGACTCTGCCAAGTGGCGGCAACTAATGCACTGCGGCGACAAGTGGCAAGTGTGACCGATATTCCTGAGAATCTGGATGTAAATCGCGAGGATTTTGAAGTTGCCCTGAAACAAGTCCAACCTGCCGTCTTGCGATCACTGCAAATTCAAGTTCCTAAAGTCCAATGGTCAGAAATTGGTGGACTATCCAAAGTTAAACAAACCCTCCAAGAAGCCGTCGCTGGGGCATTAGTCGATCCTGCTCTCTATGCCCATACTCGCGCTAAGGCTCCAAGAGGTGTACTGCTCTATGGTCCTCCGGGAACGGGCAAAACTTTACTTGCCAAGGCGATCGCCACTCAAGCCCAAGCAAATTTCATTTCCGTTGCAGGTTCAGAATTGCTCACCAAATGGGTAGGAGCTTCCGAGCAATCCATCAGACAACTATTTGCCCAAGCGCGTCAAGCCTCTCCCTGTGTGATCTTTATCGATGAGATTGATACCCTTGCCCCTGCGCGAGGCAGCTATCAAGGCGATAGTGGTGTAAGCGATCGCGTGATTGGTCAATTACTCACAGAACTCGATGGCTTGCAATCAGCAGAAGGATTATTAGTAATCGGTGCAACTAATCGCCGTGATTTTATCGATCCTGCCTTACTGCGATCGGGCAGAATCGAACTGCACATGATGGTGGATTTACCCGATCGCGATAGTCGCAGCTCAATTTTGGAAGTGCATAATCGCGATCGCCCCCTTGCAACAGATCTCAATTTAGCAATTTGGGCAGAGAAAACTGAAAATTGGAACGGAGCCGATCTCGCCTTTTTAAGTAATCGTGCAGCTATCTTTGCAATTCGTCGCCATCAGCGCGATCATTCTAATTTGCTAGAAAACTTACGGATTATGAACGAAGACTTTGAACAGGCTTTTGCAGAACTTCTTGAACAACGCAATTAATACCAAAACTAAAAATGGCTACGCCATTTTTAGTTTTAAAAACCCTTACTGGGTTTGGTTTTCAATTCACAAAAATGTTGTCACACTTTCGTGAATTGGTATAACAGAGAAGAGATTTAGGACTTACGCAAGTTAAAAACTGCCCTCATCCCCCAACCCCTTCTCCCAGAAAGGGAGAAGGGGAGTACAATCTTTTTCTTGTTCACCTCTCCCTTTTTGGGAGAGGTGCTAGGGGTGAGGGTCTTAGCAACTTCTGCGTAAGTCTTAGTCTTTTAATATTCAAATACCCAAATTGCCCAGCCTTTAGCAATCACAGTGATTACATAAGCTGCGGATAGACGATTAGTTAGCTTTTCGACTTCTGCCCAATCGGTACTAGTCCGAAATAGGCTGTAAGTATAACCGTTATAGACGATCGCAGCTACGGGTTTTTCTAATTCATCCACTTTTATATGCTGATATCGAATCTCAGCAGACAGGATTACAAAATTAGATGTTTTTCCCCCTAAACGAAATAATTCGTCTTCATCTAGCAAATTATCGAGTCTTGTATCATCATTCATAAATATTTTCTTATTCTAACTTAATAGGACTTACGCATTGGGTAGATGTGGCGCGGGCAAAGCCCGCGCCACATCTACCCAAAACCCAATAAATTCGTTAGCTTTGCGTAAGTCCTACTTAAGTAGTTTAGTACAGCAATTGCTAAGGCGGTGAATCTGAAGTAAATTCCTGCAATTCAGACATCGCTTTTTGAACATCGATCGCAATTTGCAAAGTTGTATCAAAAATACGTCCATATTCCTTAGCCCGTTCCTGCATCTGCATTGCTTCAAATGCATTCAGATCAATATCAAAACGGTCTGGATGAAAGTCGGGATTTTCTCTCAAGATTCGTTCTGTTTTTAATGCTCTGGTAATGTCATTACGAGTCATTCGCAAAGCGGCGATCGCCGAATCCCTAGACTCTAATTTAATGGGATTTCCTGCATTTTTTAACTGATCAAATACATCAATATCGCGAATAGTTTTATTGCATTTATCAACTTCCCTAAATAGACGCATGACTACTGGGGGAATCACATTTTTAGAATTAGCAACCTTCGATTTTTGCCATTGTTGATGAGTCAATTTCGTGAGTAATAGCGCAAAACCACCACTAGCGATCGCTAAGCCAAGACATAAGAGAATGACACCTAATGTCGTTCCTGCCAAAAGATAAATCGCGTAAAATGCTGAGGCTAAGGTCACCACAAAACATAACACTGCCACTTCAGCTAACTCGATCGCCAAACCCAACGCTCCCAAGGTAAGACTAATCAAAAAGATAATTCCAACCAGTTGTAATGCAGGCAAAAAGATACTGGTAAATGTCACAAAAGCGATCGCCGTAGTTGCCAAAGCGATCGCTTTTTGGATCTTGATCTGTCGAGGGGTAAACTGATGTGCTTGCCGAAACTGCTGACGGTCAAATCCTGTCAATTCCAGCAATTCCACTTCAGAAATTAATAGTCGCTCTAGATCAGCTTTCATAGTTGCATTTCTATCGCTCTTTGCACTCTTATCCCAACCCACCGCATTGACTGACAATCTTATACCAAAACTAAAAATGGCTACGCCATTTTTAGAAATCTAGCACCTGTGGCGCACGCTGCGCGTGCGCTACAGGTGCTAGATCTAGAATTATGCCGAGGTACTTAGTTGAATATCGCTGAAGATAATTTCATAGTTTTTGGTTTGACCTTGCTCGTTGGACTGCACAATTTGTTTGGTCATCACATAGTAATTACCAATCTTTTCGTAGATATCTTCAAAACGAGCTTGACGCACAATTTCATCAGTTTGCGGATTACGGAACACCGCAGTATAAAGAGAGGAAATATAACCTTCGCCAGTATCCAGATGACCGAGGTGATTAATTACAAAGCCAATCCGTCCCATCACGCGGCTAACCATTGAGATTTCGTTACCACGTACTTTGTAGTTCGATCCCATCGAGTCGCCAGTAACTAAAATCTCTACGGCTCCTGACTCATCAGTTGCACCGAGGTTAAATGCAGATTTGCCATGAGCCTCTTCAAAGGTTTTACGCTTGCGGTGGGTGACCACATCACGCAGTTGGTTGTAGAGCCATTCTTGACCTTCATCAACGGAAACAGTCTTTTCTTCGCCACTAGGAGCGCGGGTGGTGCGCTCAACTAGTTGGGGTTGATCCATGCTCACTTCTACCGATAGATCGCCATTAATCCGAGCTTTGCCTGTACGAGCTACTCCATCGATCGCTACCGATACATTAGCGGTCAATCCCGGAAAGTTGCTATCCCATGTATATCGATTTTCGTAAGCTGCCTGAAATAGTTCACGGGCGCTAGTGTCGGTCGTAGGTGTTGCTGTAACCATTTTTTGTTAAAGGTGTTGATTTCATATTTTGATTTCTAAGTAGCTCAGCATATTTAAAACCCAAAACCAGAGCTTGTGCTGCCCGCTACGCGGGCGGCACAAGCTTCTAGGTTTCAGTTTACTTATGCCTAGCTACTTATAGCTAATATAGCAATTGCCGCTATGCAATCTAGTCAAGTCGCAGGGGTGATAACCTTACCCCTTTTTAAGGGGGATTGAGGGGAATTGTAGCTAGTTACCGGGGGTAGGCTTGAGGGTAAATAAGAAGTCTAGGCGGGTAGTTTTGGTATCGACATTGGTAGAGGTTACGGCAATGCCATTAATAGCATCAAGAACTGCACGGATTTCGGTAAAGTTGGGATTTGACTTAACTTCTGGGGGTAACAGGCGATCGGCAAGGGTGAGAGCCGTTGTCATATTCAGATAAAAATAACCACCATTGGACTTAGGAATCCCCGTTGTCAAAATTTGGAAAGGACTGCTCTCAGGCAATGTCCGCGCAGGTTTCGGCACAAAGGTGTCAGCTAGATCACCCATTGACCAAAATACGAAATTATTGTCTAAGTTACCGCGTGTAGCCACATTCGTATTACCGATCGCCCAAGCAGTTATTGATTTACCACCTATTTGTTTGGGCTTTAGCTCAACTCCCTTGGGCAGTAGTCCACCCGATGGTGCTTGAGCCACTTTATCGATTTTGTCGAGGGCAGTTTTGGCAGCATTTTGATCATTGGCTTGGGCGATCGCCACAAATCCAAATCCGGGATTTGCCAAAATGCCTTGATTATTGGGAATGGCAGCGATCGCAAATTCTCCATTCATCCATTTGAGAATATCTTGATCGAGATCCAGCTTAGTACTATCTTTTACCGCCTTGCGAATTTGCTCAATCAGTTGAGCGGAACTAGCATTTCCCTTTGCCTGAGCCACTAGAGATTGCCAAGACTGGTAGAGATTGACACCCGAAACTAGTAAGAAAGTTTCTTGGGGCAGCAGACTTAAGACCTTCGCTTCATTATTCGCTAGAGGATTAGTATTGTCACTCTTGAGATAGGTATTAATCTCAAAGCGTAAGCCTTCCTTTTGCGTACCACCCGTCAGAGTCATCGCATCCAATTCACGCTTGGACTGGGCGATCGCCGCTTCGTTGAGATTGAGATTTGCTTGAGAGCCAATAAATTCTAGAGCAACATCACCATCTAGATAAACCTGTAGCAAAGGCTCCGCAATTTTAGTGTCGGTCGTAGAGCCATAAATCTTGGCAAAAATCGGTTTTTTGGCAAGGGAAGGATTACTACCTTTGTAGGTATCGATCGCCTGTTGGATTAAGGTCGAACTCGTAGAGATCGCCACATACTGCCCCCCGATATCCGCAGTGACCACACTGTTATTGGGATCGCGAGATGGAGATTCGTAATAGGTGACATCTTTGTACTGCTTGGCGGTAAACCTTGCCCCTTGCTGTGTCAAAGCCTCACGATATTTGGTCAAAAAAGCATCAGATTTAGCGCGATCGCGGGTTGGCGCAATTACTAAAGTTGCCGCAGGTGCTTGCGGTTGCGATTTATTCTGCACCAGCGCTGTAATGATGTAACCCTCTAGCCAAGGCTGCACATCCCGACTATATTCAGTTTTGCTTTGGACTAGTAAAGAATTTAGTGGTGACTTGGTAATTCCGTCGGCGATCAGCTTTTGCGAGGCAGGTGTCCCAAATTGCGCCAGTTTATTCCAAGGCTCAGTCTTGGTATTAAATGCCATCACTACTTGCGCCTCTTGCGGTATCGCTGCTGCCGCGCCCAAAATCCCTTTAATTGCCTGCGATCGCTGAGCAAAATAGAAATAAGCTCCCCCTGCTCCTGTGGCGATGACAGCAGCCCCGATGCCTATGTACATCAGTAGCATCGATTGCTTTTTTGATGCAGATTTATTGGTTCTAGATGACTTCGACATGGGTATGGAACAAACCTAAAAATTACAAAAAATTAAAATATGGAGATCGCCAAGTCTCCATCAAGATACTACAGAATCGGTTGTGAATACCTACCGATAATCAAGAAATTAAGTATCTAGGCACAATTAAATATAAAACCCTAAAACCTGTGGCGTACGCTTAGCGTGCGCCACAGGTTTTGATTCTGGTTTTTAGTAAAAGAAAGTACCCAAAAGGCGCATTCTTTCACAAACCATTTAGGATTGCTATATATTAAATATGCTTTCGTCAAAATCTAGATGACGCATGGATGACACATGGATACAGATAACCTAGCTGTTTATAGCCTTGTAGAACAGTTATGCGGCTATGGTCGCAAGCAGTTTACTGGCAAGCTGGAACTTTATAGTGTCAAGGATTACAAATGGAATATTTATTATTGTCACGGTAGATTGGTATGGGCTTCGGGGGGAGTACATAACCATCGTCGTTGGCGCAGATTGATGGGACAGCACAAACTCCAAATAGACTTCAACAAAATTTCTCTGCGTACTGAAGAAGAGCTGCGGCTATGGGACTATCAGGTACTCGTAATTTTGATGAAGCGCATGACCTTAACCCGTGAGCAAATCTTCCCAATCATCGAGAGTTTTGTGCAGGAAGTATTATTCGACATTATCCAAACGGCGGCGAATGAACGTATCACCTATTATTGCGATTTTGAAGACGAGATCACGCCTGCGATTGCGCTAATTCATGCGGAAACAGCGATCGATCGCGCCTACCAAGAATGGTTAGTATGGCGCAAAGCAGGCATCGCTGACTTTTCGCCAAATCTTGCTCCTTGGATTAAGCGTCCTGTACAACTCAAAGAAGAAGCTTCGGAACTTACCTATAAAACGTTAATTACGATTTTGGATGGAAGGCGATCGCTACGGGAGCTATCGGTATGGATGAAGAAGGATTTACTCACGCTTTTTCAGTCATTGATGGCATATTATCATCGTGGAATGGTCGGTCTAGCCGAGGTTGCTGATATTCCAGTGCCTGTTTCATCGTCTTTTGCCAATGAATCCACAAAATCTGAACCTGCTCTACCAGATAGCAATCAGCGCCAGAAAAAGCTAGAACCGTTAGCAAGACCCTTGATTGCTTGCATAGATGATAGCAATCAAGTATGTGCCATGATCGAACAGATTGTTACGGATCTTGAATTTGGCTTTTTAGGGATTCGAGATTCTATTAATGTATTGCCATTACTAGTAGAGCATAAGCCAGAAATAATTATTTTGGATTTAATCATGCCAGTCGTTGGTGGATACGAACTCTGTACTCAAATTCGTCGAATTCCAGAGTTTAAAGATACACCAATTTTGATTTTAACTAGTAATGACACGCTCATTGATCGAATTCGCGCAAAGCTAGTCGGCGCAACATCTTTCATATCCAAAACATCAGGCAGTGAAAAAATTGGTGCAAGAATTATGACCTATCTACTTGCTTCTGACAGAATCCCCAAGGGGGAGACATTTATTGATTCTTCTGATTTTGTTTAGTTAACTTTCTATCATTAACCATCGTTACAAACATTATGCCAAATTTACTGCATTTATTTCCCATTAATAATCCAAAGAAAAAACCTTTATCAAATTCATCTAGGCAATTATTAAGTCAACAGATTTTTAATACGAATCAACCGAATGCAATTGTGCAAGATTTTGAGACTTTTATCGAGTTCTTACAACTTCACAAAGTCGAGGTCAGTGCTAATCAACACGCGATCGCCTCTAAACATCTTGCTGATCTCAACAGTCGCCTCAGTCACCCGATCACCATTGATTTTCAGCGTCCTAGCCAAAAGTCCTATCCCTATATTCATGGACTCTATTTGCTATTACGTGGCTCAGGACTCTCGGTGGTGCAAGCAGACAAAAAGAAGAATCTATTACGCGTTGATCCTCAAGTTTTAACATCATGGCAAAGACTAAATGCGATCGAGAAGTATTTTAATCTGCTGGCGACATGGATTTATTATGCCAGTGAAGACATTATGAACAATGATCGCCGTGTTCTGCCTGAATGGTTTTTTGTATTTACTTCTTGGGATACTATAGCTAAAGAGAACTTAAACTTTACTAATAATTCTACTAATAGTTCTAAAAGTAACGATTGGCTAAATCGTTTGAAGTTACACAATGCGGCTTTGTTACATTTATTTGGATTTGTGGAATTAGAAGATACGAAACCCCTAGCAGGCAAAGGCTGGCGGTTAACCAAGGCAAAAGTATCCCCCTTTGGGAAAGCCATAATGGAGCTATTGGAGAAAACAAATTGGAAAAAGGGAATGTTGACTGACTCAGGGGATGATCTTTTAGATTTGTTGATAGAACCACCATCTGAACCACAGTCTCTAGAAACTAAACTCAATGTAGTCGTGCAGAAGTCAACTCCCACCCAGATCTTACAAGAGGAATTTCAAGCGCTGGATTTATTTCCCGAATGGGAGAACAATTTACAGCTACCTGAGCCTGAAGCCCAAGATGGGATCTTCATTTTTAAAGTATCCCTACAAACCTATATTCAGAAATCTAAGGATAAATTTTCTACAGAGACTGTCTGGCGAAAGATTGCGATTCCTTCTCATCTGACGCTCTACGATTTTAGTTCGGCAATTCTCAAAGCCTTTGATTTTGATAACGATCATCTCCATCAATTCACCTACAAAGATCGGCAGGGCTTTGTTAAGAGTATTTATCATCCCTATACTCAGCATGGTGAAGGAGATGGCTTTACCGATGAGATCGTGATTAGAGATTGGCAAATTAGTAAGGGCGATCGCATTACCTATATATTTGATTTTGGTGACTGGTGGGAGTTTAATGTGGTCTTGGAAAGTATTGATGATCCTGATCCTAAACTCAAAAAGCCAAAAGTAATCGATCAAAAAGGTAAAGCACCAGCGCAATATTCTGATGATGATGAATAACCTCTAAGCAATGCGTAATTGCTAGACTGGTGACTGCATAGATTTTGATAAGTCAATTGCTAAACTACAGATCATTAGATCGCTGAAATTTCTTTAAAGCTTGTTATTGTAAATCTAACTACTCATTCAAAGTATTCACTATGCAAACGCTAGCCGTTACTGAGACTGTCACAACGATCGCTGACGCAGAGCAAAAGTTTGGCTTGAGTCGTAGTGAATCGACAGAGTTTTTTACAGAATGGTATGACAAACTTCCTGAGATCAATGCCAGCGATCACGCCAATCTAGAGATTCTATGGCGGCGTTATATTTATCATCGTTCTAGTGGACATTTGCTAGAAAGTACAGTGATGTTATTGCTAGTTTCTCCATTACTGACGATCGCTGGTTTATACGATCCACCTTTTCTTATCAAAGCGGAAGAATCTGTGCTGATCAATGTATCTGATAGTGAAGAAACTCTACAGGGGCGAATCGATGTGTTGGTATTGCGCGATCGCCTGTGGATTATTGTTTTGGAGTCAAAGAAAACGATGCTTTCGGTTTGGTCGGCTTTGCCGCAAACTTTGGCTTATTTGATGGCTAGTCCGAATGGCGAACGTCCGACTTTTGCGATGTTGACGAATGGTGATGACATTGTGTTTTTGAAGTTAGAGGATAAGCAATATGGGATGTCTCAGGTTTTAGCTCCTCTGGTTAATCGGGGTGAGTTAGAGGTAGCATGGCAAGTTTTACGCAAGATTGCAGAAATAGAAGTTTGATGTTGTGAATATCTTGAAGGTGATCGCTTACGATGGCAACAAAACAATTATCATAATAGGCAAGAAATTAACAAACGAGGAGTAAATAATTTGCCAGCTAGAGACTCCATTCATGAGACTGTAAAAGAAGCAGTTATTAAAGATGGATGGGAAGTTACTGACGATCCCTATGTTATTTCCTATGGCGATCGCTTTTTGTTTGTGGATCTTGCGGCAAGTGGCTTTATCGGTGTTCGTAAATCTAAGCACTAAGGAGATAACTCAATGGATACCATCAAATCCTATCAAGCAGTAATCAAGCAGGTAATTAGTGAGTATGCTAAGTTCCGTCCTTCTCATGGCAATATCCATTTGGAGCCGATATTTGATGATGTGAATAGTCGCTATGCGCTGATGCAGTTTGGTTGGGATCGTGAGAGACGGGTGCGGGGTAATTTGATTTATGTGAGTATTAAGGATGGGAAGGTTTTGACCCACATTCCGCTCGTAATGGAAGGGTAAAATAATTAACTAAAGGTAAGGCACAAGAGCAAAAAGAGGAGGCAGGTATTAATACAGAGATGAAAGTAACGAACCTAGACCATCTAGGAATCGTGGCAGGAATCATAGATGAGATGGGAATCGTAGAAGAAATCAACACGATAATCGGGAGAAGCTCAAGGGAAAAAGTAAGCGCAGGAGTAATTGTCAAAGCCATGCTCCTGAATGGATTAGGATTTGTATCAGCACCCCTGTATATGTTTGGTAAATTCTTTGAAGGAAAACCAACCGAGCACTTATTGGGGGAAGGGATAACAGCCGAACAAATCAATGATGACCGCATCGGTAAAGTACTGGATGACTTACATGAAGCAGGACTGAGTGAGACATTTTTAGGAATCAGCCTGAAAGCAGTAGCGAAATACGATGTCAAGGTAGAAACAGGACATATAGACTCAACCTCATTTCACGTAGATGGGGAATATGGCAGAGAGGAAGAAGGGAGTATCGAAATCACACACGGATATTCACGCGACCATCGCCCCGACCTGAAGCAATTTATGATGAACCTGATCTGTGTAGGAGATGGAGACATTCCCGTAATGATGGAAGTGGTAAGTGGAAATCAAGCCGACAAAGCAAGATTTGCAGGACTATTACAAGAATTCAAAACCCAGTGGACATTTGAGGGAATATGCGTAGGCGATGCAGCGCTATACAGTGAAGAAAATCTGGTAGCAATGACAGGACTAAAATGGCTAACCCGAGTGCCATTAAGCATCAAAACTGCAAGTGACTTAGTGTCAAGCACAACTGACCTACAAGAAAGTAAATTTAAGGGATACAGGACAGCCGAAACTGTGAGTGAGTATGGTGGTGTAAGACAGAGATGGATTTTAGTTGATAGCCAAGCAAGACGTAAATCAGACATCAAAAAGTTAGACAAAAAGCTTGAGCAAGTCCAGCAAAAATGTCATCAAGATTTACACACTTTGGCGGGACAAGATTTTGCCTGTGCTGCTGACGCGATCGCTGCTGCTGAAAAATTATCAACCAAGATGAAATGGCATCAACTCGACCATATTCAGGCAGTAGAAAAACCACATTATGCGAAACGGGGTAAGCCACAACCTGATGCTATACCCACCAGCATTAGTTATCGGATTACTGCAACGGTGATTCCTATAGACTCAGAAATCTTGGCTCAGCAACAGCGTTGTGGCAGGTTTATTTTAGCCACGAATATTCTTGATTCCTTACAATTCACGGCTGATGATGCTTTACGGGAATACAAGGCTCAGCAGAGCACTGAGCGTGGTTTTCGTTTCCTCAAAGATCCTTTGTTTTTTACTTCGAGTGTTTTTCTCAAGTCTGCTAAACGCATTGAGGCTTTGGGCATGATTATGGCACTGTGCTTGCTCGTTTATAATTTAGCCCAACGTCAACTCAGACTTGCCTTAGCCATCGCTCAAGATACTATTCCTAATCAATTGGGTAAACCCACTAATTCGCCAACTTTGCGTTGGATTTTTCAATGTTTTATGGCGGTTCATTTAGTTTCTTTTCAGGGACTCACTCAAGTTGTTAATTTGTCTCCTCTTCGGATTCACATTTTGAATTTCTTTTCTCCCTCCTGCCAACGCTACTATTTGCTCCCTGCTCCTGTTTCGTAATTGTTTTTTTTCTTCCATTACGAGCGGAATGTGGGTTTTGATTGAATATGATGGAATTGAGGGGGGTATTACTCAAGATTTGGTTCAAAGGGGGATTCCTGAGAATGATATTGTGCTTGCATTTTTGCCTAAATTTGAGGCGATTGGGGTGAAGTGATGCAATATGCGATCGCTAGGCGTTGGTACAATGCTTCTGGTATTTGCAAAGTTTTTTGGAGATTAGGGATGAGCGGTAGTGGGTTGCAATCATCGCTATTTATTTTGTCTTTTGCTGTGTTTTAGATCAAACTATGGGAAACGACTAATTCTGATAAAATTCAGATGTAGCGGTATAAACAAATAAATATGGTTGATATTAATACAATTGAACTTTCTTTCAAGCGCATACCTGAATATAATGATGAACTGGCAAAAACAGTTCCTTCAAATACAAAGACAAATTATTTAATTGGTTCAATTGTTGCGATTGGGATTGGTCTATTTACTTTGTTCGCTACTTCTCAAAGTATGCTCAAAATCCTTGGTGGAGGCTTAGCCTTTGGGGGTGTAGGTACATCTATTTACATATCACAGCGCAAAACAGATGATTCGAGTGAAGCACAAGAGGAGAGAAAAAAATTTGATATTGCTGAAAGTATCCGTAAGGCAAAGGCAAATGTTACAAATGAACGGATTAGGCTAACTAACGCTGCTCATAGTTTTCATCCATTCAATTTTGACACTGCAAACTCAATTGGCGATTCGATTTCTTTTAATTCCTATACCGTCAAAGTAACTGATAGACCAGACAGTATAAATATTGGATTGAGAACAGATAAAATTCTCTATCGCACTGAATCCTATGCAGAGTTTTACACAACTAAACGAGGCAAATTAAAATCACGTCAACGTAACCGCAAGGTTGCAGATCGAGTGAAATTTACGGTAGCTTTTCCAACTCGTAAACGTGCAGTGAAGGGGGTAATGCCTTTTGGTAGTTACAATCAGATGGTGTCCCTGTATAACTCCAGACATCAGAAAGCTCAAGATTTAGCCGAGTTTAATCAGCGTTATGCGATCGCTGAAGAGAATATTCGCAAGCATGGCGATCAAATTTATTTTTCTCCTGAAGAGAAGAAAGTGATAGAAGAGGCAAAAGCTTTAGCCAGTTTTGATCTGCGCCTCAATCAAATCGGGGAAGAGGTTGCTATTGTTATTGATGAAAGTGAGTTTGCAGAATTTGATCAGAAACTCGGTTTAGATTCATTTTCTAGCAATCCAGATATTGAAACAGATAATGAGTTAGTTGATGATGAAGCTGATGAATCAAGTGATGATCAAACTGTTCAATTTACAGAATCAGAACTTAAAGCGATCGGGCTTCCAGCTATTCGGAAGCAGTTTAATATTACTGCTCGTAGCTATAATGAGGCATTTGCGAAATTGAGTTCACAGGGTATTACTATTCATAAGGAATAATCTTCTTTCAACTCTAGCTTGGTTTTACCCAACCCTTGATAGCAGCTTTCACAACTTTAAGATACTTATTCTCCAATACAAACTCGTCAATTGCTGTTTCTCCAAGTGACTGCAATGCACTACCTGCACGACGTTTAAGACTAGGCTTAGTTTCATCATTAATATAAGCAATAATTTCAGCTTCGGTGGCAGTTGGATTCGTTTGTTCTAATTGTTGGATAAGTTGTTGGATTTCGCTAGCAGCTTCAGCAAGAGTTCTCTTTTCTTCGGATAAGTGGATATATTGATTAGCCTGTTGTCGTGCGTTATCTTTGACTGTGTTAGCCATGTTAGCGATAATGGCTCCTTGAAGGTTGTTCGTGTAGTTTTCTGTCATGTGATTCTCGTGTAGGATACATTTATAGTAAATATAATTGACTATTTGATCGGGAATTAGTTTTTCATGTGGTAGAGCATCTCCAGCATTTGAATTTTCAGCCTCAATCTCAATTACAAAATCTAAAATTCTAGTTTTTATAGTATCAAGAATGGCATCATATGCATTAGTAGGAACATCAATCCATGCCTGTTTACACTCCATTTCCTCGTAAATATTTGAAGTATAGAATAAAACAATATCAGGTTGCCAAGGAAAACGAAGAACACTTTCATTTACCTGTTTTGCTAGACCAACAATACTTGCTAAACCACTAACATTTTGCAGAACGTATTTTATTGATACTGACTCTCTAATATTTTCTGATAAGTTCACTGGAGGTATTGGTAAGTTTTTCCAAATATCTCCTGAAGAGTTAACAAAATTACCACTACAGCTCAATTCCTTTAAAATTCTATATTTTGGGAGTTGAAATCGATTTTCATAACCATACAACTCCTGTCTAATCCACTCGTCAAATACTTTGTTTTCCAAACGCGCAGCAAGGATTTTACACATTCGTAGAATATCTGCTAACTGATACTTAGGATCGACTGTAGCATCTTGGATTTGTCGCAGTAAACTCATTCAGATGTTAGAAATGTATGTACTCTATAAATCTTTTATAACGCAAAAAACTTAAAGTGTGTGTAAAAATAATTTAAGCTGATTTTGAGTTTTGCTAAACTAAAGCTAACTTGAGAGTGAATCGAGAAAAGCAGTATGAACGCAATCAAAAATGAGATAGTGCAACGCTTAGAAATTATTCCTGATGATAAACTGCGAGAAGTTCTTAGCTTTTTGAACTATCTGGTATGGCAAACTGAGAACCCTCGAACTCAAGATGATACGGACTGGCTAGAGAGTGACTTATCAAGTTTAGACAACTATGAACCCTATGAATGGCAAGAAGGAGAACTACAAGAAGGGCTATCCGTTAAATTTAGCGCTGAAACAGGAAAAATTGAGATCGGCGTATGACAGAGCATATTTTACAAATTGGTGATGTTGTCACAGCTTCACACCTCAACAATATGAAGCGATCGCCGAGGCACTTCAAAAAATAATGGAACCTGATTAAAAGCTTCATCGCTTTTTGTAGAGATTATTAGTGCGATCGCCTATTTCATGCCTTATTCCACTTTTATCTACAAGGCTCTGTTAGCGATCGCACTTAATGATGAGAAAAGGCGATCGCCCCAAAACGAGTAACGCTTATAATAGGCACAAACTTATTCATCAACACTCAAACCTATGCTGCAACTCCAAGAACAATACATTACCAACGCGCAAGGCGATCGCATAGCCGTTATCCTCGATATTACTGCTTATCAAAAGTTACTCGCAGAAATGGATGAATTTCTCTGCTGGAAAGGCTATCAACAAGCAGTTGAAGAAACCGACCCAGAAATTGCTAATGGCGATTTTGTAACCCTTGATCATCACCTTGTAACTGAAGCACAGCAAGTATCATGAGTTATCAAGTCAACTTACCAAAAACCGTGCAGAAGCAACTGAACGCATTACCACAGAAACCTAAACAACGGATTTTAAAAGCCCTAGTGCAGTTACAATCAATACGAACCAGAGGAAGCGATCGCTTAATTCGTATCCAAAAGCAAAATCAACCCAAGTCCAGTAAGCCAGTATTTATCATTCGTGAATACTAAGAGATATTTAGCGATCGCGCTTGATGATGAGAAAAGGCGATTATCTAGTAGCTTTTTAGCTTATGAGCTATAGTTATAGCAACTAAGGCAAAGGCTAAATTAATGGTAGTCCAACAGCAGCATAGCCAAAAAAAAATTACACCACTAAGCGATCGCGCCATTCCTATTCAAGTTGGGACACACACAAATTTGCCAATAGAACAATTACTCTCAGATATTACTAATCGACTTGTAAATGAATTTAGACCAGAAAATATTTTTTTATTTGGCTCCCATGTTTGGGGAAATCCTCACAAAGACAGCGATCTGGATTTACTAATCATTGTCACCGACAGCAACCTCTCCTCTAGTAAACGTTCTGCTATTGCTTACCGATGCCTAAGAGATGTTCCTTATCCCTTAGATATCTTAGTAAAAACCCGAAAAGAAATAGAAAAATTTGCACAGATTCCAATGTCCCTAGAGCATCAAATATTAAATAGAGGGAAATGTCTGTATGGATAGTAAAGATGATTTGTTGTTTCTCTGCTACCTGATGAAATTAAAACCTTCTTAGTTTAATTACAATCAAAGATAAGACAAGCGATCGCTTTTATATACAAGGCTATGTTAGAGATCGCACTTGATGATGAGAAAAGGCGATCGCCTCCAAATGAGTAGAGCTTATAATAACCACTAAAGTAGCCAAAATACAGAGAGGTTGGAGAGATGACCAAAGGGCGGTTAGAAGCATTTAGTGATGGGGTAATTGCGATTCTGATTACAATTATGGTATTGGAATTGAAAGTACCGCACAAAGAGAACCTAGAGGCGCTAGTTCCATTGATTCCTGTATTTCTCAGCTATGTCCTCAGTTTTGTCTATCTTGGCATCTATTGGAACAATCACCACCATCTACTACAGGCAGTTGGAAGAGTTAATGGTTATACTCTTTGGGCAAACTTACATTTATTGTTCTGGTTGTCTTTAGTCCCATTTACCACTGGATGGATGGGTGAAAATCATTTCGCGGCTTTACCTGTGGCGCTGTATGGGATAGTGCTATTACTCGCGGCTTTAGCTTACTATGTTCTCTGCCGAGTACTGATTGCTTATCATGGTCAAGATTCCACTTTGGCGATCGCGATTGGTAATGACTTTAAAGGCAAAGTGTCTCTAGTAATATATGCGATCGCCATTGCCATTTCCTTTTTTGTGCCATTGCTAGCCTGTGCGCTCTATATTCTTGTAGCGATTATGTGGCTCATTCCCGATCGCCGCATTGAGAAAAATCTAACTACATAAAATGGCTACGCCATTTTTAGTTTTGAAAACCCTCACTGGGTTTGTTTTTTAAGTAGCTCAGCATAGTTAAAACCCAAAATCAGAGCTTGTGCCGCCCGCATAGCGGGCGGCACAAGCTTCTAGGTTTTAAGTTTACTCATGCCTAGCTACTTAATTCACGAAAGTGTGGTCACACTTTCGTGAATTGTTATTAGATCGCGATCGCAGTTACAATCAAAAATATTCTGTATCGATGAGGCTTTTCAGAGTGCGAACGACAATTAGTCAATCGCCCTGAAATTATGGAACTTGAAGCTCTGCGATCGCACCAATGGTTTAAGCTCATTTGTGGTGCTAGTTATCAACATTTACCCGCAATTCGTAGCCTTGCAATGGTTTATACGCTGGCGGGAGCAGATTGCATCGATATGGCTCCCGATCCTGCCACAATTGCCGCCGCCCGTGCAGGTATCGCCGCCGCTATGCAATTATCCCCACAGGCGATCGCCCCTTTAGTGATGGTCAGCTTCAACGATGGCGAAGATCCGCATTTTCGGAAAGCTATCTTTGATCCACATCTTTGTCCAACCGATTGCCCAAGACCTTGCGAAAAAGTATGTCCCACCACTGCAATCAAGTTTACTAATGATTACAATGGGATCATACCAAATCTTTGTTATGGGTGCGGTCGTTGTTTGCCGCTATGTCCAGTGCAGATTATTCATACTCGCGAACAGGTTTATGTCCCTGAAGATATTTTTGATGAAGTACTTAATCAGCAAGTTGATGCGATCGAAATTCATACACAGCCCCATCGCACTAAGGAATTTGCGGCTTTTTGGCAGCGTTTGAGTCCAATTATCCCCAAGCTCAGACTAGTAGCTGTTAGTTTTCCAGATTGTGAAGATCTGCACAATTACCTCTTGTCTTTGCTGGAAGGGATGCAGCCAAAACCGCGATCGCTGATCTGGCAAACTGACGGCAGACCGATGAGTGGCGATATTGGTGATGGCGCAACTAGGGCAGCTTTGCAACTAGGGCAGAAGGTACTGGATTTTCAGTTGCCACTGGGCTTTGTGCAACTGGCTGGTGGCACAAATGCCAGTACAGTTCCCAAACTCAAGCAAGCCAATATCCCTGTTGCTGGGGTTGCCTACGGTAGCTATGCCCGTAAGATCGTGATCGATTTTCTAGAAAGTCGCGGCGAAGAAATTCCCGATCGCCTTGAAGAACATCCTTGTTTACTCTGGCAAGCTGTAGCGATCGCCCGTCAACTCGTTTCCCAAATCAAAACTGCTTAAAAGTGTGGCTTCGCCGCACTTTTAAGCAGAAAAAACTAACTGTAAAACCTTAAAAAGCCTAATGGAATCCATTCGCAAACAAGTTACAGACAACCTCGATCAACTTCTCGATATTTTGCCACCACGTATCAAAAGCAGCCTCGAACTCTGCGGCGGGTTAGAACAACTTGTCGAAATTGTGATGGACTTAGGCAGGCTGCCCGAAGCACGGTATTTTGACAGCACTAAATATTTGACCGATGATCCAATTACTAAAGAAGATTTGGCGATTTGTGTAAAGCAAGTCGGTGAATTTGGCGGCGATAATCGCGCAGGTATCGAGCGCACCCTGCACCGTATCAGTGCCATTCGCAACCGCAAAGGCGAAATCATCGGCTTAACCTGTCGCGTCGGTCGAGCAGTCTATGGCACGATCGCCATGATTCGCGACTTAGTGGAAACAGGCAAATCGATTTTGCTGTTAGGAAAACCCGGCATGGGCAAAACCACCGCTCTGCGCGAAATCGCCCGTGTGCTTGCCGATGACCTGAATAAGCGCGTCGTAATTATTGACTCCTCCAATGAAATTGCTGGCGATGGCGATATTCCCCACCCTGCGATCGGACGTGCTAGACGAATGCAAGTCTCCCAGCCCGAATTGCAGCACCAAGTGATGATCGAGGCAGTGGAAAACCATATGCCTGAAGTAATCGTCATTGATGAGATTGGTACGGAGTTAGAAGCCCTAGCCGCCAGAACGATCGCCGAACGGGGTGTGCAACTAGTCGGCACGGCTCACGGTAATCAACTTGCCAATTTAATTAAAAACCCGACTCTTTCTGATTTAATCGGTGGTATTCAATCCGTCACCCTCGGTGATGAAGAAATGCGGCGGCGCGGTTTACCACAAAAGAGCATTCTCGAACGCAAGGCTCAGCCCACCTTTGATATTGCTGTGGAAATGTGGGAGCGCTATCGTTGGGCAGTTCATGCCGATGTCGCGGGAACCATTGATATGCTCCTGCGCGATCGCGACCCCGGACGACAAATTCGGGCAGTCAGTGATGAAGGCGAAGTGACGACTACCGATGAAAAGCCCAAAAATCCTGAAGTAATGCGAAATCCTGCCGTCAAAGGTTGGCGAGCGACTGGCAAGATCAAACCAATCCCTCTCGATCCACAGGTGCAATTACGGTCTGAACTCACTGAGTTGACCACCAAGACTAGTAATACGTCAGTAGTAGAACTGAATGAATCCAGTGATGAAGATGAAGAGGAATTTGGCGATCTTGCTGGTTATGGAGCCATGCGTGAGCGTTTCGGTACGCTGAATGTTTATCTCTATGGAGTTAGCCGTCATCAAACTGAACAGGTGGTGCAATCGATTAATTTACCAATTGAAATTACTAAGGATCTTGATGAGGCAGATATTGTACTGGCTTTGCGATCGCAGATTCGCACCAGTTCAAAAGTGCGCCAAGTTGCCGAAGCGCGTCAAATTCCCATTCATGCGATCAAAACTAGCACTCTTCCCCAAATTACTCGTGCTCTGAGACGGATTCTACACATCGATGAAAGTCCTGCGGACACGATTAGCGACTTGAATATGTTTGCCTATGGAGATTCGGAAGATGAAATCGAAGCTCTTGAAGAAACCCGTCTTGCCGTTGAGCAGATTGTGATTCCTAAAGGACAGCCTGTGGAGTTACTACCCCGTTCTTCGATCATCCGTCGGATGCAGCATGAACTAGTGGAGCATTACCAACTGCGATCGGAAAGCTACGGTGCGGAACCCAATCGACGTTTACGCATTTATCCCAACTAATGTTGTTACAAAACCCAAACTTTTTAAAAGCGGTGCTTCGCACCGCTTTTAAAAACATTTCTAGAAAAGCTCATTCCAATTGAAAGTAACATCAGGAAAAGCAAGCATCGATAACCTATCGCCTTCATCGTAGCGATGGATTTGTTTGTAACCTAATGCTGATGGTTGAGAATATCCTGCGATCGCTTTTTTGTTGACATCAAATAACCACATTTCAGGAATCCCCGCCACTGCATACAGAGGTGCTTTCACATCACGGTCATAATCAAGTGAACTATCCGCAACTTCAATAATTAACAAAATATCCTCTGGTGTTGGCAACCCTGCTTCATAAAAATCATCACGAAATTTCAAGATCGCAAGATCGGGCTGGGGTTCTGAATGCTCATTTAAGCGAATTGAATTTTGCGTTGAAACCATCACGCGATCGCCTAGTTTTTGTTGGATCAGTTTGTCGAGGCGAATAATGCAAGCAACGTGTTTTCTGCCAATGGGGGACATAGTTTTAATTTCTCCATTAATCAACTCAAGGCGATCGCCATCTTTAAAAACGCCAGCTTCATGCATGAGGTGATATTGCTGGGTTGTGAATTTAAAGTGTGAGGCGATCGCGCTTTGATCAAGTAGTTGTAAGGTCATAAAAGTTGATCTCCTTTTGGACAACATGAAATCATTTTAGGCGGGTTCAATGCGATAAGATCGTGATCAGATAATTTGCGATCACCTAAATCGTGAACCCAACAAAGCAGAGTTGAGGATGTTTTAAGAAGTGCGTGGTTTGTCTGGAATGTTCATGCCATACAGAAACATATGCAGAATTTCGAGAGGTGACATTGGTGGACTATGAATCATAATATCGTCATTGCTGGGATGGAGATGAAAACGTATATTTCGTTCATCGTTGTTATGCTCTGGTCGATTGAGGTCAATTCTTAAAAATGAAACTTTAGTCTCACTTTCTTTTTGAGGGAACCTTATTTCAAAGTCAAATGCCACGATTTGGGAAGATTTGCCAGTTTCATCGACAGTGATTGCAAAATCAAACCAGCAGCCATTATGAAGTTTGAAATGAGGAATGTCTTGAATACGTCCAAAGTTCTTGCCTCCACCAAAAATTTCATAATGTCCTTTTTGACCATTACTTATCTTAAGCAACTGATGAATCTCACTTAGATTCGTATTCAATATCTTTTCATTGGTGGCATCATTCAAACATTTAAAAATTTTCTTTCTTAATTTCTCCGCACTTTCTACTTCTAGTAGTGTCTGGTTTAAAGAACGCTCTTGGATTTCTTTACAGATCTTCTCCCAATTATTTTTGCCTTTCAAGCAAGTCACCTCGATCAAGTAAGATTAACCATTCTCCATACTCTGGGTCAGTTGGTAGTTGACGATTCTCAGCCAAAGCTATTATTTCTTCATTGGTTTGACCAGACCATTCTTGTAATGCAGACAAGCGTTTCTCACATTCTTCAGAAGTGAGTACATTTGCATTGTTATCCAAATAATATAATCGTGAACCCACAAAGCTAACAAAATGAGGAGCATTACTAAACATTAAATGGCTTGATTGATCGGAAAGTACAACCAAGCCCCCATTTGTATTTTTATCTAATTGAGTTCTAAAAGCATCAAAAATTTTCCATTCGTTATTATCCCAAGAGTCAAGTTGATGTAGTAAAAAGTATTCTTGAGGTGCTTCTTGAATACATTTAATTAGATTTCTTGCTCCAGATTCTCCTGAAATAGTTACTGTTTCACATTCACCAAAAATCTCAACACTGTCTTGTAACTCATCAATTGTTGATTGTATGTCATCAGGCATAGCGACTAGAACCATCCAGCTATTACTATCTGGCGGTCGCAGTTCAATTTTTTGTAATAATTCATCTACAGAGGATAGTTTATCCATTAGCTACACTCACAGCCATATTTTTGATAAGTGGAGCTAATATCGGATGAACAACAAACCGTTGTCTTGGATGTCTATACTCCAAGATATGTCCTGTTAGCAATAGTTCAAAATCCTCAGATGTCCGTGGAGAAAATGATTTTTCAGTCATAACTTTACGTAGCACATTTATGCTTGAATCGGTTAAACCAATTAGTTTTGAACGGCGTATAGCTAAAATTGCTTGATTCGCGTGTTGTTCTGTAATTTGATCTGAACCATCTACATAAGCTTCTTCAATTGCAGCTTGGCAAAGAGACATTAGATCGCGTAAAACCCCTCCAGAACTATACATTAGTATATTTCTTGCCTCTAGACTAATAAATTTTTCAGGATCTCGAATGGCAAAAATATCTGTAAAAACTTTACGGGCGGCAACATTTTCAAATATATCAAGATATGGCAAGAAGTGAGAATGTCCTACAACTTCTGCAATACTATCTCTCTCTTCATACATTGTTGCAATAGAACCTACGAGAACAGATCCAACTTCACTATTGTTAATTTCAATTACATCGTCAAGAACTGAATCAACAAAGATTTCTGAGTTACTCAATCTATCTAGACTATCGAAAAGAAAAATAATTTCTTTGTTTATGATTGCTTTAGCAGCTTTTTTTAATTCAACAAAAGCTTTTAAAATTAACTCTTTATTTTCCTGCTTTTCTGAGGACAATAATCCTTTGTGAAAAGTATTTACAGACCCACTAACCAGATTAGCAACTACCGAGGAAAAAGCCGTGTTAACGATTTTTGTCTCGCTGTATCCATATGCAGCATTTTTAATTGTTTGTTTGGATTTTTCTATTTCAGGGTTATCAATTTTCTCTAATATTTTTATTAGCTCCAGTCCAGCAATCACAATTAAAGCACTAGACTGAAGATTGGAAATATCGGTGACAAGACTAACATCCACATAAATAGCTTTTATATCTTCTAACTCATTTAAATGTTTTTGTGTTAGTAGCAACTGCGTTGTTTTCCCCGATCCAATACCGCCAAATAATAAATGAACCGAAGAAGGACTAAGCTCAATTCTACGGGTGATCACTTCTACAGGACTATTTGGCAAGTTGACATAAAATCCTCGTTCAACGGCACGTTGAGGATTTGAAGTGCCTTCAAAAGCTGACATCAGCCTGCGGAAAAATTTCAGGCGATCGGACATGACATTTTTAACTTAAGTGCGGGTTATTGTTTACATCTTAACGGATGAGCCAAAATCTGCAAAGAAGCTGACTACCGCACTACGACAAAAAAATATGGTGTTGCGATAAGATGATTGTTGCAAGCCAATGATAGTCACCGCTTTAAATATGACCGCCAGTACCACACCCAAATTTTCCCCAGCCGAAATTAAATCTGAGGGTTTGACGCTCGATGAATATCAAATGATTTGCGATCGCCTCAATCGTGAACCAAACAAAGCCGAATTGGGGATGTTTGGCGTGATGTGGTCAGAGCATTGCTGCTACAAAAATTCGCGTCCCCTGCTGAAGCAATTTCCGACCACAGGCGATCGCATTCTGGTGGGACCGGGGGAAAATGCGGGCGTAGTCAAGATTACCGATGATATTGCCATTAGTTTTAAGATTGAAAGCCATAACCGTCCTTCGGCAGTAGAGCCATACCAAGGCGCAGCGACAGGTGTGGGTGGCATTTTGCGTGATATTTTCACGATGGGAGCGCGTCCCGTGGCGATTTTGAATTCACTAAGGTTTGGCGAACTGTCCGATCCTTGGGTGCGTAGTCGGGTTAACGGCATTGTTAACGGCATCGCTGGCTATGGCAACTGTATCGGCGTTCCCACCGTTGGCGGCGAAGTGTATTTTGATAAAGCCTATAACCGTAATCCGCTAGTCAATGCGATGGCAATCGGGATTATGGAAACCAAAGAAATCGTCAAATCGGGTGCTGCGGGTGTGGGAAACCCTGTGATTTATGTGGGTTCGACCACTGGGCGCGATGGCATCAAAGGCGCAAGTTTTGCTAGCACAGAAATTTCTGGCAAATCGGAACAGAATCGCTCAGCGGTACAGGTTGGCGATCCATTCTTAGAGAAGTCTTTAGTGGAAGCTTGTTTAGAAGCTTTCAAAACTGGTGCAGTTGTTGCCGCGCAAGACATGGGCGCAGCAGGTTTAACCTGTTCCACTTCGGAAATGGCAGCGAAGGGCGGCGTGGGTGTATCTCTCGATTTGGACAAAATTCCTGCGCGGGAAACAGGGATGACTCCCTATGAGTATCTCCTTTCGGAATCACAGGAACGGATGTTATTTGTGGCTCATAAAGGGAGAGAAGCAGAACTAATTGAAATTTTTGAACGGTGGGGACTTCATGCGGTGGTGGCGGGTGAAGTTCTGGAAGAGCCAATTGTCCGTATTCTCTGGCATGGCGAAATTGCGGCAGAGATTCCTGCAACGGCGCTTGCCGATAATACACCGATTTATCATCGTCAGTTAGCTGACACTCCCGACTATGCCAAGCAAGCTTGGGCATGGGATGAGAAAACCGCGATCGCCTCTTTCCCTGTGATTAATCCCAATGATGCGCTATTGAAATTACTTGATACCCCAGCGATCGCCTCCAAAGCATGGGTCTATCGCCAGTACGATCATCAAGTTCAGAATAATACGGTGCTTTTCCCCGGTGGTGCGGACGCGGCGGTAATTCGGTTACGCAGTCAAGGTTTTGGTGCTGGAGAGTTAAGTTCCGCTCAATGCCAAATTGATGCCCTTGCGGGGGTTGCCGCTACGGTTGACTGTAATGCTCGCTATGTCTATCTTGATCCCTATGAAGGCGCAAAGTTAGCGGTTGCGGAAGCTGCTAGAAATCTCTCCTGTGTTGGTTCCGATCCTATTTCTGTTACGGATAACTTGAACTTTGGTAGTCCTGAAAATGCGATCGGTTATTGGCAACTGCACGAAGCCTGTCGCGGCATCGCTGATGCTTGTCGGGAATTATCCACTCCTGTGACGGGTGGTAATGTCTCGCTCTATAACGAAACTATTGACGCTGAGGGCAATGCCCAACCAATCTATCCTACGCCTGTAATCGGCATGGTCGGCTTAGTTGAAGATGTAACTAAGGTCGTTGGTCAGGCTTGGCAAAATGTGGGTGATGCGATTTATTTATTGGGTAGCGATCGCGCTAGTCTCGCAGGTTCTGAATATCTTGCCTCAGTTATTGGTGAAGTTACAGGCAGACCCCAACCCGTTGATTTTGAATTGGAGCGCAAAGTGCAGCTTGCCTGTCGTCAAGGAATTGCCCAAGGCTTGATTCAATCTGCCCATGATTGTGCGGAAGGTGGTCTAGCTGTAGCGATCGCCGAATCAAGTATCTCTGGCAAACTCACCGCCAAGATTCAAATAACTCTTCCTGAAAATTTACACATTACCCAACTTCTCTTTGGAGAAGGCGCAAGTCGGATTGTTGTTTCTGTTAAGGCAAGCGATCGCTCTGCATGGGAAGCTTATCTTAATAATCAGCTAGGCAATTCTTGGCAATATATCGGTAGCGTCAGCGATGCGGGTAGTGATTTGGAGATTGCGGTAAATGGAGAACAAGCGATCGCTGTATCTCTATCGCAAATTACCAAAAACTTTAATGAGGCAATCCCTAAACGAATGGGACATACTCTATAAAAAATAAGGACGGCGCGAAGCGCCGTCCTTATTTTTTATAAAGCATCTTGAGGATGTCCACAATGGCTACAGAACGATAAATTCTTATAAGTAGAATTGTGGCAGTTAGGACATTCAATATACTGATGATAACCACAGTGTGGACAGTGAATATCATGATTCCGAATTCTCTTGGCACAATTGATACAAGAAGACTTTTGCAATCGATTAGCAGCTTGGATTTTGGGGTTAAACACAACTCTTTGAAAGAATTGGATCATTACAAAACCAAATACTGGAATTAGTAAAATATAGAGATAACTAATTAAGAAAAGCAGTCCGCCAAAGAGAACTCGAAAAAGATCGCGGAGAAATTGAAAGACTAAGCCTACTTGTAAGAACTCAAAAACTTTCAATATCAGGGGAATCAAAAAGATAACTAGAAGATGCCAGCTTATTAAGGCAATCAATCCATATTGCTTGCGCTGAGCGAATTTGTGAACTAGTAGAGCAATCAAGATGAGCGGTAAAAGAAAAAGTGCCTGAAAAGCAAATTGAATGCTGGGATACCAAAAACTTGCCTGTGAATAACCTGATGCAACTTCACTAAATACACCTCGGTCTTGCAGAAAGGCAATAAAACTGACACTTTCTGGTTTTGTGACGACTTCTTGTTTTGCCTTAGCAATTTCTTGTTCAAAAGTCGCAATTTTCTGATTGTTCTGCTCTAACTGTTGTTTGGCTTTATCAGAAGCAACTTGATTGATCGACTGATTTTCTGGCTGATTAGCAATTTTTTCTAATAGCGTTGAATCATATTCGGCGCGAATATTAGCGTTAGCTCGCTTAAGATTATCAATCTCGCCTTGTTGCTGACTGATAGTTTTAATGATTTGTTGATTTTGCGGCTTGTTAATCTGATCTTCGTAACTTGCATACTTTATACAAGTTGCGGAAACACTGCCTAGACGACCTCTGCCATTTGCTTGATAATTTTGCTGCACCGTTGAGCGATCGCCTTGACGATCCAGCAATGTCTGTCTAATAAATTCGTAATTTTTCTCTTTTGTAGTCTGATCTTGGTAGTTTTGCCATTCGGAATAGCATGGATAGGCAAGCGAAGGACTCATGTACCAGCGACTGATATCAGCCAATCCCGTAAAAACATTGATTAAGATAAAAATATCAATCAAGATAATAACAATCAAGCTGACCTTATTGATTGGCTCGTTGTTAACTGTTCTCGATTTGCGAAACCATTTTTTGATAAGACGAAACATAGTTTTCTTAAATTTAGTTGGTAAGTAAGTAGGCTTAAAATATAAAACCCTAAAACCTGTAGCGCACGCGCAGTGTGCGCTACAGGTTTTAAATTTGGGTTTTAATTATGCCGAAGTACTTATAGCATTTTGTAAATATAACTATAGCTAGAAAACCAAAAAAAAGTTACAGCGCTTTGCGCTATAACTCTTTTCAAGCAAGCGAGGTACATAGGTTTGTTTCCCCGCCTTCGTCGGGGAAACAAACCCGTACTTCACTAGGCTGAAAAACTCTATATAACTCTTTTTTTGATTTGATGTATTAACTAAAAATGGCTACAGATTTCCATAGGCAAAATGAAAACTGCTATATTGATGCACCTATAGCAATGTAAGTTTTAAAAACCGAAAAGATGGATAGCGGCGCTTCGCGCCGCTATCCATCTTTTCGGTTTTGATATGTAAAATTAAATCCATAATTTACAGTACCATGCCGTAGTATTATAGGATGCAATCAAGTATTGATCTAAAATTTGTGATAAATGAGGCAAATTGCCATCTATCACAACTCATACAGCAGTTTTCGATCAAAAGAACCACCAGAAATTTTTAAAAGTGTTGCTTCGCAATGTCTTTAAAAATTTCTTAGTTCAGGTTTGAGCGCAAAGCACTGTAAGTCCTACCCAAACTTTTTTAAATAAATTTAAAATAAAATTACGGACAGTTGTGGAACTTTCTTTAAAGAGTGAATATGCAATCTTGGCGATGCTTGAGCTAGCCATGAACTTTACGATCGATCAACCTTTACAAATTCGTCAAATTGCTAATCAACAAAATATCCCCGATCGCTATCTAGAGCAGTTGCTGGCAACATTGAAACGGCAGGGTTTAGTCAAAAGTCAGCGTGGCGCTAAGGGGGGATATACTCTTGCTCGTGAGCCTAGAGCGATTAGCCTATTAGAAATCATTCATGGTATCGAGGGGTATGATTTGCTAGCAGGGAAAGTTGGGAAAGGAACTCATGAGAGTGCATCTGTGGCAGTAATTCATGAAGCATGGGAATCCGCGCAAAAAGCCGCTTCTCATGTATTAGATAGTTGTACTCTCAAAGATCTATGCGATCGCCAACGTCAGCGCCAAGTTGCTACAACTATGTATTACATCTAGATCAGAAAAGCCCCTAAGGGGCTTTTCTGATCTAAAAAGCCTGTAGTGTACGCGCAGCGTACACTACAGGCTTTTAGTTTGGTTTTTAATGTTGCAAAAATTGTAACCTGATTTATTTCTCAATGAGTTGTCCTATACTTGGCAATATAGCGCTTTTCAAGCGAGCGAGTTGAGAATTGTTTCCCCGCCTTTGGCGGGGAAACAATCTCGCACTGCACTAAACGCTATAGGCAACTTTAGGTAATCAAATTGTAAGGCGATGAAAAGTAGAACTTGGCAAGTTTTGTTTAGTCTTAGTTTAGGAACAGCACTAGCAGTGTTAGGTAATCTTGCAGCCCATAACAATGTTAATGCTCAAGAACTTTCCGAATTACTGCCAAAGGATGCGATCGCACCAACACAGATCAATAGTTTTAAAGACCTCACCGCAAATCCTGATGGCTTTGTACCAGACAAACTAAGGGAGTCAGAGTCACCAACAGGAACTAATCGCGCTATCATCGGTGCAGATCAGCGCCTACCTTTGATGAGCCGTGAATATCCTTGGTCAACGGTGGGCAAAGTGGTGATGATCAGCAAATCAGGAAAAGAATATTCCTGCACAGGAACCTTAATTGGGAAGTCGTTAGTACTAACCAATGCCCACTGTGTCTACGAGCAAGATCGTCTATTTACAAAAATGTACTTCTTGCCTAATTTAGTAAATGGTCGGCTACGCAATAAGAGTGATGTGGCAGTAGTGACCAATGTTTTAGCAGGAACAAATCAACCTAATGTCGAATCTGCCGATGATTGGGCGATTCTATCTTTAAATAAGCCTTTGGGAGAGAAATATGGGTTTCTCCGATGGCGATCGGTTCCATTAGCCGTATTGCAGCGCTATAAGAACAGGCTATCCGTAGCGGGTTATGCTAGTGACTATCCCGATCCGAGAGTCTATAGCGACCTTGCGGCAGGAAAAGGCTATACCGCAGGTGTACACCTAAAATGCAGTGTACTAGGCGAAAAAGAAGGAATGTTAGTCCATGATTGCGATACAAATCCGGGAGCTTCTGGTTCGGCATTGATCAGTAGAATTGATGGAGTTTATCAAATTGTGGGACTCCATGCCGCAGGACGCAAGGATCGGCGTGGGCGCGGTATTGAGAACTATGCAGTGCGAATTGGTCGCATTGAAGCAGAACTGAGTAAGTCGAGATAAAGCATCGTTACCGTTAAAAAATTTGAATCAGAGAGAAACTATGCGTAAAGTTTTGAGTATTGCGGTGTTGACGCTTTTATGTGGATTGCCTGTGCAGATGGCAATAAGTAATGTCACAGTGGCGCAAACTGTCCAAAGTCGTCAAGATCAAGCGGATAATTTAGTCCAAGCCGCAAGTCAACTGGTTAGAGGCAGTCGCTATGATGAGGCAGTCAAAACCTATGAACAGGCATTACAGATTTATCGAGAGCTTAAGGATCGTAGTGCTGAGTCAGTGATCCTCAATAACATTGGACTAACCTATTTCCGACAAAAACAGTATCCCAAAGCTCTAGACTTCTATCAACAATCTTTAGCGATCACAAAGCAAATTGGCGATCGCAAGGGTGAGGCAACTTCGCTCAGCAATATTGGGGCAGTCTATAACAGTCTGGGACAATATGAAAAGGCAGTGGATTTTTTTCAGCAATCTTTAGCAATTAGAAGTCAAATTGGCGATCGCGTAGCTGAAGCAACTTCCCTCAGTAATTTAGGTAAGGGCTATCTAAATCTGAAGCAGCATCAACAGGCGGCTGACTTCTTTCAGAAGGCTGTTGATGCCTATCAACAAATCGGCGATCGCAATGGCGAAAGCTTGAATCTTGGTAATCTGGGTACTGCCTATCAACGTCTCAATCAATATCAAAAAGCAGCCGATGCCTATCAACAAGCTCTCACGATTTTTAAACAGATTGGCGACCTCCAAAAACAAAGTTATTCCCTGATGGATCTCGGTGATGTCTACCGCACCTTGGGGCAGTATCCCAAATCCATTGATGCCTATACCGAAGCTTTGGCAATTGTCAGGAAAATTGGCGATCGCGAAACTGAGAAGAATCTACTTAATGATTTAGGAACTGCTCAGATGATTGTGGGACAGTATCAAAAAGCCATTGATTTCTATCAGCGTTCTCTTGCCCTCGCGCAACAACTTAAAGATCGCAATGGTGAAGGCAACTCCATTATTGGCATTGGTAATGGCTATGGCAGCTTGGGACAATACCAAAAAGCAATTGATTTTTATCAACAGGCGCTAGTGCTAAAAAGGCAGGATCAAGATCTCCAGAGTGAAGCAAAACTGTTAGGGAATTTAGCAAATACCTACGACTATTTGGGCAATCTTGCAAAGGCAATTGAATTTAATCAGCAATCCATTGAGCTATTCAAAAAAATTGGTGATCAGGAAGGTTTAGGCAAATCTCTCAATAATCTTGGTAGTGCTTATAACAGCATTGGCAACTACACTAAAGCGATCGCCGCCCATCAACAGTCTTTAGCAATTTCGCAACAACGAGGTTATCGCGCTGGCGAAGCGACTTCATTCAATAATTTGGGGATTACCTACAGCAATCTCGGACAAACTCAGAAAGCAATCGAACTGTATCAACAATCTCTTGCCATTAGTCAGAAAAATGGCGATCGCAATGGTGAGGGGTTATCTCTTGGCAATTTGGGTAGTGCTTATTTGAGGCTCAATCAATATGCCCAAGCCTACGACTCCTTTCAGAAGTCCCTCGCCATTTTTAAGCAGACTGGCGATCGCGAAAAGGAAGGGTTATCGCTTAGTAACTTAGGCTATACTCTCTCTCAGCAAAATCAACCTGAACTAGCAATTTTATTTTATAAGCAAGCAATTAATGTGCGCGAATCGATTCGTAAAGATATTCGCGGACTGAGCCAAGAAGATCAAACTTCCTATTTACAAACCGTTGCCGAAAGTTATAAAAGCCTTGCAAATTTACTGCTCAAGCAAGGCAGAATCATGGAAGCTCTACAGGTTCTGGATTTGCTCAAAGTCCAAGAGATTGAGGATTATCTAGAGAACATTAAGGGCAGCGATCGCACAGCACAAGGAATAGGGATTTTGGATGCAGAGAGGGCTATTAGCAATCAGTCATCAGCCATTAGCTTGGAGAGTAGTCCCGCCCTAAATCGTCAATTAGCGAGTCAGATCCAGCAACTTCCTAAATCAGAAATCAATAAAGTCCCTAACTATCTCCAAAAGATTCCGAAAGGTACGGTCTTAATCTATCCTCTGATTTTAGGCGATCGCCTAGAAATTATTCTCTTCTCACCCGATACGCTGCCGATCAACCGTACTGTCAATATTTCTAAAGCCAAACTAGAATCTCTAGTCAATGAATTTAAAGCAACCCTGATTGATGCTGGTTCTGAAGATTATCAAGAAACTTCCACAGCGCTCTATAACCTGTTGATTAAACCCATCGAGTCTGAACTCATCCAAGCTAAAGCGGAAACGATTCTCTATGCACCTGATGGGGTTTTGCGCTATGTGCCTCTGGCGGCTCTCTCCGATGGCAAACAATGGCTTATTGAGAAATATCGGATTAGTAATCTGATTGCTTACACTCTCTTTGATTTTTCCCCTCAGTCCAAAATTTCGCCGAACATCTTAGCAGGAGCTTTTGGTGGTAAAGCTGGTGAGCAGAAGTTTGGACAACAGGGTTTACCTGCAACTCTCAAGGAAGTTCAAGCGATCGCTAGTTATTTCCCGAACTCATCAACGCTGCTAGAAAGTAACTTTAGTCGTCAAGCTACTGAATCCAAATTTAAGAACTACAATATTCTCCATCTTGCGACCCATGCTGAGTTTAATCTCGGTGCGCCCGATAATTCCTTCATCATTTTTGGGAATGGTGACAAAATCCGTCTCAATGAAATTGCAGATTGGCAAATTCCGAATATAGAACTAATTGTTTTGAGCGCTTGTCAGACAGGTGTGGGCAAGCTAGGCAGTGGCGTAGAAATCTTGGGATTTGGCTATCAGGTGCAGAAAGCAGGAGCAAAAAGTGCGATCGCTTCTCTATGGTCTGTGGATGATGCAGCCACTCAAGCACTCATGGCAGCATTTTATAAAGAACTTAAAACCAGCAATGTGAATGAGGCATTACAGAAAGCGCAAGTATCTCTAATTCGGTCTAAAGAATATAGTCATCCCAAATATTGGTCAGCTTTTTTTGCGATCGGTAATGGGTTGTAAAGTGGTAAGTAGCTAGGCATAAGTAAACTTAAAACCTAGAAGCTTGTGCCGCCCGCTACGCGGGCGGCACAAGCTCTGGTTTTGGTTTTTAACTATGCTGAGCTACTTAGTACTGCTAATGTTGATCTTGGTCTCAAAAAGTAGTTTGTGAAAATATTATTAGTTGAAGATGACGATCGCATTGCGGCGGCACTGACGGAGGCACTCACCGACTGTCATTATGTCGTGGATGTAGCGATCGATGGGGAACAGGGATGGGAATTTGTGCAAGCATTTCCCTACGAGCTATTGGTTTTGGATGTAATGTTACCGAAACTAGATGGAATGCAGCTTTGTCAAAAAGTGCGGCAAAATAGTTATGGAATGCCGATCTTGATGTTAACGGCGCGAGACACTAGCACTGATAAGGTGATGGGCTTAGATGTGGGCGCAGATGACTATGTGGTGAAGCCCTTTGATTTAAAAGAGCTATTGGCAAGGATTCGAGCATTATTGCGGCGTGGCAGTTCCAGTATTACGATGCTGTTGGAATGGGAACGATTGCAGCTTAATCCTAATAGCTATGAGGTAACTTATGCAGGTGAGTTATTGCATTTAACCCCTAAAGAATATCGCCTTTTAGAATTATTACTACGGCATAGCGATCGCACTTTTAGCAAAGCCGAAATCCTTGAGCATCTATGGTCATTTGCCGAACCACCTAACGAAGAAACAGTAAAAGTACATATCAGAAGTTTGCGCCAAAAACTGAAACAAGCAGGAGCAAAAACAGATCTCATTGAGACTGTATATGGCTTAGGGTATCGGCTCAAGCATTTATAACAGGAGCAAGCACACATTTGAAAACTAGACTATCCAAAATTATTAGACAATGGCTAGGGCATCCCTTTAATGCCCTACATCTACGCTTGTTGGTGAGTTATCTCAGCGTCATGTCTACAGTGTTGGGTATTACGGTGATTTTTGTATATCAATATTTTGCAAGCAATCTTTACAGTAAATTCGATCGCCAGATTGCGACTCTCGCTGATGCTGCTTCTCATAGTTTGCCCAAGCTAAAAAACAATCCTAATTTAATTCAAAAGGATGTAATTAAAAGCGATCGCCTGATTGACAATGATGGCGATCTGGATATTCCTTGGCAGGATATGCGCCAAAATCAGCAAACTGTAGAATGGTTTGATGCTGATGGAAAGTTATTGGCTAAAGCAGGTAATCAGAAAGCGCCAAGTTTACCTTTCCCCCACGTTGATCAAGCTTCACTGATCGCCAAAGTACATCAATTAGAAGAACATCACGATCTGCGATCGCTTATTGTCCCTATCTATCTGAATGGAGTGCTGACAGAAACAATATTTTCAGAATTTGCTGAAAAGCACAATAAAAAGCGTTCTCAAAAACATGAGGAAGAACGAAAAGAAAATTCTGAAAGAGAGCAGAAAAGATATTCAGCAATAGATAACAATAATGTGGAGAAAGTATTAATTGGTTATGTGCGGGTCAGTGAATCTAGTGAAGAACTGGAAGAGGAATTAGAAAAACTATTATGGGGATTAGGTTGGGGTGGATTACTAGCGATCGCCCTCAGTGGTATTGGTGGCTGGTGGCTAGCATGGCAAGCATTGCAACCAGTTGAACGCAATTATGAACAAATGCGCCAATTTACCGCCGATGCTTCCCATGAGTTACGCAGTCCCTTGACCGCCATTAAAACTTCCATTGAAGTAATCCAAAGCCATCCCGAACGTATCCATCAAGCAGATGTAAAAAAGCTAGCCGCAATTGGTCATGCCACAGAACAGATGACGCATTTAGTCGAGGATTTGTTATTTCTCGCACGAGTTGATAACGCTAGTTTGGATAATCAAGGAGATCGCGCAGCCAATTTATTATTAATTCCCCTTGATGAACTATTAGAAGATTTATTGGAGTTCCTAGAACCACAAATTATTGCTAAAGAGATTAATTTGCAAGCAAATCTTCAGGATGCCGTCTCTATTCGTGGCGAAGCTTCTCAACTACGGCGACTATTTATTAATTTGCTAGAAAATGCGATCGCCTATACACCCACAGGCGGCAAAATTACCGTTGATCTCCAACAACGCGATCGCTCCATATTCGTCGCTATTACTGATACGGGATTGGGGATTGCCCCCGAAGATTTACCCCATATTTTTGAGCGCTTTTGGAGGGCAGATCGGGCGAGATCGTGGCGAGCAGGTGGTTCAGGATTGGGTTTAGCAATTGCCGAGGCGATCGCTAAAAATCACGATGGCAATATCACAGTTAGTAGTCAGATTGGCTCTGGCAGTTGTTTTACAGTGACATTTGCATAAATGCACTATCCTTTCCGAGTTCTTTACTTTTGATCTGCATAATCAACGCATTCACTAGTAAACAGACCGACAAGAAATGATGAACTGGCGCAAACTTCACCGCTTTATCGCTCCTATTTTGCTCCTACCAATTTTACTCACCACGATCACAGGTGTTGCCTATCGCGTTGGCAGAAGTTGGTTTGGGATGTCTAAACCCACATTCCGCTCTTATTTTACTGAAAAAAATATTTAGAAAACAAATCCTTATACAGTAAGTATTTTGGGCTTTCGTCAGAAAAATAACACTATCTTAATATTGTCAATAATGACGTACTAATAGGAGTCATTATCATTAATTTTCCAGAAAATCGCTGAAACCCTCATTGTCTCGTTGTAAATATTTTTAGGCCTCCATTACGAGCGGAATGTGGGTCTAAAGACATTGGCGAAATCTTTTTGAATATTCATCAAGGCTCGTTTTTAGGACCACAACTCAGAACCTTCTACGTTCTACTGGATGGACTGGGATTGATTGGTTTACTGGTAACAGGAATTTTCATGCTAGGTATGTTTAAAAAACGCCGCCGTCCTTCCCTAGATGCCTAATTAGAACATTTGACCAAATTATAGAATTATAAAACTAAAAATGGCTACGCCATTTTTAGTTTTGAAAACCCTTACTAGGTTCGTTTTTTAATTCACGAAAGTGTTGTCTTTCGTGAATTGGTACTATCAAATTTCAGAGAGAAATGAATATGAATCGCCGTAAAATTTTAAGTTGGGTGGGATTAGGTTGGATCGTTAGCGTATTGCCCCCTGCCCTAACCTCATGCTCAACGGCAACTAAACAAGCTGAAAACTCACTGACAGCTTTAGCTAATCCATTGCCAACAAGTTCACCTCTATCAGCAACAAACAGTTCCGCGATCGCTACTTCACCTGCTGCCACTACCGCCAGAAAAGGTGCTAGAGTCATCGGCTCGATCGCGCAACTAGAACGAGATGGTCAATTAATCGCTGATGGTGTCATCGTTGTCCGCGATCGTAATAATCCCCAAAAGCTATTTGCCGTTAATCCAATTTGCACCCACAAAGGTTGTGATGTGAACTGGCAAAAGGATAAACAAGAATTTTTCTGTCCTTGCCATGATGCGACATTTGCCGCAGATGGGAGTCCCCGCGAAGCTCCTGCTAAAATTCCTCTAGCAACCTATGCTGTCACCGTTGAAAACGAACAGGTTCTCATCAGTAATGGCGGAGAGATCAGTTCATTATCAACCCTTCAGAATAATCAAACTAGTCCTAACGCATCTCCTCAAAAACGCGATCGCGCATCTTCAGAAGGTCAAGTCAAAGATAGTGAGCATGATCGACCTAACTCTTCTTCCAAAAAGCAAGAGCGTCCATCTTCAGAATCAGAATCTGAGCGCGAAGATGATGAATGCCGCAAACGGATTGTAAACAAATCATTGAGGAGTTAAGGTCGTCAGTACATTTGCTCCTGTCACCTTCACTGTTTGCAGTTCCAGATTTGCCACAGCGCGATCGCCTCTAACACTGAGATTTTTATCGGGTTGTTGATAAACGATATTGCCCTCCGCCGTAACCATTTTGGTAGGAATTAACCACTCCACCTGATCGGCATTGACCACACCCTGAGTAGAGCTAAAGCTTGCCAAGACTTGACCTGTAAGGTTAATCTTCTCTTCCTTGAGTTGGGCTTGTCCTTTTTGAGCCTTGACAACAATGCCACGACTCTTACTAGTTGCCGTAAACTCTACTGGCAAAATGACAAGTTGTTTATCCAGATTCCAACTAGCTTGGCTTGCCGCAAGTTCAACATCTAGCTTGGGATCTTTCGCCTTGATATCACCTGTGAAGGTCACCTCTTTTTTAGTAATATCCCAATCACCTTTATTCGCAAACAATTCCAACTTATCCTTTACTTGAAACACTGACAATGGAACTTCTGTAAATACATGATCCCGCTTAGCATCCCAAGTAATTTTCTCACTTTTCATTTCTAGAGGTGGTTCAATCTTAGTCACAATCACGCTTTTTTCGAGACTATAGATATTGGTACTCGGTTTCGCAGTTAACTCTTTACCTGTCATTTTGATCTTGTCTTCAGGCTTATCAATCTGAATGTTGCCTGTCGCCTTGAGAAGGTCTTCTTCCGATTTCCAGATCAGGCGATCGGCTTTCATGTTGATTTTTTCTTGAATGGCGATCGCCTTAATATTGCCATCTAGGGAAATCATTTTAGTGATTTGATCGATGGTTCCCTTATTGCCTGTGACTTCCATAAGCGGCTCACCGCTACGATAAAATTTTCCTTTTACATCTTCAACATCAGCAATTTTGCGCTCTTCGCGATAGTTAGCCCGCTTCGCAGTAATTTCCCACAATAGTTTTCCATTGGCATCAAATTCTGTGAGCGTAATATTTTGAAGATTAGAGCCAGCCGTTTTCTCGGTCTTATTCAAACTGGCGATTTCGGGGCGTAAAAATATAAACCATCCCAGCGCAAAGCCTAGCAACGTTATCACAAACAAGATGATAAACAGGCGCAAACTACGACGGCTAAATATTTGTTGCATGATGCTTCTGAATTAAGTTTATGGGGTTGGCAGTATTTTACTAGAACGGTAAAGTTTTGCTACCCGCCTAGATTAGCAAAATTAAAAATTTGTTGGGGAGAGATGTCTTGCTAATAGTGCCATTGTAGGCGATCGCCTAACTGATCACCCCAAATTTAATCGTCATACTAATTTAAAACGATATTCCCGATCTTGTCTTTAAGTTGGGCGATCGCCAAGTTACAGCGCTTTGCGCTCAAACCCGAACCAAGAATAAATTTGAAAGCGTTGCTTCGCAACGCTTTCAAATTTATTCTTGTGGTTCGTTTGATCGGAAATGGCTGTAAATACGACCATTCGTTAACTCCTACTAGGCGATCGCTAGAAAATCTGTATGGTATAGCTGTAGTCAGTTACGTTAGGACAAAACCAAAACGCAAAAGATGCCGAGGGACGGTGATCGCAAGTTGTTTTATAATTAAACAATGAAATAAAGCAGAAAAATTAATCTGTGTTCAAGTTTAATACTGGGGTTTGCCATGACCAATAATGAGGCTACAGCCCGAATTAAGATTAATAGGTTGCTTGAGTCGGCGGGTTGGCGTTTTTTTGCGGAAGGGGGGCAACCTGCGAATATAGCGCTTGAAGCAGGGACGCAGATTACATCTTTGGATTTAGATGAGTTTGGGGAGGATTTCGAGAAGACAAGCAAGGGCTTTATTGACTTTTTGTTGCTGAATGAAAAGGGCTTTCCGTTTATTGTCTTGGAAGCAAAGGCGGGGGATCTTGATCCGCTTGTGGGGAAAGAACAGGCGCGAGATTATGCGAAGTCTCAAAAATGCCGTTTCGTGATTCTATCCAATGGAACTTTGCATTATTTTTGGGATTTGGAACAAGGGAATCCCTATGAAATTACAAATTTCCCTACGCCTCAATCGGTGATGGGTTATCAGAAAGTGATTGCTGAACCGCAACGTCTTGTGGATGAGGTGATTGATGATAATTATGTGGTGTTGACGCAATATCCTGATTATGAGAATAATGCAGGATGGAAGAATGAACTGGAAAGAGCGAGTTTTATTGAGAAGAATAAGTTGCGCTTTTTGAGGGGTTATCAAAAACAGGCGATCGCGGCTTTACAAGATGCAGTAAACGCGGGGAAAAATCGCTTTTTGTTTCAGATGGCGACGGGGACAGGGAAGACGCTGACTTCGGCGGCGGTGATCAAGTTGTTTTTGCGGACGGGAAATGCGCGGCGGGTGTTGTTTTTGGTCGATCGCATTGAGTTAGAGGAACAAGCTAAGAAAGCTTTTGATCTATTGCTTAAAAATGACTATAAGACGGCGATTTATAAGGAAAATCGGAATGATTGGCGACTTGCGGATATTGTGGTGACTACGGTGCAGTCATTGCTGACGGGTAATAAATATCGCGATCGCTTTTCGCCAACAGATTTTGATTTGGTAATTTCCGATGAGGCGCATCGCTCGATTGGGGGGAACTCACGGGCAGTATTTGAGTATTTTATTGGTTACAAATTGGGGCTAACGGCGACACCGAAGGATTATCTGAAGCAATTTGACAGAGCTAAGCCCACGACTAAAGATCCGCGAGAATCTGAGCGGCGGATGATGCTGGATACCTATCGCACTTTTGGCTGTGAGGATGGGATTCCGACTTTTACCTATGGCTTGAATGATGGGGTTAGAGATGGCTTTTTGATTCAGCCGACGGTGGTGGATGGGCGTACAGAAGTAACGACTGAGCTTTTGTCGAAACAAGGTTTTGTGGTGGAGTTTACGGATGAGGAAGGTGAAAAGACGGAAGAGAGTTTTAAAATTCGGCAATTTGAGAAGCGCTTTTTTTCACCTGCGACCAATCAACTTTTTTGTAAGACGTTTTTAGAGACGGCTTTTCGCGATCCGATTAGTGGTGAGATTGGCAAGTCAATTATTTTTGCTGTGAGTCAGCCTCATGCGACCACGTTGACCCAAATTTTAAATGAGATGGCGGATCGGATATTTCCGAATCGATATCAATCGGATTTTGCAGTACAGGTGACATCACAAATTACGGACGCTCAACAGTTTACGAGTAATTTCACGAATAACAATTTACGCGGCACGGCGAACTTTTTGGAAACCTATCGGACGAGCAAGGCGCGGGTATGTGTGACGGTGGGGATGATGACGACGGGCTATGATTGCCCTGATTTGTTGAATTTGGGGCTATTTCGTCCAATTTTTTCACCAACAGATTTTATTCAAATTAAGGGAAGGGGGACTCGTAGGCATAATTTTTTGAATGATTTGCATGATGCGGATCTCAAGGGCAGTATCAGGGAGCCAGAGAAGACTGCTTTTAAATTATTTGATTTCTTTGCAAACTGTGAATATTTTGAGAAAGATTTTAAATATGATGAGGTGTTGGCGTTGCCGAAGCCCAAAGCCAATCCTCAAAGTGGGACTGGAGGCGATCGCGATGATGATAGTGAGACGGTGAAAGGGATTGGCAGTTATGAGCATCTTGGCAGCGATATTTTATTGAGCCTCAAGGAAGAGGCGATCGCCTATGGTGGCATGAAAATCGATCGCTTATATTTTGAGCGATTTGAGGAGGTGATTCGCAATGATCGCGAGTTAGCGGCGGCGATCGAGGTCGGGCATTGGGAAAAGGCGATCGCTTATGTGAATGAGAAATTTTTTGCTGATTCTGAACAGTCTTATACCTTGGAGAAGTTGCGTAAAGCGGCGGCGGTGGATCGGCGGTTGGAGTTGCGCGAGATTTTAGAAAAGATTTTTGGGTTAATACCCAGATTTAAGTTGAAGGATGAGTTATTGGAGGAGGAGTTTGAAAAGTTTGTGGCAAATTATCAGCCTAACGAGTCTATTCCTGCGATTAGAAATTACTTTAAGGCTTATGTGACTAATGACCAGATTCGGAAAATTATTGAGGGCAAGAATTACACGGAATTAGCAACAAATGCGTTCTTTTCAACAAACGATTTTAAGGCTGTGCCGAAGTCATATCGTGATTTGATTCCTGAGTATGTGAGGCAGTTTGTGGCGTTGGAAAGGTTTATGGCTTGAATTATTCAATTACGAATTGGGAATTACGAATTACGAGGTGGTGTTTTTTGGGTATTGTTTCATTTGCTGTGCAATCAAAATCTTAATTCGTAATTGATAATTCGTAATTAAATAATTAATGTACGTCTGATTGCCGTACAATTTATGTAGATTTCAATATTATGCTATGACATCTGCAACACCTGCGAAGACAATGGCGAGGCTGGAAGCTCGTGTTAGCCCTGAGATTAAGGCTATGTGGCAAAAGGCGGCTGATTTGGAGGGGCGTACTCTCACTGATTTTGTGATTGCTAGTTTACAGGAGGCTGCCTATACGGTGATTGCGAAGCATCAAACTCTCAAGCTTAATCGAGAAGATAGTGAACTTTTTGTGGAGGCTTTGCTGAATCCACCTTTGCCTAATGAGGCTCTAAATGCTGCGGCGGTCAGATATAAGCAAACCATGAGGGCTTAATGGTTCTCAAAATCGAGCCTTTGGATAGTCGCAAGCATCGGCGCTCTAGTTTTTGTTGTGGTAAAGATAGTCTAGATAATTACCTTCGCAAGCAGGCTACACAGGATCTCAAAAGGAAGATATCGACTGTGTTTGTTTTGGTTGACGCGCAAGAAGATGAACTTGAAACAGATATCTTGGGCTATTACTCTCTTTCGGCTTTTGTTGTGGAGGTGACGGCTCTTGATGGTACTTTTGCTAAGTCTTTGCCACGATATCCTTTATTACCAGCGACTTTGCTCGGTCGTTTGGGAATTGATCGGCAACAAAGAGGGAAACGGTTTGGCGAACTATTGTTAATTGATGCGCTGATGAAGTCTTTTGAAGTATCAAGTCAGATTGCATCTTTGGCTGTCATTGCCGAGGCTTTGGATGAGGATGCTGCGAGTTTTTATTTAAAGTATGGATTTCAAAGATTTAAACAAGATCCGATGAGGCTTTATTTGCCGATGAAGTTGGTTGAGGGTTTAATTAGTTAATTACGAATTATTCAACTAGGAATTACGAATTACGAATTACGAATTGGGAATTGGGATTAAGGATGACAGATCTAGGCGATATAATGTGTTTTTAATTCGTAATTCGTAATTATTATGCTTGCTGAAGAATTTAAAACTACTGTGTCTAATGGAAAAATTCAAGTTCCTGATTCTCTGAGAACAGAATTGGAGGGCTGTGAAGTGAGGGTAATTGTGCTTAAAGCTAATCGCAGGAAGAAGATTTTACCTTTTGATCTACGCGCTCTTTTTAAAGAGACTCAGGGCTTACCTCAAGTACAAGCTATTTCTGAAGCTGAAATTATGGCTGAGATTGAATCTTATCGTCAAGGTTTATGAGAGTTGTTATTGATACGAATGTTTTGGTGTCAGCAATTCTAAAAGATCGCGCTCCTGAACAGGTTATTTTGTTTGTTGCTGAGCATGAAGAATTTGAGTGGATAGTCTCGTCAGATATTTTGACAGAATATAAAGCTGTGATCGGTCGTCCGAAATTTAAGCTGCCTCAAGAAATTATCGAAAAGTGGTTGATGGTGTTTGATTTAATGACAAATTGCATTGATGTAGAGATAGAAATTGATTTTCCTCGCGATCAAAAAGATGCAAAATTCTTAGCTTGCGCGATCGCAGGTTCAGCCAATTTTTTTATTACAGGTGACAAAGATTTCTCAGAAGCGCAAAGAATGTTAGAAACTATCATTATTTCGGTAACTGATTTTGAGCGCCTTGTAGTTAAGAATTAGAAATTACGAATTACGAATTTATGATTTTCGTGTCAAGGTAAATCAAGGTTTATTTCATGCTCCCAAGAGATGTTTACCAGATCTTCAGGATCGCCAATGTATACTTCGGGGCGGGGTACAAGATTGTCGAGTCGGCTTTTTTTCTGTACTGGCAGAATTTGAAAACGTTTGCCTTGCCAGTCAAGTTCGATGGGGTCGCCTGTGATGGCGATTTCTTCTAGGAGGTTTATGAAGTTGGTGGTGAGGTTGTCTACTGGTATGGTTTTCATCTATTTAATTACGAATTAGGAATTACGAATTACGAGGTGGAGGTTGGGGGTAAGGCTTAGGAGTTATAATATTCTACCAATTTACGATTTTGCAATTCGTAATTGATAATTCGTAATTCGTAATTAATTAAAAATGCTTGATTCTGAAACTAAACGCCGTATTGATACTGCTCGTGACATTTTGGTGGGGAAGGTTCCTGATCCGAAGTCGCAAGTGGAACAGATTACGATCGCTCTCATCTATAAGTTTATGGATGATATGGATGCGGAGGTGGAGGAGTTGGGGGGCGATCGCAGTTTTTTTGCGGGTGAGTTTGCGAAGTTTGGTTGGGGACGGTTGATGAGTCCGACGGTGGGCGGTCATGAGTTGCTGAGCCTTTACAGTGAGGGGATTAGCACGATGCCGCAGAATGCGGGGATTCCTGCGTTGTTTCGAGATATTTTTAAGAATGCGTATCTTCCCTATCGCGATCCTGAGACGCTGAAGAGTTTCTTGAAGGTGATTGATGGGTTTACCTACGATCATTCGGAACGGTTGGGGGATGCGTTTGAGTATTTGCTGTCGGTGTTGGGTTCGCAGGGGGATGCGGGGCAGTTCCGCACGCCGCGCCATATTATTGATTTTATGGTGGAGGTTTTGCGTCCGCAAAAGGGTGAGGTGATTCTCGATCCTGCTTGTGGTACGGCGGGTTTTTTGATTTCGGCGTATAAGCATATTTTGCGGTCTAATCTGGATGCTCAGGGGAATAGTACGCTTACGCCTGATGAGAAGGGGCTGATGGCGACTAATTTTAGAGGTTATGATATTTCGCCTGATATGGTGCGGTTGTCGTTGGTAAATCTCTATTTGCATGGTTTTAAGAGTCCGCAAATTGCTGAGTACGATACGTTGACTTCTGAGGATAAGTGGAATGAGTTTGCGGATGTGATCCTTGCAAATCCGCCGTTTATGTCGCCGAAGGGTGGGATTAAGCCCCATAAGCGGTTTTCGATTCAGGCGAAGCGGAGTGAGGTTCTATTTGTGGACTATATGGCGGAACATCTTTCGCCTAGGGGTAGGGCGGGGATTATTGTGCCTGAGGGGATTATTTTCCAGAGTCAGACTGCTTATAAGGATTTGCGGAAGATGTTGGTTGAGAATTCGCTGGTGGCGGTGATTTCGCTTCCTGCTGGGGTTTTTAATCCGTATTCTGGGGTGAAGACTTCGATTTTAATCTTGGATAAGTCTTTGGCGAAGAAGACGGATAAGATTGCATTTTTTAAGGTCGAGAATGATGGATTCGGTTTGGGCGCTCAAAGGCGGGCGGTTGAGGGGGATGATTTGCCTTTTGTGTTGGAGCAAATTACGAATTACGAATTGTCAATTACGAATTACGAATTAGGAATTGCGAATGATGATCGGGTTTTGGTTGTGCCGAAGTCTAGGATTGCGGCTAATGGTGAATATAATTTGAGTGGGGAGAGATATCGAGATGTAGCAGCTAACGCTAGTTTAAGCTATCCTCTAATTTCAATTGGTGAGATTTGCACTATAGAAAGAGGGGGATCTCCTAGACCAATTCATGATTTTATTACTGATTCACCTGACGGTATAAATTGGATCAAGATTGGAGATGCAGAAGTAGGCTCAAAATACATTACTAAAACTAAAGAACGCATCATTCCAGAAGGTGCTAAAAAATCCCGTGCTGTAAAAAAGGGTGATTTTATTCTTTCTAACTCAATGAGTTTTGGAAGACCTTATATTATGGCTATTGATGGATGTATTCATGACGGATGGCTTCTATTGCGAAATCAGTCTGAACAGATAGATCAAGATTTTTTCTATCTCATTCTTGGCTCAGATTTTGTGTTTCAACAATTTAAGCGTTCTGCAACAGGTGGAGTCGTCAATAATCTGAACAGTGAAATTGTTCGAGGTGTGCAAATCCCTTTGCCACCGATCGCTATCCAAAAAGAAATAGTCACCGAAATCGAAGGCTACCAAAAAGTCATCAACGGCGCTCGTGCTGTCATTGATAATTATCGACCTCATATAGCGATCTCTCCTGATTGGGAAATGGTAGAGCTTGGTAAAATCTGCACACTTGGTGCAGCAATTACCCCTAATGTAAACATAGATGCTTCACTTCCGTACTTCGGTGCTGACAGTATCGAATCAAACACAGGAAAGTTACTAAAAATAGAAACAGCCGAAAGCCAGAGAGTAAGTGGACCAGTTTATGAGTTTTCTGGTGAACGTTTGCTATACAGCAAAATCCGTCCTTATCTCAATAAATTGTCTGTTGTTAATATGCGTGGCTATTGTAGTTCTGATATGTACCCATTAGTACCTGATAGCTCCAAAATTGACATCACATATCTATCTACATATATGCTTTCAAATGCTTTTAATGAGAGGATTCGTGGTTATTATGAGAGAGCAAGTATTCCAAAAATTAATCGCTCTCAATTATTTGAAGTAAAGATTCCAGTTCCAGCGATTGAAACCCAAAAAGCAATAGTTGCTGAAATCGAAGCCGAGCAATCTCTTGTTAATGCTAACCGTGAACTAATCGAGAGATTTGAGAAAAAGATTCAAACTGTGTTGAATAGAATTTGGGGCAATTAGAAATCAACAAGATAGAAAATGTAAAAACTGTAGGGGTTTAGCATTTGCGCCAATATTTTTATTCTCCAATACAATCTCAAAACGCAAATGCTGAACCCTCTTCGCTTTTATCGATAAATTGTCCCTGCGTTGCGAAGTTTTGGGCATAGCATTCCCGAATTAAAATGGTTTAGAAATTGATAGATTGGGGCGGGAATGCTTTGCCCCTACTGGTCTTTAATTTAAACCCTCTTCGCTTTTACCGATAAATTGTCCCTGCGTTGTGAGATTTTGGGCAGAGCATTCCCGAATTAAAATGGTTTAGAAATTGATAGATTGTGGCGGGAATGCTTTGCCCCTACTGGTCTTTAATTTAAACCCTTTTCGCTTTTACCGATAAATTGTCCCTGCGTTGCGAGGTTTTGGGCAGAGCATTCCCGAATTAAAATGGTTTAGAAATTGATAGATTGTGGCGGGAATGCTTTGCCCCTACTGGTCTTTAATTTAAACCCTCTTCGCTTTCACCGATAAATTGTCCCTGCGTTGTGAGATTTTGGGCATAGCATTCCCGAATTAAAATGGTTTAGAAATTGATAGATTGTGGCGGGAATGCTATGCCCCTACTGGTCTTTAATTTAAACCCTCTTCGCCTTCACCGATCGCTTGTCCCTGCGTTGTGAGGTTTTGGGCATAGCATTCCCAAATTAAAATGGTTTAGAAATCGATAGATTGCGGTGGGAATGCTATGCCCCTACTGGTCTTTAATTTAAACCCTCTTCGCTTTTACCGATAAATTGTCCCTGCGTTGCGAGGTTTAGGGCAAAGCATTCCCGAATTAAAATGGTTTAGAAATTGATAGATTGCGGTGGGAATGCTTTGCCCCTACTGGTCTTTAATTTAAACCCTTTTCGCCTTCACCGATAAATTGTCCCTGCGTTGTGAAGTTTAACGCCATGCCGATCGCCCAAATTGAAAACCTTATTCGTTACGTCACTAACGTAGAAGGCAAAGCAACTGACAACATTAGTGGATTAGCTTGGATTGACGAACAAGAACCTGCAACTCCTCGATCGCCCCATCGAGACAATCCATTCCATCTTGCAAGGACTCAATCCGACAGAGGCGATCGCGCAACACCGCCGCTCCTGCAAAACCCCTCGCGTACCAAGTCATGTGTTTTCGTGATTGACTGATACCGCGCATCCCTTTGTAATCCCATAGCCCTTGTAAATGTTCTTTGGCAACTTCTAAACATTCAATTACGGTCGGCTCTGGCAAGTATTCACCAGTTTTTAAAAAATGATCAACCTGCCCCACCAAAAAGGGATAGCCCAATGTGCCACGCGAACACATCACCCCGTCGGCTCCCGTTTGCTCTAAACAGGCGATCGCATTTTCCACTGAAAAAATATCACCATTGGCGATTACAGGTATCGTCAGCACCTCTTTAACTTTACGAATCCATTCCCACTTAGCGTTACCTGTATAGCCCTGCGATCGCGTTCGCGCATGAACAGTGATCATCTTGGCTCCCGCATCCTCCATGCGTTTCGCAAAGTCCAAGATCGTAATTTCGGCATCATCCCAACCGATGCGCGTTTTCACAGTCACAGGAATATCAACAGCCTCAACCACTGATCTCACAATTTGCGCCGCCAGTTCAGGCTGACGTAATAACGATGAGCCGCCACCTTTTTTGGTGATCTTATTAACAGGGCAACCCATATTAATGTCTACGGTGTCGGCTCCCTCTAGTACCGCCTTTTGCGCTGCCTCTGCCAAAAAATCAGGACGACAATCAAATAATTGAATACTGATCGGTGTTTCGTGGCGATCGATCTCCATTAACTTGGGTAAAGCCTTGAGATAATGCAGATCCGTAGCGCTGATCATCTCTGTATAGAGCATTGAATCTGGGGCATAGCGCCGTACCAAACGCCGAAACACCAAATCTGTCACCCCCGACAATGGCGATTGCAACACCCGACTTTTGAGGATCACATTGCCAATAGTTAAAGGTTCAGCGAATTTTTGCTGTAATTTAGATGGGGCAGAAATCATGTCCGCAAATTTTGCTTTCGTTGGCGCTATATACAAAGGTATAGTAATTCTAAATGGTTTGACAGATTTGCCGCCCTAGCTGACGCAACTCTTTCAAAACTGCAAAATCTATAAATAAGCTGAAAACAAGCTAATTGCCCTACGCCTTATAAATTTAAGAGTGAGGGGCTACATATAAACTGAAGGAGAAAAAATTTGTCTAAAAAACATCCAGTTATTGCGGTAACAGGTTCATCAGGTGCTGGTACTAGTACCGTCAAACGAGCTTTTGAACATATTTTTCGTTTAGAAAATATCAAAGCGGCAGTTATTGAAGGTGATAGCTACCACAAATTCAATCGCTTAGAAATGCGCGAAGCCATGAAACAAGCTGCGGCTGAAGGTCGTAGTCTCAGCCATTTTGGTTTGAATGCCAATTTGCTAGATAAGCTGGAAGCTCTGTTTCGTGAATATGGTGAAACTGGCAATGGACAAAGACGTTACTATCTGCACAGTCCTGAAGAAGCCGCTCATCACAATGGTCGCTTAGGTACTAATAATCAACCTGGTGAATTCACCCCTTGGGAAAGCATCGAAACAGATACCGATGTGCTTTTTTACGAAGGTTTGCATGGTGGTGTCGTTGCTGAAGATATTAACCTTGCCCAGTATGTTGACCTATTAGTGGGCGTAGTTCCGATTGTGAACTTGGAGTGGATTCAAAAGATTCATCGTGATAATGCGGAACGTGGCTACAGTGCTGAAGCGATCGTCGATACAATTTTGCGTCGGATGCCTGACTATGTAAATTACATTGCGCCTCAGTTCTCGAATACGCACATTAACTTCCAGCGCGTTCCTACCGTTGATACTTCCAATCCTTTCATTACTCGCGACATTCCTACTCTCGATGAAAGCTTTGTAATTATTCACACCAATCGTGTCTTCAGAGAGAAGTTCAAAATCGACTTCCGTTATTTGCTAGACATGATCCATGATTCCTTCATGTCTCGTCATACCACTTTGGTTGTTCCTGGTGGCAAGATGGGCTTTGCGATGGAGTTGATTCTCCAACCATTGATCGATTCGCTCGTAGTTGAATCAAATAAACTCAAGGGCTAAAAAAAGGGCGCTAAGCGCCCTTTTTTTGTGCGTATTTTAGCGATCGCCTCACCCCTAGATCGCATATCAAAAATTCACAAAATTAAAATAAAGATCGATTATCATTAAATTAGATCTAAATTTAGTGATTTGATAATTATGATCGACCTTAAAAATATCCAATCCCTTAGCGACTTCAAACGCAACGCTAAAGGCTTGATCGAACAGATCAAAGCCACAAAATCACCAATGGTTCTGACCGTCAATGGCAAAGCCGAAGTCGTAGTCCAAGATGCCGCAGCCTTTCAATCAATATGCGATCGCGTTCAGCAAGCAGAGGAAGAACTCCGCGCACTTAAACTTGCAGCACTTCAACAAGATATTAATGTCGGCATTTCACAACTTAAAAATGGTGAATACAATGAATACCATGCGGATATGATGCCTACATTGCTAGCAAACATCAAAACTCGTGGTCAAAGTCGGCTGATGCAGAATAGCAATGAATCGCTTTAAAATTTCTCGGCAAGCAGATGGCGACCTTGAGGATATATGGGTATATCTCGCTCAACATGATTCATTAGCTGCTGATCTCATACTGGCAAGGATATTTGATAAATTCCCTATGATTGCCCAGTTTCCATCAATGGGTAAGGTTAGAAACGATATTTCAAAAGGATTGCGTAGCTTTCCAGTCAAGCCATACACTATTTTCTATATGCAAGCAGAAAATTCTATTGAGATTGTGCGTATTCTCCATCAATCTAGAGATATTGAGAGTCAGTTTTAATCTTTGAGTATTGACCTTTATCTCAAAATTGGGCATTTTAGAAAGTCCAAATCTAGCGATCGCGCCAAGCCTGTTGCACAAATTCTAAAAATTCGGTTTGAAATCTCTCAATTGAGAAGCGCATCGCATTTTCGCGACAAGTCGCAGGTAAAATGCGATCGCAATTTTGTTCAAACTCAAGTACCGCGTTACAAATACTGGTTGTGGTTTGTTCACCAAAAAATACACCCGTAGGGCGATCGCTATCTAAGCCGCGTACTGACTCACATACACCACCACGACCATAGGCAATCACTGGTGTACCACAGGCTTGAGCCTCGACAGGCGTAATCCCAAAGTCTTCTTCCGCCCCAAACACAAAGGCTTTAGCATTTTGCATATATCCTCGCAATTTCTCTGGTTCACAGTGACCTAAAAATTTAATATTTTTGCTGGCTTTCGCTTGGATTTTTGACATTTGTTCGCCATCACCAATCACAATTAACTGGCGATCGCCCATTTGCGAAAAAGCTTCCACAATTAGATCAATCCGTTTATAGGGGACTAGCCGCGAAGCCGTGAGATAGAAATCTTTCTTTGGTTCTTGGAGGGAATAGTTCTGCAAATCTACAGGTGGATAGATGACCGTTGCTGATCGCCGATAGACCTTGTGAATGCGACGGGCAATAAATTCGGAATTAGCGATAAATAAATCCACTCCATTAGCCGTGCGCGTGTCCCAGATCCTGATTTGGTGCAAAATCCAGCGTGCGATCCAGCTTTTAATTCCCCGTTCTAGATTCGATTCCTTCAGGTATTGATGTTGCAAATCCCACGCATAACGAATCGGTGAATGCACGTAGGAAATATGTAACTGGTGCGGTGAACTTAATACCCCTTTCGCAACCGCATGGGAACTGGAAATAATGAGATCATAGCCAGATAAATCAAGCTGCTCGATCGCTAAAGGCATCAATGGCAGATATTTCCGAAATTTCGTTTTTGCAAAGGGTAGTTTTTGAATAAACGTAGTCGTAACTTTTTTGTTTTGAATATATCCCCGTTGAGAATCCTCCAGAAAATCAACAACTGCAAATAAATCAGCATGGGGAAATAAATTTAAGATTTGCTCAGTAACACGCTCTGACCCCGCATAGTTCACAAACCATTCATGAACGATCGCAATTCGTAAATTTTCTAGTTTTGTCATGATTACTTGCTTAAAGCTATGGTTACAATATCAAACGTTGGAAATGGGTATAGTTTATGCAGTTTCGCCAATCATCTTCTACATTAGCCTCTGTGATGCTGACGATCGCCAGCATCACAGGTATTTCGGCTTTGACTTTTGCCCCTCCACTTACGGAAATAGCGATCGCCCAAGAAGCTGCGCCTAATGTTACAACCACATCTAGCCCTGAAGCGATCGCCTTAGCCAAGCATTTACAAAAAATCGGTGCAAAGCTATATACCGCCTACTGGTGTCCCCATTGCCACAATCAAAAACAACGCTTTGGTAAAGAGGCAGTGAAACATTTAGAAGTAATTGAATGCGATCGGGGTGGTGTGAATCCCCAAACCCAACTTTGTCGTTCCAAAAGAGTTCGCGCCTATCCCACATGGGAGATTAATGGAAAGTTTTACCCTGGCAATCAATCTCTAGAAGATCTGGCGACTTCATCTAGATATCGCGGTAGGTGAGTAGCTCAGCATAGTTAAAGCAGCACAAGCTTCCATTCTTTAAGGCATTGAGGGACAGCACTTGTCACTACCACTCGTTTTGCTAGTATCCTAACAGGACTGGCGACAGCTCTATAATAGCGATGAATATATAAAAACTTTATGATGTTACTTGCATGATGCTTCTTTCCATGCATTAATTGAGCAATTAAGTCCAATGCACTAAAAGACTGAATTGGCAACTAGTAGTTTTAAGCAACTTGTTAGTATGGTTATTGTCATACTAAAAAATAGTAAATTTCTACATAAACATTGTATATAGGTTAAGAAGGCATTTTATAAACCTTAAATTTGCTTTCTTAATTGTTTTTTTTGATTACCGCCAACCTTGCAGGCTAATATGTCTACCCTTGTCATTGTCGAATCGCCCACCAAAGCCCGCACCATTCGGAACTTTTTGCCCTCAGAGTATCGAGTTGAGGCATCAATGGGTCATGTACGCGATTTGCCACAATCAGCCAGTGACATCCCTGCGGAGTTAAAAGGGACTGAATGGGCAAAGCTGGGTGTAAATGTTGATGCGGACTTTGAGCCTCTATATATAATCCCAGACGATAAGAAAAAAATCGTCCGTGAACTCAAAGCGGCACTAAAGGGTGTGAAAGAAGTAATTCTGGCAACTGACGAAGACCGTGAAGGCGAAAGTATTTCTTGGCACTTATTGCAAATCTTGCAGCCAAAAGTACCGATCAAGCGCATGGTGTTCCATGAGATCACCTCTGAAGCAATTAAGGGCGCTCTCAAAAATTGCCGCCAAATCGACGATCGCCTAGTCCATGCCCAAGAAACTCGCCGCATACTTGATCGCCTTGTCGGTTATACCCTCTCACCTTTGCTGTGGAAAAAAATTGCATGGGGACTATCAGCAGGACGAGTCCAGTCCGTTGCGGTTCGGTTAATCGTCAACCGTGAACGCGAACGTCGTGCTTTCAAATCAGGTAGCTATTGGGACTTGAAGGCAAATCTGTTTGCACCGAAACAAGAATTTCCTGTGCAGCTAGTTTCGGTTAGCGGTACAAACGTAGCCACTGGCAAAGACTTTGATGAGGCAACGGGTAAAATTGCCAAGGGTCGTAAGGTTTTACTGCTCGATGAAGCAGGAGCGATCGCCCTCAAAGAGCGCTTAAATGGCAAAGTCTGGTCAGTCAGCAACCTTGATGAACGCCCCACCACCCGCAAGCCTTCACCACCTTTCACCACCTCGACCTTGCAACAGGAGGCAAACCGCAAATTGCGCCTATCGGCACGGGACTCGATGCGCGTAGCTCAGGCATTGTACGAGCAGGGCTACATCACCTATATGCGGACGGACTCGGTGCATCTGTCCCAACAGGCGATCGAGGCGGCACGGAAATGTGTAACCACGATGTATGGCGGCAACTTCCTCAGCAAAGAACCTCGCCAGTACGTCACCAAATCTAAAGGCGCACAGGAAGCCCACGAAGCGATTCGTCCTGCGGGTGAGACTTTCCGCACTCCACAGGAAACGGGTTTATCAGGTCGTGAGTTAGCGCTCTATGACCTGATCTGGAAGCGCACTGTTGCTTCACAGATGGCGGACGCGCAGTTAACCATGCTCAGCGTCCAGTTAACCGTTGAGGATGCTTTATTCCGTGCTTCAGGTAAACGGATTGATTTCGCAGGATTTTTCCGCGCCTACGTTGAAGGCTCCGATGATCCTGATGCGGCATTGGAAGAAAAGGAAATCACTTTACCGCCATTAAAAATTGGCGATCATCCCGTCTGCCGTGAATTAAATACGGTCGGTCATGAAACTCAACCCCCTGCCAGATATACCGAAGCTGCTCTTGTAAAAATGCTGGAAAGCGAAGGCATCGGTCGTCCTAGTACCTACGCCAGCATTATCGGCACAATCTGCGATCGCGGCTATGTGCAGCTTACCAATAATGCACTGATCCCCACCTTTACGGCTTTCGCAGTAACTAGCTTATTAGAAGAACATTTTCCGAATCTCGTCGATCCTAGCTTCACTTCTAAAATGGAGCAGACCCTTGATGATATTTCCACAGGTAGTGTGGAATGGTTGCCCTATCTCAAGAAATTCTATTCGGGTGAACAGGGCTTAAGCGGACAGGTGAAGTCTCGCGATAGTCTCATCGATGGAGAATCCGCAAGAACCGTGCGTCTTGAAGGTTTAGATGATGATGTGAAGGTCAAAATCGGGAAATTTGGCGCTTATATCCAAGTGGGAGAAGGCGATCGCACAGTTAATTCTTCCATTCCTCAAAACTTGACTCCTTCTGATTTAGTTCCTGAAAAAATCGAACTTCTCCTCAAACAAAAACTTGAAGGTCCCGATCAAGTCGGTATTCATCCTGAACTGAATGAGCCAATTTTCATGATGATGGGTCAGTATGGTCCTTATGTGCAGCTAGGTCAGGCAACAGAAGCAGTTCCCAAACCCAAACGGGCTTCTCTGCCCAAGGGAATGCAACCCGAACAAGTCACCCTCGATCTGGCGGTGAAGTTATTGGCTTTACCACGCACTCTAGGCGCACATCCTGAAACAGGCAATCGAGTATTTGTGAATACAGGGCGTTTTGGTCCTTACGTTTGTCATGTCAAAGGCAATGGCGATAAGGATGACAACCGATCGCTCAAATCCACTGATGATCCTTACACCATCACCTTTGAACGTGGTTTAGAGCTTCTGGCACAGCCTAAAACCTTGCGTGGAGCCGCCGCCGCTAAAGTCCTGAAAGCCCTCGGTAAGCATCCCGATGATGATGAAGCGATCGAGATTCTCGATGGTAAGTATGGCGCGTATGTGAAGCATGGCAAGGTGAATGTATCGCTAACCAAGGAGCAAACAGTGGAAGGTTTGACTCTAGAAGAGGCGATCGCCATGTTAGCTACTAAGTCTAAATCTAGCAAAACTACTGGTAAGCGGACTAAAGCGGCTACTAGTGAGACTAAGAAGACTACTGCTAAAAAGACCACCACGAAATCAACGACTACGAAAGCCGCAACCACAAAAACTGCTGCGAAAACCACAAAAAAAACGACAAAAAAGACCGCAGCTACCAAATAAATTAACCTCACCCTTAAGCCCTCTCCTTGCAAAGGAGAGGGCTTAATACCAAACCTAAAAATGGCAGAGCCATTTTTAGGTTTGGTATTAAGCAACTGCATAGCCTGTATATTCCCGCATTTCAGGAGCCTGAAATCCCAACACAATATCCTCCTTCGCTACCCCTAAATCAACAAGCTCTTGAGCAACTCGCATTTCCGTCATATTTTGCTGAATCCAAATTTTTCCATTCTTAATATCCAAATGTAAAACACAACCATAAACTCGGCGGTGCCCATCCCATCCCACATTCATTACATGATAATGGTCTTGCTTTGTATCAAAAACTGTATAGCAATCAATCGCTCCATTGGCGATCGGAATAGCTGCATAAGCTGACAATAACGACTGAATTACATTGCGATAAAAATCTATGGTATCCATTGGACAATCACCTCTTGAATTGGGTCGTAAATGATTAGTTTAATCTGATATCTTTCTAATGAAATTTGTGCAAATTCACGCTTAAAAAAAGCTTCATAAGCACCCACAGGAACTGCTAAATATAGAATGCGAGTTGAATCAATAATTTCTAAGGCAAGTCGATAATTCAAAAATTGTCCCAAAGCAGCATGATAATCCGTCAGTGGAGAATCACTCAAAAAGGTCTTTATTTCAATAGCAATTTTTTCTGTGCCTCTTTCTGCTGCTAGCAATTGCTCCGCACCTAAATCAATTTCAAGCTTAGTTCCACCGACTTCCAGCCGTAGCGGATCGTCAGTTATATTCCACTGCTCCTTTTCCAGAGCAAGTCTAACTACAGCATGAAATCTATCTTTAGCTGCCATTGTTATCTTTCTCTATTTTACCTGCAATTATAGAGCAATTGAAATCCTGATAGTGAGATCACCTTTTATAGTTTAACTGGGTAGTCCAACCAACCTAATTTTGATAGCTAGCTTCCCAGCCTAGTATTGCTGTTTTACGCTCCAATCCCCAACGATAGCCGCCTAATTCTCCTGATTCCCGAATGACGCGATGACAGGGAATGATGTAACTAATGGGATTGCTACCAACGGCATTACCGATCGCTCTGGCTGACTTGGGACGACCAAGCGATCGCCCTAAGTCCTGATAAGTGGTAATCCCACCAAAGGGAATTCGCAGCAAGGCTCGCCAGACTTGAATTTGGAAGTTAGTGCCTTTGACATAGAGTGTAAGGGTTGGTTGGCTATCAGGATTCAGATTAGGAAGATGGCTAAATAGGCGATCGCAAATTGGTTGGGTAATTTGGCGATCGCAAATAATTTCCGCCTTTGACCATTCCTCTCTTAGCATTAATGCGGCAGCTTGATTATCCATTCCATCCAGAAAATACAAATTACAAATACCTCGCTCTGTCGTGGCAATCAGGCAATCACCAAACATCGTTTCATGGATGCCATACCAAATCTGTAAACCTTTACCACCAGTTTTAAACTCTTGTGGTGACATTGCTTCAAGGTTCACAAATAGATCATGCAATCGCCCTGCACTGGATAAACCCACATCTCCAGTCAATTCCAGCAAGTTCTTTGTTTCCGCAATTTTGGACTTAGCATATTCCACCGTCAGATATTGTAAAAATCGCTTGGGGCTAATCCCTGCCCATTTAGTAAACAAGCGCTGAAAGTGATATTCACTCAGATGGACTTGTTGCGCGATCGCGGCGAGATCTGGCTGTTGTCGATGGTTTTGACGAATAAAGGCGATCGCTTTTGCCATCAGTTCATAGGTTGCGAGATCGCCCATATTCTCATCTAGGGTAGTTTCTATCGATGGGTTCATACTAACCAATACACAGATTTATTCTCAATGTATCAACTGTTCGCTCCTTGAGCCACCCATTTCTTGCTAAGTAAATAAGCCAAAAGCAGAGCTTGTGCCGCCCGCTACGCGGGCGGCACAAGCTCTGCTTTTGCGCTGTAAAACAGACGAAATTAATTAAGCTTCAAAATTCTTGACGAACTTAAAGCTATTGGCAGTCAAGGTGGAAGTATCAATTCCAGTTAAGGTGGCGATCGTCTCACCATCAAAACTAATGGTATTTCCAGAAAGAGTCAATTGAGAAAAGGTTCCTTTGCCTACACCAATGAAACCAATTACATCTGTGCCAACTTGGAAATCAGCGATCGTGATTGGGCTAGATGCAGCTTCACCATTGAAGAGCCAGAACTTATCAGCACCAGCACCACCATATAGCAAGTTGCCAGCACCAGTAGGCTCAAAGAAGATGTCATCACCAGTAGTAGCAAAGAAGCTATCGTTGCCATCACCACCCAAGACAGTTCCACTAGCACCTAGGAAAAATGTGTCATTTCCTGCACCACCATCAATAGAGTAATTGCTAGCATTTACGGCATTTACCTCGTCTTTACCTAAGCCAGCAAAAACGCGATCTCCATTAGCCAAAATGATTTTGTCATCTCCACTTCCAGTGTCAATGAGGTTGTTACCAAAACCTCTAGAGCTATCAACTCTGTCGTTACCAGCACCAGTGGAGACGATATCATTAGTACCATCAAAACCTTTGGTGACACCAGCTGTGAACTTGTCAGCACCAGCAGTACCGACCACAGAAGAGGGATTTTGGACAAGGTTAGCATTAGGCGCAATCAAGAATGCGAGTTGACCGCCTTCCACAAGATTTTCTTGTCTGGTTTTGATGCCATCACCATTGCCATCAATGTTGGTAGCAGTAATGATTGTTCCATTACGAAGACTGTGAGCTTGGGTATCAGTGATAAAAAGTGTACCTGGTTTATTGCCAAACAGAGTAGAGACATCAAGGATACCAGAGCTTTCCCAGTTGCCGAGGTCAGTTGGGCTAGAGTCGGTTTGACCAGAAGGTACGGCGGAGCGATTAATTTGAGCAATACGAGTAACGCTTGCCGCAGGGTCAGCCGCAAAAGGATCAAGAACAAAGATAGAAGCTTCCTGCTTTGATGTTGCACCAAAAAGATCGGCTCCGATCGCCCGATCTTCTTGAATGTAGATCTTGCCATCGTTAGCCCAAGTTAGATTGTCAGGGCTACGCAATCCAAAATCTTGTTTACCAGCTTCGTTACCATCGTAAAGAATGTCAATTTTGGCAGTGATATTGCCTGTGTTGATGTTATTAAAATCAACATCAATTTTGTAAGTTGTACCCCATACATCTGACGTATTCGCCACACCAGTGGAAGCTAATACAACTTGAGTTCCATCAAAAGGATTGGTGGCAACATCTTCAGGACGAGAGAACTTGAATGCACCAGCAGCGTTAGCTAATTCATCCTGTTTAGCTTGGGTGGCAAAACCTTGAGCATCATAGCCACTAGTATTTGCCAAAGCAGGATTGTAGTAAGCGATTTCGACGAATTTGCCATTGGTGCTATTACCACTACCACTAAATTCACTAGCACTACGCTCAATGAGATCACTAGCACTATTAGGATCGTCAGCCACCCAAACAAATAACTTGCCCTGTGCCAATCCATTACGATCTAGGAAACTGCCGTCATTTTTGGCATTCTTGTCGCCAACATAGAGAAGTAATGGAGCATTGCTACGATCATCACCAACAATAAAAGCAACTTTGTCGGTGCTTCCTGTATTGATTTCGGTGACATTCTCCCATCCTGCACGACCGAATGCGGGAACGGCATACAGGGTATTAGTAGCTGTATCTAAGGCAAATTGTGTACCGCCATTAGTTTCTTCACCACTGAAGAAGATGCGATCGGCTAAACCGATATCCTCTCCAAACTGGTTTGCTTCAAACAAAGCCGCAGAGCAGAAGCGTTGAATACCACCAAATTCCAAATCAGAAGCAGCATCAACAACTTCACCTGCGCGATTAATAATTGTGTTGTGGGCTAGTCCAGCATCGACTATTTGGAATGTACGCTTGTCAACATCAAAGTAGTTAACTCTAGCACCAGAGAGCTGTGTACCATTTGCAAGGCTGTATTTATAGCCATCGGTACTACCTACTTCATTAACAACTAATAAGCGAACAGTTGTGTCATTAAGGGAGTAAGCACCAATACCATCAAGGATACCAGCAGGAACGTAATCTCCAATCTTATCGCCAACTGTAAAGATTGGGTCAACTGTGTAACCACCTAAACCTTGAAGTTGAGCAGGTTGAGTTGTATCGAAGGAAAGGGTTGCCATAAATTTGTTTGAGAACTATCTAGCGAAATACATAAAAATCTTACTAATTTGCAGTTTGCCATAATTTTTCAGGAAATATAGGTATTTCTAAATACATTGATCTATTAACTTGATTAGAATTAGTTTTTTAACCAAATTTATACTAAAGCTTATTTATTTTTTAACCTAACAATTATCTTTTTTTAAACCAAAGTTAACCATAAAAATGTAGGGGACAACTTATGAATTGTCCCCTACAATGAAATGTTGTTTTCAAAACGTTTTTGCGTATAGCCATAGCCAAGCAAGTTAAGACATAACTGACTACAGCTATAAATCCTAATAATCTCAAAACTAACGAACAAATTTGAGGCTATCAGTATTTTTAGAGAGGAAATCTGTAAATAAGCTCATTACGGTGCGATCGCGAATTTTAATATTTGCTGTCAATGACATTCCTGATTGCAAATTGATTTTGCGCCCATTAGGATCTAGGAATTGTTTTGCAAGTTGCACCTTTGCAGGGAATCTGTAGGTGGGATTTGCTTGATCAGGAGGCAAGGCATCGGAGCCAATCCAAATCAATTTTCCCTTAACATCGCCAAACTCAGTGAAAGGAAAAGAATCAATGCGAACATCCACATCTTTGCCCTCGGTGACAAAACCGATATCTTGATTACTAATAAATACTTTTGCTACCAGCAGATCGTCAGGCACAATTTTTAGCACCACTTCTCCAGTATTAGGATTTGCGACATAGCCAAGTCCTGCCTTGAGTTCAAACACTGTACCTGATGCAGGGGCAATGAGTTCTTGGTTTTTCAATAACACTTCTGCTTGTTTGATTTGTCCTTCTACTTCTGTCAGCTTCTTGGTATTTTCCACTAAGGCTTTAGTGAATTGACTATCGATTTCGGCAATGCGTTTCGTATTATCGCCAATTTGGCTAGTCAATTCCTTGCGGGTAATGTCAAAGGTATTATTCAGTCGAGCCTGTCCTTCTGCGATCGCTGCCTGAATTCGCTGTTCCTCCTGCGCTAATTGCCGAATTTCTGCCTCAGAGGTTTGAACTAGTTGTTGTTGCTTAAGGCATTGAAGCTCAGATGCTGCACCTTCCTTGCAGAGGCTTTTTATTCTTTTAAGAATGTCTTTCTCAATATCTAAGGCACGTTCTTTGCTTGAGCGATTAATCCGAGTTTGATTTAATTGCTTAATGGACTGATTAATATTTGCTTCCGCAGCTTGCGATCGCGATCCTAGCTCTGCCCTTGAAGCCATGAGCCGATCCTGTTGATCGCCTGTCAAATCTGCACCGCCACCATTAACCTGCATCCGATATAGCTGCATTTCGGTGATTAATGCTTCACGGTTACGGGCTAGGGCAAAAAATTCCGCAGGGACAGCGATCGCTTTTGCTCCATTAATTTGTGATGGTTTACCATTAAGTACTTCACGATAAAACTGATTTTCCTGCTGAAGATTTTTGCGTAATTTTTGCAACGATTCCAGTTGGGATTTGGCTACTGTTGTATCAATTCGTAGTAAAACCTCCCCTGTTTTCACTTTTTGACCATCTTTCACCAAAACCTCTTTAAGTACACCATTAGCAGGAATTCTCACTTCCTTGACGGCTCCCTGTGGTTCTAGTTTGCCTTGAGCAGGAACCGACTCATCAATTTTGGCGAATGAAGCCCAAATAATCGCTACTGTCACTGAGCCGACTAACGTCCATAAAATTGCAGGAATCCATTTGGGTGATTGACTTAAGGCTAAAGGCTGATCGAAATCGCTTTTTGGGGCTAACTTAGCAGGCTTATCCAAGCCATTACTAGAAGCTAGATCTTCAGGGGCGATCGCGGCTAATTTTGGGGTTGGTTGATTACCATTAACATTTGTCATGCTCTTTTCACCTTGTGTGTTAGTTCTTTTGTATTGGGAAAATCAAAATTGGGGAAATCTAACTTAACTCTAAGAGTCACCCGCCGCTTCCTGTTGACGATATAAACAGAAATAGCGATCTTGCAATGCCATTAGTTCAGAGTGAGTTCCTTGCTCGGCAATCCTTCCTTTGTCCATCAGCAAAATTAAGTCAGCATTATTAATTGTGGCAAGGCGATGGGTAATAAAGAACACTGTGCGCCCACGAAACTCTTCAGCAAGATTTAAACAAACCTGACGCTCGGTATTGTAGTCTAAGGCGCTAGTCGCTTCATCCAAAATTAGTAACTGTGGCTTTTGCAAAATCGTCCGCGCGATCGCAATTCTTTGTCTTTGTCCACCTGAAAGGGAAGCACCACGCTCACCCACCCGTGACTCATAGCCTTGAGGCAGTTGCATAATGAAATCATGGGCGCAGGCAGTTTTTGCCGCCGCCACAATTTCATCGGGAGTAGCATCGGGATTGGTCAAAGCAATATTTTGCTGCACAGTACCATCAAATAGCAATGTATCTTGCAAAACCACGCCAATTTGTCGTCGCAAAGAATATAGCTCGACTTTGCCGATGTCATAATCATCAATTAAGATTCTTCCTGCTTCGGGATCATAGAGCCGTGACATTAATTTTGTGAGCGTACTCTTACCTGCACCACTGGTTCCAACTACGCCCACAAACTGACCATTCGGAACATCTAAGTTGACATTATTTAGCTGCAAAGGTCCATTGGGATTAAAGCGAAAGTTAACATTCTCATAGCGCACTGCACCCTTAATGGCAGGCATGGGAATATTGCGGCGACCTGCTTCTTCCTGCTCTTGAGGATGATCGATAATATCGCTGAGTCGTTCCAGTGAGAGCGCAGTTTCTTGGAAATTTTGCCACAGTTGAATCAGGCGCAAAAGCGGTGATGTTGTATAGCCAGCAATGATCCGAAACGCAATCAACTGTCCTAGAGATAGATCGCCTTTCAGGACTAAAGACGCACCAACCCACAGCAACAGTAGATTAGAAAACTGGTTTAAAAACTGACTCATCGAACCTGCGGTCGTGGAAGTGACTACGGTTTTAAAGCCATCGGAAACATAGCGAGCATAACGCCGTTGCCATTCCCATCGTGACTGCAATTCAATACTTTGCGCCTTAACGGTCTGAATCCCTGAAACCACTTCCACTAGATAGGACTGGGTTGCGGCATTGCGCTCGGCTTTGCTGCGTAGTTGGGATCTCACAATCGGGGCGACGATATAGGTCAGTAACCCGAACAGTGGCACGGTTCCCAACGCCACAATAGTCAAGAGCCAGCTATAGAAAATCATCACCACGATATAAACGACAGAAAATACCGCATCCAGAACAACGGTGAGGGCGGTTCCTGTCAGGAATTGGCGAATATTTTCTAGTTCCCCAATCCGACTCGATAGTTCGCCGACCGATCGCTTCTCGAAATAGCGCAAGGGCAGTCTGACCAGATGATCAATAGTTTCTGAACCGAGGGTTAGGTCAATGCGGTTTGTGGTATTCACAAACAAGTAGGTGCGTAGGGCGGTAATGACGGCTTCAAAAAAGGCGATCGTTAATAGCAGAATGCCGAGGATATTTAAGGTGGCGGGAGAATTTTGAATAATGACTTTATCAATAATTACCTGCGTAATCAGGGGATTTGCCAAGCCTAAGAGCTGCACAAAGAAAGAAGCAATCAGTACTGTTATTAAGGGGTTCCGATAGCGTTTAATCGATGGCAGAAACCAAGACAGACCAAATTTTTGCTTGGGCGTGTCCTTAGTCGGTTGAATTAATAAAATCTGCCCTGACTCACCCCATAGATCGATAAATTGAGCGTTTTTTTTAGTGACAATGCCCTGTTCAGGAATGCCTAATACTTGTTCGCGATCGCTAGTTTTGTAAAGCACCGCAAAGGTATCTTGCCAAGGCAATAAAGCAGGAGTGGGAACTTGACCAATGGCACTAGCAGGGATCTGGATCAATTGCCCATTTAGTCCCATCAGTTCAGCGATCGTGCCGCATAGCTGGAGCGAAATTTTCTGAGAACGATCATATTGATTGGCGATCGCCCGTTTGATGACATGGCGATTAAAGGGCATCTTCCAATATTTCGCCAGCATCTCAAAACAAGCCACGGTCGCATCAATGGGTCCACGCCCATAGATATAGGGATAGTCTTGGGACTTGCGATCGCTGCGATCGCCCACAGTCGGCAAATCAGGAGCGTAGGGAATATCGAAGGCAGTTGGCGATGGCGGCAATTCGTCCACAACTTCGGTAGTTACCGCAAAATCATCGCGCAAACCAATTAAGCGCAAATAGCTAGATTCTGGCACTTCAAAGAGAGTGCGAGTTGGCTCAACACGAGTCCCCATCGGAATCGTGATATTTTTGCCGCCACTAATCAGCCAGACAAACTCAGGATCAAGGGGCGCGATCGCATTTTTCCCCGCAGGTAAAGTCAACACCTGTGCATCTTGGCAAGCATTCCGCACCAGTTGCGTAAAATTTTGCGGAGACTGAGCGCGGCGATCCATCTCGATCGCAAATAAATCAAATACTTCGGCGGGGGAGACTTGGGAGATAAAAGTATTTTTAAAAGTGGGATAGCGATCGCACAATTCTAAGAAATCGGCAGCCTCTATGGATAAAAAAGTACTTTCAATCGAAGCGATCGCCGTTTCGCAGGGCAGGTCACGGATCAAACTTGCCCATCCAATCACTGACCCTGATTTGAGAATTTCTAAGGTCGTAGGGGCGATCGTTTTGGGGATTTGCGCTAAGAGTCTGGCTTGACCTTCCCATAAAAACAACACTTGCGATGGCATGGTTTCGCGACGCAAAATTAACTGCCCCATCCGATAACGCAATGGTTTTAGGCGATCGCTCAGTTCTTGCAAAATTGAGCGATCGAGCTTCTGTAACAGGGGAAAGCGATCCAGCAGATCTTGAATAGCATTAGTGTGGGTTTGCATGGAAATTAACGCTATAAATAGGGCATCAAGTTAAATATCGAGAATCGGTTACACCAGATTTCCAACCTGAGGCGATCGCCTCAGGTTTTAGGACTTCAATTGTCGGGAACACCTGAAGGTCCGACTTTTGCCGTCACATTTTGCGCTTGCAAAAATTCTTCAAACAGTTGACCTAGCAAAATCTGGCTAGTCGTATCGTCAAATTGAGCAGGCATAAATTTTTCCAGCCGCAAAAGTACAAACCATTCCTCTAAAAGAAAAGGAGGATGCATCTGTTGCGGCATACTATGACGCATTTTTTCGGCGATCGCAGGATGAATTTTACTAAGAGGCACAGGACCAATCATGCCGCCCGTTTGTGATTCTATGCCTTGAGAATATTGGGCGGCTAGCTCAGCAAAGGTCTGTTCACCGTCTTGAATCCGAAAGAATAGTTCTTGTAAAAGCTCAGGATTTTTATGGCGAATCACCGAATAAATAGCACGATCTAAACTGGCTCTGCGATTTAAAAATGCTGATTCGAGACGATTCCCCCAAGTTTGCTGCTTAAATTTTTCGATTTTGAACTCACGCAGGGCAATCATTTGCAGTTGCTCATTCGTAAGACTATAAGCTTGGCAATAGTTTTGGATCGCTTCTTGTGTCGTTAACTTATAGCGCTGCTGAAATTCTTGTAATGCGAGATTAATTTCCTCTGGAGTGATCGTAACGTCAGCGATCGCGCGATCAATCGCTAATTCGCGCTTAAAACTTGGCAATAAGCGATAGGTAGCTAAAAGTGCCTCTACCTTCTCTGTCTCGGTTCTGATATCGTCAATTGTCAAGTGACCCACCATAAATTTTTAGAGCAAATTATTAAGAATTCCAGCCAGTGATGCCATAGCGATCGCCAATCTTATCCATTTTCATGGCTCATCGGAAAGTCATCTCGATACCTGATGACGGTTGATAGTAGTGTAGTTTTTAATCCTTGTGCAGACGCTAAGAGTGAAAATAATATTAAACTATACCTAGGTTTTAGGACAAAGAGATTTTGATTAACTCCATAAGTAAGTAGGCTTCATTAAAATTTAAAACCCTAAAAGCTGTGGTGCAAGCACAGCGTGCGCCACAGCTTTTAGAAGTAGTTTCTAATTATTCCGAGGTACTTAGTTTGCTTCTCTAGGGTTAAGTGATATTGTGTAGGTATTCGTTCAGTAAGTAGTAATCGAGAGGGATTTGTTTGACTCAGTCAATTAATCTACCCAAGCTAGACGACTTTTTGCAGGAGCTTGCGACGATTCAGCAGCAAGGCTCGAAGCGGATCGCGTTTTTAGGTTCACGCCATGTGCCATTGACTCACCAACTGCTGATCGAACTGCTCAGCTATGCCTTGGCGCTATCTGGCAACAGTATTATTACCTCTGGGGCAACAGGCACTAATTTTGCTGCTATTCGGGGCGCTTTGCGAGCTGACCCTAATTTGTTGACTGTGATTTTGCCACAAAGCTTAGATAGGCAGCCCTATGAGTCTCGCGAGCAGCTAGAAAATGTAATTCATTTAATTGAGCATAGCGAGAATGACACGCTCTCTTTAGCTGAAGCAAGTAGCCGATGTAATCAGGAAATTATTTCTAAATGTCAGCAACTGATTTGCTTTGCATTTCACGGCAGTGAGACTTTATTACAAACCTGTCAAGATGCCGAAGAACAACGCAAAGTTGTCACTCTATTTTATTTTGACTAAGTTGAATTATTTGTAGGATGCGTTAGTGCAATGTAACGCATCAATCAAGTAAAGATCATGGGTTACGCGATCGCGAACCCATCCTACATTTAATTCCAACAACTAATTTATTTTGACTAGATGCAAAAACTATGAGTAAAAAAATTCAAGGCAAAGTATTTGTCTTAGATGACAATATTGATACTGACCAAATTATTCCTGCGGAATATCTCACACTTGTACCTTCTAAGCCTGATGAGTACGAGAAACTGGGTAGCTATGCCTTGATTGGTTTACCCGATCGCTATGATCGCTTTATTGCTGATGGGGAAAGCAAAACGATTTATTCGATTATTGTCGCGGGTGAAAACTTTGGTTGTGGTTCTTCTCGTGAACACGCACCGATCGCCCTCGGTGCGGCGGGACTTGATGCCGTAGTTGCTCAGTCCTACGCCAGAATTTTCTTCCGTAACTGCACGGCAACAGGTGAGTTATATCCTTGGGAATCGGTTGATTGCCTAGTTGATCGCTTCAAGACTGGCGAAGAAGCCACCATTGATTTTGATAACAATGTCATTATTAATGAAACGACTGGAGAAACTTTCACTTTGAAATCCCTCGGCGATGTGCGTCCTGTAATTGATGCTGGCGGCTTATTTGACTATGCACGTCAAACTGGCATGATTCCTACTCGCGTGTAAAACTATGTCCTATCACGTTCGCATTCACGATCGCCAAAATAACAAGCTCTACGAAGCTGATATTGAAGGCGATCGCTATATTCTTGACTCCTTAGAAGCTCAAGGGATTAACTTACCTTTTTCCTGTTTGAATGGTGCTTGTACAGCTTGCGCGATGCGAGTCAAGTCTGGAAAAATCGATCAGCATGAGGTGATTGGCTTGTCCAAAACCTTACAGGATGAGGGATATGCACTAATTTGTTCTGGTTACGCCCTCTCAGATCTAGATCTAGAAACCCAAGACGAAGACGAAGTATATCGCTTACAGTTTGGCAACTTTTTTTCTCAGCGCAAACGGCGCTGGTTTGAGTTTAGTTTCCCGATTGAGGCTGATTAATCGATAAAGAGGTTTGCGTTGCAAACCTCTTTATCGATTTTTAGGCTTTATACAAATTTACGAAAGTGTAACAACACTTTTGTAAATTAAAACCCAAACCCAGTAAGGGTTTTCAAAACTAAAAATGGCTACGCCATTTTTAGTTTTGGTATTAATATGTCTGCTGCGAGTATGCAAAAGTTGATGAATTCTAAAACTGGGCAGAAACGATCGCTGAATAAATCCGCAACACGTCCGTTGATTTTGATTGGGTTGCTACTGGCATTCCTGATCATCGCCAATATCGCGCTCTCTTTTACGCAGCCAAAGGATCGGGTCAATGGCGAACTATGGTTAATTAACCGTGTCGTCAGTGGACAAACCGTTGAAGCTTCCATATTGAGTAATCCGAATATGACAGTGCAGCGTGTGCGCTTACTCGGCATCAGTGCGCCACTAAAGGAACAAGCTCCTTGGGGCGATCGCTCTCGCCAACGTTTGTCAGACTTGATCAAAGAGCAGAAGGTAATTCTCGAATTTGATGTGAAGCAAAAGGATAACTCCGATCGTCTCCTTGCCTATATTTGGAAAGATAATCTATTGGTGAATCAATATTTAGTCTCGGAAGGCTTGGCGATCGCTGACTCCTACCCCCCCAATGCAAAGTATGACGCAAGAATTAGTCGCGCCCAATCCAAGGCAAGATTGCAAGAGCTAGGTATTTGGGATACCCAAAACCCTCTACGTCTCAGCCCTAGAGATTTTCGTCGCCAATTGAGTAATTAACTAATAGCGCAAAGCGCTATTAGTTAATTTAGTCAGCGATCGCTAGATTGTAATTTGAACCAGTAAAGTCAGCACCAGTCACCTTGGCATTTTTAAAAATGGTGTTATTCACATTTGCCTTTCGTAAATTGGCATGGAACAACGAAGCATTAGTAAAATTAGCATTTGTTAAATTGCTGTCATTAAAAATGGCATTAGTTGCCATCACTTTAGTGAGGTTAGCATTTTCCAATTTTGCACCAGTGAGATCCGCACCTTCAAGGTTTGCACCAGTGAGATTCGCACCTTTAAGGTTTGCGCCCATGAGCGCTGCACCAATCAAATGCGCTTGACTGAGATTTACACCTGCAAGGTTGGCATTAGTTAAGTCGCAGCCCCCACACTGCTTAGTTTGGAGAAGTTGCTGAAGTTGAGCAGGATCATAAGCTGCTACAGGAGTTGCCCACCAAACTCCACCGAGAATAGCCAAAACCGCGATTAATTTAGTTTTCATTTTGCCCTCCTCTCCCTGAGGAATGCCATGTATTAATTATTGATTTAATTAATACTTAAGTCATCATCCATTTGTATTATATCTTCTTAGAAAATAGAAGTGACAACCTTGATGACAAATTCATGTATTCTTAAAGAGAAATTAGAACTAAAATCCTTTTCAAGCAAGTCTTTAAGGATTTATCAACTAAAAGCTTAATAATACTTTTTCAGGACAATTGATGTAAGTAAATATGCTTTTTAGGGTATTAAAATAAATATGAGAAACCCTCTTCAAGTAAGTAACGTTATGTTAACTTTTAATTGTGGCTAAGTATCTGGGCATAATTAAAAACTAGAATCAAAACCTTTGGCGCACGCGCAGCGTGCGCCAAAGGTTTTAGGGTTTTATATTTAATTGCGCCTAGATACTTATAGAGTTAATTGACTCGGAATCAAATATGGTATCAATCGCGCAGCACGTGGGTTTAATTGTAATTTTAGGGGCAACGGCAACGGGGAAGACGAGTCTCGCGATCGCCCTTGCTAAACATCTCAACGCCCCTATTCTGAGTGCGGATTCGCGCCAAGTGTATCGCTATTTAGATATTGGTACGGCAAAGCCATCTGTCGAGGAGCGTCAAGGAGTTCCGCATTATTTGATTGATATTATTGATCCTGAGCAAACTTTGACTTTAGCGGACTATCAAGATCAAGCTCAAACTTTAATTGCTAAGTTTCATGCAGAGGGGGTGACACCGATTTTGGTTGGTGGCTCAGGTTTGTATATTAAAGCAATTACGGCAGGTCTAAAAATTCCTAGAGTCGCGCCTCAACCTGAACTGCGATCGCAATTTGAGGAACTAGGACAAAACTATTGCTATCAAGTTTTGCAACAGGTTGATCCTGTGGGCGCAACTAAAATTCATGCTAATGATCAAGTCAGAACTTGGCGATCGCTAGAGGTTTTTTATGTAACAGGTCAACCACTGTCAGCACAGCAGTACGAGCAACCTCCTAGTTACCCGATTGTGCAAATTGGTTTGGACTGTGTAGATCTCGATGCTTATCGGAAATTAGTGGGCGATCGCACTAAACAGATGTTAGAACAGGGATGGCTGGATGAAATTCGTGATTTGCAGAAGCGTTATGGAAAGGACTTACCGCTTTTAAAAACTTTAGGTTATGGCGAAATGTCAGATTATTTAGCCAATAAAACTGATTTAGCAACGGCAGAAGAATTAACTATTACTCACACCTGTCAATTTGCGAAACGCCAGCGTACATGGTTTCGTGGTTCAGGAAATGGAGCTTTACCGATTAATTGGTTGCCATCAGGGAGTAGTTGGGAAGAGGCGATCGCATTGCTATAAAAAAGCCCTGCGTAGCAGGGCTTTTTTTATTTGAGTCTTATTTGATCTTATCCATAATCGAGAAGATCGGTAAGTACATCCCAACAATAATCGAACCGACCATACCGCCGAGTACAACGATCATCAAAGGTTCCATCAAACTTGTCAGTGCTTTTACAGCCTCTTCAACTTCATTCTCATAAAAGTCAGCCACCTTCATCAACATCTTATCGATTTCACCAGTTTCTTCGCCAATACTGACCATTTGCAAAGCCATTACAGGAAATACTTCTGTCTTTTCCATCGCAGGCGCGATTTGACCACCTTCTCTCACAGCATTTCGCGCTGAGTCGATCGCATTCGTAATTACCAGATTACCTGCGGTTTCCGCCGTAATTTCTAGGGAACTCAAAATGGGTACACCTGCACGGGATAGTGAACCAAAAGTCCGTGCAAAACGAGCAACCGCCGTCTTAATTACAAGATCACCAAACAAAGGCAATTTCAAGAACACGCCATCAAAATATAGTTTGCCAGCAGGAGTTGCGTAGATGCGATTGTAGGTAAATGCAATGCCAAAGAATAAGGCAGGCAAAATAAATATCTTTTCACTCTTTAAAAAGTTACTGATATTTACCAATATTTGTGTAAATGCTGGTAGTTCACCACCCAAGCTCTTAAATACACCATCAAAGGTCGGAATGATGAAAATACACATCGCTAAGAAGATGATTACGGCGATCGATGAAACCACAATTGGATAGGTCATCGCTGACTTAATTTGGTTATTCAAACGGGCTGAGTCTTCGAGTAATGTCGCCAGACGTGCCAAAACATCATCTAGTACACCACCTGTTTCACCCGCTTGCACCATTGCACAGTACAACTTGTCAAATACCTTTGGGTGCTTACGCAGCGCATCTGAAAAGTTAGTACCTTGCTGCACATCATCAAGAACTTCAGTGAGGGCTATTTTCAATCGAGGGTTGGCACATTGATCGCACATTACCCCCAAACCACGCACCATGGAGACACCTGCATTGACCAAGGTGGCTAACTGCCTTGAAAACAAAGCTAAGTCCTTGACCGTTACTTTTTTCATCGTCAAGGCAGCAAAATCAAAGCCGCCCTTCACTTCTTTGATGTCTTGAACGTAAAAGCCTTTTTGTTTCCAAGTGTCACGGGCTTCTTTCTGAGATGCCGCAACCATGGTCTGCTGTACCGCCTTACCTTTGGAGTCTTTGAGATTTGCCTGAAATTTAGCCATTATTGCACCTCTTTAATCATCTCTATTAATCATCATTTCGGGTAGGAAACTTGAGGCTAGCCACTAATTGATCGCGATTTGATCATGTCTTGAGATCTAATATCTCCAGTTGCTTTACGCTTCATGACAGGAGGGGGATTGGGACCAACTACGCGCAATAGTTCTTCAGGGCGAGAAGTCTTCGACATCGCCGCTTCAAAGGTAATATCGCCATCCATATATAACTTCGCGAGTACTGACTCAAGAGTTTGCATCGATTCTTTACCACCCGTTTGGATAAAGCCATACATTTGGGCGGTTTTACCTTCACGAATCAGGTTGGAAATCGCAGGTGTAACCACCATAATTTCCTGTGCCATCACCCGTCCAAATTGCCCAGGTTGAGGATTATGACGAGATACAAGGGTTTGACTCAATACAGCGACAAGGGAGTTAGAAAGCTGGACGCGAATTTGTCCCTGCTGCTCTGGCGGAAATACATCCACCATGCGATCGACGGTCTGAGAAGCCGAACTAGTGTGCAATGTACCAAATACCAAGTGACCTGTTTCGGCGGCGGATACGGCTAACTGAATCGTTTCTAAGTCCCGCATTTCCCCTACAAGGATTACATCTGGATCTTCCCGCAAAGCTGCTTTTAGGGCATTCGCAAAGGTCTTGGTATCTTCACCCACTTGACGCTGGTGAATTACGCTTTTTACAGATTCATACACGAACTCAATCGGATCTTCAACGGTGAGAATATGTTCAGCGCGGGTTTTGTTGATCGTTTGGATCATTGCCGCTAAGGTTGTCGTTTTCCCTGAACCCGTTGGACCAGTGACTAGCACTAATCCACGCGGCTTTTCACTAAGTTCACGCACAATTGGCGGTAGGTTGAGATCGTCCATATCAGGAATTTTGGAAGATAGCGCCCGCAAGCAAGCGGCGTAGGTTCCGCGATCTTTATAAACATTGACCCTAAATCTGGCTAATCCCTTAACCCCATAGGAGCAGTCTAATTCCCAGTTTTGTTCGAGTGCCTTACGCTGGTTATTATTCAACATCGCAAAAATCAAGCGCTGACATTCTTCTGGTGTCAGTGGGTCGCGATCGGTGCGGGTGAGGTGACCATTGATGCGAATGTAAGGGGGAAGCCCTGCGGAAATATGCAGGTCAGAACCCTTGCGTTCTACAACCTCTTCCATCAAGTCTTCAATGATGTAATCCATTACCATAGCGGGCTATTCTCCTGATCTAATCCTAATTAAGTGCATGATTCCCTATTTAGCTTCTAAAAACTGCGCTAAGCGCAAAATTTAAACCAGTATTTGAGACTTGCGCTAAGCGCAAGTCTCAAATACTCATCTAGAAAGTTCTCGGTGCGGTGCAGTATGGACATTCAACGGTTTCGGGAGTGAGCATAGCATCACAGTTGTCACATTCCAGCCCTTTACCACGTCGGGCGCGTTCTTCTGCCTCACGACCTTTGTCGGTATAGACGACTCGCAGCACCTCATCTAGGGTTGTGGCTCCTTCACGTACCAAGTCAAAGGCATAAGCCATTAAAGTCTTCATCCCTTCTTGGACAGCGATCTCTTTAACAACTTCCGTAGTCGCACCTTTGTTAATGGCACTTTGCAAGCGTTCGGTCATTTTCATGATCTCGTATACACCTGCACGACCCTTGTAGCCAGAGCCGCTACATTTTGGACAGACGCGCTGACCAGGGAGCATCGCTTCGCGGTTGACGATGTTAGCGCGATAGAAGGTCTTTTCGAGGTCGCTACTAGGTAACCCAAAGCGATCGAGTTCTTCTTGGGAAGGATTATAAGGAATACGGCAGTTGTCGCAAACCTTACGCACAAGACGCTGGGCGAGGACACCAATAATTGCAGTACTTGCCATGAATGGTTCTACGCCCATTTCTTCAAGGCGGGCAATGCTGCTAGGTGCGTCGTTGGTGTGTAAGGTGGTTAGAACTAAGTGACCCGTTAGCGCGGCTTCGATCGCGGTTTTGGCAGTTTCCGCATCTCGCGTCTCACCGACAAGGATTACATCAGGATCTTGACGGAGGAAAGCACGAAGAATGCTGGCAAAGGTCATGCCTTTTTCCCGTAGCACTTGGCATTGGGTCAATCCCGGTAAGTTATATTCAACGGGATCTTCTGCCGTACTGATGTTGATGCCGGGGTCGTTACATTCTGCGAGAGTAGAGTACAGAGTGGTGGTTTTACCTGAACCTGTAGGACCTGTAACGAGAATCAAGCCAAAGGGACGTTTGGCAAAGCTTTGCATTAATTCCAAACTTTCAGGATCACTGATCAGTTTGTTCAGACCAAGCTGGGTATTGGAGTTATCCAAAATCCGTAGACATACCTTCTCACCATTTTGGGTGGGGCAAGTATTTACACGGAAGTCCACGCGGCGACCTTGGAAGTTGCGCTTCAGTTTGCCGTCTTGGGGAACTCGCTTTTCCGCAATGTTCAGGTTCGAGATAATCTTGAAGCGGGAAATAACCGCGTTGATAATGTTTTTGGGTAAGCGCTTGTTTTCGCTAAGGAAGAAGTATTCGCGCAATACACCGTCTTTCCGCAACCGAACGCAGAGGTCTTTTTCCTGTGGTTCAATGTGAATGTCGGAACATCCTTCTTTGAGAGCTTTGACGAGGATTTTATCGACAAGACTAATGATTGGGGCTGAATTCTCCCCACCGACCATGAGTTCATCGCCTTGATCGCTGTCAGAGATATCTTCGCCGAAGACATCATCTTTAACTTGGAGATCTTCATCGCTGATTGCGCCTTCACCTTTGGAACTTTTGTTGACCTGAAACTGCACAATGTTGTCAAAGGTGCGATGAAAATCTTCGCGAGAAATTACGCGCCTAACTACGGTGATATTTTTGAGTAGGCGAGCAATCTCATTTTGGACTTTGTAGCTATCAGGCGCAACTACGGCAAGGGTAATACTATTTTCAGTCTTGATGAGAGGCAAAATCTCGCAATCGCGACAACTGGAAATGGGGATGATATTGGAGTCGAGTAAAGTACTGAGGGTAGGAATATCAAATTTGTCAATTTCGACATCAGGATCAATTGGTTCGAGTCCGTATAGAACACGCAGTTCAAAAAGTTGTTGGCGTTTGTAATAACGGGTAATGTCTGGAGCGAGCTGCTGCCCCAGAATCTGCTCTAGGACGTTGAGAAATGGGATATTTTGTTCTTGGCTATCTTTGACAGCGCGATCGAATTGGTCTGAGGTGGCGTGTCCTGCTTGAATCAGTTTGCTCTCGAAGGGAGTTCGACCTCCCCGTTTAGCAAGAGCTTTGGTTTTGTTTCTGCTTGCGGCGGTGGTTGGCGCTTGGTCTGATGTATTCATAGCCAAAGATTTCCTAAGAGTTCATTACCCAAGTGAGGTTAAAGCTTTGCGATCGCAAAGCAATGTAAGGCGATCATAGCTGTTTGGATCACTATATTGGGCAAAAATAGCATAAGTGTTTCATACTTTTACAAAATCAGCTAAAAATTTGTGCGATCGCTCAGGGTTAATTTGATTATAGATTCGCCCACAACATACCAATAATTGATGAATGCAAAGAAAAAGTCGGGGATCTCTTGCTGTGGTGAATGTTTAAAAAAATCGGGGAGATGGAGGTGCAAGAAAATTTAGTGATATATTGACTGTGCAGAGTGTCAGAGTTTGAGATGTATTCGCACCAGAAAACACCAAAACCCGCCCACTTTTTTCTTTTAACTTTCTACTTTTTCCTTGAGGATCGGTCATGGCTTCGCGGTTTTATGCGTTGACGTTTGTGGCTTTGACTGGGATTTTGGGCGTGGGGTCGCCGCCTGATTTGGCTTTGATGACAGTTCAAGCAGAAACAACTCAAGCCCGCGCATCAGAAGCAGATTGGCGGTATAGCCAAGGCATTAGAGCGATACGAGACAGTCAATATCAAAAGGCAATCGAGTTCGCACGTATGTCTCTTGATATTTGTCGCGAAATAAAAGATCGGGAATGTGAGGCTCGCGCTTATAACGGATTAGGAGTTGGATACTTCTACTTAGGGCAGTATGACAAAGTGATCGATTCCTATCAGCAAAGATTAACGATCGCACGAGAAATCAAAGATAGAAATGGCGAGGGGATTACGCTGGGAAATCTGGGCAGCACTTATCTTTTTCTCGGCAAATATGACAAAGCGATCGAGTTCTATCTACAAAGCTTAGCAATCGACAAGGAAACCAAAGATCGTCTCGGTGAGGCAAAGTCACTGGGAAATCTGGGAAGTGCCTATGAATCTCTTGGTAAATATAACAAAGCGATCGAATTTCATCTGCAAGCTTTAGCAATCTTCCGAGAAAGCAAAGACCGTCGCGGCGAGGGAATTTCGCTTGTAAATTTGGGGAATGCATACGATTCCCTCGGCAAATATGACAAAGCGATCGAGTCCTATCTACAAAGCTTAGCGATCGCGCAAGAAATCAAGGATCGTTACGGTGAAGGAGCAGCACGGGGAAATCTAGGAGCCTCTTATCATGCTCTCAAAAAATATGACAAAGCGATCGAGTTCTATCTGCAATATTTAGCGATCGCAAGGGAAATCAAAAATCGTCATGGTGAGGGAATTGCGCTCAATAATCTAGGAGAATCTTTTGACCACCTTAAGCAACCCGAACTCGCCATTTTCTTTTACAAACAATCGATCAATGTCCGCGAAGCGATTCGTAAAGATGTCAAAAAACTTGATAAAGACCTCCAACAGTCCTATTTAGCCACCGTTGAAAAGACCTATCGCGAACTTGCAGATATCCTCCTCCAACAAGACCGCATCATCGAAGCCCTGCAAGTTCTCGACCTCCTCAAAGTCCAAGAACTCGAAGACTATCTCAAAAACATCAAAGGCAGCGACAGATCCGCACAGGGAGTTAGGCTTTTAGCACCAGAGAAGGCTATTAACGATAAGCTGTTAGCTGTTAGCCCTGACAATAGCCAAGACATCAACAATCAACTTGCCAATCAAATCCAACAACTTCCCCAAACCGAAATCAACAAAGTTCCCGACTATCTCAACCAAATCCCAAGGGGAACCGTCTTACTCTATCCATTCATTTTAGGCGATCGCCTCGAAATCATCCTCTTTGCCCCCAATAACCTCCCCATCCGCCGCACCACCAAAATCTCCAAAGACCAACTAGCAACCTTAATTAATGATTTTAAGGCGGGACTTCTTGATGCTAGTTCCGAAGATTTCAAAGAGCCATCAATACAACTCTATAACCTCCTGATTAAACCCATCGAAGCCGAACTCATTCAATTCAACGCCAAAACGATCCTCTATGCACCCGATGGTATCTTGCGCTATATTCCCATCGCCGCACTCTATGACGGCAAACAATGGCTAGCGGAGAAATACCAGATTAGCAACCTCATCGCCTATACCCTGTCAGATTTTTCACCACAACCCAAAAATACACCCAAGATCCTCGCAGGAGCCTTTGGCGGTAAAGCTGGCGATCGCAAATTTGGACAAACAGCCCTACCCGCAACCGTTAAAGAAGTTCAAGCGATCGCTAACTCATTTCAAAACTCAGTCACCCTCATCGAAGATCAATTTAGCCGTAAAGCCATTGAATCCAAATTCAAGAATCATAATATTCTCCATCTCGCCACCCATGCCGAATTCAACACAGGTGCGCCAGATAACTCCTTCATCATCTTCGGCAATGGCGACAAAATTCGTCTAGGTGAAATCACCGATTGGCAAATTCCCAATATCGATTTGATTATCTTGAGTGCCTGTCAGACAGGAGTAGGAAAACTCGGCAGTGGTGTAGAAATCTTAGGCTTTGGCTATCAAGTGCAAAAGGCTGGCGCAAAACAAGCGATCGCCTCTCTCTGGATCGTCGATGACGCAGGTACACAAGCTCTCATGGCAGCATTTTATCGCGAATTCCAAAAAGGTGATGTTCCTGCTGCTGAAGCATTACACAAAGCCCAAGTTTCTCTAATTAAATCGTCAAATCACAGTCATCCTTTCTACTGGTCAGCATTTTTTGCGATCGGCAATGGCTTGTGAGCGATAACCACTTATCTTTTGAGCTTTTGCCAAGGGATTTTAGGATTTTGGGCAAGAAGTTGGGAAATGGCGATCGCCCCTTTTTGATTTAAATGGCTCGGATCAGAAAAAAGGTCAGCTTGATTGAGAATTGCTTGAGATAGATCTAGATAGGTAAAACCTTCGCGCAAGGCAAGCTCCTGCATCCTGCCATTAAAACTAGCTTCATAGCGAGTGCGAATCCCATCCAGATAAGAGGTATGTAAGGGCATATTCACTACGACAAGCTCAATATTATTACGGCGGCAAAAGTCTACGACATTGGCAAAAGCATCAAATTGTGAACCAGTAGTCTCAAAGTTACGATAGTCCAGATCGTAGTCCCCTGGAACTTGGGGATACTTTTGGAAATAGGTATTAGGATCAAAAGTGACATCGAAGGCAACAAAGCCTTTGGAATCGAGAGCCGTAACTGTATTTGGCATTGTCGCCGCAATCAGGGCTTCACTATTGCTGAGCAAATGGGTATCGCGCTCAAATTTTTTAACTAATGAAGTCCGAATTTCTTGACGTTTAGAAAAGGTCGTGAACAACAGATCAAAGGATTGGGCGATCGGATTGGGAGATTTATCAGCGATCGCGGTTTGAGTCGGTATTGCATCACTAGGATTAGTATCCTTATTTTTGAGATCCTCTTGCAACTGTTTGTAGCCAGTAGAAGCAGTGATTTCCTCATAGGTAAGATCATTGCGGTTGCTATTAAAAGCGCGTAGTCCATCCGCCCAAACAATCATCTTCGGCAGTTGAGGACGTGACAGAATCTGCGTAAGTTGGAGATTGACTACTTTTGCGGTTGCGCCATCAAGACCAAGATTAAACACGCTAATGTCTTTGTAACCTTTGTTGATTAAGGCTCTCTCAAGGGTACTAGGCTCCACTCCTCGTAATGCCCTAGAACTACCGACAACCAAAACATCAGGCGATCGCTGTTTCTTAGTAGTCTGCCAATCGATCAGGGACAATTTCTCATTAAGTAGAGCAATATTAAAATTAAGAGCAGGTTTATTAGTGATCACTTTTGCCGAAGCATTTTCTGCCAGATTAGGGGACAGATTAATTTTGGGATCAGCAATGACAAACTTCGTCGTTTCATTGGGCTGTGCCAAATGACTGAGGGTACGATCAATGGCGATTGTTGTGCCAATCCCAACTACCAAGCTAGCCACACAAGCAGGCAAAGAGAGCATTTGTGGTGTAGTCTGTCCCAACCACTTCAGATCTATTAAAAATCGCAAAGGTGCGAGGCGATCGCTCAAAAATGTCCCTAGTTTTTGCCAAGAACTCGGCTCTCCATCCTCTTCACTCAGAATGATATCGTCCTGCTGATCATCCAACTCCAATAGCTCAGACTGAGGATTTTGAGAGCCAATGATCGCTAGCAAATCAATTTCAAATGACCAGCTAGGCTTCTTCTCCCCGATCACCCGATTCGAGACTGTCACCGATTGAAAATATTCCGCCGCCTCGACATTGCGTAAAGTGTCTAACATTGGCAACACCATCTCTGCTTGCAAGATCGGCGTGCGCGTCTCACATAGCAAATTGAGGCAATTATTTTGCAACAACAACTTGAGCTTAGTTTGAGCAAATTTGGGGATAAGGCGAGGATCTTGCTGGAAGTTGGTAAGCAATGTCGCAATAATATCGGCGGCAACGATCGCCGAATCTGCGATCGGTAGGTCTAGTCCTAATGCCCACAAGCTTCCATGTAATTTAAGACGACGAATTCCTTCGGCGAATAACACTGAACTTTCGAGATCCTGAGTGCTTGGGGCGATCGCCTCTAAAATCTTGGTGGCACAGTTAAATTCGCGGTCTTGACTATACAGGTATAAGCAATCACCTTTTTGCTTAGTATGGGAAAGTTTTAATCCTGCTAACCCTTCTGTCAAAAAGCTGGGCGCGGAATCTGGAATTTGTACAGGGTCGTCAGTAACTACATTCAAGCGATTAATGCTCAAACTCGCAGGTTGACTTGAATCTGCACCTGAATCCGTACTTGTATCTAGTGGATTTGCATCTAAAGATGTTATTTCCATTGGGGTTTGAAGAGGTCAGCAGCATAAAAAATTTGCTACAAGGTTAGCATGATGACTTCACAACGCGATAAAAACTTATCCCAAGTCAAAGTCAAAACGCCCATAAAAATCGAGTAGCGGTGCGAAGCACCACTACTCGATTTTTAATAATCATCCCTGACCGCAAAGGTAATCGCCTGCTTAGTGATGACATTAACGACTGTACTTGGTTCAATTACAGTCACTTGCGGTGCTGTGACATTACCAACTAGTACCGAGGCAGCAGCACCACCAAGAACGTCAAGAATTTGCACATTGCCACGTAACACACCACCTAAAACTGCTCCTGCGGCTCCCCCAATCCCCGCATCAGTCAAAATTGCTCCTGCATTAGTCTCACGGGGATCTTTAATATCATTAATTAAAGCAGATTCGGCTTGAAGCCTTACTGTTGCCCCACGACTGGTCAACTTCTGAGCAACAAACTTAGAGCCACCTTCCGCAGGTACAAACTGTCCTTCAATTACTGCCCCCGCAGGAATTAAAACCATACCATTACTAGCGGCAATATCTTGAGTAACAAGGAGACTGGCATTTACAGTTTCTCCCTTGGCAATATATAAAGTATCTTGGCGATTGATTTTAGTAGCGATCGGTTGACCAGCAGGGAAACTTAAAGTCGAACGAAATACTTGAGCTACTTGATTTTGTCTTGTTTGGGTAATCGGTGCTTGAGGATTCGCTTTTGCCCGATAACGTGAAGCAGCATCGCTAGGACTTGCCATCAGGGCGGTCACGGCTATGCTTAGTGCCATACTGACAGATGAAATAACTGCCAATTTTGGTGCCAATTTTGAAATGTGTTGAGCGCTCATAAACGCCTCTGGGGATGCCAATAGATTTCTATCTAAATTATGACTAATAATGTTTTGAGTTTGTTCCTATAGCGATCAAACCCAATAAGTGAGTAGCGGCGCAAAGCGCCGCTACTCACTTATTGATACAAATGGCGATCGCAATCGCTATCCAATTTTTTGTGCCGTGACTTTGCCTTGCCACAAAAAATCGGATAATAGATTTTAGATATAGCGCTAGGTAAAGACTTATGTTTAGAGGCTTATTTCAATCGCGATCGCCAAATCAAGATCGGGTTCCCAAAGGGCAAAGGCTCACTAATGGCTTCCCAATCATGACCTACGGCGACACTCCTAACATTCAACGGCAAGATTGGCAATTTCGAGTATGGGGACTCGCCACCGCGAAAACCTTTACATGGGATGACTTTATGGCAATGCCACAAACAGAGTTTACCGCCGACTTCCATTGTGTTACTACATGGTCAAAACTGGATGTCAAATGGAAGGGAGTAAAAGTCACTGACTTTCTCAAATATATTGAAATTGATCCTCAAGCCTTGCATCTGATGGAACATTGCTATGGTGGCTATACGACCAATATAGCAATGGAAGATTTTGTTAGAGAAGAGAATTTCTTTGCTCATACTCTCTTTGATCAGCCATTACCGATTGATAATGGAGGTCCGATGCGCTTAGTTGTTCCCCATCTCTATGCTTGGAAGAGCGCTAAATGGATTAATGGTATCGAGTTTCTCAATAAGATGCAGCTAGGTTTTTGGGAGCGGAATGGCTATCACCATCGTGGTGAGCCTTTTGCAGAAGAAAGATATAGCTCTTGACATCAAGCCCAAAGTGGCGGCGCAAAGCGCTGCCACCTTGGGCTTGATGTATCTATGATCACACGCCTTAGTGATCGCAATCACGGAACCTCAAAGCCTAACATCACGTCCTAACTTAGAGAAAAACTTGATACTAAGTACATCAAGAGTTAAGGCAGTGAGGAGCAAGGTAATGTCAGTATTTCATTTTGGTAAATTCATTTTCAAGTTCTATTTTAGTGCGATCGCTGTTTTAGTTTTGGCAAATGCTATCTCTAGTCTCTAACCCCCTCATTGCAATGACGATATTTGAACTACTCAGTTTTTCCGTGAAGTTTTTTGTAAGTGTGATTGCAGTTTCGGTTTTAGCCAATGCTGCTAATAGTCTTTAACCCAAAAGAGAGGGGCGGCGCAAAGCGCCGCCCCTCTCTTTTGTAAAAAATAAAAATGGCGTAGCCATTTTTATTTTTTACTGATCAATTTTTTGGCGTAGCGCTTCAAAACTGGAATTGAGATCATCGATCGCGATCGCCTCTTGATCACCAGTTTCTAGCCACTTGATTTGTACCTGTCCTGCCTCAATTTCCGAATCACCGATCACCACAGCCGCTTTCGCATTGGCATTACTAGCACGTTTGAATTGCTTGTCAAACTTTGCGCCACTGAGATCAAGTTCCACTGTAAAGCCTGCTTTACGAATAGCTTGAGCAATGGATAGAGACTTGGCTTCAGCTTTTTCACCACGCGAGACAATGTAGAAATCAATTTGCGATCGCTTTTGTTCGGCAACCTGTTGCATGAGGATGACTAAGCGCTCTAAGCCGATCGCCCAGCCCACCGCAGGCACATCTGCACCACCTAATTCAGCAATCAGGCGATCGTAACGTCCACCACCACAGACTGCTGACTGTGCGCCTAGTAAATTAGATTGGATTTCAAAGGCGGTGCGGGTATAGTAGTCTAAGCCGCGTACAAGGCGAGGATTAATCCGATAGGCAATGTTTAGATCGGTTAATAAATTTTGTACCTTCTCAAAATGCTGTTGGGACTCAATGCTTAAATAATCGAGAATACTGGGGGCATCTTGAGAAATTTCTTGAGTACGCTTGTCTTTGCTATCAAGGATGCGTAAAGGATTGCGGGTGAGGCGATCGCGAGAATCGGCATCAATTTCTTCGGCAAATGGCGTGAAATAGTCCACCAAGGCTTGACGATAGGCAACCCGATCTTCGGCGCTGCCGACGGAATTGAGATCAACGACGAGATCGGTTAAACCAACTGCTTGCAAAAAATCACTGGCGATCGCGATCGCTTCAGCATCGGCACGGGGATCAGCACTACCTAACACCTCTACGCCTAACTGGTGAAATTGACGCTGGCGACCTGCTTGGGGGCGTTCATAGCGAAACATCGCTCCCATATACCAGAGTCGTTGCACACCACCCTGAGCAAATAACTTGTTTTCGATATAGGATCGCGCTACCCCTGCTGTGCCTTCAGGTCGCAAAGTCAGAGAGCGATCGCCGCGATCGCTAAAGGTATACATTTCTTTACCGACAATATCTGTGGCTTCACCAATACCCCGCGCAAATAGCTCAGTTGCTTCAAAAATAGGCGTGCGAATTTCGGTATAGGCGGCTTGACTAAGGATTTGACGCGCAGTTGTCTCTAACTGCTGCCAGTAATAAATTTCGGGAGCAAGAATATCGCGTGTGCCGCGTGTGACCTGAAGTGAAGACATGGATACAGATAAAGTTGGTGATGTTACTTCAGAATACAGTAGAGGCGGTGCGGTGCGCCGTCCCTACTGCATTCTGCATGGCAAAAAGCTTAATTGCGATCGCTCTGCACATTTAGAAGGTAACAAATCTAGGTAAAATCTGCATAGTGCCAGTTAATTTCCAGTTAATTCCAGTTAATTTAAATATTCCTTATGCCACAAGATAACGCTAACGTACCGCAAATAGACCAATCGGCTAATGAAGCAGTATTTAATGAGGTACTAAAGAGCATAGACATTGACCCTGCTTTGCTTGCCGAACTCGGTGAAGTAACTAATGATCCTGAACAGGCGATCGATACAGCGATCCGTCAATGGTTACAGCGCCGAGCCATCAAAGAAGCTGATCGTTCCCGTCCTCTAACCATGAATCCTGTCGTACCACCGCGCGGCGAGTGGAACGATTAATTAAAAAAATTTATGCAAGATTTTTGGCTACTCAACGGATTTTTCTTAGCAATTGGACTAATTCACATTCTGATCGCTCTAATTACCATTTTAAGTGATGCTCCCTACAATCTCAGAAATGTCAATGGATTAGGACAAATCCAGCTAACAAACTCAAGAAAAGCAGTCGGCTATAATCTTTTAGTGACTGGTTTAATAATTAGTCTGACCGCAACCCTAATTTTAATACTGGCACAATCCACTAATTTATTAGTTGTAGCAGCGATTAATCTTGCAGTTACCTTTATTGCCATCAGACTCCATCTATTTCATGACGCAGAGATTGTTCCTATGCTAACCATCCGCACCAATGAAGCTGACAAATCGAGCGAGAATACGAATGAACTCAATCGGGAGGTAGGTATAGAGAATATTGCTAACTACACAGAGACAAATCAAGCGGTTCTGGCGCTGAATATGGATAATACTGAGTCAATTGCTGTTGATATACCCCAGTCCCCCAGTCGGAAAACCTATGTCGAAATTTCTCCAGAATTGTTTGCAGAACTAACGGAAATTTCTAACAATCCTACGGCGGCTGTCGATGAAGCAATTCGCTGGTGGTTGCGTCGTCGCCTTGTGGTGGAAAATGATAGCCCCAATCGCAAAAGTCTCCGTTCTAGTGAATCTTGGAGATCGCAGCAAAGTCAATGGAATGATTAGGTGAATGTGTTTACCGCCTTTGACTCTGTTGTTGGACAAACTCAAGCGATCGCCCTATTAAAAGCAGCAATTCAACGCGATCGCATTGCCCCTGCCTATATGTTTGCGGGTACAAGTGGTGTAGGGCGCAGTAAGACCGCTTCAGCTTTTGCGGAAATTTTATTAGGCGATCGCAAATCGGCTAATCGTTTAAGCGATCGTAATCATCCTGATCTGCTGTGGGTAGAGCCGACCTATTTAGATAAGGGCAAAATGCTTACTGCGAAAGAAGCCGATGCCTCAGGGTTAAAACGTCGTGCTTTACCCCAGATTAGAATCGAGCAGGTGCGGGAAATTAGCGAATTTGTCAGTCGATCGCCTCTCGAATGCAAGCGATCGGTGGTTATCCTCGAAGAAGCGCAATCAATGGCAGAGTCCGCCGCTAATAGCCTCCTCAAAACCTTAGAAGAACCTCTTTACGCCACGATTATCTTGATTGTTCCCGATGCGGGTTCGATCTTACCCACCCTTGTTTCACGCTGCCAACGTATTCCCTTTACAAGGCTAAATCAAGCGCAAATGCAGGAAGTCCTCACCCGTGAAGGACATACCATTCCGCCCGAAGTGGTTGCCCTTGCTCAAGGTTCCGCAGGACAGGCGATCGAGTCTTTCGAGAGATTTAAAAGCATTCCCCTTGAGTTATTAACTTCAGTGCGCCAAATTCCTAAAGATGCCAAAAGTGCGATGGCGATCGCTAAGCAAATCACGAAAGAACTAGAAGTGGATTTGCAGTTATGGCTGATTGATTATCTCCAAAATTATTTTTGGGAACAGCAACGCTCCAAATCTGTTTTACAACATCTCGATAAAGCAAGAGAGTTGATTGCCCGTTATGTGCAACCACGATTAGTTTGGGAAGTAACACTTCTCCAAATCGCAGGCAAAATTTAACCCAAAAGAGAGTGGCGGCGCGAAGCGCCGCCACTCTCTTTTGGTAAGCGGCGTAGCCGCGCACCACTTGCTTTTAATGCATTAAACAATTAGGACAAAGCTTGAATGATGTAATCAAAATAGGGTTCAGTCGCATCTGCATCTTCTTTGCTCAATAGCGCAAGAGAAGCATTTTTGAGCGCACGTACTGCATCAGCCATACCAACCAAAGGTACGCCAAGAGAGTTATACATTTCACGCGCACCAATGATCCCGATTTTTTCGATCGGTTCTTTATCACCTGCCAAAACCCCATAGGTAGTGAGGCGGATGTACCATGTGAAGTCTCTCAGGCATTGGTTGCGTTGCTTTTGACCATAGGCATTGCCACCAGGGGAGATATAGTCGGGATGAATTCTAAATAGTTCTGTGGTCGCTTTCTTAACGATTTTGTCTTCGCTTTCTGCCAAGATCGTCGCAATCCGCACCCTTTGAGCACCAGTGGAGAGAAAGTCTTTGACACTTTGCAACTCAGAAATGCTGGGATAACGGAGTTCTTCGTCGGCTTTTTCTAAAACTTGAATAACTACGCTCATAATTAAAATAAGAAATTTAATATATTCGCCATCTAGTCTACCAAAAGCGGTGAATCAGCCAAGAATTTGTAATAAAATCACAAAACTTTACAAAATCCCATAGATAAAAAGGGGGCGCTAAGCGCCCCCTTTTTATCTATGGGATTTTAAGCGATCTAAAAGAGTTCTTAGCTCTGTGGCGAGGTTGTAGCCGATCGCCTGATTGCCATAGCGCCAATCTTGATAGATCTGTGTAATTTGGGCGATCGCTGTAACTTGTTGCTCAGATAGGCGATCGCGGAGACTTGCCACATACTCTTGCGGGGTTTGCTGGGGCGATTTCGGTTTGCCCTGCTCTGAGAGCCATTGCAACATTTGTTGATAGGTACGCTGCGGGATCGGCATTTTTTGCAAGCGGCGTAACTGCCACCACCAAATCGCAAATTGCCACAAAGCCCAACCACCGATGCCGAAACCAAAGGCGATCGCTAAACCAAAGGCAACCCCAACCCAACCCATTTCGATCAGCCAACTGATGACACCACCTAAAAATTTGCCGATGCCATCAAAGAGATTAGCAAAGAAATTATTGACTGGACTGGGCAGAAATTGAGCAATCCAATTCCAAAAGGTTTGAATCACGCCAAAAGTACGATTATTCTCAATTGATGGCGGAAATAAGGGACGATTGGGGACAGGATCAAAGGCGACCCAACCGTAGACAGGGAAAAACACTTCTACCATTGACTGTGTATCAATGTTCTGCACCTCGTATAGCCCTGTAAAGGGGTTAAATTTACCAGGGGCAAAACCAACTACATAGCGGGTGGGAATGCCAAGCGATCGCAACATGATTGCCATCGTCGAAATAAAGTGACTCTCCTCGCCGCCCCCCTGTGTGACAAACTGCGAGACGAGATCTCCCTTCGACTCGTCAAAACTGAGAGGCTTAACTGCATAGTTTTGCTTTAGGCTTTGGGCAATCTGCACTACGACATCGTAAGGGTTATTTAAAGCAACCAGCTTACCCGATGCATCTTTAGCACTAGCAACCATCTCTAAGGCGGCATTCCGAACTTTAGGAGATAGATCGGCAGGCACTTGTAGGTAATAATTACGAATTGCTCGTGGATATTCATTCGGCATTGTCCGCAATAGTTTCGGGTCACGGAGAACCACATTGGAAATGACGGTATAGGTCAAATCCTCTGGCAAAGGACCCGGACCTCGAATCATCCCTTCTTGGTCAAAATCCAACTCTTCACTAGGGAAATAAATCCGACTCGGTACAGCCGCCGCAGGTACCAGATTAGGAAAATTTGTTGATGTAATCGTGTAGGTTTGGACTACTTCTTGGGTAGGCAGAGGCTTGACTAACTTCGTAGCACCAATAAATGCATAGGTGGGAATTGGTGGAAAAAATTCATAATTAAAGGGATTGCGTTTAATAGTGCGAATTTGTGAAGGATCATTGCGAGAGATGCGCCATCCTTTCCCTGTAAATTCGTCATACGCCATAACGCGCCAAAATAACTCTGCTTGCGATCGCACGCGCATCACCAATTCAGGCTGACGTTGAGTATTGTTGCCCCCCTTACCTCCCACCGTAGTAATCTCAGGAGCAAATAGTGGCGGCAAGGTCTCTTGATCATTATTGTTGCCAGTTCCACCAGTGCCAGTCCCACCAGTGCCATTAGTACCAGCTTGCTGCTGATTTTGCTGCTGTCTAGTCAAAATCCCCCCACGCGGAATTTGTCTATCTACAGGAATATTCACACTTACGGGAAAATTGCGTAACTGAAACCCCGGTAAACGTGGCAGAAAGGCAAATATTAGTAACCCCAACACCAAGACGATCGCCAATAGTCCCGATAGAGGCAACAGCGACATCCCCATTTTATTTGGCTCGAAGCTAACCGTTTGCACCCCTAGCCGCGATCGGTGATCCAGCAATAAAATCGTAATTCCCACCACTAAAAACGCAATTAGCCACAATGCAAAAATCATGGTCTGGCTTAAGGTTGCCGCCAATGCCATCAGGATTAAGCCAATCACAATCGAATAGCCCAAGTCCTTACGGCGTGGCAAGTCAAAACTATGCAAAACCTGTAACTGAATCAGCAATCTCGCAAGTAATAGCCGCGTCTCTTCAGTATTTCGCACCAGATCATTGAGAAATACTACGAGCATGGCAATCATGGCGATCGCAATGAATAATTTCACGATGACATTACGTTTGCGCCGCGCATACCACGCCCAGACTGCGGCGATCGCACTGAGAGGGATTGCCCAAGCGCTATTACTGGAACTGGCAACCGCATCCATTGCCCCAATGCTAATAAATACAAAGATTTGCACCATCACCCGCAACGGAATCGAATCTTCAACTCCTATCACGGTGAATTGTGAAGCCTGTCGCAATTTTTCAAATGCACCTATCTTAGGTTGAGGCTGTTGGATCGTATCCATATTGCTCTGAATTACTCTGATGTTAGAGGTTACTTGCATCCTACCAAGAAAAACCCAAAGAGAGTTGCGGTGCATTCATCTTTGGGATAAACAAAAGAAAGGCGACGCAATGCGTCGCCTTTCTTTTGTTTATAGTCATGATTTTTTGCAAAGCCTTACTAAAATCTTAGACCCAAACCAGTTTGCAATGAGGTTGCTGATGTGCCAGGGGAATTACGATAGGCATCGAAGGCAAAAATAACGTTACCAAAAAGGACAAGGTTACTGTTCGGTAGCGTGTAATCAATACCAGGCTGGATCACAAAGCTGTTTTTGTTGCCCACTGGAGTTGTATCAACAGTGTTCGATAATGCTACACCCGCCCCAATATACACATCAGCATCAAAGTTTAGTGGCACATCAAAAGAAACAGTAGGAACTACTGCGGTACTGTTACCGATCAAGATTTGGGTTCTGACCGAAACAGGAAATTCCAAAAACTTATATCGAGCAGCCACTAATCCAGAAGTACGCGATGATTCACCTAAACTGTTGTTACCGTTTGTGAATCCAAAACTTGCACCAGCACCTACATAACTACCATAGGCTGGTTGCGCTTGGGCTGAGGGAGGAGCGATCGCGATACTCAAGGCAGTTAAGCCAAGCAATAATTTAGTTAGATTTTTCACAGATATCACTTCCTTATGTGAGAAACGATTTAAAAGATTTATTTACTTAGTCTTTAGGAGTAACCCCGTCAGGGAGACAGACTATCACAAGTTGGATAATTTGGCGAAAAAGTTTGACATATTTGACATGAAATTTAGATCAAATGCAACTTACCCACACCAAAAACAAGGTATAGCAAAGCAGTAGTTAGTACAAACTAAAACCCAATAAGAGAGTTGCGGCGCTCCGCGCCGCAACTCTCTTATTGGGTTTTGTGTCCTAAACAAAAAAATTTTTGCTGAGGAGATAAAACCGAAATAAATGAAGGCGTTGCGAAGCAACGCCTTCATTTATTTCGGTTTTTGATTTTTCGTAGCTATCTCTTGCATTAAAAGCATCCCCCAACTGGATATAGCCAAACCCTAAATAAAGTTGTATGGTGTAGTTCTAAGGTTGCATTTGGCAACACTTCAAATAAACTAAACCTTTTTACACAAGACATACCGATTGACCTATGGCAGAATTTGCAGTTTGTTTTGCTCTGAGTTTTGGTGTTCCTTACACATTCTGGAAAATGGTTAAACCTTTTACTGGTAGCTAACACCTAAACTCAACAAAAAAACAGAAAGAGTGCTAAGCACTCTTTCTGTTTTTTTATGATTCAGCAAAGCAAGAATTAGCCGCAACTTACTTCTGGGTTTCGGCTAAGCCCAGATATGTAATTTTTGTTGGCTCGATCGCAAATCGACAGGGTAAGATTTTTACGCCTTTAGCGATCGCCTGATTAAGTAATCTCCCATATTCAGGATCAGCCTGTGCGCCTGCGGCAAAGCGATCGCAATCGCCACGATTAATAAAAAAGATTAAAGCGGCGCTAGTATCTTCAGTAATTACAGACATCAATTCACGCAGGTGTTTTTGTCCTCGCGTTGTCACCGTATCAGGAAACAGAGCCAAATTGCCCAGACACCAAGTTGTATTTTTGACTTCCAGATAGGTTCTTTTACCGCTATTAGAGTCAGTTAAGAGAAAATCAATGCGACTCTTCTCATTGCCATAGGCTACTTCACCTTTCACAGTTGTATATGGCTCTAGTTCTGGAATTAAATGGCGATCGAGCATATTCCCAATTACGCGATTAGGAAGACTGGTATTCACACCTATCCATTCATTATCTAGATATATTGCTTCCCAACTATAGGCGAGTTTGCGTTTAGGACTAGGGTGATAGGAAACTAAAACGGGACTGCCAATTTCACAGACACCTGTCATTGGACCTGTATTCGCACAGTGGGCAGTAATTATTTCACCATTCTCTAGTTCTATATCAGCAAAGAAACGTTTGTAGCGACTGATCAGACGACCTGTAACTAGATCAGAATATGTATGAACTTGAGTCATGTTAAGTTTAGGATGGACTGCGCGAAGCGCCGCCCATATTACCATGAAGGAAAGCCAATGTGTAGGCAAGTCGTATATGAGAATCAAACGTAAGCTGCATCGTCCTTTAATCAAATTAGAACAGCGTGATGGCATTCTCCAAGTTGTCGGTGGAAATAATTGGTATTCCTATTTTCGCGATCCCTATCATCTTCTGTTAACAATGCCTTGGCTTGGATTTTTTGCGATCGTGGTCGTTTTTGATATCTTTCTCAATGCCGTATTTGCAATGCTCTACTTACTAGATAGCAATGCGATCGGTGGAATTAAAGATATTGGTTTTTTGGAGGCTTTTTTCTTTAGTGTCCAAACCCTTGCCTCTATTGGTTATGGAGTCATGCATCCAGATACACTTTATTCCAATCTAATTGTTACATTGGAATCGATCGCTAGTTTAATGTTATTTGCTGTAATTACGGGAATAGCCTTTACCAGATTCGCCAAATCCTCTTCCCGTGTGATGTTTAGTCATGTAGCGACTATTAATGATTACAATGGCGTTCCTACGCTCATGTTTCGCACAGCGAATGAACGACGGAACAATATTCTCGAAGCAAGATTAAGAGTGTACTTAATGATTGATGAAATAACTTCCGAAGGGCAAATGATGCGGCGATTGCATGAACTGAAGTTAGTGCGCGATCATTCTCCTGTATTTCTTCTATCTTGGACAGTGATGCATACGATTGATGAAAGTAGTCCTCTGTATGGCATGGGTATGGAAACAATGCAGCGATTAAATGCTCAAGTTCTCGTGTCTCTCACGGGTGTTGATGAAACGATCTCAGGAACGATTCATGCTCGGCATATGTATTCATCACCACAGATTTTAGGCGATCGCCGCTTTGTGGATGTAATTCACACCAGCAAAGATGGACATCGCTATCTTGATTACAACTATTTCCATGAAACAGTAGCTCTAAATTAATGAGAATTTGCAGCGCAATGCGCTGTAATAGAAACCCAAGAAGCGCGTGGCGGCGCTTCGCGCCGCCACGCGCTTCTTGGGTTTTATGTCCTAAGCAAAACTTGCTTTGCTATATCAGGAAAGTTGACAAAAAGCGACGATAATCCCGTAATTTAATGCTAAGATTTAACCCTACAGTATCTGCTCCCAGTTATTGATACTGCTGTCACGTTATATTTCTGTCTCTGATCCGTCTGACACCAATTTCAAAAATGGCAACCCCATCTTTGAAGCTTTAAAATCCCTCTGGGTAAGGTTTTAGATTCTTAGGAATGTCGCAAAACTCTAAGAATTGGTATGACTACAAAATTGCCTCGCTAACAGCGACAGACCGAATACACAATTTGGAGTTCTATGTCTTCTTCTGTAATTACCTTTCCTGTAAAGAAATCTTCTGTACCTCATAAATCTTCTGCACCGATCGCCTCAGCACAGGGTTTTGCAGCCCTAGGTTTATCTGAGCAAATTGTGCGTGCTGTCGCTGCACGAGGCTATACCGACCCTACACCAATTCAGTCACAAGCGATCCCCGTTGTTCTTTCAGGTCAAGATTTGCTGGCAGGCGCACAGACAGGTACTGGTAAAACCGCAGGATTTACCCTGCCAATTTTGCATTTGCTATCTAATAAGGTCGTCAAGCGATCGCCTACTGGCAAAATTCCCATTCGCGCCTTGATCCTCACACCTACCCGCGAACTCGCCGCCCAAGTCGAAGAAAGTGTCAAAACCTATGGTCGCCATTTGCCTTTGCAATCAATGGTAATTTATGGCGGCGTGAATATTAATCCACAAATCAATCGCCTCAGAGGCGGTGTAGAAATCTTAGTGGCAACTCCAGGACGCTTGCTAGATCATGTACAGCAAGGCAGATTAGATTTATCTAAAGTCGAGATCTTGGTACTTGATGAAGCTGATCGGATGTTGGACATGGGCTTCATTCGTGATATTAAAAAGATCTTGGCTCTATTACCTAAGCAACGCCAAAATTTGCTGTTTTCAGCCACTTTTTCTAATGAAATCAAATCCTTTGCCAGTACCTTGCTAAATCAGCCTGTACTAGTTGAAGTTGCGCCTCAGAATGCAACGGCGGATTTGGTGACCCAAAGGATTTTTCCTGTCGATCGCGATCGCAAGCGAGAATTACTCACGCATTTAATTAAAACCCACAATTGGTATCAGGTCTTAGTCTTTACCCGCACCAAGCATGGAGCCGATCGCCTCGTTAAGCAATTGCATCAAGATGACATCGTGGCGATGGCAATTCATGGCAACAAAAGTCAAGCGGCGCGGACTCGCGCCCTCGGCAAATTCAAGGATGGCAGTTTGCAAGTCTTAGTGGCGACAGATATCGCGGCGCGTGGCTTAGATATCAGCGAACTTCCCCATGTGGTGAATTACGAGTTGCCCAATGTCCCCGAAGACTATGTGCATCGCATCGGGCGCACAGGTCGTGCTGGCTCATCAGGTGAAGCCATCTCACTAGTATGTGTGGATGAGCGCAAATTCCTCTCAGATATTGAGAAATTAATCAAGCGATCGCTGCCTCAAGAAATTATTGATGGCTTTGATCCTGATCCTCGTGCTAAGCCTGAGCCAATCCAAGTTGGTAGACAATCGAAGCATCAACCCCGACGTGGACAAAGCGATCGTGGCGATCGGCATCCTGTGACCAAGACATCTTCGTCAACACCAACTAAGTCACCCGCTAAACCACAAAAAAAAGTACCTAATCGTAATATCACCTTACGTTAAAAAAACAAGCGGCGCTATGCGCCGCTTGTTTTTTTAATCAGGAAAGATCCCCAAAGCGATCGCGATATTGTTTAAGCTTCTCCTCCATCTCCGCAAGTTGCTGACTAATTTGGTCGGCACGCTGACTTTCTAGATCAGCCCTTTGGCTCTCTAGGTCAGCACGTTGACGCTCCTGCTCAAGCATTAAACTCACCTCAATATATGAGTAAAATTTTGTGCCATCAGCATTATAAAGTTGCAGTCTGCCTGAAGTAATATCTAGACGGATGCCAAGGCGGGGACTAGTCCAGCTATCGGTAAAATCCATCAAAGCTAACCCATCAGAGGTTCGCTGCCAAACTTCGAGAACATTTTCTTCAGGGTCATAAAGATAATATTCCTCCACACCATAACGCTCAAAAAAGAGCAGCTTTTTGCTCATCTCAGCGCGACTGTTAGCAGGTGAGAGAATTTCAAATACAATTTGGGGAGCAATATTGTTTTCTTCCCATTGTTTATAAGAACCTCGATCTCCTTTAGGACGACCGATCGCTACCATCACATCAGGTGCAGTCACAATTTTCGGTTGACCTTCTACGGGATACCAAAACAGATCGCCAGCGATGAATACTTGCGGATCATTTATGAAAAGTAGATCCAACCCTTTTTTAATTTCGACAATCAGTTCAAACTGTTTCGTATTGTCTGCCATAGGTTTCCCATCGCTTTCGGGATAAATGATGTGCGGTTTGCTCAGTTGGCTGACCATTGGCTTTGGCTCCTGAACTTATGGGTTATTTTTATTGTATAGCGATCGCCATCAAAACCCATAAAGAGAGTAGCGCCACTACTCTCTTTATGGATAACTATATAAGCAGGTAAGCAAAATTAACTCATGAAAGTGTCCTTTGATGGTTGCTATACTATATAGACCTTAGTAAAGACTGATTAAATCATGGATGCTGTATGGGAATGCGCCTCTGTCTCGAACTAATCGAAAACTCGATTCAGCAACTGCAAGAGCTAGAGCATATTGCAGCATTACCCGTAGCATCTTCTGAAGAAATTGAGACTAGAAATCTTAATCTAGAAGATGCTAGCAATGTTTTGCGTACTACTTTAACGGAATTAGAAGTGCGTCAGCGATCGCTAGCTGGGGAACTCGATAAATATCGGGAATTGTTTGACTTTGCTCCTGACGGCTATTTTGTGACCGACGCTAATGGTGACATTCTGGAGGCAAACCGTGCTGCGACCTTGATGTTTGGCGAGCAACCTCTGAATAAAAATCTCGAAAACTTTGTTTATCCTTCTTACAAAGAGCAGTTCCAAAGATTAATTGGACAGCTACAGAGAGGACAAAACATTAAAAGCCTAGATTTTCGGATGCAGTTCCCGACAGGTCAGCCCTTTGATGCCAGCTTTACGATTATCAGCATTCGCGCCTTAGATGGCAAAGTAATTGGAATGCGTTGGTGGATTCAAGATATTACCCAACGTAAACAAGAAGTTGATAAATTACAGCATTCTCATCAACGCTTAGAAATTCGAGTTGCTGAAATGAATGCTAAGTTGAATCTAATGGATCGTCAGATTCGGGTAGAAAGAGAAGAACAACGACGTATTTCTCGCAATTTGATCCGCAACGAATCAAAATTACGAGCAATAATGCAGCATTCTTCGGATATTGTGAATATCCTCGATATTGATACCACAATTCACTATTGCAGTCCTGCCATTTTTAAAACTTTAGGCTATATGCCCGAAGATGTAATCGATAAAAAATTTATCCGATTTATCCATCCTGAAGACCTACCAGTTTTTCAGAACTTTTTAACTCAATCCGTTGATAATTTTGCCGTATCCACACCGATTGTGATGCGTTATCAGCATATTAATGGGGATTGGATTTATTTAGAGTCAGTTTGCTGCAACCTTTTGCAAGATGCTAACGTACAGGGATTGGTGATTAACTCCCGTGATATTACCGAACGCAAGCGCACGGAAGCAGCGTTGCAAGAAAGTGAATCACGGTTAGCGGCGATCGCCTCAAGTATGCCCGCAACCCTCTATCGCTTGGCAATTACTCCCGAAGGAAAAATTTCAATTCCATTTATCAGTGATGGGTTAACCGATCTAATTGGGATTGCACCTAGACAAGTAATCTCGAATCCCAATCAATTACTAGATTTAATTCATCCTGAAGATGTCGATCAATTTAAAGCTTTAATCAAAGCTGGCTTTGATAAACTTGCCACTTTCCGCCATGAGTTTCGGATTATTTCTCTCTCTGGAGAAGTGAAGTGGGCGCAAAATATCACCCGCTATTATCGTACTGATTCGGGAGTAATTTTTGCCGATGGTGTATGTATTGATATTAGTGAAAGGGGTGAAGCGGAAGCTAGTCTGCAACGTACCAATGAGCTATTAAAAGCGGTAATTAAGGCTGTCCCTGTAGCGATCGATATCATTAGTCCTAGTGGCAAGGTTTTATTATGGAACTCTGCCGCAGAGAAACTATTTGCTTGGAATAACTCCGCAATTATGAGCTATCCCTCACCTATTATCCCCGAATCTCAAGCCTTGGAATTACAAGCAGCAATTCTCGACACTTTAGCTGGTAAACCGCTAGATGCAGTGAAGATGCCTTTCCAACTTCGGGATGGTAATTGGACTGATGTAAATATGTCAACAGTACTTGTCCATGATCCTAATGGCAAGATTATTGGTGTATTACGGATTATTGATGAGTTAGGCGACAATTCTGAGGCTTCACAACTTTCTGCCTCCAATAGCTCATCCTTAGTAGCTTCTGGCACAGATAATCCAGATCATATAAATATAGAGAATATAAAAGCGATCGCTAGTTTTGCGCCTGTAACTGTGCAGACATTACTTAATCAATACCAAAAAGGCGAACGTAATTTTGCAGGCTTAAACTTACGGGGTGCAGATTTTGTAGAAGCGGACTTACAGCAAGTAGACTTTAGTGGAGTAGCGTTGAATGGAAGTAATTGCAGCTATGCGAATTTCCAATATGCAAATTTACGGGGTGCAGATTTACGGGGTGTGAACTTCCAATATGCAGATTTACAATGGTCAGATTTGCGGGGTGCAGATTTGCGGGGTGCAGATTTGCGGAATGCGGACATGACCAATGCCATACTTGATGATAGTAATCTGTTAGGCGCTCTTGTGTCAGTTGAGTGAAAATATCCCAAACAATTAAGAATTGTGTATCATACGCTACAACGGAGTTTGATCTATTTTAATTATGGTGATTCATGTAATCCAAATTACCGAGACTTTAAATCCGAGGCAAGTGTTTTAAGATATTTAGGGCTTACGCAAAAATATAGTGAAATCCTTGCTTTACAGCAGGGTCAATTCATCAACTGCTTCTACTTCTGAGACTTAGTGCGTAAATTCTAATATTTATCTGGGGGACGGCAATTCAGACTACATCAAGTAGCTCTGAGGTTTCAGACTGGTGATTCAGTTAAATTTAGTACTTCAATTCCATGCAAGTCAGTCTCAACAATCCGTATAAGTTATTGCAGGTTATTGCTCAACGAGAGCTAACAGGATGTCTATCGATATCAATTCCTCAAGACGAATCGATTGGTTGGCAGTTATACGTTGGCGGCTCTCGACTATATTATGCAACGACAATTGGTTATAGACCTGAGCGCTTTGATTTGCTTTGGCAGCAAATTAACCCTAATCTTTCCCCACCAAGACTTAGTGCAGACAAGTCAGAATATGAAAGCCTGTATGAATGGCAAGTGGAACACCAGCTTTCCCTTACTGAATTCCGTCGCATCCTTCTTTGTCTTTCGAGAGAAGCCTTAATCCATGCAATTTCTCATACTAGTGCCTATGTGAAATTTGAGCAGAATATTTGCATCAAACCTGTACTAATTGCTGCACCATTATCTGACCTCATGAGACCAATTTCCACTCATGTGCGCTTTTGGCAGAAGCTCCATCCCCATATTTCTTCATTGTTTGCACGTATATATCTCGATCGCAGCAAAGTTAAAGACTTCAGTAACTTTTGGGAGAATACCAATAATGATCAAATAAATGCACGAACAGGAAAGGTATCACCCCAAAATCCCAGCTTACAAAATGTGAGTCTATCTGTCTGGCTAGACATCTTAGAGCAGAAACTCAGCATCTACACGATGTGCCGTCAGTTAGAAATAGAACCTCATGTATTGGCATTATGGTTAGCTCCATTAATTGCTAACAAGATTTTGGAAGTATTTCCATCACAGACCAGTCCAGCGATCGCTTTTCAAGCACCAACAGGTCCTTTGATTGCTTGTATCGATGACAGTCACACAGTGCAGCGTCAGGTAAAGATGGTACTCGAAATGTCTGGATTTCAAGTGTTGGGAATTACCGATCCCACTAGTTGTCTGACTTCCTTAGTCAGGCAAAAACCTGCATTAATTTTAATGGATATTACTATGCCAGAAATTGATGGATATGAACTCTGCACAATGTTACGGCAATCGCGACATATGCGGAATGTTCCAATTGTGATGTTCACAGGGAGAGATGGCATCATCGATCGCATGAGGGCGCAACTCGCAGGGGCAAATGATTACATCATCAAACCTGTAAATGCGGACAAACTCATTAGTAAAGTTCAGCGCCTTCTCCAAAACAACCAAAATCTCAATAATCAGTTTAGTAATAACATTGACCTAAAGATGGGCGACTCTTCGAGTTGTTTATCCTAATTCGAGCAGTCTCTAACCAAAAGAAGGAACCAATTTTGGGTGGCGTAGCATCGCCGCATCACTCAAAAACTAGTTCTTACAGCACAACCCTAATCAATCAGAACCACCATAATTAAAGACTCTATGAAAACCGTACTCGTTGTTGAAGATGGACACGCAGAACAGCAACTTATTTCCAGTTTATTATCGCGTTCTGGATTTGATGTGATTTTGCAAGGAAATGCTGAAGATGCTTGGCAATGGCTATCTAACCATACACCACCCAATCTAATTGTTTTAGATGTGATTATGCCTGGTCAAAGTGGTCTCGATCTCTGTCGTACCATTCGCAATGAAGATCAGTTTAAACAAATTCCGATTATCTTTTGTACTTCTAAAGATCAAGAATTCGATAAATTCTGGGCTTTGCGTCAGGGCGGAAATGCCTATTTAACTAAGCCATTTGCACCCAAACAATTACTAGATACGGTTTATCAACACGTTAATTAGGTAATTACAGAAGTGATGATTTACTGCTTTTAGTAAATCATCTTCATCAACTCGTTTCCGAATATCTCTATGATTCAAGAATATTGCCGAATTAGGGTTTCTTCATTACTGCGGATTGTAATCCCAGTCAGTTATGTTGATGAGGTTGTGCAGCTACAGCCTCAAGACATTAGTCCCATTCCGGGGGTAGATCCTTGTCTGTTAGGAATTACTAACCAACGGGGCAGTTTACTATGGGTGCTGAATTTAGAGAAATTTTTTGGGATTCAGCCAACGCCTTTGGCAAAACCAATTATAACGATCGCTCTGCGTGCGCCGATGCCAGATGGGGGAATCCGTCGCCTTGCTTCGATCGTGACAGCACTGGAGGAAATGGTTACTCTTGATTCTCAAAAGCTAATTGCTTTACCAGCAAAATTGCCATCACGGGCTAAGGCTTTGCTATCAGGATTGGTAAAGCTAGATGGTAATACCTACGGGGTTTTGAATGTGAATGAGGTATTTCGGATTTTAAATCCTGATGTGGGGGGTAATGAGGCGATCGCGGAATTAGCCGATATTGCGAGTATTCCAGTCAAGAATTAGTGGTGCGCGGCAAAGCTGCACACCACTAGTTAAGTCTATTAACTTTTAATTAAAACCATGACTCCAAATAACGACACTTTAACCTCAGTATCTCTCGCTCCTAATGGCAATGGGAAAGGCTCTGCTAATGGCAATGGGAATTCACCACAAGGCGGCGATCCGATGGCACGAATTCTGTATGCCTATGATTTGGAGAGCCAAGGTAATACCAATGCGGCACGCGAAATTTATCAGCAAATTATTGAAGAAGATGAGGATGGAACCTATGCCGCGATCGCCACTAAGGCGATCGAAGCAATGGGAGAAACGGAGTATGGCTCTACTCAAGGTGTCGCGATCGCTGCGCCCTCCAGTTCATCAACTTACTCTCCCAGAGAATCAGAGCAACAACCCGCTAAAAAAGTCACCAAATCGTCAAAAGCGACATCCCCGCAAAAATCTTCGCGATTACAGTGGTTTTATGATTTACCTGTGGGACGTAAGCAGTTTTCGGCTCTATTAGTTTCGGAATTGTTATCGCTTTCTCTGGTGGGTTTTGGTGCATTCTTAATTGGTCGCTCTTTGCAGGATCAGTTATTCAAACAGGCACAGTCGGAAGTGTCGGTTATGGAAATCAACTACAACATCAAAATTAATCAGATGGGGTTTGGGTTTCGGGGGCAGTCAGACAACGCGGCAGTAATTAGTGCGGCTAGCAACTATGCCACTAAGCAACCAGTTCCCGCCCCTCTCAAAGAGCAGGTGAAGAAGATTCTGGAGAACGAAATTAAGGCAAGAAAGATTGAATATGCGACCCTAGTTGGTGTCGATGCGAAGGTGATTGTCAGTGCTAATAGCGATCGCACAGGGCAAGACTTTAATCCCAATAATTTAGTAAGCGATATTCTGGCAGATCCTAGTCAAATCAAAGCAACCGCGATCGTTAGTGCTGATGATCTGCAAAAGGAAGCGCCGCCTTTGCCCGATGGCTTTACACCGATTGATTCTCTCATTCGTTACACCGCTACAGCAGTTAAAGATCCCGCAACTCAGAAAATTATTGGCGTGTTGATTTCAGGAGATATCGTCAATAAAAAAGCTCCCATTGTCGATAATACGCTCAAAGCTCTGGCATCAACGGCTCAAACGACTGGCAAGAAAGGATTAGGCGGCTATGGTGCGGTGTACTATCGCAAACCATCGGGCGAATTTGCGATCGCGACTTCCATTGAACAACCCAACTTTGAGACGAGTAATGCTAATCTGCCAATCTCAGGGGCAGCAGCAGATGAGTTACTCAGTCGTGCTGCGGCTGCGGAAAATGGACAAACAGTAACAGGTCGGGTGTTAGTGGGGAATACCTATTACACGATGGCAGCGAGAGCCGTTCCCAATCGCATTATTGAAACTGATAAAGGGGCTGTACCCAAGTATAGCAATGCTCCTGTCGGCATTCTGGTGCGGGGGACACCTGAAACGGAAATGAACGATTTGTTGAAAAATACATGGATTGCCCTCAGTATTTCCGCAGCGATCGTCATTCTTTTGGATATTTTATTAGCAAGATTTTTGGATCGGGTGGTTGCTAAGCCTGTACAATCTCTCACTCCGATCGCTAAGCGATTTACATTAGGCGATCGCAAGGCAAGAGCAGAGGTATTTGCTAAAGATGAAATTGGGGAATTAGCGCAATCCTTTAACAGCATGGCAGACAGTATTGAGATGTCTGAGAAGGCGCTAGCACAACAGTCTCTACTCAAGGAGCAGGAAGCGGAAATCCAACGTAAAGAGAAGGAATTGCTGCAAAGGGAAGTTATCAATCTGCTCTTGGAAATTGAAGGCGCACAAAAAGGTGACTTAACGGCTGAGGCAAAGGTCACAGATGGTGTGGTTGGCTCGATCGCTGATGCTTTTAACGCCACGATTCGCAAATTGCGGAACTTGGTGGAAGAAGTCAAATCTACGGCAATCCATGCAGAATCGCTGGCAAAAGAAAGTGAAAACTCCGTCCAGAAGTTTTCCAGTGCATCGTTGGCACAGTCTGACGGTATCGCTCAAGCCCTTGAAGCGGTAGAACAAAATACGCAGTCGATCGCACAGGTAGCTCAATCGGCTCAGGATGCGGCAGGTGTGGCAAGAAAAGCGGCGATCGCGGCGAGAGAAGGTGATGTGAAAATGGATCGCACGGTCGGCAGTATTAAAGCAATTCGGTCTACGGTTGCCGCTACATCGAAAAAGATGAAGCAACTTGCCGAGTCATCCCAAGAGGTTTCGCAAATTGTATCGATTATTTCTAGTATCTCCGAGAAAACCAACTTACTCGCTTTTAACGCTTCCATCGAAGCGGCTAGAGCAGGTGAAAATGGACAGGGTTTTCGGGTCGTTGCCGATGAGGTGAGGCGCTTAGCTGATCGCGTAACCGATGCAACCAGAGAAATTCAGTTACTGGTTACCAACATTCAGCAAGAGACTACAGAAGTACTAAAAGCGATGGAAATAGGAACTGCGGAGGTTGTCGCGGGAACCCAATCCGTTGAAGAAACTAAGGAAACGCTGAAGGACTTGGCAGATCTGAGCCAAACCATCGACAACTACTTACAGACCATTTCCAGCAGTACGATTTCCCAAACTCAAGTCTCGCAAAAGGTGAACAGCATTATGGAAAATGCCAATGCGATCGCCCAATCCACCGCCACCGATACCCAAACCGTCGTTTCCTCGCTGCAAGTACTGGTGGGAGTAGTTGATGAACTGCAAACCTCCGTACGTCAGTTCCGTCTAGAAAAATCCGAGTAAGCAATTTGCAAGATTATGCCCATGCGAACTTTAAATGCCGAGGTTTTAAATGAGATTGCGATTGAAACTCGTCAATGCTTTCTCAATGAGGATGCACCTGGTTATTTGGCAAATCTCCAACGCGGTTTAGCCCAAATCCAAGCGGGAAAACCTGACTACATCTTTTTGATGCACGCGGCACATTCTCTCAAAGGTGGTTCAGCGATCGCTGAATTACTCAGTCTCAGCAAGCTCGCGCATAAATTAGAAGATCTGCTAGAGATTTTGCAACATAACGAATTTTGCGATCGCACTACGATTGCGGAAGTGTTAAGTCAGGGCATTGATGAAGTAGCGGCAGTACTTTCGCAGGCAAGCAATTTACCAAATAATGCCTTAGTTGACATTAATATCGATCTCGAACTATTGCAGAAATTGGATGCTTTACTCGCGATCGTTAACGATGAATCTGAGAAATCAGAGGAAAACACGTCAACCACCGATGCGATCGCCAATAGTCCCAATCAGCCCAAGTCAACCCTTAGTCCCATTGTTATATCTTCCTTAGAGAAGGATTTAGAAGCCTGTATTAAGCAAGTAGAAACTAAATTATTAGCCAATGCATCTTTATCTGAAACCGCCATTAGAGTAGAACTACAATATTTTTGTGAAGAATGTCTACTGCTCGGTGATACTTTGCGGCTAGATTGGCTGATTGACACAGTGGAACCTTTTGAAGCACGTCTTCCCCAAGAAAAGGAGATCACGAACCTCCTGTCAGAAGTCCAAGTTGTGATCAACAGGTTGCGATCGCAGCGTTTGCAATATCTCTATGGCGATGCTCCCATTACAGAAGGATCATCTCAATTAACTTCTGCACCAAAAGAAGCTGATGAGAGTCAAGCAAAATCGATCATTCAGGCATCAAATATAGATCATAGTTCGACCGTCATTGCAGAACCGATCATTGAACAGAAAGTTGTCAATCCGATCCAAACTGTACTCGAATCACCAGCGCTCGCCCCTGCCACCTCCGAAGCAATTTCGTATTTGCGGATTCCCTCTGCTCAAATTGAGAGTATGACTAATACAGTCGCCGAAATGATCTTGCGCCATGAACGTTTACTGCGACAACAGCAGCAATTAGGACAGACCAATAAAAATTTACAGTCGCTGGTATTGCAGATGATTCCGCTACAGGAGCAAGTGCAGACAGTTTACGATCAACTGGCGATCGCGACACCAAATCCTAATTCCCAAAATAGTTCTATAATTAATCAAGCGGTCAGCAACCAGATCAATGAGGATTTTGATCAATTAGAACTTGATCAATATTCTTCTTCGCATATTACTCTGCAAAATTTTCAAGAAGTCCTGCTGCGCGTTCGGGAAAGTCGCTCTGACATTGACCTAAGTTATCGCGACTTAGGCGAAGAAATCGAATATTTACGGCAGGATTTAGATCGGCTCTATGGTCAATTAACCCAATCCCGTCTGGTTCCTTTTAAAACCCTTGCGAGTCGATTTGTGCCACAACTGAAGCGGCTCTGTCAGCGCTTTAACAAACAAGTAGAACTAGTCATTCAAGGTGAAGATGTTCCCATTGACCAAGTAATCTTAGAACAATTACAAACACCATTAAACCATCTATTAATCAATGCCTTCGATCATGGTGTGGAGATGCCTGAGACTCGATTGGAATTGGGCAAGCCTGAGACAGCAATTCTCACCCTTAGCGCCGTTATTGCAGGAAATCAAGTAGTTATTTCGCTTAAGGACGATGGTGATGGCATTAATCTCCAAAAAGTTTACGATCGCGCCGTTGAGAGAAATATTTGTCCTGCCGAAATTCCCATTGGCAAACTTCCACGTCAAGAAATTCTCAATTTTATTTTTCAGCCCCATTTCTCAACCCGCAATGTTGTGAGTGATATCTCTGGGCGCGGCATGGGCTTAGATATTGTGCGATCGCAAATCAACCGTTTGCGCGGGAATATCCAAGTTGAGACCTTACAAGGTCAGGGAACGACGTTTACAATTCGGTTACCGCTTGGGTTGAGTCTCATTACATTACTGATTTGTGCGATCGGCGAGAACCTCATTGCAATTCCTGCTAACGATATCTTAGATATTTTTCCTTATGCAGAAGCTCAGATTTCTCAAGCAAACAACTCAACAGAACTCGCTTGGCGAAAGAAATTCATCCCGTTATTACATCTCAAACAAGCTCTTCCCTATATTGAGGGAAATCATGAATTACTCGCTAAGGTATGTTTAGTTCTCAATCGGAACGATCTCCCGATCGCTGTAGCCATTGACACGATTATTGAAGAACGACAATTAATTCTAAAACCTTTTGATCGCAGTGTAGCTACTCCCAGTTATCTCGCAGGTTGTACGATTTTAGGCACAGGGCAAGTTGTACCTGTTTTAGTTCCTGACAACTTAAATGTTCTGCTCCAGAAAAATACTGCAAAATCCAAGCAAAAAGTTAATCAAAAATTAGCGGTCAAGGGCAACCCAGAAGTTAATGTTGCTCAAAAAAGAGTCAAGACAATTTTGATTGCGGAGGATTCGATCGCAACTCGAAATATGCTAGAGCGAATGCTGAAGCAATTAGATTTTGAAGTGATTGCCTGTCGTGATGGTCAAGAAGCCCTTGATGTACTTAATCGCGTTCAAGGCAAAGTTTCGATGGTGATCTCCGATGTGGAAATGCCAAGAGTGAATGGATTTAATCTACTACAAACCGTTCGCACCCACGATCTTTGGTACGCTCTGCCCGTAGTGATGCTGACCTCCCGCACAGGCGATCGGCATCGGCAAAAAGCGATCAGTCTCGGCGCGAATGGATATCTCAGTAAACCTATCGTGGTTGGCGAATTGATTAATTGTTTAGGGGAACTTGTGCAGTAAAAGGAAGCAAATTTTTGTGGCGCGGCAAAGCCGCGCCACAAAAATTTGCTTCCTTTAGTTGGGATTGACAAAGGGACTGCTAAACCAATCGCCTTCCGTATCATGATGGGCAAATAGCAACAGCCGCCGACATAGAGTAATCGCCTCTGGGGTCAGTCGATAGGGTGCAGCCACATAGTGTTGCAAGGATTGGCGATCTTGGTCATTAATGGTTGCGAGCCTCGTTGCATAATCAATTTCCAAGACTGCGGTAAGTGTTTTGGAGCTAATTGGCAGATCTTGGAATTGCACACAACCAGCTAACAGTGACAGTAAATAAGGTAAATGACCATGACTGGAAACGCAGAGCAGGTCGAGAGTTGCTAAATGATCAAAGAAATCAGTGACTCTCTCTAAACGTTTCTCCGCCGCAAGGTTTGGTAATACTCTGGCTAAGACAACTTGGCGCAATAAGTTCAGACTTGAGGAATTGATTGCACCTTGCCGATCGCGTATTGCCAGATTTGGTAACACAATCGGTGTATTCCCCTTTAAGTGCTGCTGTAAACGTTGCTGAAATTGCTCATCATGATCGGCGATCGCTAGCAGTGGCATTGTATAAATCGTATGACATTGAAACTGACGTAAATACTTACCACCTTCGCCAAAAATAATTTCCACCTGTGCCAGCGATAGCCGATCAAGATTATCGACTAAAATCACTAGTCCTTTTTTTCCCATTTGCTTCAGGCGATCGACTTCAATGTTAGTTACTTCTTCACCCGCCGCCAATAATGAACTTTTGATGCGCGGCTCTAGATAATGACGCAACTGACGACGGTTTTGATCGCTATCTTGCAGAACTTGTAAAATTCTTTGGAGTCGTGGCACATAGGTAGAGCCGCCAATAGGCACAGATATCCGCATCCATTTTTCGATTTCCGCGATCGTATTAGGTAAATAAGCCAGAGATAATGAGTCTCCCTTACTCTCTAATTGCTGCAAAATCAACTTTAAAATTGCTAGCCAAAGCTCAGTTAAGCTAATATCGTTAATCTGAAGATATTGGTCTACCCTACAGTAAATTACAGCAAATCCTTGCTGTTCTAGCCCCAATTTCAATCTGAGTAATTCTGTCGTTTTACCACTACCAATATGTCCTGAAAGTAGCTGGTAAGTGGGTTTATTGGGAGATAAGGCGATCGCCCGCCGTAGACGCTTCACCACATCCTCGCCCCTAATTGCTGCCAAGTCCACATAGTGATTAGCCTTACTATCAGAGCAAAGCGTAAAGCTAGGATTGCAAGCATGGAGAGATTCGAGATGGGGCATGATGCGGAATTAAGCTATTTGAATAAATGTTCGATCGCACAAACGCGGCACATTTGCCAACGCGATATTTCTCCTGTGAGGGCGGGGCGATCGCAGCGTGGACATTTAGGCATCTGAGTGGTTCGGAGCTTCATTACCGATTGCCAACGTTGAAATGCTTCGCTAGCAGTTTCAGGTGGTTTAGGAGTCTCGGCTAACTGATCCTGCCGCTCCTGCCGCTTATTTTTGGGTGATTCATTGGCGATCGCGGGTAAATAACTGGGATGCTCTTGGTTGACAAACTTACTCTGTTTTAAAGTTTGTTGATGCGTAGCCCATTTAGCCGTTGAGAAATGAATATCGGCGATCGCTAAAGTATTAGAGCGACCCAGCAAAGTATTAATCTTCGCTAACAGCCGCACGCGCTCAAAGGTAAGTGCCTGTGACCAAACTGGACTAGAAACTGCCACTTGTAAAGACTTTTGATAGACTCCAATCGGACAGGTTTGCTGGGCTACCGACTCACCAACAATATCAGCCCACTTTTCGACAATCAGTAAATACTGACAGCGTTGCTGCCAACTAGTACGCGACTGAATGTCATGCAAAATATTTGGTAATCCAGAGAGAGCCATTGTTATTACCTTACTTCTCAACTCTTCAGTTGGAGATCTGCTTGCAGAAAATCGACAAATTGCTGGGCAGTACGTCCTGACTGTCCATTATTCCGAGTTGCCCATTGCAAAGCCCGAAAATTGAGATCATCATCAAGTAATTCAATCCCCGCACGTTTAGCCAGATGATGCACGATTTTGAGATAGATTTCTTGATCGGCATTGAGGAAGGTCAAAGTTAAACCAAAGCGATCACTTAAAGATAACTTTTCCTGCACTGTATCCCAAGGATTGACCTCCTTACGATCGCTGAGATCTTTTAAGCTAGGGCGATCGCTAAAGTATTCACGCAATAAATGGCGACGGTTAGAAGTTGCGTAAACTAAGAGGTTGTTTGGTTGAGCCGAAAGATTTCCTTCCAAAACCACCTTGAGCGCTTTATAGTCTTCGCTTTCTTCTTCAAAGGACAAATCATCGACAAAAATAATAAATTTCTGGGGAACTTGGCGCAGAATGTCGGCAATGGTGGGTAAATCTTTTAGCGCATCTTTAGAGACTTCGACGAGACGTAAACCGCGATCGCGATAGGCATACATTAAAGACTTGACCATTGACGACTTACCTGTACCACGACTGCCATAGAGCAGGACGTGTAAAGCGTGATAGCCAGCCAAAAACGCTTCTGTATTTTTGTATAGAGTTTGGCGCTGCGACTCGTAACCAATCAGATCCGATAACTGGACTAAATCAGGATAAGCAATCCCTTCCAAATGTCCTTTATGCCAACGGAATGCCTCATAGTCAGTAAAGATGCCTGTACCTGAGTGCTTATAGTAATTGGCTAGGTCTGGCAAAAGTTCTGTCCAGCCATCAGTTGCCTGAAATTTGAGAATCAGAGAACGCTTTGTTTCTGAGAGTTTAGATAAATCGCTATCTGTTAATTGCCAAGCCACTGAGCGATCGCCAAAGGACTCAATAAAATCGACTAATTTATCTCCACCCCAAAGACTTAACTCTTCTAAAACTTGTAGATCATGCTTAGCTGCCAATACTAAGGATGCAGGTAATTGCCGCAGTTCTGTCGTTTGCGCTTGCTGACTAAAAGGATTATCAGATGCCAGAATCTGCGAAATCACGTAATCTCTCCAGTTGTAGCCCGTAGCCGCGATCGCTCGAAACCATTTGCCATAGGCGAATAAATAACTGAGTCGCCGCGAACTATTTTCATGCCCATCAAGTAGATAGTTAGCAAGGCAATGCAATAGTTTGACATAGGATTCCCATGTTTCCTGCTGTAACACATTTTGGTACAGCAAAATTGAGGCGATTTTCACCTGCTTTGTATAAATTGATTGCCTTGTTTCGTTAAGCATAAAAAAATAGGAATTACGATTACATCAATTTGAGATCAAATATAGCGATCAACCTCAAATAGAGTTGCGGCGCAACTCTATTTATTGGTTTTGTCCTGACATAACTGGCGATCGCTATAAATCTTGGAATTCTTTCCATGTTATCCCTTGTTGGATGTAGTGAGGCTGATTTGGTTGATAGGGTGCGGTGAGGCGATCAATAGTCAAAATTTCAGCGCGATCGCTAATTACGGATACATCAGGATCAAAGGCAGTCGATCGCATTAAGGAGCTAGAAAATCCTTTAAAAATCATAACTTCATCCAGTTCTTCATCAATTTTGAGCTTAACTAGTAAAACTTCTTGAGGATGTTGACTACTATACTTTTCGAGTTGTTGTCCTTGATTAGCTGACATATTTTTTATTTTAAATTTAGGCTAGGTTGTCCGAATTTTGGGCGTTGCCGATATTCATAATGACCAAACGTTAATGGGTCTTACTAGGTAAGGAGCCAAAGACACAATACTTGAATAGCATTATGAAGATGTACAACGCCAAAAAAGATAAATACTCTATAATTTTTTGATAACTTTATCTGAATAAAAATGGATGATCAAGCGAAGAAGAAACTTGAAGGCTATTTTCTTTATAATAGACCTCAACTATTATTAAAAATATTATGGTTAAGTAAACATTTTCTAGGATACGTTGTTGGATTTCCTTTCTCAATGACAATTAACTCTGATGGTCATAAAAAAATAATTTCATCTTTTTTAAAGGGACTGATTACTGATTCATCTTTTGATTTGGCAGAAGATTTTTCACTCGACTTTTTTGGACTAAAAAAAGAGAAGTATACTCAAATTGCAGATGAACATCGCAAGCGATTTACCATTTATTTTTTATTAGGGTCAATTCCTTTTTTTATTGGAATTTATCTATTTATTTATTTTACTTTACAGTTTTTTGACAATTCTTTTTCTTTACCTATTGTATACGCAATATATGGAATTTCTTTTATAACAATACAGATCATATATTCTAGGCTGTTAGTTAGAATCATAGAATACTTAATTCCTGAAACCTTGTGTGTTATACAAATTATCAACCTAAATCTTGAATTAAAAAGAGATGATGTAACTTATAGACGAGATGTTAAAAGTATGATTCTTTTTAGAATGAACTACTTAGCAAGAGTAACAACTTTAATTCCTTGGCATTATAGTATTGGAAAATCAGTCAGTCAAGAATGGATTCAACAGCACTTTAAAAATATGGCTTACTATATTCTTGAAAGAAGAAGATGGTTAATTGCACCGAGGCAAACAACCCTTAGTAATTTAAGGGAAAATTTTTATAATCTTGCCTACTATTATTTCACGGAAGAATATGGTTCTTGGGAATGGCAATTTTTTCAAATGACCGCCGAAGTCATTAAACAGACTCGTCTTCAGAAAATACAGGAGATTGCAATAAGATTCATTGGCATTACTTTGCCACTTATGATAATGGCATTTTATATTTTATTTCCTGAAAAGCTCCCTAATCCTAATGCAGAAATCAACAAAAATTTGCCTTACATTTTTATTGCATGGCTTCTTGTCTCCCTTGATGTAACTTTAAAATTAGGCGTAATTGAGTCATTAGTAAAATTAATTACTGGATTAAAAGATCTAAGTAAATAAACTAGCGGAGTAAAAATTTTCAGGAATATTTTTCTAAGTAAGTGGGATAAATTAAATATAAGATAGCTATGCCTCCAACTATTGCGGTGACTGAAACCCATTGTAAGTTTAATTACGCCTACCTACTTAATATGAGTTTATATCTAGCTATAACTTTGGAACTCAGTTTGTAATAATAATGTCAACAAAATAGATTGCTTTCAAAGGCTTTAGTATGATGTGGAAAACCCGATCGCTTAAATTTTTGATCTCCGCTTTACCAATCACCATCCTGACTTTACCTTTAGTCAGACCATCATTTGACTCAGTAGCGATCGCCCAAAATACTTTTGGACGATCTGGAGAAGAGGGCGATCGGGGTCGCGATGGGCGATCGGGCAGGGATGGTCAAGACATCAAAATTGTTGGTGATGGGAAACCCGCTACTTATGACCTCACTGGCACAAATGGTGATGACGGCGAAGATGGAACCGCAGGGCGATCGGCTAGTAGTTGCGCCCAACCCTATCGTCCTGAATACTCACTGATTGGGGCATCGGGTGGACGTGGTGGTGATGGCGGCAATGGTGGACGTGGTGGCAATGGCGGCAATGCGATTATTTTTTATACAAATATTGCGGATCTGCGGCAGATCGAAATTCGGAATGCAGGAGGACGCGGCGGCAGAAATGGGCGTGGTGCTGTTGGTGGTAAAGGCTGTGAATGCCAAGAACCAGAATGGCGAGTTAGATATTGTTCTTGGGATATTGAGCGACGACCCTTTAAAGATGCTAAAGCGCCTTGGTCCTATGAGTCTCAAGAAACTCGACTTTGTAGGCGTTCATCGGATGGTTTTGATTTTTCGCAATCCTCTTCAAAATCTTCGGAATATCGGCAAGATGATTGGCTATATCGACGTACTTATAAAGGGGTTTCTCGCACCGATGTTTATTCCTGTCAAAGTGGTCGTGATGGCGAGACCAGCAACAATGGGCGCAATGGCGAGACAGGCAACTATGGCAAGATTACCCTTGTACCGCGTCTAGATATTCCTGCGGAAATTACAAGCGATCGCGCACCATTGGCACAGGCGATCGGTAAAAAAGTAGGACTGATTAAAAATATTTGGGTCGATCGCACAGGTTTGTCTAGCTTACTGCGCCCTAGTTCCAATACATCGGATCGCTATACTCTTTTAAAAGATACAGCAAGATTATTTTATCGATTTGATTGGGCTGCCGCCGAAACACCAACAGCTTTGGGAGTCGATCGCGTAGAAGTTGGCGCAACCGTGAATGTTCGTAATGAGTCTGCTGAAATCCAATATCAACTAGCAGGAACACTGGAATATCAAGTCATTCCCGCCACTGCACCAGAAAACCTCCAAGTAGTGAAAATTACAGGCGGATTTCATCCCGATCGCGTCAGTGCTTTCCAATTACAAAAAATCTCAGGGGTAAGTACTGAAAATCAATTAGTTCTCAGCGATCGCGGCAATGTACGTGAACTGCTCAAAAACACCGAAATCCAAGTGCAATGTTTGAGCAAAGAATCCGCAACAGGTGTAGTCGCCTCTGACTATCAAAAACGGCGCAGTATTACTTTTAAAATTCCGCCCAAATCTGCACCTAGCGATGGCGCAATTATTAACGGCAATACTTACACTTTACCGATAGGTCGTTACTGCTCTCCTTGGCTACGCGAAAACAACAATGCCTCTTACCAAATCGCCATCACCCAAACCACAAAGAGTGGCGCAACCTATAATCAGAACTTAGAGTCAACGTTTGTTGTTGGTAAAAACTAAATGGTTGCCACGATAGGAATTACCGATGCAATTCATAGTCTGAATGATTTAAGCGATCGCTTTAATTTGCGACAAGCTGATAGCGATCGCTTTTTTAGGGAATGGCAAGAAGACTTACCAGCATTAACTGAGACAGAACAAGCAGGTATCAAACGACTAAAACAGCGTTATGACTACCAAAGATTAGATGGACTGCTCTTAGAAGGAACAATCCAAGTAGTCGTCGTATCGCCTCTATTAGAACTAGCAGGTTTTCTAGATGCTCCCTATCGAATGCATTCACCCTATGGAATCACGCTAGAACTGGATGATACAGAGGAAATCCTGCGAGGTTTTATCGATATGCTGGTTATTCAACAAAACCTATGGATTTTAGTAGTTGAGTCAAAACGAACTAGTATCTCTGTGTTAGCTGCCATTCCGCAATTATTGGCATATATGCTAGCCAGTCCCAATGGACAAAAAGACAAACCATCCTTTGGTTTAGCCACGAATGGTGATGAATTTGTCTTCTTGAAAATGACCCACAATAGCCAGCCTCAATATGACGTTTCGCGGACTTTCTCTCTATTTCCTAGACAGCATGAACTGGGGCAAGTACTCCAAATCCTGAAACGATTAGGTCAAGCTATCCAAAAGTAGCCAAAGAGTGGCGGCGCAATCTGGTTTTATTGCCTCTTCTGTGCGATTCTGGTAACAATAATGACGGTTGCATAATCTGCAAAAATGCTTATGAGTTCGATTCGTGTTGTCCTAATTGAAGACCATGACCTGACCCGCATGGGCATGAAAATCGCTTTACAACAGCAGGGAGAGCTTGTTTTTGTTGGTGAAGCCGCAACGGGTGCAGAAGGTATTGCCCTAGTAAATAGCCAACAACCTGACGTAGCGATCGTTGACTTGGGTTTACCTGATATTGATGGCGTAGAGGTAACACGCCAAATTAAAGCAACCGCTACCGAAACGGGTAGAGCGACTAAAGTTTTAATTCTGACTTTGACAGATAGCCAAGAGACAGTTTTAGCTGCCTTTGCCGCAGGGGCAGACTCCTACTGCATCAAAGACATTAGCTCTGAGAATCTGGTACAAGCCTTGAAATTAACGGCTGAGGGTAACTCATGGATTGACCCTGCGATCGCCAATATCGTGTTACAGCAAGTGCGCCGCCGCGAAGCTACCGTAGAAATTGATGCGGCTGAGGCTGATTACAAACAAGTCCTCCAAGCTACACCACTGACTGAGCGCGAGCTAGAGGTACTATCAGAGATCGTCAATGGCAATAGCAATGCAGAAATCGCTGAGCGTCTCTACATTACGGTTGGTACAGTCAAAACCCATGTACGAAATATCTTGAATAAGTTATGTGCCGATGACCGCACTCAAGCAGCAGTACGCGCCCTCCGAGCAGGACTAGTCAAGTAATACACCAACCCCAAGAAACATGTAAAAGCGTTGCGAAGCAACGCTTTTACATGTTTCTTGGGCTGTAAGTTGCGGCGCTTCGTGCCGCAACTTAATTACTTAGGCTGTAAATTGTTTGTAATTTTTAAGTTTGCTACGCCAACTTAAAAATTACGATATTATTGGGTGTATAAATTTCAAGGTACATCCATGATCTTTGCTCTTTTGGGTGGTGTTGCCAAAGTATTAAAGTTTATCGCGGCAAAGTTGGAAAATTTGGCTGCTTGGATATTAAGGCGATCGCCTGCCAGTGGTTATCCACTTCTGCCTCAGAATGATCCTGAAATAAATCAACGTCAGAGATTTCTGAACAATGCTAGAAATCTTTATCAATATAACTATACCTACATCGATTCACTACCATTAGTAGAGACAGTTCCCACCAACGAGAGATTCTCATTATCTTGGGGATTGTTAGTTGGGAAAGCCGCCGTCAAGGTTTTGCTGAATGAGCGAGCTAACCCATTGCTATTAGAAGATGGCAAACAAAAGTCTAAAGCCAAGCAACAGGACTTTTCTAAACGATTACTCGCCGCAAGTACGGCTCATTCTGATTCGGCATTACTAGAGCTATTAGAAGATTTACCATCGGTTTTAGAAACTCCATCTACTAATTTAGAAGGAGTGAATATTGAAGAATATAACAATCTATTTTGGATTATACCTCTCCCTGCGATCAGCCAAAACTATATTAGTAACACTGAATTTGCGAGATTGCGTGTCGCTGGGTTTAATCCTTTAGTAATTCAACGGATTGCCGCTCTTGATGCCAGATTCCCATTAACTGAAGAGCAGTTTCAACAGGTTTTACCCAATGATTCCTTAGCTACAGCAGGAGCAGAAGGACGTTTATATTTAGCAGACTATGCAGAACTAGAGGCGATCGTTGGTGGTACTTTTCCCACAGGAGAACAGAAGTACATTAATGCTCCTTTAGCTCTATTTGCCATTCCTCAAGGGGAAAAGAGCTTGATTCCGATCGCTATTCAATTAGGACAAGATCCCAAGACTCATCCTATCTTTTTACTCCAAACTGGTGATGAGCCGAACTGGTTGATTGCCAAAACCGTTGTCCAGATTGCCGATGCGAATCATCATCAACTACTTAGCCATTTGGGTAGAACCCATTTATTTGTGGAACCCTTTGTGATCGCCACCAATCGGCAACTTGCCAGCAATCACCCTCTATATATCTTGCTCAAACCGCATTTCCAAGGAACTTTAGCAATCAATGATGCCGCACAGTCTAAATTAGTGAGTGCTGGTGGTGGTGTCGATGGCTTGCTGGCAGGAACGATCGCCAGTTCTCGCGCTGTCTCTGTGAATGGAGTTAAATCCTATAAATTTGAGGATGCCGTATTACCTAAAGCTCTCAGGAAGCGCGGTGTTGACAATCCCAACTTACTCCCTGACTATCCCTATCGTGATGATGCACTATTAGTTTGGGAAGCGATCGCTACTTGGGTCAAGAGTTATCTATCAGTTTATTATGCCAGTGATGCAGATATAGAGAAGGACACTGAACTGCAAGCATGGGCAAAGGAAATCATCGCTGATGATGGTGGTCGTGTGACTAGCTTTGGCGAAAATGGACAGATTCGCACCTTAGCTTATTTAGCTGAGGCTGTCACAGCGGTGATCTTCACAGGCAGCGCTCAACACGCCGCCGTGAACTTCCCACAGGGAGATTTAATTGTGTATACTCCTGCAATTCCCTTAGCAGGCTATACCCCTGCACCGACTCAGACCACAGGCGCAACTGAAGAGGATTTCTTTGCATTACTGCCACCGATTGATCAGGCAAAGGGACAATTGAAACTGACTTATATTCTCGGTTCAGTCTATTACACGACATTAGGAGATTATAATGATGACTATTTCACTGATGATCGCATTGAGAAGCCCTTACGGAGTTTTCAGGATGAGTTGAAGGCGATCGAGAAAACCATCAAGTCGCGCAATGAAACAAGGATTGCCGATTACAGTTACCTCAGACCATCACGCATTCCTCAAAGTATCAATATCTAGCGATCGTCAAACCAAAAAAATTAATTACAAACCAAAACCCGTAAAATTGCGCCCCCTACGGGGGCGCAATTTTACGGGTTTTGGTAATTTATTTGGCACAAGCACTTAGCTATCGCCTTGCTTCTGGATGGTTTATGATCACTTACATTTTATTTAATTGAATCTCAATCCAATGCCAAAATTTCGTGTTTCCTGTTTGACAGTTTTAGCGATCGCCACTTCTCTATTTCCCTTCACCAGTTTAAAAGCTGAAGCTTTGCCACAAAATGCACCTGTAAATGCACCTGCGATCGCGCAATCATCGGAAGATTTTTTTAGTCGAAATGGCTTCATCATGCCTAGTAAAAATATTTACTGCGTGATCTATGGCGACCGCCTGCGTTGTGAAATTGTCAGCCAATTGAACCCGATGCCACCGCAGCCAGCATCCTGCAATTTGGATTGGGGCAGTGGCTTATCTTTACCCAAAGTCGGTAAGCCGAGCGTACTTTGTGCGGGGGATAGCGCCTATTCACCCAATTACAAGACCCTAGCCTATGGCAAGACTTGGAGCAGAGGCGGCTTTGTTTGCAAGTCGCGCACTAACGGGCTGACCTGCACCAACCCCAAAGGCAACGGCTTCTTTCTCAATCGCGAAGAATGGAAAACGTTTTAGAACGTAAAGCAGGGTGGTTTCGCTTTAGTGAGGCTTATCTCTCTGCCTTACAGCCCATATCAAAAACGAAAATTAAAAAAATCTAAAATCCATCAAGATCTTACATTTTTTACTTGTATTTCGTTTAGGATAATGTGGCTAAAACAGAGACCTGTAAAGCATTTCCAAAAATGAAGCCTCCCCGCCTACTCGCTAGGAGACGAAATCAGTTGGAACCAAAGATATTGTCGAGATATCTTAATCATAAGAAATGCCTGAAGCTAAATTCCAATCTATGAAATTAACTAAAGTTTTGGTGGCAATTATTGCCCCTCTCATCACTCTCGCACCTCAATTCACTGCGATCGCCGATGCCCAAAACACACCCCCAGCATTTCGAGGACGTTGCCTTGCTGATATTCTTGGTCAAGAAAAGGGATCACGGGTGAATATGCGCTCTGCCCCTGGAGTTGAGTCTGAGATCGTTGGCTATGTCTTAGTGGGACAACGAGTAGCCCAACTGTATTACAGCATTAGCGGGTATTCACCCATCGTGCGTCAAAGTGATAATGAAGGAGTGAATTGGGACTATGTAGAGTATATGCCTAGTCAAACTAGAGGCTGGATTGCGTCGTATTTACTTGATCAAACATGCTCTAGTTCTAAAAGACCCTTTGATAAATAGGAGGCTGAGATGGACTCAGCAACTGGTCTGGATTCAGCTAATTTTTTGATCACAGCGAGTAATTCTTGAACGCTTTCTTAATAAACACAATCACCAACTTACCTATGAAATTTACTACCTGCCTATCTCTACTTTCCCTGTTGACTCTAACTGCTGCTTTTGCGGCTCCCGTCTCTGCCCAAACTAATAATGGTCATAGTTTGATCAACTCTAGCTTTAGCACAAAACTGAAGTCCCTTGGCATCAAAGTTGCGCTTCCCAAATATGTGCCTCAAGGATTTTGGATGGCGGCAGTCGAAACTAAACCTTGTCGTCAGGGAGACAGGATTGATGCTAACGGAGTCTGCCGCTTTGGTCCTGACTATACGGTGCTATATCGCAATCGTCAAAATCATTGCTTTGCGGTTGAGGCGACTGGCGGCGGGCTTGGTGGTCCAAGTGGGCGCTACACCCGCACTGTCAATACTAAGCTTTTGGGCGAGGTGGATGTCAATATTGGCAACGGTAATGGCGCTCCGATGACAGATGCGATCGCCAAGACTCCACAACAACTATGGACTTTTCCCGCAGGCAAATCGCCTTTCTACTCCGTGAGAACTATCGATAGCAAAGCCGCCAATTGGATCAATGCTGCGATTATTTGCACTGACACAGCCCACATGACTCCCAATGAGTTTACCAAAATTGTCCAATCTCTAGAATTTTTGCGCTAAATCAATATGCAACTCTCTAAAATCAAACTTTTCAGTTTTCTCTCTCTTAGCTGCTCACTGATTGCCTGTGGACAATCTCAAGCCTTGACTGCGCCTAATGTGATGCCTAGTGTCACATCCAATGCGATCGCCCAAACATCCACCGCAACTAATACGCCATCACCTGAAGCGAAAGTCAAAAATGGAACGGTATGTGAGCAGGTGGTCGCAAATGTTAAGGATGTGTTGGAAACTATTCCTGATGTGAAAGTAACCAATAACAGTCGTTTTTCTCGTTTATCAGTGCCTTATCCCGATCGCTCAGCCAATCTCAATCGCAGATATACACTTACCATCAGTGGTAGCGGGGTTGCTGATTTTTGGAAGTCTGGCGATGAAGTGAGGACTGAGATTGCGAAGCAGATTATCCAAAATTGTGAAAGTGTGGCTGCGGTTACTTTTGGACGCGATCGCACGGGTGAATCAGTAACCATCGGACTTTTTCCTGATGGCTCCATCAAGCAATTTACCTGCGCTCCCGACCTTGATGCTCGTACTCGCACTAGACCACCCCTAACTTGGGGACAGCAAGCTTGCGATCTCTAACAAATTGGCTAATTTCTAAAATCTTGTCAATAACCCCTCCCTAACCCTCCCCTTGCAAAGGAGAACAAGAATTCTTATTTTCCCCCTTTGCAAGGGGGAATTAAAGGGGGTTCTTAGATATTTTCTATACCTTTATTCAAACTAAACAATGAAAATCTCACAACTTTTTGCAATTCCCTTACTCACTGCGATCGCAGTTCCCTTTGCTGCCCAAGCCTCTGTCGAAACAGCGATCGCACAATCTCAGATGTCTTCAATAAGAGTAATTGTGGCACAGCGCTCCACAGATTCCAATCTTGCCAAAACGCTGTATGAAGCCTATGCAGAAATCGAACAGCGACCCTGCGATGGTTATCGCAAAGCGATTACGCAGAGATCGAATCGGTTCACCGTTTGTGCCACCCGTATAGGCGGTGGTCGAGTAAATCCAGCTACATTTGTCTCTTCTGCTTCAGCAGGCAATCTTGAAGGTGGCGGTGGTATTACCTATAATTATCACTTCAATGGCAAAGTTGCTGCGATCGCTTTTTCCCACGATGGAAAGCTATTCATGTTTGATCGAAGTGGCAAGTTGCAAGCGGAGCTAATGCGTGATCAAGCTCGCTCTATCCGAACTACCTTTACAAAAGCAGAGCGCGATCGCCTCGAAAACCTTGCCAAAGAACGCGGTGCAGATATTCTCTCTAAGTTTAAGTGAGTTATCCATCAGAGCAATCTACAAAACATAACCCATAAAAACATGATCTTCTCAAAAATCAAGCTATTCGGTTTACTAGCCCTCAGTTACTCGCTAATTGCTTGTGGACAAACTCCAGTTTCGACTGCATCTAATGCAACGCCCAAGGCAACATCCAGTGCGATCGCGCAAACAACCACTGCACCCCAACCAACCGAAAAACCAGTAGTTGCCGAAAAATCACCAGAACCCCAACCATCGGCTATAGCATCTACTGAAGTTAAAAACGCGATCGCCCAATCTCAGGATTCTTCAACAAACGCACCTGTAGCACAACAAGCCACAGAGTTTATCTACTCTGGAATGAGACAAGGCATTATGTACAAAATTTACATACACGAAAAGCAAGACTTAGGTAGCAATCGTTGGCGCTTTCGTACTAGGGCTGAGTACAGCCGAGGAGAGGATTACTACAGTCCGTGGCGCACGGCAGACTGTGGTGAATCCTCAATCGATGGAAAAATCATTCCTGCGATTGCTAGATATGGCGCTGAAGAAGGTGAGTCAACTGTGCTACGTGCTGTTTGTGGAGCATCGAAGTGATTTTCAGGCGAAAAACCTAAAAAGATTTACAATTACCTCGCGATCGCTCTATCCGAACTACTTTTTTTGAGGAAAAACGCGATCGCCTCGAAAAACTTGCCAAAGAACGCGGTGCAGATATTCTCTCTAAGTTTGAGTGATTTATCCATCAGAGCAAGCTATAAAACATAACCTATTAAAAATATGATCTTCTCAAAAATTAAGCTATTCGGTTTACTAGCTTTCAGTTACTCACTAATTGCCTGTGGACAAGCTCCAGTCGGAAATGCACCTAATGCGACACCCAATGCGATCGCGCAAACAACCACTGCATCCCAACCAGCCGCAAACCCAGTAGCTCTTGCAAAATCACCAGAACCACAATCATCGGCGAAATCCAAGACCGCGCAAATCCCTTGGATCGAGTCAGAGAAATCCCCAGACCCAACTTTAGAAATGGCTATATGGGAAGATAAGCAAGGTTATCCCAGTAGTGAGAGTGTCAACGATTATACCTATGCCAAAGTTGATCTAAATGGTGATGCATCACCTGAAGTTATTGTTCATTTGATGGGTAGTTATTTTTGTGGAACTGGAGGTTGTACAACCTTAATTTTCCAGCAATTGAGAGGTCAGTACCAACTCATAGGTCGCATTCCCACCAGTCATCCACCGATTATCGTTTCAGGTAATACTAGCAATGGTTGGAATGACTTGATTGTCTATACAAGGGATGCTGTCCCTATGTTAGTAAAGTTTGAAGACAAAGGCTATGGACAGAAGGTTGACCTTGCACCTAGCGCCGATCTATCTGGCACTTATTTATTTGCAAAGGAATATCGAAAATATCAAGGGGCGGAATTTCGTCTCACTCCTCCCCCCAGAAAAGCCAAGTCAGCTTGTCAAGGTGAAGAAAAATCTCTAGCTAAGATGGCAACGGAAAACTACGTTATCAATATTTGTGGAGTAACTACTCCAGAATACTATGTAGGCACAGAGAAAGCAGATCCAACAAAATCCATTCGTTTACCCTTGACTCAAGCTTCCCCGACCTTGATCATGGCAGTAAACGGTGATGTGACCTATACCTTGGCACAAACCCCCACAGGCAATTTTCTGACTGTCACCCAAGGAGAAAAAGAGTTACTACGGGAAGTCGTTGAAGGTTGGTAAGGAACCAAAAACAAATGAGCTTATAAAAATTGTTCAGCCCCTAGAATTTTTGCCCTAAATTAACATCACATCAATCAATATGACCTTCTCAAAAACCAAACTCTTCGGTTTCCTTGCCCTTAGCTGTTCACTAATTGCCTGTGGACAAACCCAAGCATCGACTCTGACCAACCAACTTTCTGGGGCGATCGCTAAAACAACAGTTGAATCAAAAGCAGAACCAGTAACCCCAGAAAAAGCGAAACAGCAAGGTTCAGGATTAGCTCCAGAACAGCTACGCAAAATGCTTGAGGCGAGTCCCTACGGATATGCAATCATGACCTACTGGATTGATGGAGACAAAGCACTCCAAATGGGGCTGTTTAACGATGCAGTCGAGCAGTTTCAAAAAGCCCTTGCTGCTTCAAAAGTTTGGCGCAAACCAAGACTTACAGTAGAGCAGAACCTGCGGGTAAGACAATGCGCGATCGCTGGTTCGGAAGCTAATTTGGTAGGCGCGATCGCGGCTCGTGACTACTACAAAAAGAATAATCGCAAAATGTCAGCTACTGATGAAGCATTAGAAATCTACAAACGAGAACGCAAATCATCATGGGATCGGGCGATCGCCAAAAATCCTCAACTTGAATCAGGTTGCCCCTAATCATTTAATTGCGCTTAGCTACTTGACTTGCTTGGCTAACACTAATTCACAAAAGTGTGTCAACACTTCTGTGAATTGGTATTAGAGAATTCCTTCCTTTTGTGCCATTGAAATCATCAAATCAATCACCCGACAGGAATAACCCCACTCATTGTCATACCAAGAGACAACTTTAAAGAAGTTCGGATTTAGTTCAATTCCCGCGCCTGCGTCAAAAATACTCGATCGCGCATCTCCTCTAAAATCCGTTGACACCACCTCTTCATCGGTATAACCGAGAATGTCCTTGAGGGAACCTTCTGAAGCATCCTTCATCGCTTCACAAATTTCCTTATAGCTAGTAGCTTTGTCCGTTTTAAAGGTCAAGTCTACGACTGACACATCAGGCGTAGGTACACGCAAAGCCATACCTGTTAGTTTCCCTTTCAATTCTGGCAAAACCAACGCGACCGCCTTCGCCGCACCTGTAGAGGAAGGAATGATATTTTGGCTTGCTCCACGTCCACCGCGCCAGTCTTTTTTGCTGGGTCCATCGACTGTGGGTTGGGTGGCGGTCATCGCATGAACAGTAGTCATTAATCCTTCCGCAATCCCAAAATTATCATTAAGAACTTTCGCGATCGGTGCTAAGCAATTGGTGGTGCAGCTTGCATTAGAAACAATCAGATCCGTTTCAGGATTGAACTTAGTATGATTAACACCAACCAGCAAAGTCGGTACTTTTTCAGGATCTTTGGTGGGAGCAGAAATGATCACGCGCTTTGCACCTGCGTTAATGTGCGCGATCGCCCCTGCATAGTCCGTAAATAAACCAGTAGATTCCACCACGTAGTCTACTTTTAGCTCGCCCCAAGGCAATTCCGTTGGATTGCGAATTGCTGTACAAGGCACAAACCGACCATCGATCTCAATGCCCTCAGGTTTAGCCGCGATCGCGCCATCATAGAGTCCATGCGTGGAGTCATGTTTGAGCAGATAAGCAAGGTTATCGGAAGGAACAAGATCGTTAATTCCGACAATCTCGATTTCGGGATGTTTAGCAGCTACACGAACCACTAATCGTCCAATTCTGCCAAATCCATTAATACCAATTCTGAGTTTAGCCATATTTTGCTTAGCCCGCAGATCTATAGTGCTTCGCGATTATGCTAACTCAAGTTTTAGTATTGCCATCTCTAAAACCTCGATATGTCAGGGTTTGTATACATAAGAGAGGTACGGCGCTTCGCGCCGTACCTCTCTTATGTATTAGGTTTGAGATTAACGAATATTAGATTGTGGTTTGCCAACTTCTAAATTAATAAATGGAACTGCACCATTCCCTCCTAATACTTGAGGAAACTTGCCATCCCATTTTTCGATCGCCTGTTTTTGCAACAATTCAGAAGTCAATGTTTCTCGTAACAGGCGTTGCGCTTCCGCTTGTCCCTTCGCACGATTGATGGTAGCTTCCGCTTCTTGTTCCGCTTCTCTGGCAATATATACGGCTCTCTGAGCGCGTTGTTCTGCAATTTGTTTCTCTTCAACTGCCTTAGAGAACTCTGTCGAGAAATTCAAATCAACGACACTGGTATCTAAGACAATAATGCCGTACTTACTCAAACGTTGACTCAAAGCCTCATCAAAATCTAGTTTGAGTTCATCCCGTTTCGTGATCGCTTCTTCGACAGTACGTCTAGCCGCCGCCACCTTAAAGGATTCTTGGGTTTGAGGCGCAATAATTTTAGAGACAATATTTTGCAATGTACCTTGAGTACGACGAATCGTCACCACTTCAATAGGATCGAGACGAAAGTTAATCGCAAAACTTGCCGTAAGTTGTTGCAAATCTTTGGTTGAGCTTTGGGCTGGCACTTCAAACTTCTGTACGGTCAAATCATAGACATCGACTTGCGAAATCACAGGTGGTTTGAAATGCACACCTTCGAGCAGTACGCCATCCTTGGCTTTGCCTAATATGCTCAATACTCCTGCTTCCCCAGGGTTGATAATCACGAATGAATTAAAACTAATGACTGCCAAAATCCCTAATATGGCGACTAGGACTAAGGATTGCCAGCTTGTTTCTTGGTCTTGCATTACTTTTTCCTATGATTTGTACCAAAACTAAAAATGGCTATACCATTTCTAGTTTTGAAAACTCTTACTGGGTTTGATTTTTAATTCAGAAAAGTGTAGTTACACTTTCGTGAATTGTTATTATGGCTTTCGATCATACAGCGCTTTGCGCTTAAACCCGAACCCAGCAAATTTTTAAAAGCGTTGCTTTGCAACGCTTTTAAAAATTTGCTGGGCTTTTATTTGGGCTTTTAATTTTTGCAAATTTGTTTTTGTTCTGGAGTTAATGTTGGCGTGTATTCCAGATAGTTGTCTAGCAAACTGCAACCCCGTTGAACGAGTTCATTAAAATGCAAGGTCTCCGCATTCCATAATTTGAGCGTATTGTCTCGACTCGCTGAAACAATAGTTTTGCCATCGGGACTATAGCTGACAGCATAGGCTTCGGCAGTATGTCCAGATAAGGTTTTGAGTAATTCACCACTAGCGCGATCCATCATTTTGACCGTTTTATCAGCGTTAGCAGTCGCGATCACCTTGCCATCTGGACTAAAGTTCATGCCATAGATCCAAGAATCAGCCGTTACCGAAATCACCTGTTCGAGAGCGCCTGTTTGAGCATTCCATAGTTTCAATTTGCCATCTTTACCAGCCGAGCCAATCTGCTTACCGTCTGGACTGTAGGCAACAGCCAGCCCACCATTAGTATGCGCTTCCATCGTATGCAGATTTTGACCATTGTTCACATTCCAAATTCTTACAGTTTGATCATTACTAGTCGAGGCTAGAGATTGACTATCAGGACTAAAGGCGATCGCCCACACCGTTTTTGTATGACCTTCTAATGTATGTAACAACTTCGGTTTATCGGTATTGTCCCATTGCCATAGCTTAATTTTGTTATCCCAGCCTAGAGTCGCTAAGATCTTTTGATCGGGACTCAAGGCGGCATAGATCAACTCTGCACCATGAATATTGAGGATATGCAGTAGCTTGCCTGTATCGCTATCCCAAATTCTGACGGTCTGATCATTACTGGCGGTGATTAGTTTCTTGCCATCAGCACTAAAACTAACACCATAGACCGTATCCTCATGACCTTTTAGTTCTTGTCTAAAGGTTCCATCGGCATTCCAAAGGCGCACAGTTTTATCGACACTGCCTGACGCGAAGACTCGACCATCGGGGCGAAAGCTCACTGACCAAATGCTGCTGACATGACCATAGAGTGTATCGATTAATGTCGCTTTGAAATCCCAGAGTCGGACTGTGCGATCTTTGCTTGCCGATAGCAGATATCGACCATTCGGGCTGAAGTTAACATCAAAAATTCCATCCGTATGTCCGCCTAGTTTCATTTCTGTTACCCCATCAGCATTGAGAATCTGGATCGAATTATCTTGAGAGCCAAAAGCAATATGACTACCATCAGCACTAAAGTTTAAGCTTAAAACATCGGTGGCATTGCCCTTAAATGTGCGTATTAATTGAATTTGAAGCTTCTGTTGATCTACTTGTTCGCTAACTTGTCCATTGATTTGCCACAGTTTCACAGTTTCATCGCGCCCCGATGATAACAATTGCTTGCTGTTAGGATGGAACTTGACACTGTAAATCTCTTTTTCATGGGCGATCGCCTGAGCTAGTAAATTACCTTGCAAATCCCATAGAGAAATGATGTTATTTTTAGCCGTTACAATTAACTTACCGTCAGGACTAAAACTCGTATCCTGAATCGCTCCCGATTCCTTTTGGGGAGAACTACCATCGACGTTTTTGGGATTGATGGTCAGGATGTCAATACCGCGATCGCTGTCCCAAACTTTGGCAGTGCCATCTTTACTACCCGTCAGCAATCTTTTGCCATCAGGATGAAAATGCACCCGAAAGATATCATCTTGATGAGCATAGAATTTAGCAATCAGTTTACCAGTCTCAACATTCCAAATTCTGACACTTTTGCCTTGCCCTGCTGATGCAATTCTCTTACCATCAGGACTAAAACTTAAACCACGAATTTCTCTTGCTTGCAAACCAACTAAACGCGCAATCAACTGACCATCACTTTTATATAGATAAACTCCACCATCAAAGCTACCAAACGCCAGAGTATTGCCATCAGGACTAAATTTGGCTGCATAAAATGGTGAGTCCATTTTGATCGAATAAAATCGATAGCGCTCACGGATGTTGTAAACGATTGTTTGCAGATTTTCAAAGATTAACTTCTTAATCCTAGTTTTATCGGTTCCTTCATCGGTATCGTTTAATTTCTTTGCAGATTGCACAGATGTAGTTAACGCTTCCAATTGCCGATTGAGCAGAAAACTCGAATTTGCCGAAGAATTCAAGGCTTCGATTTCACCAAACTCAGCTAACTGACGTTGACGATTGGCTTGGAAAGCCAAACCTGCCATCATGAATAACCCCAACACAGTCCCTATAAAAGCAACTCTAGTTAGTCTATTGAGGTTGGTTTGACTGCGTTGTGCTGAAGACCTAACTTTGCGTAATTCATCTAGCAAACCTGCTTCTTGATTATTCCGAATAAATGGAACTAGATAGTCATGCACCAGTTGATAGCGATTACTGGGTAATTCTGGCAATTGGAAAACTAGTCCTGATCCGATTAAAATTTCTAATACAAGGTCGAGATCAAGGGTATTACTAGAGTAGGGCAGAATCCCTATTCTCAATTCGTTGTAAGTCCGCAATGGACGTTTGCCTTGCTCATCGGTCAGGAGGATTAACACCTGTTGAGCAATAAAAGCCGCATTACCACAGGCTTGCACAACCTCTTCCACTGATTGTTCGACAATGCGTTGTTTTCCTCCTGCTTCGTGATAGGCAGAGAGCGTCGTAATATTCCGATCTTGGATTTGTGAGCCAACTAGTTGTAGTTCAATGGGACGTACTGAACCGCGATCGCCTGCTAGATCTCTGACTAGTTCATTCACTAAGAGTGGTTCGATCAAAAAGTTAGCCTGTTCAGTGAGATTTTCAATCAGGGATTTGGCATCGGCGGGGGAGAGATTGCCGAGGGCATAGCGCAAGTCACGACTTAAAATATCGATTTCGGTATTCTTAGAGTCTAGTTCTAGCAGTAAATGTAGGTAATCTTCACGGATGGAAATGACTAACTTGAGAAGCGGAATCTTGAGGCAATTTTGCCAAAATTCGCTAAAAACTGCTCTTTCTTGGGGTTGAGTACAGGTAGAAAAGAATTCTTCAAATTGATCAAAGACTAAAACAATTTGTGTACCATGAAATGCTAGTTCTCTCAGCTTACGCAGTAAATTTTTGGCATCCTGCTCACTATTTGCAAGGCGATCGCCTAATTGGTTACCAAATTCATGACTAGATAAAGAGCCTCTTCTTGCGATTGGTGTCTGATCACTAAGGTCATACATTTCATAAATGGCAGCAGAAATAGCATTGATCCAATTGGTATAGATATGAATCTTGATGGGCAGCAATTCTTGTCCCGTGAGCGATCGCTGCAAGAGGGCAGGAATTAATCCCGCATTGACAAGGGAGCTTTTGCCAACACCTGATTCTCCATGAATGACCGTGAGTTGATTTTCCACCGAGAGAATCCGTTTCACCAGACGCTCCACATCTTGATTTCTACCAGAAGCCGCGATTTCGCCAGAGTTTATATCAAATTTACTAGCATCTAATTCCGCAATACTGGCATTAGGCGATAGTTTTTTGGGTTGCAGCGTTCCCGCGCCGATAAACGCTCTTAGTCCATATTTCTGCTCTAGCGATCGCTGTTTTTGGCGAGTTTGGAAAGCTTCAAGATAGCGACCTTGGGTAAAGGCAATATCATGGAAAGTATCCAAAAAGCGAATGTAGAGTTTGGGTTCGTAATTCAGATTAAAGTTAGCGATCGTTGATTCAATTAGATTAGAAGCTAGTCCAATCTCCTGAAGTTGAAGATAGCTCTGAGTCAATAACAGTTGATATTGACCGAGTTGAATATGACGTAACCGCAACCAATTGTAAGTAAGCTGATCGTCATCAAAAGTGGGGATCTGCTCTAGAGTTTTTAGTGCATCCAATGAATATTGTTTAACATTGAGCCAATCGCCTCTTTCGACGGCAATCTTGGCTAAATATCCGTAATCCTGAGCTAGTTCGAGGGGTATGTGCTGATGTAATGGCAGTAATTCAAAAATCCATTGCTCTAGTTCTTGCCAATTTTGGAGTTGTTCAAGAACACCGCTATAAGCTCGACCATATTTTGCAATTAAGTCACTGCGCTGCGCTGTTTGAAAAGCGGCGATCGCATCTTCAAAAAATTGTTTTGCCTTCAACCAAGAGGTTTGAGCCTGTCGCCCATTGACAAAGGAGTTATGCCACCACAAATTCCCCAGATAAAATAAAACGATACCCCTCTCAATTGGTTTATTAACACGTTGCCAATAGTCGAAACTGCACTGGTAATAGATTTGCGATACGCTATGCACTGACCCATGAGATTCTTCATATACTTCATTGAGCGTGATATGAGGCGATCGCCACAATAATCTTCCGACTAAGAAGTCTAACTTTGCTTCTAGTTCTAGAGAAATCGGTGAATGTAAAGCCTCTTGAGCTAGTCGCAGTTCTCGGCGAGCGATCTCCATCTCACTATAGGAAAAAACATCACGGTCAGCATCAATTTTAGTATCTTGCCAAAACAAGGGAACTTGCGGATCTTTGACAATTTCTAATAATCGCTCTACTTGCTGATCAACTTCATTGGCTAACTCAACCGATGTCAATCCAAATTTGATCGGGGGAGCCGCTAAATTTGCTAGCTCAGGAGCCGTAATCCAGAATTGTTGCAGAGCGCGATCATCTAGCCACAGCACTAAGGGACAGTTGATCTTTTGCTTGAGGCGATCGCGAAATAGATTCGCTTCGACAAATAAATTTGCTAAATCCTCGGCTCTAGTTTGCTCTAAGCCTAAGCACATCAGGGCAGGAATATTTTCCAGATGCCCATCTCGCCAAAAATTTTGCAGTTTGTCATACAGAGTCTCGTGGGATTCCCGCCACCAGATTTCGCGACATAGCATTCCTGTTTGTGATGCTATGGCAGTCAGTAGCTTTTGGCGCAGACTGCGGTAATTACAGTTGATAATGATCAGCGAAAAAGATCCCTGAAATAGATTGATCGCTCTAATTAAAGCATCTAGCGATCGCCTATTGAGAGACTGTCCATCTTCCAAATGCCTGATCGACTGTTCGACCTGAATCATTTGTCTTTATAATCGCGATCGCAATTTGTAATCTACATAGACATATTACTATAGCAATCCCACAGCGTGCCGACAGTTCAGGAAACTAACGTGCGCTCAAATCGCAAGGAAATTTTCAAAAGCGTTGCGAAGCAACGCTTTTGAAAATTTCCTTGCAGTTCTTTTGATCGAAACCTGCCGTAAGTTGCTATAGCAACCTAGATCGGTTAGTATTGCCCGTAACTAAGCACATTTAAACCGCGATCGCCGTTATGGAAAACTGGGAGTTTTTGCTACAACGCAAAGGTGACAAGTCCTGGTTGCCCTTAGAATCTCCAACCGTTGAGATTTTGGAAGGGCAGTATCGACTTGCGGCACGCTCTGCCTTGTCAAATACACTAGTTGGGATCGCGATCGCCTATCGTCCCCTCGCGGATGTGCGGCATCAACCTTTACAACAAAAAATTGCCAAGCGCATTAGTCATGATGGCTTGCTAATCGTGATGCCCTACACCAATTTCCCCCCCGGTCTATGGCAAATTGATTGCGTGGCAGCAGACTCAGAGTCAGACTCTGGTGGGGAAAATGAAGTTTCTGCATGGAAGAAAACCGTCAAATTTGATGTTATCCCCGTTTCTCAAGACTCAGGTGCAGACTGGCAATATAGCAACGATCTTGAAGAGGAAGATTTAGAGACTCCTACCGAAATTGCCGATGATGTCCATACCAACGCCCTCGGTATTGTCCAAACTGAACCCACACCTCTAAGCTATAGCTCGCCAATTCTGGATATTGCCGAACAAAGATCGACAGAACTTGTGCAATCGATGTTTGAGGAGTTTGCACTTTTTAATGATGAGCTTGATGAAGAAGAGAATACCGATGATCAAGATAGCAATCAAGATTTGCTAAGCGATTCCCCTGTATTAGAAAAATTAGAATTAGAAAAATTAGAAAGACCATCCGTTGCCGAGCCAGTCGAGATTAATGCGCCACTCCAGCCACGCATTTTACTCCGCCTCCAACAGCCGCAATACATTGTTAACGAAGACAATAGCTTTAATCTGACAGGCGATGTCTATATCAAGGGAGAAATTGAAGTAAGTCTCAAAGATCCTCAAACCCTTGATGTTGTCTTTAATCAGCGCTATCCCATTACCAATACAAATGATCAGAATAAGCAAACAGGAGCAATTCCTTTTGCTTTACAAATCCTTGTACCACCACCATCAGAAATTCAAGTTCTCATTGGTGAAGTCCAAATCCATCCCCACCCAGACTTTTCGCAAGACAGTGATGTATTTGTCACTCAGCAAGCGATCGCGGTTTCCTATCCTGCCTCACGGGTTCTACCCGAATTAATTAAAGAAGCTCAGAATTATAGCCCTCAAGATAATTCTCTCCATAGTTCTCCAACCAATCAAGAATCTATCAGTGATTCTAGTTATTCACAGTTTCCACAGAGTTTTCCACAGGTAGCACCTCCTAGGGAGCAGCGCTCTCCATCGCCATCAACGAATGTAAAACCCACTAGTCCCTTAAGTCTGCCTCCATTGCCATCTAACAAGACAAAAGCTAGACAGGGAGAGCAATTAGAGCAGAAAAGATCTAATAGTTCTTTATCATTACCACCTTTGCCAACTCTAAAAAATAAGGTTAGCAATCAGGATTTTGAAGACCCAGCACCGACAATATCAGAGGATTATCCTCAGAGTTTTCCACAGGCAGATTTCAACGATTTACCGCACGAGACTCTACAGACAGATGACGATTTACAGAGAATCGAAATTGATCGTGAGATTCCAGTTCTAGAGACAACTGAAGATGAACCAGAATTACTTTACAGTTTTGAAGAAGAACTTCCTCAAAACTATGAAGAGCTATTAGAGCAGCCCCTAAATCGACAACAACCTGCTTCTCGCGATCGCAACAATCGGTTTCTTTCCAAACTCCAAACTCTCTCCGCAGAGGCGATCGCGAGCCAAAAAGCCAATCAACGCACTGAAGAACTACTGCTCGATAAATTTGTCCCCAGCGATCCATTAGTAAATCAGACTTTAACAAATCAAGACTTGACGGATGCATCAATTGATCTAGACAAGCCCAATGACTTGCCACGCACGATCGCTGAAGTAACTAGCCTTGCGGAACTAGATCATGAACTTGATATCGAATTTGATCGGCTCTTGGCTCCCGAAGATAATCTCATCCTCAATGAGTATGTCTGGGAAGACCCGATTGACCCTAATACTTTCCCAGTCAATACCACATCCAGTTCTGTTGCTTCCACTTTATCGGAAACGGCTCAAGCAATCCGCAATCTTCAAGAAGCTTCCCCACAAGCCCTATCCGATCAAGAGCCGATCCCCATTCCTGAGATCATTATTTCCGAAGGGGAAATTATTTCAGGTACGCCAATGCTAATTACCGTGCGCTTACCTGCCAGCGTCCCAAAATTCTTTGTGAAATTCTGGATCAAAGATTTGCAAACCCGAATCATTGTCGATGGACCGCGTTGGTTGTTAGATTTTAGTGCGGTTCCTAATACAAATTTTATTGAAACCCGCACCAATATCTCGATCCCGCTTAGTAGTATTGATGTTGCCTTTGAAGCGATCGCGATCGAAGCACAAACTCAACGAGAAAGCCATAAAGTACGCATAATTCGCTCTGTTGCGCCGCCCAATCTTTAAAGAGGCGGCGCAATGCGTCGCCTCTTGTTTTGATTAAGGTTGACTTTGGAGCCAATAGTAGGTTGCCATCGGTAACAAAGTCGCCAAAATCAGCAAAATAATCACCACTATATTCGATGAACTTGCTTCTGTTTCTTCTTTAGTAGCATAGTTACTTGTTTCCGATTCTTCCACTACTAAAAGAGGTGCGCCTGGATCGGGATTACCCCTCACAACTGTTTCTAACCGAGAAAATCCCTCATTCACAGCTTGGTTATAGTTTGCCTTCCGCGCAGGATAGAGCATAGTCTCATCGGCAATACTGTTAGCAATATCCTCTGGCAAAACTTCTTTTACTTTCGATCCCGTCTGAATAGCAGTACGGTGGTCTTCAGTCGCTAAAAAGAGCAGCACTTGATTAGCCTTCTCTTCCTCATTAGGAAACCATTTATCAAATAGCTCAGCCGCAAATTCGGACGCAGGTTGACCAAGATCAATGCGGCGAATCGCCACAACATGAACTTCAGTTCCCGTCGATTCTGCCAGCTTTTCGGCTTTGCTAACGATCGCACTTTTAGTTAAGGGACTCAATACTTCCGAATCATCAATTACCCAAGTTTGCTCAGTCAGAGTCTTGAGTTCAGCCAAATCAGGAATATCGGATACCTGTAAAGCCCATGCCGTACCCGTAGACAAGTAAAAGCTAATGAATACAGCGATCGCCCCAATACTAAAACGCTGAAGTCCAGCAAGGCTAGCTTTCACAGTTTTATTCATCGTTTTATTTATCAATGCCAATAAATTCATAATTACAACCTATTAAATTTACTTAAACCTATAAAATTTATTAATAACAACTTAAGATCAAACTGTTTTTTATTATCCAATTTATAGACGGATTTACACAAAAGGGGAGCAGAAAGCGATCGCCATCTCAGCACCAAAATCTAAAAATCGCATAAAAGATTTAGATAATCACCTCAAGTCAGAAATTTAACAGCCAACTTTTTTACGTTCTGTTTTCACCTTTTCAAAGTTGCTATAGATTGATTTTAATTAAGCAAAAATGATTTTACATAAGAAAGTCATATCTAAATTCATCCTCAACCTAGTCATCAATTTATGATTTTTTTAAGAATTTAGGCGCATCCAACTCAAAAAATTCATGCCCAGCCTGTGGAAAACCTGTGGAAAACCACTAATTTACTGTGGAAAACTCTTCAATATCTGGGGATAACTTGGGGATAAATGTGGAAAACTTTTACTAGGTATTTATACCCTGTGGAAAACTAGCCACTTTTTCCACAGGGTTTTCCACAGGCAAAAAATGCTATGAGGCTTACTGTATATACTTTCTTTAAAGTTTTCCACATTTTCCACAGCCCCTACTACTACTAGTTAATATTTATTTATTCTTTAAAGAGTAATAAAGAGTTTGAACGAAAAAAAACTGAAAATAGGAATTGGATTTTTTGTCGTTTAAAAATTTCCAACGATGATATGATTGGCTTCCACAAATCAAAAAACTAACGAGCCGTTGTTGAAAAGTTATTTTTGAAAATCCTGCTTCAAAGCTTTAACGCCGAAAATATTTTTTAAGTGTTTTTATATATTATTCATTTTCCAAAAGTTCAATCAAAAATTTAAGATTTCCGATTTTTGAAACCTCTGCAATTTTCCCCATGAATTTCTCCTCACCTAAAAGTCCAATTTGTAAAGTCCAATTTTTAAAAGCAATTTTGAGAAGAATTTAGCTAATATTTTCTAGGGTTGTTAATACATCAGCTCAAACCCAGAAACCTCAATACGACTGCATGAGCTTCATGCAAAATTTATCTCTAACTCTTCAACTTCGTCACTCAGTTTAGAAAATTCTCTTAGAAACTTAGAACTATGCGATTAGTCTGTCCTCAAAACCAACTTGCTGCTAACCTTGCCCTTGTCGGTCGTGCTGTCGCATCTCGTCCTACGCACCCAATTTTGGCAAATATCCGAATTGATGCTGATGGCTCTAGTCAAAGTCTTGGGATGACTGCTTTTGATCTGAATTTGGGTATTCAAGTTTCCTTTCCTGCGGAAGTGGTAGAGGCGGGATCAATCACTTTGCCTGCAAAACTACTCAACGACATTGTTTCGCGGCTTCCTGATGAGGACATCACCATCACCGTAGACAAGGACAATACGATGGTTTCGATTGTCTGTGGTTCGGGTCGTTATCAGTTGCATGGTTTACCTGTTGAGGAGTTTCCTGAGCTACCTCAAATCGGGGAAGATGGTGAAACAACCTATTTGCCTGTGGAGTCGATGCTGAGTGGTTTAGCCTCAACGCTGTTTGCAACTTCGGCTGATGAAACTAAGAGAATTCTGACGGGCGTGCATCTTACCGCTAGTGGCGATCGCCTAGAGTTTGCAGCAACCGATGGACATCGCTTGTCAGTGGTGCAAACAGGATTTTTAGATGCCGATGAGCCACCTGTGACGGGCGATACAGTGACTACAAATCTGGAAGTCACAATTCCCGCAAGAGCGCTCCGTGAACTAGAGCGAATGCTCAACCAACAGACTGAAGGGGCGATCGCCGTGAAGTTTGATCGCGCTAACATGATTTTCCAAAGTGCTAACCAAATCTTGATTTCACGTCTGCTGGATGGCACTTACCCCAACTATCGCCAACTGATACCCAACCGCTTTGAGCGTCAAGTGACCTTAGAGCGCAAATTATTTCTCTCGGCTCTAGAGCGTATTGCGGTTTTGGCTGACCAAAAAAATAACATTGTCAAAATCTCCATTGACTCAACAGGACAAGAAATCTCGCTCTCTGTCGAAGCTCCTGACGTTGCCGCAGGGCGTGAATCATTGCCTGCTCAAGTGTCGGGTGAAGATGTAGAAATTGCTTTCAACGTTAAATATTTGCTTGATGGGTTAAAGGCTTTACCTAGTAATGAAATTCAAATTCAGTTAAATAATCCCACTAGCCCTGCGGTACTTGTGCCAATTGGGGCAACTAAAATGACTTATTTACTGATGCCTGTCCAAATTCGCAACTAACTTAGTTGTGGCATAAACCCAAAAAGAGAGTAGCGGCGCAAAGCGCCGCTACTCTCTTTTTGGGTTTTAAGCGATCTACTCCTTTTCATGTCAGCGAAAGATCCTGTAGACTTAATGTTGTATGGAATCTTTACCACCACCTTCACTACAACTGTCGCCTAGCACCTATGCAGAGGTGCGACAGACTCCTAAGCAAGCGTCGTCGTTAATGCCTACGCCGAGCAGTCGTGCTGTGAGATCATCTGCGGAGTTGCCGCTTAAGGTGCGATCGCAACTGGAGCTTTTTTTAGAAAAGTTGCCTGATCCCAATACACTGTCGCGTCAGATGATTAAGTTGAACTTGATTGCCCAAGCGGGACCAATCAAGCCAAATAGTCTACCCAAGCCCAAACCCAACGACAAGCCTCGTCCAGTGCCGCCACCACGGGTTGGTGACAAGGCTGTTGTAGTTGGCGATCGCCAAGAGTATGACATTAATACTCAGGTGTTTGTCGCTGAAGGAAATGTAGTGATCACTTACAAAAAGTCAGAACTAAAGGCTGATCGTGTTCAAATGAATACGCAAACCCAAGAGGTTGTAGCCGAAGGCAACGTATTTTTTACACGTGGAGATCAAAAAATTCGTGGCACAAAACTTACTTACAACTATGGCACTGTAAAAGGTGAGCTTCTTAAGGCTTCAGGTTCAGTTGACTTAGGTACTTTAAACAGTTCGGAAGTAGCAAAATCCCCCTCAGAAACTGCCGCTAACTCAGTTACTGTCTCCATTCTTGGCTCAAATAACTCGGCTGATGGACAAGTGCGGCGTTTGGGATTTATTGCTGATCGCTTAATAATTGACGGAGATTATTGGACAGCCGAAAATTTGCGCGTTACCAACGATCCTTTTACGCCTCCCGAATTAGAGTTAGTGACGAGTAAAGCGACATTAACGCCAATTTCTCCTACCCAAAACCGCCTTGAACTCGAATCTCCCATCATTGTTTTTGATCAGGGCTTTTCGTTGCCATTACCGATCAATAGCGTCATCATTGACCGCTTCCAGCGCTTCTCGCCTGCTTTGTTAGGTGTAGATCGCCGCGATCGCGATGGTATTTTCTATCAGCAGAGTTTTGATGTGGTTACGCAGCCTAACTTAAGTGTGCAGCTATCACCCCAATTACTCCTCGAAAGAGCATTTACGAGTCAGAAAGGACTAGCAGCATTTGATCTTTTTGGGATAGTTGCCACCTTAAATGGTGCTTTTGATAATGGACATAAATTATCCGCTAGAGCTAGTCTCTCAGGTTTAGACTTTACAAAACTGGAGTCGGTATTACGTGCTAATGCCACTTATCAGATTCCCGTGTTTGGCAACCATACGCTGATTTCGCAATATGCTTTTCGGGATCAGGTTTACAATGGCTCGCTAGGATTTCAGGATGTCAATAACCTTTTAGGAACAACTTTAATCTCTCCTAATTATGTACTTGGTGATTCCCAAATCTCCTTTAATTACCAAACTTCTTTGCAGATGGTTGGGGCGGTACGAGATGATATCCAACCTGTTGCTGTTGGTACATTAGTGCGTTGGCAAGGTGCTGCTGCTCTCAGTCGTTCCATTCCGCTTTGGCGTGGCGAACCAGCACCAGCCGAGAAAGAAACAGGTTTGAGATTCTCTCCCAAACCAATTGTGCCAAAGCTAGATGCTTTTTTAGGCGCACAGGCTGTAAACTCTCTCTATTCCAATGGAGCTAACCAAGCTGTGTTGTTTGGAACTGTGGGATTATCTGGGGAAGTTGGTCATTTTGTTAAGGATGTTCTTGACTATACTGGTTTCAATATTAGCTATACCCAAGCATTTTCTAGTGGTAAATCACCATTTTTCTTTGATCGTGTGGCTGATACGCGATCGCTGACAGCAGGTATCGTCCAACAAATTTATGGACCGATTCGTATTGGTATTCAACAAAGTTGGAATTTAGATACTGGTAACTTATATGACTCGGTATATTCCTTAGAATATGCAAGGCGGACTTATTCTGTAGTGATTCGATACAATCCTAATCAGGGTTTGGGAGAATTCTTACTCAGGATTAGTGATTTTAACTGGACGCGCCCACCATCCAATGTAACTAATGTTCAAAATGGAATAGAACAGCGTAACTAAAAGAGATTGGCGATGCATCGCCAATCTCTTTTAGTTTTTGTTTTAAGCAGGAATGAACTTTAGAGAAACTCCGTTCATACAGTAGCGTTGCCCTGTGGGTTTGGGACCATCATTAAAAACATGACCTAAATGACCACCACAGCGACTGCAATGCACTTCGATACGCTGCATAAATAATGACTTATCGATAGTTGTGGCGATCGCTCCTTCAATGGGTTGAAAAAAGCTAGGCCAGCCAGTACCACTATTAAATTTGGTGTCGGAGGTGAACAATGGTAGATCGCAGCCTGAACAGTTATAAGTACCTTTGCTATATTCCTTATCTAAGGGGCTAGTAAAAGCTCGCTCAGTGCCATGCTTTCGTAAAACCTTAAATTGCTCAGGCGTAAGGATCTGTTTCCATTCATCTTCAGTCTTCATAATTTGATATTTCTTGGTTGCTTTAGTTTTGTCTATATCTAAGTCTACGGCGATCGCTGGATCTATGGATGGAGAACTTGGAGATTGCGATCGCCAAAATTGGAATAGTCCTGCGCTACCAAGGAAGGCTGCTCCAGTTATTAACAGATCTCTTTTTTTCATGTAGGACTCTTAATTGCTCTCATCTAATCTACGAAGATCGATCGCCCTATGGATGTGGGATTTACGAATGGCGATCGCTAAAATATAAAGTTGTAACAGTGACTACGCTTTACGATCTAGCTTATAATCGTAACAATACTTAAAGCTAAGAAATCACTTCAAACTTTAAAAGGTTAAACAACAATGGCATTTGAACTCCCACCTTTACCCTACGCCCAAGACGCTCTTGCAGCTTCGGGTATGTCTGCTGAGACCCTATCCTTTCACTATGGTAAGCACCATAAAGCGTATGTTGATAACCTCAACAACCTAATTAAAGATACCGATCTTGCTGACAAATCTTTAGAAGAAATCATTAAGATTAGCTACAAAGAAGGAAAAGCTGGAATCTTCAATAACGCAGCTCAAGTGTGGAATCATACCTTCTACTGGAATGGTATCAAGCCTGCTGGTGGCGGCGCTCCTACTGGTGCTTTGTTGGATGCAATTAATGCTAGCTTTGGTAGCTTGGATAACTTTAAGACCGAATTCAAAAATGCTGGTGCAACCCAATTTGGTAGCGGCTGGGCATGGCTCGTTGCTGAAGGCGGTAAGTTGAAAATCACCAAAACTCCTAACGCTGAAAATCCTCTAGTCCATGAAGGACAAGTTCCTTTGTTGACAATGGATGTTTGGGAACACGCCTATTACCTCGACTTCCAAAATAGCCGTCCTAACTTCATGGCTAACTTCGTTGAAAACTTGATCAATTGGGATTTTGTCGCTGCTAACTTCGCGGCTGCATAAAAACCGATCTGTCTATAAAAGCTAAAAGCGGCGCATAGCGCCGCTTTTAGCTTTTATAGCAAACCAAGAGTGCGCTAATACAAATCAAAACCCCAGAAATGAGTGGCGGCGCTTCGCGCCGCCACTCATTTCTGGGGTTTTGTCCTACGCAAAACTTTCTTTGGTATAAAACCCTTACTGGGTTTGGTTTTTAATTCACAAAAGTGTGCCAACCCTTTTGTGAATTGGTATAAAATCTGACACGAGAATTAATTTAACTAGTCAAACCATGAAATTTAGTGAACTCGTTACTGCTCTTGATGCCGATCGCTCTGGTTTGAATTTGGAGAATGGTGATCCTGAGATTTCAGGAGTGGCAACTTTATTGGAAGCAACTGCTAGTGATTTAGGCTTTTTAGAAAGTAGTCGCTTTTTTAATCAATTACATGAAACTAAGGCGGGAGCATTATTAGTCAATACTGATCCAGAAGTATTGCAACTAGTGCAATCTTTAAAAATTCCCCATCTGGCGATCGCCCAGCCACGATTATTATTTGCGAAGGCGATTACGTTATTCTATCAACCAAAAACGCCTAAACCAAGTATCCATAGTACGGCGGTAATTGCCGAAGATGTGGAACTAGGAGAAAATGTCTATATCGCTCCCCACGTGGTGATTGAGTCAGGGGTGAAGATTGGCAATAATGTCTTTATTTATCCTAATGTCACCATTTATCACGATGTAGTGATTGGCGATCGCTCGATTCTCCATGCTAATTGCGTGATCCATGAGCGTAGTTTAATTGGTAGTGATTGTGTCATTCATAGTGGTGCGGTGATTGGGGCAGAAGGATTTGGATTTGTGCCGAATGCTGATGGTAGTTGGGTCAAAATGCAACAAGTTGGCAGAACGATATTGGAAGACTTTGTGGAAGTTGGTTGTAATTCAGCGATTGATCGCGGTGCAGTGGGGGATACGCGGATTGGGCGCGGTAGTAAGATTGACAATCTGGTACAGATTGGTCATGGCTGCATTCTCTCAGAAAATTGTCTGATGGCAGGACAGTCGGGAATTGCAGGAGGGGTCAAGCTAGGCAAAAATGTGATTCTGGCGGGTCAGGCAGGTATTGCTAATCACATTAAAGTTGGCGATCGCACAGTGATTCGCGCTCAGTCTGGTGTCAGCCATGATTTGGAGGCAGATTTACAAATCTTTGGTACTCCCGCGATCGATGCCAAAACCTTCATCAAAGCCTCAGCGATTTTCCGTCGCTTACCTGAACTCTATAAATTAGTGAAGCAAATGCAAAAGTATCTAGATTCACTCAACAAATAGCGATCGCTATTTGTTGTTAGGAAAAAAGTGATGGAATCTTTTGCGCAGTTATCGCTCACAAGCCATTACCGATCGCAAAAAATGCTGACCAATAATTAGGATGGTTATATTTTGGTGATTTGATTAGAGAAACTTGCGCTCTATGTAAAGCCTCAGTGGATGTGACATCGCCTTTTTTTAGTTCGCGATAAAAAACTTCCATGAGGGCTTGAGTACCTTCATCATTGACTGACCAAAGCGAGGCGATCGCTTGTTTTGCGCCAGCTTTTTGGACTTGATAGCCAAAGCCTAAGATTTCTACCCCACTGCCGAGTTTCCCTACTCCTGTCTGACAGGCACTCAAGATAATCAAATCGATATTGGGAATCTGCCAATCGGTGATTTCACCTAGACGAATTTTGTCGCCATTGCCGAAGATGATGAAGGACTGATCGGGATCACCTGTATTGAATTCGGCATGGGTGGCAAGGTGGAGAATATTATGGTTTTTAAATTTAGACTCAATGGCTTGACGACTAAATTGTTCTTCGATGAGGGTAACTGAGTTTTGAAATGAGTTGGCGATCGCTTGAACCCACATTCCGCTCGTAATGGAAGAAAAAAAACAATTACGAAACAGGAGCAGGGAGCAAATAGTAGCGTTGGCAGGAGGGAGAAAAGAAATTCAAAATGTGAATCCGAAGAGGAGACAAATTAACAACTTGAGTGAGTCCCTGAAAAGAAACTAAATGAACCGCCATAAAACATTGAAAAATCCAACGCAAAGTTGGCGAATTAGTGGGTTTACCCAATTGATTAGGAATAGTATCTTGAGCGATGGCTAAGGCAAGTCTGAGTTGACGTTGGGCTAAATTATAAACGAGCAAGCACAGTGCCATAATCATGCCCAAAGCCTCAATGCGTTTAGCAGACTTGAGAAAAACACTCGAAGTAAAAAACAAAGGATCTTTGAGGAAACGAAAACCACGCTCAGTGCTCTGCTGAGCCTTGTATTCCCGTAAAGCATCATCAGCCGTGAATTGTAAGGAATCAAGAATATTCGTGGCTAAAATAAACCTGCCACAACGCTGTTGCTGAGCCAAGATTTCTGAGTCTATAGGAATCACCGTTGCAGTAATCCGATAACTAATGCTGGTGGGTATAGCATCAGGTTGTGGCTTACCCCGTTTCGCATAATGTGGTTTTTCTACTGCTTGAATATGGTCGAGTTGATGCCATTTCATCTTGGTTGATAATTTTTCAGCAGCAGCGATCGCGTCAGCAGCACAGGCAAAATCTTGTCCCGCCAAAGTGTGTAAATCTTGATGACATTTTTGCTGGACTTGCTCAAGCTTTTTGTCTAACTTTTTGATGTCTGATTTACGTCTTGCTTGGCTATCAACTAAAATCCATCTCTGTCTTACACCACCATACTCACTCACAGTTTCGGCTGTCCTGTATCCCTTAAATTTACTTTCTTGTAGGTCAGTTGTGCTTGACACTAAGTCACTTGCAGTTTTGATGCTTAATGGCACTCGGGTTAGCCATTTTAGTCCTGTCATTGCTACCAGATTTTCTTCACTGTATAGCGCTGCATCGCCTACGCATATTCCCTCAAATGTCCACTGGGTTTTGAATTCTTGTAATAGTCCTGCAAATCTTGCTTTGTCGGCTTGATTTCCACTTACCACTTCCATCATTACGGGAATGTCTCCATCTCCTACACAGATCAGGTTCATCATAAATTGCTTCAGGTCGGGGCGATGGTCGCGTGAATATCCGTGTGTGATTTCGATACTCCCTTCTTCCTCTCTGCCATATTCCCCATCTACGTGAAATGAGGTTGAGTCTATATGTCCTGTTTCTACCTTGACATCGTATTTCGCTACTGCTTTCAGGCTGATTCCTAAAAATGTCTCACTCAGTCCTGCTTCATGTAAGTCATCCAGTACTTTACCGATGCGGTCATCATTGATTTGTTCGGCTGTTATCCCTTCCCCCAATAAGTGCTCGGCTGGTTTTCCTTCAAAAAATTTACTAAACATATACAGGGGGGCTGATACAAATCCTAATCCATTCATTAGCATGGCTTTGACAATTACCCCTGCACTTACTTTTTCTCTTGAGCTTCTCCCGATTATCGTGTTTATTTCTTCCACGATTCCCATCTCGTCGATGATTCCTGCCACGATCCCTAGATGGTCTAGGTTCGTTACTTTCATCTCTGTATTAATACCTGCCTCCTCTTTTTGCTCTTGTGCCTTACCTTTAGTTAATTATTTTACCCTTCCATTACGAGCGGAATGTGGGTTGAACTTCTCTGACGGTTGCGGGTAAGGCTGTTTGTCCAAATTTGCGATCGCCTGCTTTACCGCCAAAGGCTCCTGCGAGGATGTTGGGTGAGTTTTTGGGTTGTGGTGTAAAGTCGGAGAGGGTATAGGCGATGATGTTGCTAATCTGGTATTTCTCAACTAACAATTGTTTACCGTCATAGAGTGCAGCGATGGGGATGTAGCGCAGTTGTCCATCAGGTGCATAGAGAATCGTTTTGGTGTTGAATTGAACGAGTTCGGCTTCGATGGGTTTAATCAGGAGGTTATAGAGTTGGATAGCTGGCTCTTTGAAGTCTTCGGAACTAGGATCAAGGAGTCCTACTCTATAATCACTAATTAAGGTTTCTAGTTGGTCTTTGGAGATTGTGGTGGTGCGGCGGATGGGTGGGTTGTTGGGGGCAAAGAGGATGATTTCGAGGCGATCGCCTAAAATAAATGGATAGAGTAATACGGTTCCCTGCGGGATTTGGTTGAGATAGTAGGGAACTTTGTTGATTTCGGTTTTGGGAAGTTGTTGGATTTGATTGGCAAGTTGATTGTTTATGTCTTGGCTATTGTCAGGGCTAATGGTTAATAGCTTATCGCTAAGAGCTTGTTCTGGTGCTAATAGTCTGACTCCCTGTGCGGATCTATCGTTGCCTTTGATGTTTTTGAGATAGTCTTCGAGTTCTTGGACTTTAAGGAGGTCGAGGACTTGCAGGGCTTCGATGATGCGGTTTTGTTGGAGGAGGAGGTCGGCGAGGTCGCGATAGGTCTTTTCGACTGTGGTCAAATACGACTTTTGGATATCTCTGTCAAGTTTTTTGATGTCTTTGCGGATCTCTTCACGGACATTGATTGATTGTTTGTAAAAGAGAATCGCTAGTTCGGATTGCTTTGCTTTAGACAACATATTTCCCAGATTAGCAAGTGCTAAACCTTCACTACTGCGATCACTCACCTCCTTGGCGATAATTAATGCTTCCTGCAAATAAATTATTGCTTCTTGTTCTGGATTTAGTCTTTCGTATCAATACTACGGACAAAGTTGGTCAGAAATAGAACCGTAGGAGCAAAGCTTGTGGAAATTAGGGTGAGATTTAATCGAAGTAAGGTCTAAATCTAACAGGGAAATAAAGCGTTTAAGGAGATGACGATTGAAAGCCAAGCGTTTGTAACTCGCCATCGAAAAGACAAAAGGTTTGTGAGAATGAGCCGCAAGATGAGTTTGCCAAGCATCGAATTTAGCCAGATTTAGAGCCATCAAGGAAGCATTGAAATGAAAGTCAAGCTTGGTCAAATTACGAGCTTGGCAATCGGCTAAACCAGTAAACTGTTTGGCATCACGAAAAATGAATTCAATTTGAAAACGAGATTTATAGAAGCAAAGAATTTCCGATGCATCAAGATTGATATCGGTGGAGAACAACAAAGCCAGTCCAACGCGCTCAGGGTTACGGCAGTCTCGAATATAAGCAAGACGGACTTTACGTTTCATGCTTACGACCCAGACTTCGACAGTGTAAAGGTACAGGGTTGGTTCAATCTCTGAGACTAAAGTCATGCGACTGACATCAGTCAAGTCTACCTTGCCATCGTACTTGCGTTTTCGACCACGAGGTTTCTGCTCACCTCTGTAGACATAACGCATATCTGCATCACACCGTAACTTGCCAATCGCATCTAAGCCCAAGTTAGTGACACCATCGACCCACTTAATTTTGCTATAAAATCCATCACTAACGATGTGTCGGGCTGATTTTGGGAAATAGGTCTTGGTGGCTGCTAGTTGCTCCAGATACCAATCAATTCTTGTTCTCTCGGCTTGAGCGGGTGGCGTTTGCTGTACCGATAGTGCGTATCCCTGTTTGTGATCAACATCGACTACTGCTACTACTGCTACCTCCAATCCTTTTTCAGCTTTTCCTGCACTCCCGTTGTAGAAGTACTCGATTCCATAGGTTGCTTTGCCACTTTTCCTGATGAATGAGCAGTCTGTGGCAATGATCTGCCGCGATGTTGGCAAAATCGCTCTTTGGATGATCTCTGCGTTCCCTTTGATGAAGTTGTATGAACGCGAAAACTGCCGTCGATAGCTGCGTTCACTGATTTCGCTATAGCGACTTAGATTCATGAAGTTTACCTTCCCGCACATCACGATGATCGTTGAAAACAGGATTGATAGAAATTTCTGTTGTATTTTACTCTCTATCTTCGGTACTATGGCGATCATGCTATTCATTTGGTGTTTCGTTTCGACACTTGCACCTTATCCGATGAATAGCTTTTTTGTTTCATTTTTGAAAATTGTCCGTAGTATTGTCGTATGCAACACCAAAATTATTAAGAGAATTTTTTCTAATCAGACGATCTCTAGTTTCCTTTGCGATCGCCGAAGATTGCAGGTTATGGGCAATCGCTTTATCATATTTACCTATGGCATAGTAAGCTAAATTACTTAAAGCCTGTCCCTCCCCCCGTCGGTCTTTAACTTCCCTTGCAATTTCTAGGCTTTGCAGTTGATAATTGATTGCTTTGCCATAATCGCCAAGGGCATCGTAAGCAGTTCCCAAGTTACTCAGCGCGTTTCCCTCACCAAAACGATCTTTAAGTTCTCGGAAAATGCTCAAGCTTTGCAAATAGAATTCGATTGCTTTGTCATATCTGCCAATAGCATAGTAAGCAATCCCCAGATTGCTCAGGGCGTTGCCCTCACCACGCTGATCTTTAATTTCTCGCTTGATTGTCAAACTTTGCAATTGGAACTCAATCACCTTATCGTATTTGCCGAGTCGATAGTAAGAGATTCCTAAGTTTCCCAACGATTGTCCCTCGCCGAGTCGGTTTTTGATTTCTCGCTCAATTTCTAAACTTTGCAGTTGATATTCGATCGCCTTGCCATAGTTGCCGAGAGAATCATAAGTGTTCCCAAGATTTCCCAGTGCTGCCGACTCTCCCTGCCGATCTTTTATCTCCCTGTAGATAGTCAGTGCTTGCTGCCATGACTGAAATGCGGCTTCAAACTGGCTGAATTGAAATTGCTGAATCCCTTGATTAAGCAGTCGATTTGCTTCTGTTTTGCGTGTTTGTGCCTGAACTGTCAACAAAGCTAAATCAGGAGGTGACACCATGCCCAGTATTCCAGTCAAAGCTACAAACACCAACACATAAAACCGCGAAGCCATAACCGATCCTCAAGGAAAAAGTAGAAAGTAAAAATTATCGTAGGGGCGTAGCATTACCGCCACCATTTATGCATTTCACCACAGCCTCCAAACGGTAATGCTTCGCCCAAACCTCACAACGCAGAGACAAGCGATCGGTGAGAGCAAAGAGGGTTAAGCATTTGCAGATCGAGATTTTTTGTGAGGAGTTTGAATATTGTGGCGCAAATGCTTAACCCCCTAAAAGTTATTGGTGCTGTTGGTGATTATTAAATTTACTGATTCTCAGAACAATACTACGGACAATTTTCAAAAATGAAACAAAAAAGCTATTCATCGGATAAGGTGCAAGTGTCGAAACGAAACACCAAATGAATAGCATGATCGCCATAGTACCGAAGATAGAGAGTAAAATACAACAGAAATTTCTATCAATCCTGTTTTCAACGATCATCGTGATGTGCGGGAAGGTAAACTTCATGAATCTAAGTCGCTATAGCGAAATCAGTGAACGCAGCTATCGACGGCAGTTTTCGCGTTCATACAACTTCATCAAAGGGAACGCAGAGATCATCCAAAGAGCGATTTTGCCAACATCGCGGCAGATCATTGCCACAGACTGCTCATTCATCAGGAAAAGTGGCAAAGCAACCTATGGAATCGAGTACTTCTACAACGGGAGTGCAGGAAAAGCTGAAAAAGGATTGGAGGTAGCAGTAGTAGCAGTAGTCGATGTTGATCACAAACAGGGATACGCACTATCGGTACAGCAAACGCCACCCGCTCAAGCCGAGAGAACAAGAATTGATTGGTATCTGGAGCAACTAGCAGCCACCAAGACCTATTTCCCAAAATCAGCCCGACACATCGTTAGTGATGGATTTTATAGCAAAATTAAGTGGGTCGATGGTGTCACTAACTTGGGCTTAGATGCGATTGGCAAGTTACGGTGTGATGCAGATATGCGTTATGTCTACAGAGGTGAGCAGAAACCTCGTGGTCGAAAACGCAAGTACGATGGCAAGGTAGACTTGACTGATGTCAGTCGCATGACTTTAGTCTCAGAGATTGAACCAACCCTGTACCTTTACACTGTCGAAGTCTGGGTCGTAAGCATGAAACGTAAAGTCCGTCTTGCTTATATTCGAGACTGCCGTAACCCTGAGCGCGTTGGACTGGCTTTGTTGTTCTCCACCGATATCAATCTTGATGCATCGGAAATTCTTTGCTTCTATAAATCTCGTTTTCAAATTGAATTCATTTTTCGTGATGCCAAACAGTTTACTGGTTTAGCCGATTGCCAAGCTCGTAATTTGACCAAGCTTGACTTTCATTTCAATGCTTCCTTGATGGCTCTAAATCTGGCTAAATTCGATGCTTGGCAAACTCATCTTGCGGCTCATTCTCACAAACCTTTTGTTTTTTCGATGGCGAGTTACAAACGCTTGGCTTTCAATCGTCATCTCCTTAAACGCTTTATTTCCCTGTTAGATTTAGACCTTACTTCGATTAAATCTCACCCTAATTTCCACAAGCTTTGCTCCTACGGTTCTATTTCTGACCAACTTTGTCCGTAGTATTGTCAGAAAATATGGTCAAAAAATCTGTTGCCGTAACAATATCAATATTTTGATATCGCCTCATCGGTAGTAAATGCTTCTTATCACCAGTAATAATATGACTACCCTTGCCAACTACACCACATTCAACAATCATGTCATCCTTCGGATCGGCTTCAACAACTTGTAAGGTATTAGCAATAACCACTATCCGCGAAAACCTTAACCACGACTAGGCGCACACCCTATCCTCATGAACTAGCTCATTTACAAAGTCCTCTCGCTCATCTTCAGTTAGCAAATCCCAATCCAATCTGCGATCGCTAGCTGCACGCCTTGCCCCAGTCTGACCAATATTAGATAACTCAATCCAGCGATCGCGCCGTTTTTTAATCAATACCTGATATAACCGCAATTGCTTCTCATTAGAAAGCTGATTCACGAGTTCTATTACTTGCTCATCATCAAGCTGTAAAACAACCATTTTTTCTGAGGATTTGATGGGGCAGATTCTATGCCAGCATTATATCATTGCTTTTACAGTCTATCTATCTCCGCAAGAAACCTCAAAATCTCGAAGGGGCGCAGCATTGCCGCCACCATTTACGCATATCTTCGCGATCGTCAAACGGTAATGCTACGCCCAATCCCCACAACGCAGGGACAATTTATTGAAAGAGCGAAGAGGGTCAAGCATTTGCGGATTGAGATTTTTTGTGAAGAGTTTAGATATTGTGGCGCAAATGCTTGACCCCTACAGATCGGCGGTAAAGACAAAAACAACTTACAACTTAGAAAAGATCGTCATTTCTAGATTTGATTAAGTTTTATGGACAAATAGAGTAGCTGATCTGGAGTTTCATCCTGAGTTCATTTTTTTAAACTAGCCTAGAGATATGAGTTCAGGAGAACAGTTATGAAATCAACAGAACCTAGAGACTCTAATCTAGAACGCCCACATACCAGCGATCGCCAAAGCTACAAACTGCGATCGCTGGGAATTGCCAGTATTGTCATTGGTGGTGCGATCTCCATAACAGGTCTGATGACCAACTTCGCCCAAGCACAATCAACAAAACCGAAACCATTTGCTGCTGGTGATTGTCCTAGTGCCACAAATGCTGCCATGATGACCAATCAAGGGATGTCCAATCACATGATGATGATGACTGGTGAAGCCGCCGATCGCCACTTCATTGAGATGATGATTCCGCACCATGATGGAGCCGTGAAGATGGCGGATCTGGCGCTCAAGCGATCGAAAAATGCTGATGTGCTGAAACTAGCGGCAGCAATCAAGCGTGATCAAGTTCTCGAAATCACTCAGATGCGAGATTGGTATAAGCAATGGTATAAAGCCGATGTTCCAGACATGGCTAGCCATTCCATGAAACCTTCTAATCACAGCATGATGGGCATGAATGGCGGCAAGATGGGCATGGGCAACATGACGAGTATGCCTAGCAACAGGATGGGCAAGATGGGTATGAACATGATGTCTACTGATCTCAAAAAGCTGGAAACTGCTAAAGATAGTGATTTTGACAAGGTATTTCTAGCGGAGATGATTCCTCATCACAAGATGGCATTGATGATGAGCAATATGATCGTCGATAGCGATCGCCCCGAAATGCGTAAGCTTGCCCAAAATATTTTGCGATCGCAAAGCCAAGAGATTGACCAGATGCGAGGTTGGTACAGTAGTCTCCGCTAAATATTTTCAAAGGTGGCGCTTTGCGCCACCTTTGAAAATATTTTGGTTTACCCCTTGACTCTCCACCTCACTGGAGAATGCATGATATATCCAATCCAATCAAGAAGTGTCGAGCAAAGCGCGAAACTTCTTGATCCCATAAGAATTTCAAGAGGTAAACATGGAAACGAGTACGCTGAAATTACGAGGGATGAGTTGCGCCTCCTGTGCCAATAGCATCGAAACCGCGATTAGTAATCTCTCAGGTGTTGAACTATGTAATGTCAACTTTGGTGCAGAGCAAGCCACTGTCACCTATAACCCCAAAGCCGTTGATGTGAATCGTATTCAACAGGCGATCGCTGATGCAGGTTATTCTTCGCAAGTTTTAAAAGAAGAAAATCCCTTAGTTGATGATGACGAGGAACGAGCCTCAAGACGCAAAGAAGAAAATGATCTCAATCGCAAGGTGATCATTGGTGGTGCGATTAGTCTATTTCTGGTAATTGGTGGCTTGCCAATGATGACAGGGCTGAGCTTGCCCTTCATTCCTGCATGGATGCATAATTCTTGGTTGCAACTGATCTTAACTATCCCTGTCCAGTTTTGGTGTGGTGCAGCCTTCTATATCAATGCTGCCAAAGCTTTTAAACGTCACGCCGCTACAATGGATACTCTAGTCGCCACTGGTACGGGAGCTGCCTATGGTTATTCCATTTTTGCCACGATTAATCCACAGTTTTTTACTTCGCAGGGTTTAACGGCTGATGTTTATTTTGAAGCATCCGCCGTAATTATTACTTTGATTTTGCTTGGCAAACTCTTTGAGAATCGCGCTAAGGGAAGCACCTCGGAAGCAATGCGAAAGTTAATGGGTTTGCAAGCCAAAACAGCGCGAGTCATTCGGCATGGTCGAGAAATGGATATTGCGATCGCCGAAGTGCAACTCGATGATGTGGTATTAGTACGTCCTGGGGAAAAGATTCCCGTTGATGGTGAGATTATTGAAGGAAGTTCTACCATTGATGAAGCGATGGTGACGGGTGAAAGTGTCGCTGTCAAAAAGCAAGTCGGTGATGAGGTGATCGGCGCAACTATTAATAAAACTGGTAGTTTCAAGTTTCGAGTGACCCGCATTGGGAAGGATACTTTTCTATCCCAAATTGTGAAATTAGTGCAGCAAGCCCAAGGTTCTAAGGCTCCCATTCAACGCCTTGCCGATCGCGTTACGGGTGTATTTGTACCGATCGTGATTGCGATCGCCATTTCCACTTTCATCATCTGGTACAACTTCATGGGCAATGTCACCCTTGCGGTGATTACTACGGTCGGCGTGCTGATTATTGCCTGTCCCTGTGCTTTGGGCTTAGCCACACCCACATCGATTATGGTGGGAACTGGCAAAGGTGCAGAGAATGGAATTCTAATTAAGGGTGCGGATAGTTTGGAACAGGCTCATAATTTGCAAACGATTGTTTTGGATAAAACAGGAACGATTACCCAAGGTAAGCCCAGCGTAACTCATTTCGTGACTACCGCAGGAATGCCCGATGGTCAGGTTTTAGAATTGTTAAGCATGGCTGCCACTGTGGAACGCTATTCTGAACATCCCTTAGCAGAAGCGATCGTGCGTTATGCTGATGCGCTCAAGGTGGATTTGACCGATGCCAAAGATTTTGAAGCGATCGCAGGTAGTGGTGTACGCGGCTACATTGGCGATCATTTAGTCCAAATTGGAACCTATCGCTGGATGCGAGAATTAGGAATTACCACAGAATCTTTAGAACAAACTTGGGATACGCTAGAGAGCAAAGGTAATACCGCGATCTGGATTGCGGTCAATGGCAAAATTCAAGGCGTAATGGGTATTGCCGATGCCGTCAAACCTTCCTCAGTCCAAGCGATTCGGACTTTGCAACGCATGGGATTAGAAGTAGTGATGCTCACTGGCGACAATCGCCGTACTGCGGAAGTGATTGCCCATGAAGTTGGCATCGATCGCGTGTTTGCCGAAGTCCGTCCCGATCAAAAAGCGGCTCAAATTCAGCGTTTACAAAACGAAGGTAAGGTTGTAGCGATGGTGGGTGATGGTATTAATGATGCTCCTGCCCTTGCTCAGGCGGATGTGGGTATTGCGATCGGTACGGGTACGGATGTGGCGATCGCGGCTAGTGACATAACTCTCATTTCAGGTGATTTGCAAGGCATCGTCACCGCCATCCAACTATCCCGCGCCACGATCCAAAATATCCGCCAAAATCTCTTCTTCGCCTTCATCTACAACATCTTAGGCATTCCCATCGCCGCAGGGATTCTCTTCCCCTTCTTCGGTTGGTTACTCAGTCCCGTGATTGCTGGTGGCGCGATGGCTTTTAGTTCTGTTTCGGTAGTGACTAACGCCTTACGCTTGAAAAATTTTAAACCTCAAAAAGTGTAAAGCGGTGCTCCGCGCCGCTTTACACTTTTTGAGAAATGTAGGATGCGTTAGTGCAACGTAACGCATCAATTAGGTATCAATGATGGGTTACGCGATCGCTAACCCATCCTACGTTTAATTCCAACTAGGCTTAAAATTCAAAATTAAAGGAAAAACGATCATGTTAAAAAAAGCGACATTCTTTGGAACTCTTGTTGGCATTGGCTTTCTATTTGGAGCTATTTCAGGCGCGATCGCGGCTGAGAAAATGCCTGATGATCACAATATGCAAACTGAGACTCGTAAACCTACAGAATTCAAAGCGATCGATCAACCACTAACCAACAAAATCCTTGTCACTGTGGTCGGTGTGGGCTTAATCGGTGCAGAGCTTTGGTGGTTTCTTTTTAGCAAGCCGAAGTCTAAAAAAGCCGAATCTGAATCTGGCATTCAAGAAGTAACCGTCGTCGTTGATGGTGGTTACGAACCTTCGCGAATTGTGGTTAATGCTGGTCAACTTGTCCGCCTCAACTTTCTCCGCCGCGATCCTAGTAGCTGTTTAGAAGAAGTACGACTCGCTGATTTCCACATCGCCCAACATCTAGAATTGAATAAAACCACAACCATCGAATTCACGCCACCCAAGGCAGGTAACTATGAGTTTGCCTGTGGCATGAATATGTTTCGCGGGGCGATCGAGGCAAAATAAATGATCTTCCAAAAAAAAGAGGCGGTGCAAAGCACCGCCTCTTTTTTTTGGAAGATCTATTGACTCTCCACTCGAATAGAGAATGTAGAGTTGTTTGCAGATAGAGAAGTCACCATTCAGTTTCTCTTTTCAGTCAATCAACAGAGGTTATCAAAAACTATGACTATTCAACTCAAGACCCCTACTCTTGCTTGTTCTAGCTGTGTAGATGCAGTTACAGCCGCAATTAAAAACGTTGATGCAAATGCAGAAATTCAAGCTAATACCAAAACAAAACTGATTGTTGTCGAAACTCAAGCATCTGAGTTGGCAATTCGAGAAGCTCTGATTAATGCTGGCTATCCAGCCTCCTAATCATTTACAGGAATTTGCGTTCAGCTTAGAACACAAATTCCTATCATTCTTTAATCCACAAAAGCATTATAAATCGAGGGATAACTACCATGGACAAACTAATTACTGCGATCGCACTGACTTCTGTTTTGGCATTGACTCAAGCTTGCTCCTCATTGTCCACCATATCTAATGCCGAAGAATCAAAACCTACTGTCAAAGACAATCATACTAATAAGCATGGAGAACATTCTAGTGACCACCAAAAGACATCATCGGAAACAACAATTGCTGAGGCAAAGTTGACGACTCCCCTCAATATGCTGCCCAATACTACTGTGCCATTATTGATCGATGTTCAAAATCTCAATGGCAAAGCCGTTGAAAAATTTGAGGTCTTTCAAGAGAAGCTGATGCATTTAATTGTTGTCAGTGACGATCTTCAGTTCTTTGAGCATCTTCATCCCAGCTATCAACACAATGGACGATTTAAAGTGTCAGCAAATTTTCCGCAGGCGGGAAAATACACCTTGTTTAGCGATTACAAGCCTGCCCAGTCTCTAGAACAAATTTCCGTTCTCAAAACAGAAGTTGGTGGTGAAAGCCCCTCTGCTACACCGATGAACTTCGATCGCACTAAGACATTTGGCACAGCGCAAATCAACCTGACCAGTTCTCAAGCTCACATCAAAGCTGGTGAGAAAGTGACCTTGACCTTTGATCTAAAAGATCCTGTAACCAATCAGCCGCTTACGGATTTGCAGCCCTACTTGGGAGAAAAAGGACATCTTGTGATCGTCAAAAAATCTACACCATTGACTGCATCTGATTATATTCATGCCCATGCCTTAGGTGATGGCTCCGTAGGGAAAGTTACTTTCGTGACCAAGTTCCCAAAATCTGGAGAATATAAGCTCTGGGGACAGTTTAACCGTAATGGCAAAATTGTCACGGCTGATTTTGGGATTCATGTTCGTGATTGATAGAATGGTTGAGACAATTCTAAATGTAGGGGTAATTCATGAATTGTCCCTACTCAAGATCTAAAAATGGAGAGAAAAGAGAGAGATGTTAGCTCAAAAGGAACTCAAACAAATCGGGGCGATCGCCAAAGAAAGCGGTATTCCCATCAAGACAATTCGCTATTATGAGGAGCTAGGTCTACTAGAATCATCGGGACGTACTGAAGGCGGATTTAGACTGTTTTCTGCGGACATCATCAATCGCCTCAGTTTTATCAAACGTTCTCAAGGTTTAGGATTGAGTCTATCGGAAATCAAAGAGTTTCTATCAATCCATGATCAAGGAGAATTGCCTTGTACTCATGTCAAGGTCAAACTCCAAGATAAAATTGCTGAAGTTGATCGCCAAGTTCAACAGTTACTAACTCTGCGCTCTGATTTAGAAGCTCTCCTTGTCGGTGAACCGCTAATCTCTGAGAATGCCGAAACAATCTGTCCCATCATTGAACTTGCTGAAGTAAAAGAATCTATACTTCACGATGTTATGCCGTCCAAAAAGAAAGACTCAACTATGGCACTTACTAGCAAAGCGATCGCTAGACGTTAACTTGAAGACTTGCTCCTTCTTGTATCGCTATCTTTTCAAACAGGGCGATCGCACCACACCTCAAATCAAGTAGGGTGTTTTAGCGTAGCGTAACGCAATCAAACATTTAGCATTAGATAGGTGCATTACATTACCCTACGCGATCGGCGATCGCATTAACCGAGTGCTTATTGAAAGCAATTTCAAATAAAAATTCAGGGGCAAAATCTGCTCCGTTTGACCATTCTATAGTCCGACTAGTTACAAACACTTGCTGAAATAGACTTTTATTTTTCAATGGTTCAAATATTTCTCCATACAATTCTTGTTCTAAATCTACAATCCCTTCTATTCCATTATTAAAAGTGAGCTTTAATTGATAGTTATCTAGATATTCCGCAGAGATAACATGAAGCAATAGCTCCTTTTTATGGAAGGGGATCGATTCTGTTAAGAGGTTTTCTTTGACGTGCATTTTCCCAGTTCTCCAATAGTTCAGATTTGTGCAGTTCGAGCCACTCCCAAATTAAATTTAGTCCTCTTTTGGGCATTTGACCACAAACTTCACCTGTTTGAATCATTATAATCGCTTCACAATCTTGATACTCAACATGAATATGAGGTGGATTGTGATCGTTATAGTTCATTGTGATTTTTATGCCATAGAAGCCTGATAGAGTGGGCATAAGCAAGATTAGCAATAAGGTCTGCATCTATTGTAAGCGATCGCATCGCTGTGTTTGAAAGTGCGATCTACAAGATCTGCGAGTCAAAGAAGTTCCAGAAAAGCCTCAAGACATTTGGGACGAATAACCATCCCCGTAGCGTGTGTTAGCGCAGCGTAACGTAAAACATTTGTTATGGAAAAGGTTGTAAAAAGTTCATTTAATTGACATTCAAAAGGTGCGTTACATTTCAGCACCCTACACGATCAGCGATCACTAAATTTTTTTTGTTGGTAAAAAGCCAATAATCCCATTAATTGCCGCAACAAGTAAACCTGCTGCTTGGTTTCTTTCAAATAAGAAAGCAGCTATAGAACTAATTAGATCACTGAGAAAAGGTAAAATTTCGGCAATCTTCGCAAGAACCTTTTGCCACCAGTTCAATTTTCTCTGTTCAATGATTTGCTGACACTCATTCAGATCTGAAAAAGTTTTCTGTGCTATCTCATAATCATCATGACTCATGGATTTATTGTGCCATGCATAGTCTAGTAGCTGTTGAAGCATCGCTGAACAAGTATTCAACTCTTTTTCTACACGCTCAATTTCTCCTTGATTTTTTATCTGCTTCACTTGTGAGAGAATATCTTTCACTCTTTTAGAAAGAAGTCTTAGTCGTGTTGCAAACCAGACTGAATTTACTGTTCCTAACATATGGTGCTTTACGCTTCTCTAATTTTTGTTTAAAAATGTTTAATAACAACCACAATGCGTAAGAATTGATACTGTTTAAAGTCTTGAAGGAAAGCAGACAAATAAAATCCCCATAGGGTGCATTGGCGTAGCGTAACGCACCCTACACTATCAGCAATCGCTACTTTTTACCAAGAAAATCTATCAACCTGAAGCGTTGATGAGTCTTCAAGAAGAACACCAGTTAACTCAAATTCCATTTTCTGGAAGTTACTTGCAGAATCACTACGCAGTTCAGAAGTTGACTTTGGGAAAGAATCACTTTCACCTTCCCAAGAAAGACAGTCACCGAGTGTCTTTTCTGTGTAATCAGTAAATATTCTAAGGAAGAGAGCATCAGGAGCTATCTCCTTATTAGAACTAACTTCATTCTCAACAACTTCGCCAGACTCTAAATCTTTGTATGTAAAAGAATATCTATATTTCATAATATAACCTTATTCAATTAGCCTTGTAAGTATTACTCTCTTGCGAGGGTAAATCATCAAAAGCCAATCTCAACCTTCTAAGCACTTCATTCGGTTCAATCTCTGCCAAATTAGATAAACCAAACACATTACCCGCTTCAACAGCAGCAAGTCTTGACAATATCTCAGCTTGATTCGCTTCAACAGCAGCAAGCAAGTCTTGACAGTATCTCAGTATGTTCACTCATTCTTTGTTTTAGCAACTCTATTGCTACTTCATTTCAACATAATCATTAATCATGATATTAGCACACAAATTTCCCTGAGTCATTTTCCAGCATGGCAATCACACTAACCCTTAATACCAAATTTAAATCTTCCACATTGCAATTAATTCATTAACAAGCCCTTGCAATTGTTTGGTAGGTTCCTCAAGATTAGGCAATTGATACCCATGTATAAGCCGATCGCGTACAGTTTGAATTACTCTCACTTGATCAAACTGCTCCATCGAAAGCTCACCTTGAGAATATAAATGATTAATTAAAGAGTTAGCAGGAAACCGTTCTATCGGAATTGCAACTTGCCTAGCTTGACGACGCATCGCCGCTTCCAAAATCCCCCATAAATACAGAAAGGCAACTTCCACTTCAGCGATCGCTAAAAATCTTTGAGCCTGTTCTTGACGTTGCAACATCTGTTCCCAAGTCAGTAATTCACTATCATCTTGAGGATCGCCTAAAGAGATATCTTCTCCAGTGATCAGTAAAAATCGCCAACCATGATGCTGAGCTACTATTTCGGCAATCTCTCGATAGCGATCGACGGAGATTTTAGCAATGGAGTTTTTAAGTTCAATTATGTAACCTTCATCCAATCCCTTTCTTGCAATAAGATCTGGACAATAATTTCCCAAGTCAAAAGGAAGCAAGGATTTAGAAGGCTCGATTACAACTTCAAATCCTTGCAGTCTATATTTTTCGGCGATTTCTTGTAATCTGTTTTTTTCTAAAACTTTAGTGTCTAAACCCTTTTCAGCTAATTGAGAATCAACAGTCATAAGTAGTCCTCCAATGGTTTAGATTCAGAAACTCTAACATATACACATTCTAAGCCCGATGTTATGCCTTGAACAAGTAGTATTGGACATAGCGTAAGGTCAAATGTGCCAGATAGTGAGCGGCGATGCGCGTCTACGTCTGTAATCAGTAAATCATCATCGTAAACAAGCCCAATAAGTGCATCCTGTATTGGTTTGATAATGTTGTCCGTATCAACAGGATCGCTATTGTAAAGATATATTAATGTTAGGTGAAGATCTTGTCCAGAAAAAATTTGTCCTGTCCAAGTTTTTGCAGCTTCATCTCTAACATATTGTTTCCATGCCTGCAAATTCGCGGTTTTTCTTGTTTGCAAAGATACGGGACGCTTAGGAATGAGAAAGTCGAAATACATATATAGCTATGATCGAGGCAAACTCGCCAAGAGAGATTGTGACTCTAATTCAGATAAAAAGCCTTCTTTGCAAGAATTTTCACAAGCTAAATAAAGGATAGAGTCCTCTAATTCAGAGGAATTATTTTGAAATAAAAGTTGTAGAAAGCCTTGCCGAATTTCTGAGGGGAGGGTTTGAAATAGGCTATAAAAACTTGCGCTAGTTAGCAAAGATTCTTTGATTTCTGCTTGGCTCACGACATTTGTTTCCTTTTCTACACATCCATACACAAATTATATAGCCATTAATCTTTCTTGGAAAACCAGCGATCGCACCATAAGATTGGCGATCGCACTTTTAATACAAAGTATTTTGCACCATGTTTTCCCACATAGCTTCTCTCTGTAATTCCTTTCCTTGAGAAATTACAGTACCAAATGTATCATCCACAATGCGCCTACCATTTTTGTATACATGAACATGTATACCCTTTTCTTGCGGGCGGTTTGCCGTCCACAAAACTGCTGGAGTAGAAGCCCATAACTCAAACTTTAGCCCAGCATAATCATCTAGGCATAAAGTTCTGTCAGGAAAAGTATATGTATTACTATTACTAAACTGATCATGCAATGGTTTTAACGGAGTTGAAACTATGGGTTCAGTGCTCCAAATGCTGTCGTTCCCACAGTTCCCACAAAAATGCTTCTTGTGTGGACTAACTGCGAAGTCCCCCAAATCAAGATGGGGATAGCCACACTTTTTACACGTAACACAAGACATCTTTCGACCTTCTTCAATAGAGCGGACAAACTCAAATGCAGAGGGAGGTGTTATTTGGATTTTTGTAATCTCTGGATTGGCAAATAAGCTCATTTCTGCATTGTAAGAACAAACAATAGCGTCAAAATCACTGTCCACTGCCTTGTTTGCCTTATTACCAAATCGCTTGTGTACATGAATTTTTGGAGATCTTTTTTTTATGCTTTCTGAAGATAACGCTGGAGGAAGGGAGCACCAAATGCCAATTTCTTCAAAGTCCTTAAACTCTATTTCTAATGGGTTAATGACATAGCTCATCTTAATGAGATGATTACTGCAATTCACTTCTCCTGACTCAGAGGCGGCGGCATAGTCAGCTTTTACCCCCCAGTGTATCTGATGTGTTTTGCAGTACCACCTTTTTGCCCCATTCCGAAATTTACCAGCAGGAATTATTTGACAAGGAAGAATAGCATCGTCACCAGATGTTCCTTCAAACATACCGAAGGCTTCCTCTGAGCTAACCGCAATATTTCCGATTGTTCGACCAGGAGCCCAACAAACAGCATCGGCTGCGCTATAGTCATCATGTGAGAAATCAATGTCTTCTTCCTCCCCTACTTTGCAAATGTATTCCTTCTTCGCCATTCCAGTGCCTTTATTTGACCACTCACATTCCCAGACCTCGACTTTCTGAGTATCTTTGTTGATTCTTCTCGAATAAAACATATTTTTCTAAAGTAATGGTGTTTTAGATGTAATTTGCATAACTAGCCATTAAACAGAGAGTTGCTGTCTGACTAGCATAAATTTAGTTTAGTAGATGGAAAGTTTTAGCTGATATTTATCTATTTAAATTTGACAGTAGCTTGTAATGAGTTGATTGAAAAATAGGGTTCTTCATTATGGGGAAGATATAGTTAATTTTCAGTTTTCTTGCTACTAAATCGCTGGGTCAAACCTTCACCTACTAGCGATAACCCGATCGCCATAAAAGTAATTGCCAATCCCGGAAAAACCGTTGTCCACCAGATATTTTCGCCAGTTGAGAGCGCATCAAGAGCTTGCTTGAGATCGTGACCCCATTCAGGCACATCTTCGGGAATGCCTAAACCCAAAAATCCTAAACCTGCCAGAGTCAGAATCGCATCGGCGGCGTTGAGGGTGAAAATTACGGGTAAGCTTTGGATGACGTTGGGGGCGAGATATTTGATGAGGATGGTTTTCGTATCCGCACCGATCGCTTGAGCCGCTTCGATATAAACTTCAGTTTTCGTACTCACGGTTTGGTTGCGGATTACCCGAAAATATTGGGGGATATAGGCAACACTGAGGGCGATCGCCGCATTCCAGACACCCGCACCGACCACAAAGGCGATCGTTAGTGACAGCAATAAACTGGGCAATGTATAGAGCGCATCCATGAGAAATACTAAACCACGATCAAGCCATCCGCCCTTGTAGCCGCTTAGCATCCCTAAAGGTACGCCGATCGCCATGCTAATTACCGTCGAGGCGATCGTTACTTGCCACGCCACACTTGCCCCTGCGATTGTTCTGGCGAATACATCATGCCCCTGTAAATCTGTGCCGAACCAGTGCTGGGCTGAGGGCGCTTCATGGATGGGGTAGCTCAGGAATTCTGTAGGATTTAATAGCCCTGCTGCTTGCAGTAAGGGAGAACCGATCGCCATCAGCAAAAAAACAACGCTAATCACGATACCAATAGACATTAATCGTTGAGATACTGACTGCTTAGGCGATTTCATGGGAATGATTTTTAAATTTGGCAGGTAGCAATTTATTGTTTCCGCGCCTGTGGCGCGGAAACAATAAATTTGGTTTTACTTGATTTGTACTATACCGCGATCGCTAAATCTAGCTAAAATAAGCTTCTGGGATCGTAGGTAAAAATTATGGATGTAATTCCCGCAATTGATATTTTAGATGGACGCTGTGTCAGGCTCTATCAGGGGGATTATCAAAAGTCAGAAGTATTTGGTGAAGACCCTGTAGAGGTTGCCCAACGCTGGTACAGTCAAGGTGCTAAATATTTGCACGTAGTTGATTTGGATGGTGCAAAGGTAGGCAAGCCCCAAAACTTGAAAGTAATTGAGGCGATCGCCCGTTCAATTCCGATGCGGGTGCAGATGGGTGGAGGCTTGCGCGATCGCGAAAGTATCTTGTCCGTACTAAATTCTGGTGTCAGTCGCGTGATTATCGGTACGGCAGCAGTTGAAAACTCACAACTAATTGCCGAGATTTGTGCCGAATTTCCTGAACAAATCATGATTGGTATCGATGCCCGTGATGGCAAAGTCGCAACCAGAGGCTGGCTAGAGACTTCCGAAGTAATGGCTGTGGATTTGGCGAGACGGATGACTTCAATCGGTGTCGCAGGAATTATTTACACCGACATTCATCGCGACGGTACGATGCAGGGACCAAATATCGAAGCTTTGCGCCAACTTGCGGAAAATGTGGATGTACCCGTGATTGCGTCAGGTGGTGTGAGTTCGATTACGGATTTACTAAATCTGCTCTCGTTAGAGTCCGTTGGCGTGACAGGGGCGATTGTCGGCAAGGCGATCTATACAGGCGACATTCAATTAAAAGAAGCCATCCGTGCGGTGGGTAATGGTCGTTGGCAAGATGTCATTGATGGATCGGCGATCGCCTAATTTCTAAAGGAGTCGCTTTGCGACTCCTTTAGAAATTAGCGGGGCAGAATGAAATGCGCCCAGACATCGCCATCAACACCGCACATATCCCGCATATAAATGTAGGGATATCGCAAGCCTTTGCCCTCGGTTTGGCTGTAGCCTGTCAGCGCATCGCCATAGGGATCATTGACGATATAGCCATGTTCATCGAAACCGATAATACAAACGATATGTCCACCATGCGTAAAATAGCCCCCAATCACAACGGGACGATTTTCGATGAGTTCTTGTTTGATTTGTGACCATTTCCTTGCGGTACTAAAGCCACCACCAAAGCCATAGCCTTGATACAGCTTTTGCAAAACGGCATTATCCGTTCGCGCCTGTCTGCCATAGCGATCGATCACCCATTGATATAACTCATCCTCTAGCTGTTGTTGCGGATTGCGCGATCGCACACCATGAAAAGCCAGTACCATCGCGATCGAAGTCACATTGCAAGTCACAAAAGGATCGCGAGGATTATCTAACTGCGAAAAATAGGGAACTCCGAGAATTTTGCTTTTGGGAGTAATTTCAATAGGTTTGTTCCCCTTTTGCAAAGTTACGTGACCTGCAAATACATAGCCCGATCTACCAAAATTCGGCACATCTTCATTAAGCGTTACCTGAAAATGAATGTCAGTGAGGCTATAACTATCGAGTCCATAGACTGCACCTGCGGTTAAAGGTACTAACTCATTTGCCGCTAGCTGTCGCGAATCTATGGGGCGCTTTTTGAATACCGTATTTTGCTTAATGGTGACGGTTTTCATCTCAGGATCGTAGGCGATCGCCTGACCATTTTTGGTAATGCTGACATGGCGCTCATAGAAAAAGCCCACATCGCCAATGGGGGTGATCGCCGTTGCAAATTTCACGCGAAAATGACCATTGACCGAGGCATAGCCACTAATCGGATAGGTCGTTCCCGCCTTGACCATGATTTTTTGTGAGTTCGAGAGGCTTGTGGCATTTTGTGAAGATGCTTTCAAAAAGGTATCTGTCGTCACCGTCAGGACTGCGCCCTTAATCTGGATATCGCTCACCACAGGATTAGAAAAATCTAAGGATTCACCCAGTTTCACCAAATCCACATGGGGTAAGAAAAAATAACCAACCTGTCCCACAGGCGAGATCGCTTGGGCAAGGTTGACTTTGATATGGTTATCGGCGATCGCATAGCCATTCAATAAAAATTTTGTCCCCGCCTTCACCGCCGCTTTTTGGGTAAAGGGCAAAGCCTGCGAAGCCGCCGTCGAAACCTTGAAAATCGTATCTTGCTTCACCGTCAGCGTGATTGGTGCAATCAAATCGACATGGGGCGCATAGAAATAACCAAACGCTCCCACAGGGGCGATCGCCTGCTTGAGCAGTACCTTGATATGTCCATCGACAGCACCGTAACGTAACACCTCCAAGGTTTGACCTGCCGCGATCTCTGCCTTGCCATTGGGCGGTAAAGTCCCTGAGTCCGCAGGTTGCGCTTTAAAACGGGTCGCCTGTTTGACCACCAAGGCGATCGCAGGCTGCCTCACTAAAATATGCACTATCAACTCTTGCAAAAGCTGCTGATTTGTCCCTACAGCCCGCACGCGCAAAAATGTCGCCTCAGCCGTTGGCAAGCCCGCCGCAATTTTTGCCTGCCAAGTACCTTGAGCTTGATTTAGCTGCACTCCCACAGGCGTTTCATTGGGCAATGTCACCAAAATTTGCAAAACCTGAGCAAAATCTACTGTCCCAGAGATCTCAATTGCTTGATTAACCAATACTTCGCTAGGTGCTTGAGTAATGGCGATCGCGGCTTGCGGAGATGCATTAGCTGCATTAACATTTAGATTATTTACAGCATTATTAATAGGTGAATTATTAGAAGCGTCTGTCACGGCTGTCATTACGGTTCACTGTTTACGACTGTATCTATTATCAATAAAATCCAAAAAATAAAGGCGGCGCTTAGCGCCGCCTTTATTTTTTGGATTGTTTGCATGAGAAAATAGCACAAACATCTCTAGAATTAACTAGATACGAGTATTGTTATGGGCTTTGCTGACTATTCGATCGCTGAGATCGCCGAAGACTACAAACTCACTCTTGAGGCTGTATTTCAACTTTGCGATCGCCTTGGAATTGCTTACCAAGACGCTGAAACCAAACTTGCTTTGGAGGATGCAAAAGCCGTAATCATGGCATCTGAAGCCCCAAATTCCCAAAAACCATCTGACAAACCCAAGGATTGATTTGTGATTAGCAAGTCGCAACAAATCTTTGAGATCAGGTTAAATTCTTTTAGATAAACTTAGATTAACTAAATTATCTCCGTAATTATGAACAAAAATGTTTTTAAATATCTAGCTGCGGCGATCGCCTTCGTCATGGTTGCCTTCCAGCTTTTCACTCCTAGCGTCAGTGCCGCCGATATCCCCATCGAGTTGCGTACCGTTCCCCTCAACGAAAAGACCAATATTGTCTTAACTCAAAAAGACATCGCTAAGGGCAAGAAATTATTCTCTAATGCTTGTGCCACCTGCCACCTCGGCGGCGCGACCTTCACCAATCCGAACGTTAACCTTTCTCCTGAATCTTTGGCTGGTGCATATCCAGTGCGGAACAATGTGCTTGGTTTAGTGGATTTCATGAAGAAGCCTACTACCTATGACGGTGTAACTGAAATCTATGACGTTCACCCCAGCCTCAAAAGTACCGATATTTTCCCCACTATGCGTGGTCTCACCGACAATGACCTCAAGTTAATTGCAGGTTATATCCTCTACGAACCTAAAGTCAAAGGTATCGGCTGGGGCGGCGGAAAGATATACTATTAAACGGATTAAATAATGCACGCACTAGTCATGCGTCATCGTTTATCTAAAAGATCTTTAAATATCTAAAGATCTGTCAAAAGCTAATTCCCACAGCTTTTCTCTACGTGTTTTAGTTGCTTTAGTTCGAGTCGAGTCGAATTAGTGCAAGTCCAGTTGAATTTTAGTCAGTAGTTAATTATGAATATTTCTTCTTTTGCGAAAAAGCTAGGCTTAGCGATCGCTAGCCTTTTGTTTGTTATTGGTAGCTTGTTCATCACCGCATCTCCTGCATCGGCTGATACTGTCACCGTAAAGATGGGTTCCGATGGTGGTCAGCTAGTATTCGAGCCTAAAGTAGTCACAATCAAAGTTGGCGACACTGTTAGATGGGTGAATAACAAAGCTTTCCCTCACAACGTCGTATTTGATGGTCATGAAGAACTTTCTCACAAGAAGTTGGCTCAAAAGCCTAAGGCTGAGCTAGAGTCCACCTTCAATGAAGCTGGTGAATTTGCTTACTATTGCTCTCCTCACCGTGGAGCTGGTATGCAAGGCAAAGTGATCGTTCAATAGTCACAAAGCTAGTTTCGGCAAAAAGAGGATCAAACAATGTTTGATCCTCTTTTTTGTTTGAGTTTATTGGCGATCGCTTTGATGTAATTGATGAGGATGGATGATCATCCTATCTAAATGTCATAATTATCAAAGATAGCTTTCCAAAAAATTTCATTCGGCATGAGTAACTGTCTTTGTCTTGCTTGCGATCATTCAAACTCAATAACAACCAAGTTTTGCACTCAATGCGGCGCTAAGTTACAAATTCAAGAGCGTTATCGCGCTTTGAAGGCGATCGAACAGGGGGGATTTGGTAAAACTTTCTTAGCTCAGGATGAGTCGAAGCCATTGAAGCACCGTTGTGTAATTAGGTAATTTGCAGTCATTTCAAGCTAACTAAATCTAGATAATAAGCCATGTCAATTCAAAAATATTCCGTTAATCAGCATCCTATTCAAACTCTACTAACTTGGGTTAGATCTGAGGAAATTGCAATCCCAGAAATACAGCGTCCTTTTGTTTGGAATGGTTCAAAAGTTAGAGATTTAATCGACTCGTTATATCAAGGCTATCCAGTTGGGTATCTAATTGCGTGGCGCAATCCAACGGTAAAACTGAAAGACGGTACAACGTCTCAAGGCAAACGAATCTTAATTGACGGACAGCAGAGAGTTACAGCATTGATGGCAGCAATTCTGGGAATGTACGTCATCAATAAAGACTATCAGAGGATTAAAATTACTATTGCCTTTAATCCACAAGAACAACGATTTGAGGTTTCCAACCCAGCTATTGTTAAAGATAAATCTTGGGTTTCAGATATCTCAGAGATTTTTGCACCTGATTTTAAAGTACTTAAATTTGTAGATACTGTCTTGAGTACCAAAAAGTCAAGAGGGAATTTGAACAAAATTTGGGTCGAAAGAACGCTGAGACTTGAGAACGCCAAAGACCTGTCGTAACAGCTTGTGCATGACAGCCCCAATGACAGACATTTTGGACTTACCCTTAGCCGTAAGGCGAGCGCAGAAAGCAGCAATCGGCAAATTATAACGACGGGCAACAATCGCAGGCATAAACAAAGCTTTACGCAAACGCGAATTACCAATTTTAGATAAACGTGGCTTACCATGAATCGAAGAACCAGATGAGAACTCACGGGGAGTTAAACCCGCAAAAGCTGCCAGTTGATCAGCAGTATCAAAGGCAGAAATATCCCGAATTTCCGCCAGTAATATAGTTGCGGTCAGTTCAGCAATACCAGGAATAGAAGTCAACAAATCCCGTTGAGATTTCAAATGAGGGTGTTGATCAAAGTGCTGACGGATCAATTTTTTGGTCATCTCAATTTGCTCTTTGAGAAAATCAATGTGAGCATTAATTGCCTCAACCAAAATTGGATCAGCCGTAGCAAGACGATTCTGCTCTTGCTGCTGCATAGCAGTTAAGCTATCTAAACGATGCACCAATGCTTGTAGTTGCTCAATTTCTAATGCTGGTGGTGTCCAAAGAGCAGGTTTTAAGGCTGCACAAAATCTAGCAATGACTTTAGCATCAGCACGGTCAGTCTTTGTACGACTTAACTCACTCTTGCCAAAGGCTTTGGGACGGGATGGATTAACAATACTTACTTTGTATCCTGCCTCTACTAAGAATCTAGCTAACCCATTGCCGTAAGTGCTGGTAGCTTCCATACAACTATGCAAGTTTGTCACATTTTGAAGGTTTAGCCATTCTTGTAATTCAGCAAATCCTTCAGGATTGTTGGCAAATACTTTGCTCTTGATTTTGGCGTTGCCTTGGATTAGAGCAACATCAAATTTGGCTTTGCTGATATCTATTCCTAAAACATCATATACTTCATTGTTATTGTTCATTGGGGGCAGTCCTCTTGCTAGATTTGTCCATCAAGCAATCAGTGGTATTGAACTATCCTTGTGAATGCAGGTTTACCCGTTGGGCGACCTCTGATACTGTCCAGTCTTTACTTGTTTCCACTGTTTAAGCAGAGACGACTCTATCTACAAAACGGGCTTGGTGTCCCTAGGGGCAGATCGAGTTTATCTCTGCTTTTGCTTTTTCGGATTGTAGTAAAGATTTTATCCTTTACTTTTCCTCCTAGATACAAGGGGAATACTGCGATCGCAATGAAAATACAGACCAAGACGCTATCTACAATAGTCTGGAACTGTTACGAGGAGTAGTTAATAACCATATTGGGCTTATTGAACTTAACTCAGATCTAGATATTGAGGTAGTTACAGAAATTTTTATTCGCATCAATTCGCAGGGAGCTGTTCTCAATCAAGCAGATTTCGTTATGTCAAAAATTGCCGCTAACGAAACTTATGGTGGCAATAAGCTTCGCAAATGTATTGATTATTTTTGCCATTTGGCTAAAGCTCCTCAGTTTTATCAACAGTTGGCTGACCTTGATCAAGAATTTGGCGCAACCGCATATTTTCAAAAGATGTCTTGGCTAAAGGATGAGAACGATGATTTATACGATCCGTCTTACTCAGATATGCTTAGGGTCGCTTTTACTTCAGAGTTTAAACGTGGGCGATTGCAAGATCTTGTTGCTTTGCTTTCAGGCAGAAATTTTGAAACTCGAACCTATGAAGATGAGATCGCTGAGGAGTCTTTCAGAAAATTAGACGAAGGTATTCTCAAATTCATGAATGAGACTAATTTCAAGAAGTTCATTATGATTTTGAAATCTGCTGGATTTGTTGAACCTTCAATGATTCGTTCTCGCAATGCCATCAACTTTGCCTATGTAATTTACTTAGTTCTCAAATCAAAAAGTACACCTCCTGCTAAGATTGAATCCCATGTGCGTAAGTGGCTAGTCATGTCTGTCCTCACAGGTAGATATTCTGGCTCACCTGAATCAACATTTGATACTGATATTAGACGAATTGATGAATTGGGAATGAGTCGCTATCAATCTGAGATAGAAGCTGCTGAATTATCTCAAGCATTCTGGGATGCTGGGCTTCCTCAACAAATGGATACTTCTGTCGCCAGCAGCCCATATTTTAAAGTGTTTCTTGCCTCTCAAATTCATGGCAACAACAAGGGATTTCTTTCTAAAGATATTACTGTGAGAGATTTGATAATGAATAGAGGAGACATTCACCATATATTTCCAAAAAACTATCTCAAGCGGAACAACTTAGAAAAAGGTCAATATAACCAGATTGCCAATTACGTCATGATGCAGAGTGAAATTAACATTGCAATTAAAGACCGTTCGCCAGATCAATATTTTAAAACTCTACAAGAGCAATGTAAGACTCAGCAAGCCTTTTATGGGGGCATCGTGAATTATAGTGAGTTAAATAAGAACCTTGCAGATCATTGTCTGCCCGATGGAATGGAGGTTAAAAACATCGAAGACTACGCAGAATTTTTGGAAGCGCGTCGAAAATTGATGTCATACAAAATTCGAGACTACTATTCAAAACTTTAGCGAAAGAGGTTTAACATTTGCGCCACAATTTCTAAACTCATAACCACAATCTCGATCCGCAAATGCTAAACCCTCTCCACTTTCACCGATAAATTGTCCCTACGATTACAGGTTGAGGGCATAGCATTCCCAAATCAAGGCAATCTGTAAACGCCTAAATCTCTGTGGGAATGCTATGCCCCTACGCATTCACTAAAACTTCGGTGCTATCCCTGCTTGCTTACATATCGCATTTGCTGTAATCCGATCAATTGTCCGATGTCTTTTAATCGGAATTGTTTTGGTATTGTTAGTGTAAATTGAATGATTCCCACCTTCTCTAAGCAGGTAAAATCCATTTTCTTCAAAATATTTCACCAGATCACTACGTTTAACTGACATAACTAAACTTCCACGGGAATCTGCTCGATTAAAGATTTATTAGAAGGAATCTCCTTGTTTTGTTGCTTATATGCAGCAATCATTTCCTGTAAAGCATCTTGCAAAGATTCACGACAAAGTTCCAGAGTTTCACCCTCAGTTATTACCTCTTGCCATTCAATGAGTTGCCCCATGTAACCTGAGTCAATCTTTGTATAATTTGCAGTAAAGGTTGTAAGCATATATTTAAGTTTAGCTAAAGCCTTGAATTGTCTCACTATAACAAAAAAACTTTGAATACTAGGCTATTTTTTCTAGTTATTGGCAAAATCACTGGACTACGCGATCTCCAACTATCTGTAATTTTGGAAGGTAATAATGGCAATCTTTTAGCAGTCAAGCTGCTAGGTGATAATAAGTATTTGGTTACAATTTACAAAGAAGCAGAAGAAGATGGGTTTTTCATCACTGCCTACTAACTAGACGTATCAATTCTCTCAACAAACGTAAAGAAGTATGGTCACGCTCCCCTTAAACCCTCTCAAAATTCCTAGCTATCTCAACTTAGCTAATGCAATCAAAAACCTACCCAAGAAAAATACTTGGACTTTTTATGATGTCGAAGCCGATGTGTTATACATCAATTTTCATCAACCCGCACTTGCTGCTGATGATAGCGAATTGACAGATGACGATATTTTAATCCGCTATCAAAATGATGAAATTATTGGTCTGACTATCTTAAATGTCAATAATCGACAGTAAAAATCCACTCGACGATCTTGCATCATTCCTCAAATAGTTAAGTGGGAATAGGTTTAAGATAAGATGAATCAAACAATCAAATCAATATAAATTGGTAAAAATATATTTATGCAAATTAAAGCAATTATTTGGCAAGAAGATGGCGCTTGGTGTGGTTCTATCCCAGCATTAAAAGGCTGCCATACTTGGGGAGATAGCTACGAACATCTACTAGAAATGTTACAAGAAGCCGCCTTAGCATGGCTAGAAGTTGCCAATGAAATCCAAGACATAGAAGCAGATAAACAACTGGTTGAACTATCCCTATGAAATCAGTTTCGGGTAAAACTCTTTGCAAAATAGTTGAGCGTAAAGGCTGGGAATTGAAAAGAGTTACAGGTAGTCATCACATATACATTAAACAAAGCAGTGATGTAATTCTCTCTATCCCAGTTCATGGAAATCGCGATCTACCAACTGGAACATTGAGAAGCATTATGAAAGATGCAGAGTTAACGGAAAAAGATTTGTAACAGCAGTACCACAACGTAGCAGGAGGCAAAAACATGAGTAAGTTTCAAATGTTTGATGCCGTTACCTTAAATTAAGACATTCAGCTTCACTGTGGTGGAATTGCCCGACAAGGGACTGATGGTGAGATCACAGATATATTTTAGCGGATAGCGATCGCCTAGCCAAAATCCCACACCTAAAAAACTGTAGAGGTAGCGATCGCGATAACATGAAAACAGCCAATTTAAATAAGTTAACTAAAAGCCGTTTATGTCGAATATTTGGGAGTTAGATTTTTATTCCCGTCCCTTACTGGATGCCAATAATAAAAAAATCTGGGAATTGCTGATCTGCGATCGAGATCGCCAGTTTGAATGGGTACGTGAATGTCCATCCACAGAAGTCAACTCCGAATGGTTAGCCAAACAACTCGCTGATTGCGTCGCAACCACAGGGCAAACTCCCATCAAGATTCGTTTTTTCCGTCCTAGTATGACCAATATTATTATTCGGGGTTGTACTTTGGCGGGTATCACAGGGCAAGCATCTCGGCGTGTATTTACGCTATCAGCATGGCTCGCAGAACGCATGGCAAGCATTTATCCCAATCGGGAAGGCTTTCAAGCAGTTGATCCCAATCCTCTGCCCTTAAAAGTATTAGCTGCCCAAGATCCTAAACCTGTTCCTGATGCCCTCATGGGTGAGCGCTGGATTTCGGTATCTTTAAAAGTAAGAGACTTTGCAGATGCGAATGAATGGTCAATGGACTTTAGTGAGTTACTAGATATTGGTGATCTTGATCCTGAAACGATCATCGCGGGGATCATTATTATTTCGGCAAGAGCAACGGCGTTAGCAGCTTGGATGTCGGGAGTTGATCCTGTGTTTATCAAATTTGAGCGTAATTTACTAGGCGATCGCTGCCAAATGCAGTTAGAAGCCAGTGCCGATGCGCGATGGGTACTAGCTAATCTCCAAGCACCCAAAGACAAACAGGCGATCGCTCAAGGAGATGAATTTGAGCAAGCCAAAATAAAAGCTAAAGGCTTCCATTTTTTAGCTGTACAGACTAGCCCAGATGTAGAACATTTTTCAGGATTTTGGATGCTCAAAGAAGTTGTATAGACAGTAAAATAAGAAAAGTCTGATAATTTCATTGGGTATTACATGAAAGGCGATTGGCTATTGCAGAGGGGAATTGTACAATTTCTTATTCTGAATCTGTTAGTAGCCATTGCCTATGCTTATGGGGTAAGGCTTAGCCATGAATTTGCCACATTACCTGCTACAGTTGCTTCAGTCTGGTTTCCTTCTGGAATGACTCTAGCTCTAGTCTATTTATTAGGCGATCGGGTCATTTTAGGCATTATTTGTGGCTCCACCTATGCACTTACTCTCGGTTTATTAAAATCACTTCCATCATTATCGGTTTTCAATCTCTTAATAATCTTGATAGCCTGTGCTTGTGGAAATGTTCTCCAGCCATTGATTGCCACATATATAATTAAGAAATTCGCACGCCATAAAGATATTTTTAGTCATGTGAATACAGTCGTTTTGTATATTCTGGCAGCAGTTTTTGCACCGACTGTATCCGCATCGTTTGGAATTACGAGCCTCTGTATAACTAGAGTCATCCCATGGACGAGTTATGGAATTAGTTGGATGACTTGGTGGCTAGGTAGTGCGCTGCCACATTTAATTTTTACCCCGACATTACTGTTATGGCAAAACTGCGCTAACACATACAATCACAAAACCATCCAAGATAAGTATTGGGAAATAGGATTAGGACTGAGTATATTTTTAGGTGTTAGCTGGATTGCTTTTGTCAGTAACTATCCCTTAGCTTATCTATTTCTGCCAATTCTGATTTGGACAGTGTTTCAATATGGTAGTTTTTTTGCGAGCTTATTAGTGAGTATCGTTTCCCTAATTGCGATTTTAGCGACAGCTAGAAATCATGGACTCTATATTCCCAATGAACCTAACGCATCTTTGTTACTATTGCAATCTTTTATGGCGGTGCTAGCTTTAACATCGTTAATTCTTTCGGCAGTAATTGATGAGAAAAATGCAGCCCAGTTATCTCTCAAACAAGCAATGGAAAACCTCGAATTGCAAGTAATTGAGAGAACTACAGAATTACAACGCAGTGAAAATCTTCTCAAACAAGCAAATTTAGAATTAGAAAAGTTGGTGAATATTGATGGATTGACTCAAGTTGGTAACCGTCGATGTTTTGACGATCGCCTGAAAATGGAATGGGAAAGACTGAGCCGAGAGTCACAACCAATCTCTTTGATATTGTTTGATATTGATTATTTCAAACGCTATAACGATTGCTATGGACATCAAATGGGAGATGACTGCTTAACTAGGCTTGCCCAATCTGTTAAACGAGCTTTATCTCGCCCAGCCGATCTAGTTGCACGCTATGGAGGCGAAGAATTTGTCGTGATTTTGCCTAATACCAATCTAGAAGGCGCGATCGCTGTTGCCCAAAAGATCCGCTTTGCGATCGCCAACTTAGACATTGCTCACCAAAATTCGGATATCAGCGATATAGTTACGATTAGTCTCGGAGTTACTAGTTTAATTCCCAATTCGATGCAAGACCCCGCAATACTAATTAGGCAAGCAGATACGGCTCTTTATAGTGCCAAGCAGCAAGGGCGTAATCGATTTATCGTTTTTTCTGCATAATTTGGTGAATTACTATGTCACATTTACGCCAAAACATGATTACTAAGGATTGGGTGATCTTTGCCACTGAAAGAGCCAAACGTCCTCACGAATTTATTCGACCTCAAGAAGAAACTCCACCCAAACTACCGATTTATAAGCATAATTGTCCATTTTGTAAAGGTAATGAAAATCCTGCCGAACCTGAATATATGCGAATCGAAGATGATCGCGGTTGGCGGGTGAGAATCATTCCGAATAAATATCCTGCTCTTGAACCTATTGGCGATCGCATTCGCCATAGTGAAGGGATTCACCGATCCATTACAGGCGTAGGATATCACGAAGTTCTGATTGAACATCCCGATCATAATGCCACGATCGCCTTGATGGATGTGGAGGACGTAATCAACATTCTCACCGCCTATCGCCAGCGTTATAACATTATTAGTCAAGACAAACGGATTGAAAGCATTATTATCTTTAAAAATCATGGTGAGAGTGCAGGCACATCCCTAGAACATCCCCATTCACAAATCACAGCTACTCCCGTTGTTCCTTCCCAAATTCGCTATCGTTTGATTGAAGCAACCAATTATTTTGATGATACTGGCGAATGTTTATTTTGCCATACTCTTAGAGATGAGGTGAATGCCAAAGAACGAATTGTTCTAGAAACAGAACATTTTGTAGCTTTTATGCCCTATGCCGCCCTTTCTCCCTTCCATATATGGGTATTTCCCCGTCGTCATAGTTCCTGTTATGGCGATGTCAATGACTTAGAGATCGCCGATCTTGCCTACAATCTCAAAACTGTTCTCGCCAAGATTTTCTATGGTTTAAACAATCCTGCTTATAACTATACGATCCGTTCTATGCCAACTGATGAGCGACAATCTGATTACTTCCATTGGTATCTAGCGATCGTGCCTAGAGTCTCAAAAGCAGCAGGTTTTGAGCTAGGTAGTGGTATGTATATTAATACGGCAATTCCTGAAGATAGTGCTAAGTTTTTGCGAGAGATTGAAATTCCTTAAAGTAATAATGAGTCACCTCACAAAGCGAGGTGACTCATTAGCATCTAAAACTTGATTTGATAGTTAGTAATGCCTCTATTTCTAGCAACGGTCAAAACAGCAGTCGCTGGACGTTGAGCAAGATAATCGACAATCTGCTTAGGATCACTAATCGCAGTTCCATTTAAACCCACAAGGCGATCGCCTCTTTGTAAACCCATCCGACTCGCAAGGGAGTTAGGACGTACTTCATATACGGTGAGACTAGCAGGATTGAGGATTACCCCCAATTGTGGACGTTCTGATGAAGTGGAGATAGATGGAGCGATCGCCGTCTTGGGACGTGTAGCTGATGAGACAATAGAATTCTGGGAATTAGAAACTCTGGTAGTTTGAGAAGCCGCACTTGGTTGAATGATGGCAGCACTGCGAGTGATAAATTCCTTAGCGTTGATTGCGCTCGTAGCAAAGCCAATACCTGAATTGGAACGACCATCAGCACTGAGAATCGCCTTGTTTACACCAATGATTTCACCACGAGAGTTGAGCAAAGGTCCACCAGAATTACCAGGATTAAGTCTGGCATCGGTTTGGAGATCGCTATCATTGGCAACGCGGCTGAGAATGCCTGTGGTAAGTGTGCCTGATAGCCCAAAGGGACTACCGATCGCAAATACTTTTTGTCCAACCAGAATATTTTCGCGATCGGCAAATGGTAGTGAGGGGAAGCGATCGCTAGAGAGGATGCGGACTAAAGCTAAATCATTTTTGCGATCAATCGTCAGCACCTGTCCGTTATAGGTTTTACCTTCATGATTGATCACTCTAACGCTGCCATTTTTGGCATCACGAATTACGTGTTCGTTAGTAATTACTAAGCCTTCAGGGTTAATGATGCTGCCTGAGCCAGTGCTAGTTGTGGTTTTAATGGTTACTACCGCAGGATTTGCCGAACGATAAACTTCCATCGTAATTTTTTCTTCGGCTTCAAAATCTCTAGGTGCGGCGGCTACGGCAGCGACTTTACTAAAGCTAGGTATGCCTACTAATATTGCTGATACTAGGCTCAAGGCGATCGCTCTAACTTTCATGATCTTCTCTCTGTCTGCATAATTCCTGTATGCCAATTTTGACGGGGGAGGCGATCGCACGGTTCCAGTAAATATCTAAGCTATTTGTCGTAAGAATTTTTATTTATAGGAACTTAAACCCAAAAAATGAATGGCGGCGCTTCGCGCCGCCATTCATTTTTTGGGTTTTTATACTGTATTGCGATGTAAAATCTGGCAATGTTTGATAATATCTGCAAATTTCTTGCCGAAACCTACTCTACCGATATTGCCACATGGCTACTTGGTGAGCCAATCTTGCTTACGCAAGTACAACCTCAAGAGTTAGCGGTTGAGCCAATTCGTGCTGATAGCTTAATTTTACTAGAATCAGAAGGTTTGCTACTGCATTTAGAGTTTCAAACTAAAGCCGATCCCCAAATTCCTTTTAGAATGTTGGACTATTGGGTACGTGGTAAAAGACGCTTTCCTGATAAAAAAATACGGCAGTTTGTAATTTACCTGAAAGAGACAAGCTCAGATTCAGTTTTTCAAGACAAATTTGAGGAAGGTACAACTCACCATCAATTTGAAGTGATCAGACTATGGGAGCAGACTCCTGCTAAATTTTTAGAATTTACGGGTATGTTGCCCTTTGCTATACTGGCAAATGAGGGAAATAAAGAGCAGTTATTAAAAGATATTGCTCAAAAAATTGATAAAATCCCTGAGCAAAAAATACGTCAAACTATTGGAGCATCAACTTATGTATTGGCTGGTTTAGTTTTAGAGAAAAATGTTATTAAGCAAATTTTGAGGAGAGATCTCATGCGTGAATCTGTCACATATCAGGAAATCTTGCAAGAAGGTCGTCAAGAAGGTCGTCAAGAAGGTCGTCAAGAAGGTCGTCAAGAAGGTCGAAAGGAAGGTTTAGTTACGGTTGTTTTGAGGTTACTCACCCACAAGTTTGGAACTTTACCACCAAAGCTTCATAATCGAATTACGCGATTACATATTCCTCGCTTAGAGAGTCTTGCTGAAGCGATTTTGGATTTTGAGAGTGTTGCGGATTTGGAACTTTGGTTTAGTAAGAAGAAATAGTTTCACATTTTTATCCTCTTAAGTTCTTTTAGTTCCTAAATTTAATTCTGTACATCCTCAATAAATGGAATCTTTAGCGCGATCGCTGCCCAACTGGTTTTACCATCTCGAACAATGGGCAAATGCCTTGGTCTATAGCCAACTAGATCATGCCTCATGGATGAGTGTAGGCGTGGTGTTTTTGGCGGGACTAGTCACCAGCCTTACCCCTTGTACACTATCGATGTTACCGCTCACCATTGGCTATATTGGCGGCTATGAGTCCAAAAGTACTTGGAAAGCTGCTTTGCAATCAGCTTGGTTTTGTTTAGGTTTTGCGATCGCCCTCACAGGCTTTGGACTAACAGCAGCGCTACTCGGCAAGATCTATGGACAGACGGCTTGGGGCTGGTCAGTAGTGATGGGAGTGATCGCGATCGCAATGGGATTGCAACTATTGGAAGTAATTTCTTTACGTTTGCCTAGCTTTGGGAATTGGGAAGTATCGCAAAATTTACCACAGGGCTGGCGATCACTGTTGATCGGTTTATCCTTTGGATTTGTGGCTTCGCCTTGCAGTACCCCAGTCTTGGTAACACTTTTAGCTTGGGTTTCAGGTTCAGGAAATCTGCTAGTTGGTACAGAATTTTTGCTAGCCTATGCGATCGGTTCAGTACTCCCTTTAGCGATCGCTGGTACTTTTACTGGCATTATTAAGCAGTTTTTAGCATTACGTCGTTGGTCAAGCTGGCTCAACTGGGTAAGTGGACTGATTCTCATTGCTTTTGGCACACTTTCCATTTTGAGTAAGATTTCTTAGAATTTACCATTCTTGTTCAAACTTTGTCCAAAGATATAACAATCTTGGCTCAATTTGGGTTTCTTCTAAAACTGAAGCAACGACAGCACGGATTTTTAGTAGATCGCCAAAACTCGCACGGATGAATATTTTGCCAGAGGCGACAGACTTATCGAGAGAAGATCTGCCAAACATGACATCACACAAAGTTGTACCTGTACTCTCAAAGGAATTATTTGCATCAGGATCAGCCTCAGTGATTTTAATCTGTAAGTCTTGACCACCCTCTGCTTGTAGGTATAAGCGCGTATCATCAATGGCGATCGTTGCCGATTTGCCCGAAGCCGCACGGACGATCGCTGTCCATGTATCCCCTTGTCGATCGCGCAAAATTTCAATTAATTCTAAAAGTAGGGATGATAGGAGTGCTGAACGAGATGAAGCCATGATTACAATCGGTAGATTTAGATCAACTGCAAAGATTATAGAATTATTAACTCCCAGCACTCACACAAATAAGGGCAAGCTTACAAAATTACAACTTCTCTTCACATACCCATCGCCATAGAGGATGATTTTTCCCCTTTTCCCTAATCTTTTTTACTTGATCAATCAGCGATCGCCGTTCTCTTTGATTAACTCCCCACAAAATTAGCGAACTCTGCCAAACTAACGTCGCTAAAGTCATCGCAACGCATAATCCTATTCCCAACATTGGCAAACGATTATAAGCCAAAGTCATGCGTACTGCTGCCCATGTAAATGATGCCATCCATAGTTCAATCTCCGAGCGCAAAGCCCAGATACTCGCCGTTCCCACCGTTAGCCATAAAAATCCATCAAATATCCATCGCAAATAGGTTTGCACTTCGATTAATCTTTGAACTTGTCGATCAAGCAAAAGATCGGGCAATGACTCATCGCTATCACTAAGGGAATTTGGGAGAGAATCACTATTATCAGAATTCATATATCAGCATTTAAAATATCATCAACTGTAAGCTGAATATCCACAAATGTAGGCGAAATAATTTGTTCTCCTCCATGAAAAACAACTTCTTGATAAGTTCCCTGCACCATAGAGAGAACCGAAATTATTCCCAGCCCAGCATCCACAATCCAATACTCAAATACACCAATACCTTGATACTCGTTCCATTTTTCTTGGCGATCGACATGGCGATAGTCTGGACTAACTACCTCAAACAGCGACCACAAAAAACTCCCAAGAGGGAGTTTTGCGATAAATTAGTTTGCCTCAAGGGGTGGTTGACTTAGTGATGAAGTTTGCCGACTACGCCACCAAGCTAGCAAGATACTGGCATTAAAGATACTGGAATAAGCACCAGATAAGAAACCGATAATCAGAGCCAGTGAGAAAAATCTGAGAGTTGCACCACCAAACAAGAAAATTGCTACTAGTGGCAAGGTCGCTGTGAGCGAAGTATTAATTGATCGCCCTAAGGTCTGATTTACCGAAGCATTGACGAGTTCATTAAAACTAGTATTACCGCCGTCAAGTTTTACATTCTCGCGAATGCGATCGTAAATTACTACGGTGTCATTAACAGAGAAGCCACAGATAGTCAACATCGCCACAATAAATAAACTATCAATTTCTACACCCAAGGTTAAACCCAAGATAGAGAAAGCTCCCACAGTTATAAAAATATCGTGAAATAGTGCCAACACCGCAAAGGATGCATAGTCCAACTGAAAGCGAAATGCTAAATAAATGCCAATACCTGCAAAGGACAACAGAATTGCCAATAAACCATTGCGAAGCGCTTGTTGACCGATCGCTGCACCAACTTCATCAAGTTGTGATTTTTTAGGATCGACTTCGCCATATTGCTTCAAAGAATCTGTGAGCGTTACCTTCAATTTTTCACGCTCCTCAGTGGAAAGGTGAGCCGTTCTGACTGATACCCCTTTCAGATCTTTTCCTTCAACTAATTGAATGACACTATTCGCAAAGCCTTTGCTCTCCACAGCCTGACGCACTACAGCAATATCAATCGGTTTCCCACAAGTATCACCGTTACAAGCCAAGCCCAAAGTCACACTAGAGCCACCTGTAAAGTCAATTCCTAAGCGTAACGGTGAGCCTAACTGTTGAAAGGACAACACCATCGCCACGATTCCCGCCACAATCACGGCTGCCGAAATCGTGAGGTAAAGACGCGCATTTTTGATTACATCTAATCTCATAGAACCGCACCGCTTGTATTGTCTTTTGTATTGTCTGTCTTGTCTTGATCGTCCTTAACTTCTTCCGCCTCAGCCTCAATATCAGCCGTTACTGTCGAGATTTTGCCAAAAGCCTTCATGCCATAGTATTCAGGCTTACGGAAATTAGGATTGCTAATCATGGCAAGCATCAGCGATCGGCTTAAGGTAATGGCAGTAAACATACTGGTGATTACACCCACACCCAGAGTGACGGCAAAGCCCTTCACAAATCCTGAACCTAGCCAGAACAGAGTCAAACAAGCAATTAGGGTGGTGACGTTACTATCCAGAATGCTTGACCATGCCCGATAGAAACCTGCCTCAACGGATTTGTAAAGGGTTCGTCCCGCTTTTAATTCTTCTCTAGTACGTTCAAAAATTAAGACGTTTGCATCAACTGCCATGCCAATACTAAGGATAAAACCTGCAATACCCGGTAAAGTCAACACCACGCCCAGTAAGCTAAACAGAGCATAGGTAATTACTGCATAGGTAATTAGCGCCACATCAGCAACTACGCCCAAAATACGGTAATAAAGCACCATGAAAATCAAAACTAGTGTCAGTCCCGCTACACCAGCATAGATACTGCTAAGGATGCTATCCGCTCCAAGGGTTGCGCCCACAGTACGGTTTTCCACGATTTCGACGGGGACGGGCAAAGCACCAGCTCGTAACTGCAATGCTAATTCAGTTGCTGAATCTAGCGTAAAGTTGCCTGTAATCACGGCTCGACCACCTGAAATACCTTTACCTTGAAATTCAGGACCAACCGATGGTGAGCTAATTAATTTGTCATCTAAGAAAATTCCTAAAACACGACCAGTACCACCGATTTCACCAGTGGTTTTCGCAAAGAGATCACCGCCTTTATCATCAAAGGTGAGAGCCACTTGCCAAGAATCAGGACCATTGCCTGTGGGTGAGGCAACGGCATCTTTGAGCATATTGCCTGTTAAGCCTGTGCGCTCAAAAATTCCTTTGAGAGCTTCGACACTCTTTTTATACTCGGCTTCGTTATCGGCGATCGCCTTTTGATCGCTAGAGCTTTTGAGAATCTCGCGTTGAACTGTCGCCGCCTGTAAAATTTGCAATCTTGCCCTTAGCTCACTTTCCGTCCCTTTCTTTTGCTTCCGAAAATCAAGCTGAGCCGTTGTACCAAGTACTCGTTCAGCTTGAGCAGGGTCATTTACCCCCGGTAACTGCACAATCAGTTGATTGTTACCTGATAGCAAAATTGTGGCTTCGGAAACTCCCAAACCGTTAATACGCTGTTCCACGACAAACTTAGCAGTTTCCATGATGCGCGGCGTAATTTCATTAATCCCTTGTTCGGGATTAATTTTTGCTTGGAGTGTAAGCTGTGCACCACCTCGAAGATCCAAACCTAGTTTAGGTGGATTACTAACGATGAGATACACAGCCCCTAATAAGATTGCCAATACGAAGGCAAGCAGGCGGCTTTGTTTACCCATATTTTTATAGCTTTTTAATTGCTTTTTGTATCGCGATGACTGCGTTACTTTGAGCTAAATATCAATTCAATAGAGAAAATTTTGAAACATCTGTCATCATAACCCACGACACCGAAGCAATAATATGCAAACCCGAAAACGAGTAGCATCGCTTAGCACTGCTACTTGTTTTCAGGTTTGGAATATAGCGCTTTTCAAGCAAGCGAGGTACATAGGTTTGTTTCCCCGCCGAAGGCGGGGAAACAAACCCGTACTTCACTAGACTGAAAAGCGCTATAAGTAAAAAACCAGATCCAAAACCTGTGGCGCACGCGCAGCGTGCGCCACAGGTTTTGGGGTTTTATATTTAATTGCGCCCAGCTACTTATCTAAGTAATTTAACCTATATCTTTAGGCTGAAATTTTAAATTAAATTTTGATAGCTTCGTTGATAGGCGATCGCTAACACCCCAAAACACCTCTTATGGCAAGGGGTTTACGGTTTTTTTTACGGATTTGTAATCTATTTACCATTTATACAAAGCTTTGTAATACAGCCTACGCAAATTGCTGCTGGTAGACGGTAAACTATACCAAAGCTGAAATTTAGGTTGGATTTGTGAGATCTCGTATCGAGCGAGTCTTTTCCGAAGACTGGCTAAATTATTATATCGATCTCTTTTCTGGAGCGAACTGACTGTGACTATTTACGTTGGAAATTTGTCTTATCAAGCTGCAAAGGACGATTTGACAAGCGTCTTTTCAGACTACGGCACTGTAAAACGTGTGCAATTGCCCACTGACCAAGAAACTGGTCGGGTTCGGGGTTTCGCCTTCGTTGATATGGAGGATGATGCTCAAGAAGAAGCGGCGATCGCAGCGCTAAACGAGGCTGAGTGGCTGGGACGTACCCTGCGCGTTAATAAGGCTAAACCTCGTGGCGAACGTACTAACGATCGCCCCAGAGGTCGTGGTTACGCCTAAGTCCAAATTAATTGGTAATTCATTGCCAATTAATTGCCAAACTTAAAGCATGACTTAGCCATGCTTTAAGTTTGTGATGCAAAACCAATATGAGTAAATATCTACAGGTATTAAGGCTTTTCTGGTCAACGGCGATCGCTGCGGAACTAGAATATCGAATTAATTTTGCGATCGCTGCCCTGAGTAGCATTGGCAACTTATTAGGGAGTTTATTTGGTTTGTTTCTGTTTTACCGCACTGGTTATACCTTTGCGGGATGGCGCTGGGAAGAGGCGATGATTGTCCTCGGTATATTTACAATCCTAGAAGGATTTTCAAGTACATTTCTCTCTCCCAATCTCAGCAAAATTGTGCAGCACGTCCAGAATGGCACATTAGATTTTGTACTTTTAAAACCCATCAGTAGTCAGTTTTGGCTCTCTGTCAGGGTAATTTCACCTTGGGGGTTTCCTAACCTAATTTTTGGTTGCGGCATCTTGCTATATGCAGGTAGTAAATTGGGGTTAGGTTTGAATAATTATCTAGCAAGTTTAGTTCCCCTAACTTTTGGCTGCATCAGTCTCTACAGTATTTGGTTCATGCTAGGGGCAACTAGTATTTGGTTTGTAAAAATTTATAACGTTACGGAAGTACTCAGAGGGTTAATGGAAGCTGGCAGATATCCGATGGCAGCTTATCCTACTTCTTATCGTTTCTTTTTTACCTTTGTTGTGCCGATCGCCTTTTTAACAACGGTTCCTGCGGAAGCGCTATTAGGGCGTGGCGAACTGATCTGGCTCATGGGTTCAGGTTGTCTAGCGATCGCCTTACTTTATGCTTCAAATAAATTTTGGCAATTTGCCCTCAGATTTTACACAAGTGCTTCTAGCTAAGCATCTCGCCATAGCGCTAAAAAAGAGTGGCGGCGCGAAGCGCCGCCACTCTTTTTTAGCCTCAGTTTAAAGATGTAGGGGGAATTCATGAATTCCCCCTACATCTTTATTTGGTATGCTGGTTAGCAACTGACTGCAAAATTTACAAAGAACTATGGCTAGATCGCAACGTAATGACAACTTCGTTGATCAAACTTTTACCGTTATTGCTGACACGATTTTAAAACTTTTCCCTGCGAGTCAGAAAGAAAAAGAAGCATTTGCCTACTACCGTGATGGTATGTCTGCCCAAGGTGATGGCGAATATGCAGAAGCATTAAGTAACTACGAAGAAGCCCTCAAACTTGAGGAAAATTCCTACGATCGCAGCTACATTTATTACAACATGGGTTTGATTCATGCTAGCAATGGCGATCATGACAAAGCATTAGAACTTTATGAGCAGGCGATCGATCTCAACCCCCGAATGCCCCAAGCCCTGAATAATGTTGCTGTGATTTATCACCACAAAGGCGAAAATGCTCAAGATGAAGAGCAGGCTGAAGACTTTTTCAATACCGCCGCCGAGCATTGGGTTAGAGCAATTCGTCTTGCACCGAACAACTATATCGAAGCGCAAAACTGGTTAAAAACCACAGGCAGAGCCGATCTGAACATCTTCTTCTAGAAGCTAGTTAAAGCTTAAGTTTATCCCGATTTATATAATTATGATTGATAGAGAACAAGTCCGTCACGTTGCCCATCTTGGTAGATTACAACTAACCGAAGCTGAAGAAATTGCCTTTACCAAGCAACTAGATAGTATTTTGGACTATTTCCAACAGCTAAATGAACTCGATCCTTTACTAGAGGGAGTCGAACCCACAACTAGAGCCGTTAACACCGTCAATATTACTCGTCCTGATATTCTGCAACCCTTTGGCGATCGCGAAGTTTTGCTTAACTGTGCGCCTGATCGTGAAGAAGATTTCTTCCGTGTACCCCAAATTATCAGCTAAAGAACATGATTGTTGCCCCGCCAAAAGCTGAGCAACAATCGTATCTATCGCATTTATTAATACCATGCAGTTATGGATACTTCAGGCATATCAGATCCTTCTTCATCCTTACAGATACTGTTAGCTGAAGATAATCCTGTCAATCAAAAGGTCGCTATCCGTGTCCTTGGTCACTTGGGCTACAAAGCCGATGTGGTTAACAATGGCTTAGAAGTGATTCAGGCGATCGCGGATAAGTCCTATGATTTGATCTTGATGGATATTCAAATGCCTGAGATGGATGGATTAGAGGCAACCCAATATATTCGTCAGCAGGAATTAGCATTACAACGACCACAGCTTGCGATCGTGGCGATGACAGCAAATGCTACTGCTGATGATCAACATAGGTGTAGCGATGCGGGCATGAGTGATTACATTAGTAAGCCTATCCAAATCGATAAACTCAGAACTATTTTGCAGAAATACAAATCACTGAAGATACAAAAATAGAGGCTATGCTCAGCACAACCTCCACAAAAAAAGAAATCATTTATTTGAAATGGCGATGCCATTTCAAATAAATGATTTCTTTTTTTTAAGCAACTACTGCTGCTACTGCTGCTGCATCTACAGGAGCGTAAACGCTAATTTTCTTACGGGTTTTGCCAAAACGCTCAAAGGTAACAACGCCATCAACGGTTGCATATAATGTGTCATCGCTACCACGACCGACATTATTGCCTGGGTGAAACTTAGTCCCACGTTGACGAACAAGAATGCTGCCAGCCGTAACGACTTGACCACCGTAACGCTTTACACCGAGGCGTTTAGCATTAGAATCACGACCGTTTCTTGTACTACCTGTACCCTTCTTATGTGCCATTTGTTTTGTATCCTCTTAATAATTATAAAGATGCATATAGCATTTCACAGTCTAGTGAAGTAGAGAATTATTTCCCCGCCAACGGCGGGGAAATAATTCTCTGTACCTTGAAAAGAGCTATAAATAAATGGAGCTTAGCTCCGTTTATTTGTGATTAAGCAGCCTTACCACTTAGGTTGATTGCTTCAACCATAATCCGAGTCAAGGGCTGACGGTGACCGTTCTTTCTGCGAGTTTTCTTCTTAGGACGCATTTTGTAAACGATTACTTTTTTCGCCTTGTGATGGCGCATTACGGTAACTTCTACGCTAGCGCTATCAACGATGGGCTGACCAATGGAAATATCGCCATCCATATTGACAAACAAAACTTTATCAATGGTCAACTTACTGTCTTCTTCGGCTTCTAGTAACTCAACGTCATAAAATCTGCCGACTTCGACGCGGTATTGCTTACCGCCTGTTTCAATGATTGCGTAACTCATGGTGTTTAAATATTCAGTAGATGCCGTACAGGTATTGATAAGTGAAGCTTACCAATTTTACAAACAACCCGATCCGAGCATGAAAGATCGTGCGATCTATAACTATACATGAAATAAACAAATAAATTTTTGCTAGAGCAAAAATTTATTTGAGAAATAGGGGATTGGAAAGCAGTCTCTTATTTTAGCCAGCCCAAACTTAATCCCGTTAGGAGTAGAGCGCCAAAAACAAGGCGATAGCCAACGAATACCCAAGTTGTATGGGTTTGGAAGAATTTCAGTAGCCATGCGATCGCTAAGTACGAAAAAATTACCGATGAGAATAGCCCGATCGCTAACTGTCCTGCACCAACATCAAAACCTTTTTTGATAATGCTCACGAATTCGACTAAACCTGCGATCGTAATTGCAGGAATGCCTAATAAAAATGAAAATCGCGTTGCGGCAACCCGATCTAAACCAAGAAATAAACCTGCGGTTAAAGTCGAGCCAGATCGGGAAACTCCTGGAATAATTGCCATAGCCTGCGCTAAGCCCATTAAAATTCCATCAATGACTCTTACTCTTTGAAAATGACGCTTTTCTTCAGTTTTACCGCGTTGTCCAAATATTTCTGCTAAGGCTAATAAACTTGACATCACTATTGAGGCGATCGCGATCGCCGTCAAACTTCGCAACGGTGACTTGTCATAGTCAGGGACAAGAATTTTAATCAGTAAGCCGCCAAACAAAATTGGAATTGTGCCTAAGGCGATCGCGACAGCGAGCTTAAACTCCTGTGTTTTGTATTGTTTTTTGCGTACAGCTTCAATACTCCCAAGCGTGATATTACTGAGATCTTTCCAAAAATAGCTAACTACCGCGACAATACTCCCAAGCTGAATTACCGCATCAAAGGACACACCAGCATCATTCCATCGAAAAATTGCGGGGATAACCTTAAGATGTGCTGAACTACTAATCGGCAAAAACTCAGTTAACCCTTGAACAATGCCCAAAACGAAAGCTTGCCAGTATTCCATAAAAATTTCAATCTAGACAGATGACATATAACACAAACTGACTAAAAGGTAAGTAGCTGGGCGCAATTAAATATAAAACTCAAAAACCTGTGGCGCACGCGCAGCGTGCGCCACAGGTTTTACTCTGGTTTTTAATTATGCTCAGCTACTTAGTAGTCAAGCTCAGGCTTACCTTTTACTTTTTGATCGGGTTTACTGGCATAATAAATACTAAAAGCAATTTCTATGTAATTTTATTTAATTTAGGTATAAATATATGGACTGGAGAGTACTAGTAGTATTGGGCCCTGTCGTTTTGGTAGTTTTTTGGGCAGCTTTTAATCTCGGCAAAGCCGTCATTAAGGGCGAAGCTACTCTATTTGGTAAATATGGCAATAACCCATTCCAATAATTTCAGCTTGAAATTACAATAAAACCTCAAAAGTCAGGGAGACATTTGGTTACTCTCTGGCTTTTTAGATTGATTGTTCTGAATGCACAGTCACAAGCATACATAACGATAAAATAATTAAGAAACAACAAAATTAACCTTGTAAGGTAGCTAATTTATGGCGATCGGAGAATATAAGCCTGGTTTAGAAGGAGTTCCTGCAACCCAGTCCAACATAAGTTATGTTGATGGTAAATCAGGGTTGCTCGAATATCGAGGTATCCGTATTGAGGATCTTTGCAAACATAGTAATTTCCTTGAAACCAGTTACTTATTAATCTTCGGTGAATTGCCAAAACCAATTCAACTAAAGGAATTTGAACACGATATTACCCATAGAAGAAGAATTAAATATCGTATTCGCGACATGATTAAGTCCTTCCCTGATAATGCTCATCCAATGGATGCGCTGCAAACGAGTGTCGCGGCTTTAGGAATGTTTTATCCTTTGGGTAATTTTCATGACTTTGACTATATCTATCAAGCAACGGTGCGGCTACTTGCCAAAGTACCAACGATGGTCGCTGCTTTTAACATGATGCGTCAAGGAAATGATCCTGTGATGCCTCGTGATGATTTGGACTATGCTTCTAATTTTCTCTATATGCTCAATGAGAAGGTTCCTGATCCCTTAGCGGCTTATGTTTTTGATGTATGTTTAACTCTTCATGCAGAACATACTGTCAATGCTTCTACTTTTGCGGCTTTGGTGACAGCTTCTACACTTACTGATCCATACGCAGTGATGACTTCGGCGATTGGAACTTTGGCAGGACCTTTGCATGGTGGAGCCAATGAAGAAGTGATGATCATGCTCGAAGAAATTGGTTCTGTCGAAAATGTTACTGCCTATCTTGAGCGCAAAATTGAGCGCAAAGAGAAGATCATGGGCTTTGGACATCGCATTTATAAAGTCAAAGATCCTCGTGCAATCGTGCTGCAAGGTTTAGTCCATGAGTTATTTGATAAATTTGGTCATGATCCTTACTATGACGTTGCTCTAGAACTAGAGAAGCAAGCCTATGATAAGCTTGCTAGTAAGGGAATTCATCCAAATGTGGATTTCTATTCGGGATTGGTTTATAAGAAACTAGGTATTCCTAGTAATTTATTTACGACTATTTTTGCGATCGCCCGTGTTCCTGGATGGCTAGCGCATTGGAAAGAGCAACTTTCTGACAATCGTTTGTTCCGTCCTACGCAAATGTATACAGGCTTGCATGATGTCACTTATGTACCAATCAACGAGCGCTAAATTTTAGAAGAAGGATTGCTTTGCAATCCTTCTTCTAAGTTGGGAATTTATAAGCTTGCCAATACCTGTTTAGCGGTTTGAACTTGATCGCTACTAAAACCCGCTTCGTTGAGAAAGTTTAAAAACTCAGGACTGCGATATCTTCCGTCCACACCGATCGCCTCACGAAATATTTTCTTTGCTCCAGTGCGATCGCCTGCTGTCCATTGGGCGATCGCACTAGCCACAAAAGGATGTGGATTATTTGGTTCTAGTTCGATCGCTTTTTGAGCATAGGCGATCGCCAGATCATATTGTTGTAAGCGCTGATAAGCGAGACTGAGATTGTAATGGGCAATTTCGTTGTCAGACTTGAGCATTGCTGCCCAACTATGGAGTAGTACCGATTGTGATAAATCGCCACGTACTAGATAAACGATCCCGATCGCATTAAATGCTTGTAGTGATGTTGGAGATAGATAAATGGCACTCCAGAGCGACTGTGCTGCCTCATCGTGTTTCTTCGAGAGATGCTGTGTCCAACCGAGAATAATTCTACCATCAAGATTTTGTGGATCTAGGGTAACTGACTTTTGCAAAGCGGTGATCGCCTCATCAAAGCGTTCCTCCCTACGATAAGCAAGCCCCATCTGGCGATATTCATCGGCGGTACGTTTGTCCGCTTGAGTCGTTTTGGGCGACTGGAGCCGTTTAGAGTTTGGAAAATTTGCGGCGATCGCTTGCCCTGTGGAGATGACGATATTTGCAAGCATCACCCAAGTTAATAGACTTGTAACTTTAAACAATCTTTTCAAGGTAAGTCTTAAAACTCAAAATAATAGGAGGTTCGCAAAGCGAACCTCCTATTATTTTATATGTATTTTATATGTTTATCTGCTAGCAGTCAGTTGTCGATATGATCTTGAAATTAGCTTGTCATTCACAAAAGTGGCATTCATCACTAAATCTGGGCTTGACCAACTCACAATCACGGCGCGATCGCCAAATTTATGATCAATTCCTAAAGGCTTACCATCACCCCCTAAGATGCTAGCTACTTGGTTATAGTTCATCCCCCGACCTAAACAAACATAGTTTTTCAGCGATACCGCAGGATTCCCACAACGGTACTTCACAGTAGCAATACTTGTTTCGTGGTGTTGCTTCGGTAAAAGTGCAAGATTGAGCGTTGGTCCTGAGAGTGCTTCTGTCAACCAATATAGACAGATCAGCAATACTCCTAAAAACAGTACATCTTCAATCACTGCTCGCACTAAATTACGTTGATGGCGACGCTTGATTTGCTGTGCTTTTTCCTTTGTCCAATTTTCCCAAGGGAAAGTGTCAACCCATTGAATTGTGTCGTTAAACTTGGCGATCGTCGTGGTGCGGACTGCCTCTAAGGCTCCTCTAGGATCGCGAATGGTAATGCGGCTAGCGGTTCTTGCGGCTTCTATGTTTTTGGGATCAGTTAACCACCCCCGCAAACGACGCACGAGGTTCTTAGCTTGAGATTTTCCTTTGGCGATGGAACCCTGTGGTGAATTACGAACAGGTGATCGCGTAGCAGCATCATTACGAGTGATGGCACTAGTCGGTAATGGCGCAGGTGCAGCAATATAGGCAATATCGCGTCCTTGAGCTAAAACTGGTACATCTTCCCCAATGATGTAAAACTCCCATTCAATGCGCCGTACCCCAACTAACTGTAGGCGATTGAAATATCGATCAATACTTTGTGTAAACTCATTTAGGCGATCGCGATCGGAGTTAGAAGTAATCAGCGTAAAAGCAATGGATAGAACTTGCTGCTCAAACTTAAATTCTGTTTGCTCAGCAGCCACTAGATCCATATAATCGGAAGCAAGACTAGTCAGAACGTGTTGTAGTTTCTGCCAAGCCTGTCTATCTTCAAGATTTAATCGCACTGCTTTCATGATTTGTCCTCATCTTAGACCCTAACTTGGTCTCCGTCTTTAGCAACTCTTTTGAAATATATAAAATATATAAAAAATATATAATTTAGAATATATTTAAGTATAGAAGTTACTCTGTTTGTAACAAGCAAGATGTTACCCAAACCCACAGAGTTTTTTAACATCTTCAAAAAACAAAAATATCCCAAACCCAAAAGAAAGTTGCAGCAATCATTGCTGCAACCTTCTTTTGGGTTTGGGTTTTGTCCTAACTAGCTACAGTTTTAACTGGTCAAAGAAACTGACAATCCCACGACCAATATCTTCAATACGAATATTCAAAGGTTCAAGATGCCATCCCCATATCTCTTGATATAAAGACTTATTTTTGCCTTGAAACTGCTCTCTTAAAAATACAACATCATCTTCAGCGATCGCATCTTGACTGAAAGAGATAATCCCAGTGAGATTAAAAAGTTCGTTACTAGCACGAATTAAACTTTCAGTTTGTTGCTGATTAGGTTTAGCTCTGTTATTGGAAACTCGCCAACCTGACCTAAGAAATCTCACAGTGTTACTGATTTCAGGAGCAAGCAAGACGGAAGGCTGATTACGAATGAAATTTGGGTTGATTGATTCCTCTAAGTTTGCCTGTTTGATTTTATCAAGGATGTCCTTCGCATCTACTTCATCCAAAGATTTTTTGAGAATTTCTTCTCGTCTTTTTGGGGGATTACTCAAAATTTCAAGCAGAATGATATATTTGCATCCAAGACTATGACCCAACCATAGATAACTCTCTTGCTTAGCGTAAAGTCCAACAACATCAATGGGTTGATGACGTTGCTTCAAGAACTCCACGATTTGGGTCTTCAATAGTTTTTGTTCTTTCAGTAACTCTAGAGATACTTCCCAATGATTGAATTGAAATGGATTAAAAGGGAATGGGTACAGAATGATCGAATAACCTTGATCAAAGAGAAACTGGTGCAAATATTTATATGACCAAGCAGGACAAGCACCAAATACGAAGCCACCAATAAACTGAATTATCCCTTTAGGGCTAGGATGTAGCAGTACTTGGCTATTCGATATCTTCTCGTAGCTAGGGTAATGAGAATCTGACATAAGCTGGTAATACTTAATATTTGATATGATGCAGAATCAGGAGCGAAGCAAGGGCTTCATCTCCTGATTTTGTTTCTATTTGCTTAACTCAAAGAGAGCTTTACCGCTAGCAAGAGGTAAGGCATAGGCTACTTCTCCAGCTTCTGCTTTATTCTCTCCAAAGAATGTACCGCGATGCTCAGGAGTAATCAGCAACTTTGTTGTGTTAGATGGAGAATTGTCTGAAATGAAGATCTCTACATATCCTCTCTCTTCAAAGTTTAAGGCTTTAAAAATGTCCGAATCAAGAACATTGGCTTGGAGAAGAAATAGCCCTGTATCTTGCTTGTTGAGGGGAAATGCAAAATAGAATTTCTTGATATCTGCATTTTCTTCAAACTTTACAAGACTAGCTGGTCCATTAACACCAGTGCTGTCCAAAAAGGTGATCAAGTCGGTCTTCTTCAACTTAGTCGAGGTCTTAATCGTAAAGACTACAGTGAGGTTGACCAATTGATCCGTTACATTGGCGATCGATAGAAAATAGCCTTGGAGGATATTTCTAGTGATTGAGGTTAGCTTAGGGACTGTTGCGGTAATGGACTTGGGAAGCTGGGGCTTGAAAAGAAGTTCAAATGTTGAGACGAGAGCCATTAACGTTTCTCCTTGAGGATTAATAAGTAAATGTGAGCGAGCATTTAGATGGTCAATGAGCCGCACTTCAGAACATCAATTAAATTTTCGTTTTATCTGATCAAATCGCCTCTATTTTGAAGATTTAGATCCTGTCGAGTAGACACTCTGTACATCAATCTAAATTTCTCAAGATCTAATAAATCATGGATAAATAACGTTAATTAGATATTTAGAAGATCTTTTGACTCAAATACGAATATAAAGCGCTTATGCTGATATTAAATTTCAGTTTAATCATCGCTTATAGGGGTTAAGACAGAGTTTTTAAAACAAGGTTCCCTACAAAATATCTTGATATAGATTTTTTGTGTAACTCTTCCTAAAGAAGTAATACTTTTTGCTGAATATTAGCTCTCAATAAACCCAAGAAGAGAGTAGCGGCGCTTCGCGCCGCCACTCTTCTCTTCTTGGGTTTTGATTTGTCCTAACAAAACTGGCGACAGTTATACAAAAAAAAGAGAATTGCCGCGCTTAGCGCGGCAATTCTCTTTTTTTGTAGGCAGTAAAGCAAGTGGCGATCGCTATAAATCAGGAAATGCTTCGGCAACAGCATCGTAGACAATCCGACCATTTTGAATATTTAAGCCCTTTGCCAAAACGCGATCGCGTTTTAGTGCTTCCAAACCAAAATCTGCCAACGCGCAGGTATAGGGAAGCGTTGCATTTACTAATGCCTGTGTTGCTGTCCAAGGTACTGCCCCCGGCATATTAGGCACACCATAATGTAAAACCCCTTCCTCTTCATAAACAGGCTCTGTATGTGAAGTTGGTCTGACTGTCTCAATACATCCGCCTTGATCAACGGCTACATCGACGATGACAGAGTGCGATCGCATTTTTGCCACTAATTCACGGGTTACTAAAGTCGGGGCGCGTTTGCCAGTAATCAAGACGGCTCCGATAACCAGATCTGCTGCCATCACTGACTCAGTAATATTACTCGCATTACTATATAAAAGCTGAACTCTAGAACCAAACAGAGACTCTAATTCTCCAAGGCGATTAATATTGACATCAAGAATTGTCACTCTTGCCCCTAAACCGATCGCCATTCTTGCCGCTTCAGTACCGACTACGCCGCCACCCAGCACGACTACATGACCCGATCGCACCCCCGGAATACCACCGAGTAAAACGCCACTACCGCCCTGTTGCTTGGTTAAGTAATGCGCCCCAAACTGTACTGACAACCTTCCTGCAATAATGCTCATCGGTACGAGCAGAGGTAACTGACCATTATCTAGTTGCACCGTTTCATAGGCGATACAGGTTGCACCTGATTTAATGAGAGCTTCGGTGAGTTGGCGATCGGCGGCAAGATGGAGATAGGTAAATAAAATCAACTGCGGATGCAACAAGCCATATTCACTGGGCAAAGGTTCCTTTACCTTCACCACCATCGCTTGAGCGTAAACTTCTTGAGATGTGGCGACAATTTTTGCCCCTGCTTGGATATACTCTTGATCGCTAAAACCAGAACCAAGCCCCGCATTTGTCTCGATAAAAACTTGATGCGATCGCGCCGTCAAAGTGGCTACACCCGCAGGTGTCAATCCCACCCGAAACTCTTGATCTTTAATTTCTTTTGGTACGCCAATATTCACTACTATTTCTCCTCACAAAAAATTAAAAATCTCTAGATTTTGCAACTTTTCAGGTATCGACAACACCCGAAAAAGTATCATTGCCCTGTCTATGATATTGCGATTTCCAAAGAGCCTCTACTAATAAGTTCACATCAATGGGCTTACTAATGTAGTCATCCATACCAGCCTCTAAACAAATCAGGCGATCGCCGTCCATCGCATTTGCCGTCATCGCAATGATATAAGGTCGTTGGCTCAAGCTTTGATTTTGTAAAATCTGTTTCGTAGTTTCAATCCCATTCATCTCAGGCATTTGGACATCCATCAAAATTACATCATAGATATGCTCATTGAGAGCCTCTAAAACTTTCACCCCATTATTAACAATACTAATTTCATAACCTAATTGATTCAAAATTTTTAGGGCAACTTTCTGATTAATAATATTGTCTTCAGCTAGTAAAATCTTCAAGGGTAATTGTTTAGCTAAATTTCGATCAAAAGGAAATTCCTGATTGATTGCACACCTATCGATAGAATCATGCAGTTGATCTACAAGCGTCGATTTAGGAGTTTCGAGACAGATTGTAAAGCGAAAAATACTACCAACTCCTTTTTGACTACTAACAGTAATTTTACTATCCATCATTGCCAGAATCTTTTGGCTAATCGCTAGTCCTAAACCAGTGCCTTGAACCTTAAATTTTGTATCTCCTGTTTGCTCGAATGGTAAAAAAATTGATTCTAATTTGTCTTCTGGAATACCGATACCAGTATCTTCTACTTCAAAATGAATTAACATACGCGGCTTGATTATCTCATCATCTACTCCTTCCACCTGATCCGCTCTAACTCTAAATATTACATAACCCTGATCCGTAAATTTAATTGCATTACTCAATAAATTCAAGATTACCTGTTTTAATCTTTTGGCATCTGCAAGTACTAATTCAGGTAGGTTGTCAGAAAAATCATAGAAAAAATTAATTTTTTTTTGTACAGCTTGAATTCGATTGATTTCTACTAAATCCTTTAGAAACACGTAAAAAAATATATCCTGTGATTGCAGTTCTAATTTACCAACTTCAATTTTAGAAATGTCGAGAATATCATTAATTAAGTTTAATAAATGGATGCCAGATTTATAGACAGTTTGCAGATCAGACTTATCTTGTTGATCTAAATTTGGAGACTCTTGTAATAATTGAACAAAGCCTAAAATTGCATGGAGTGGCGTTCTTAACTCATGACTCATGTTAGATAAAAATTCAGTCTTCGTGAGACTTGCTTTCTCGGCAAACTTCTTAGCTTCAGTTAATGCAGCATTTTTTTGTTCTAACATTAATGCAGTTGTTTTGAGAATAGCTTTACTACTTTCAAGCTGATTAGATTTATTTGTTAATCTTGTTTTTGAATGCTGGAGATTGGCGATCGCTTGTTGCTTTTCAGATAATATGGCATTTAAGCTTAATGTCGTAACTACAATCACAATAATAAAAGACTGTAATAAAATCAGTGAGTAATGAGAATTGTTAAAGGCAAATGTACCTAATTCTCTAACAGTTCCTAAAACAGCAATCATCGTGATGATGACAATTAAATTAGTTGCTCCAAACTGACCAAATCGTAGTACTGACCATACTAAACAAGGCAGTAAGATGTATTCAAGATGATAATTTTCATAGAAAGAAATAAGGCTAATATAAAAAACAATTAAGGTTAAAATTACTGCTTCAGAAACTCGCCATATCCTAATTTTCCATTGCTTAGTTTCTTTTGTATTGCTTCGGTTTGAACTTGATGAAGTTACATGGTTTCTGATTATCTTGAATCTAAGTGTATACCAACTTAGAATAGCTGGAGTAAATATGCATATCCCTGCAACATTGGAAATCCACCAAGTTAGCCAAGTCTGAACAAATGCTGACCAAGAAACATTACCTCCTAAGCATAGACAAATCACACCTATAGTGGCATTAATTATTGGTATTACAAGACCGATAAAACCGAGGAATTTATAGGTATCATTCAACTTACGGAAAGGATCTCTTCCTTTAATTGACCGACGTAATAAATAGTTACCTACCCCAGCCCCAATTGTTGTACCGATCGCGATTCCTATGACCTGTAAAGTTGAGGTAATGCCCATATACAAACTATCAGCATTAAAAAACGCCCAGATATTTGCCAGAAATGAACCAATGAAAACTCCAGGTAAGATCTGAATCCCAAAAGTGAGGACTGCCGCAGCCGCAAATCCATCAGGTGGCCATACAGGTGTAACGGCTTGGGGTGTAGCTGCGACATGACGTGAAAGCTCTGCTGTTGCATAGTAAACCAGAGCTAGCATAACAATTGCTACAATTCTTGGGAATGGCTTTAGTTGTTGCCTCAAAAGAACAAACATTCTGCCCATGCCTCTTGTAGTGAAGATTGTAAAAAAATCTAAGTAAATACGACTTTTCTTTATCCTTAAGATTCCGATAGATTTCTTAGAGAATCGTGAATTTCTAGATTTCCTTAAAAGTATCCTTTAAAACTGTACGAGCCGCCAATTGACTTCTTGTAGAAGATAATATCTCTGCTTCACGGCGTAACCTTGCGGCAGTGTCAAGCGTTTCTAGTAAAGATTGCTGCTCTAGACTTGCCCCTTGAAAATTGCTAGCTACCCAGTAGGACAACTCAATGGGGCTACGGGGAATTTTAGGTAACTCTATTTCTTGATCAGTGAGCTTCTGTGATAGCCGAATTACATCGTTAAGCAATTCACGAACTTCTGTGGCTAATAGAAATGGTGCATCATTGCTAGGTTCGTCCTCAATCCATTCCACTAAGCCCACACGATAGGGAGTTTCTCGTACATACTCTAAAACTCGAAAGCGTTGCTGTCCCATTGTCAAAATCTTGAAGCGATCGTCTGGTAGGCGATGATATTGCACAATTTGAGCGACACAACCAATATTTGCAGGTTTACCCGTCTCTGAGTCCCACATCAGCACACCAAACATCCGATCGCTCTCCAACACTGTATTGATCATCATGCGATAGCGATACTCAAAAATGTGAAGTGGCAAAGACTGTCCGGGAAACAGTACCAACTCAGGTAAGGGGAACAGAGGCAATTCTCTAACTGATATCGATGATGAGGTCATTGTTACTAAACTTGGCTCTAGTTAAGACGTTCTCCCTAGTTTAGCTTGAGTTTTATCTAAATTTGATCTCAATCCCAAAACGCCACTCTCTTTAGCGTTTTGGCTATATTTGCCAAGTTGATGTAGGAACGAGAACAGACTCATTTACTCTCGATTAATATCTTCATCACGGACATGAAAACGAAATCTTGCTTCCTGAATACAGGGACGCATCTGTTCGTATAGCTCCCTGACATCTAGGGGCAATCTTTCTAATATTATTTTAGGAGCCGAAATATCTCGTGTCAGTAAGAATATATTGCCAGTTCCCATAAGACGCTGATTTAATGGTTTGTCTAGCTGAATGTCATCGACTTGATAAATTTCTAGGGTTTCGATCTCTCTGGAAAAGATGCCAGTTTCGATCACAATCCGTTGCGAAGTAATTAAATACTGTGTATTAATCGATTTTAGCCAAAACCAAACCGCCCCAAGCCCTAAAGTAAACACGGAAATTAGCAACCTAGTCACACTACCAATCACAGCAGGATGACCTTTAAACAGAATGCGCTCTTCGGGTAAAGGGACTCTTGACATATATTGCTCAACAAACTAAAAAGGAGCGCTTAGCGCTCCTTTTTAGTTTATCTGTTTTTCTGCGCCCATACACGGATTGGTAGACCCCAGACATAGATAAAGCCTTCAGCCGCTTTATGGTCGAACTGGTCAGCGCTGGTGTAGGTGGCTAGCTCTTCATCGTAGAGGGAGTTCACCGATTTACGACCGACAATAGTAGCATTGCCCTTATGGAACTTGACACGAACTACGCCTGTGACTCGTTCTTGACTCTTATCGATAAAAGCATCAAGGGCAGTTTTAAGGGGGCTGTACCACAAGCCGTTGTAAATGATCTTGCCGTAGGTTTCTTCGACACTGCGCTTGTACTGGGCGAGGTCAGAAGGCAATGCAAGGCTTTCGAGATCTCGGTGAGCATGGATCAACACCAACATCGCAGGTGCTTCATAGATCTCGCGGGACTTGATCCCCACAAGACGATTTTCGACCATATCGATGCGTCCATAGCCATTACCGCCAGCGATCGCATTGAGTTGGGTAATCAATTCTACTGGCTCAAGGGCTTGACCATCTAGCGATACAGGAAGACCTTTCTCAAAGCCAATTTCCGTATAGGTAGGCTGATCAGGAGTGTCCGAAATTGCCTTAGTGAAGTCATAAATTTCTTCAGGTGGCTCATTCCAAGCATCTTCAAGGGGACCCGCTTCAATGCTGCGTCCGAGCAAGTTACGGTCAATGCTGAAGGGAGAAGATTTCTTGACAGGTGAAGGGATACCAAACTTTTCACCGTAGGCGATCGTTTCTTCACGACTCATACCCCATTCACGGGCAGGAGCTAATACTTTAATGTCAGGGTTAAGTGCAGCGATCGACACATCAAATCTCACTTGGTCGTTGCCCTTGCCTGTACATCCATGAGCTACGGCATCCGCTCCATATTCTTCGGCAGCTTCTACTAAGATTTTGGCAATCAGAGGACGTGCTAGAGCTGTAGTTAGTGGATAGCGATTTTCATACAGGGCATTTGCTTTAATCGCAGGGAAAGCATAGTCTGTAACAAATTCTTTAGTGACATCTCTAACTAGAGAAACCGATGCTCCTGAATCTAGAGCCTTCTGTTTAATCGGTGCTAATTCATCGCCTTGTCCGAGGTCTGCTGCAAGGGTAATGACTTCTTCAACACCCCATTCTTGCTTCAGATAAGGAATGCAAACAGATGTATCAACGCCGCCCGAATACGCAAGTACGACTTTTTTCGCCCGACCCATGGATCTCTCCTCAACCGATTTCTAAACCTAAAAAAGTAGCCCGGGTACTACGCCTATCCTAAGCATCCCTTAGTGCTGCTGTCTTCCGACCCTGACACGATTCGGGCGTTAAGATCGCATAGATCCGAGCCACTAACAAGATTAGCACTAAGCGCGAAATTTAAACTAAAAATTAGCTAATTGTTGCCAAATCCATACATTGTATAGCTGTAGCTAGTACCCAAAAAGCGAGTGACGGCGCGAAGCGCCGCCACTCGTCTTCTGGTTTTATGTAATGAGAGAAGGCGGGCGGCACAATGCGCCGCCTTCTTTTATATTGCGAGTTTCTGTTTAGATTGATCTAGCTGTTGCCATAACTCAGCAATTTGAGAGTGGGCTTCTTGGGAGGAAAGCTTACCACCAGTTTCTAAAGCACAGATGATACTGACCCGATGGGCGAACTCCTGTAAGTTCGCGTTAAACATCAAGTTCTCTGGCGTGAATTTCCCGTAGTAACGAGACTGGGGAAACATAACTTTTGAGGTAGTGGACACGATTTTCCCTCCTTAAAGATAGAGACTCAGGGTGACTAAATTTTAGGTAGCCTTAAAATCCTGAAAGGCGAGACGGCACATTAGTGCGAATTACATGACCTTTTTTGGCAGCTATTTTGATTTTGATAGGCATGGACAAGTTTAGTTAACCTAATCTTAACCTAAATTTAACTTATTATGACGGTCTAGGCTTTAATTAAGTTCCCTACATAATTGAGATTGCTACATCGCTTGATCTAAATAGGTTTTATTTCACTGACCTTTATCAAATAATCTGTAACTAGAATGCCCAAAAAACTCTTATAACCAAACATAAATATTTTGTAGGCTTAGACAGTTTATGCTAGGGCAAAACAACTAAAATCCTAAAAGCTATGGCGTGCAGCGATCGCCACAGCTTTTAGGGTTTTAAGCCTACTTATTTAAAGCACCACAGCTCTCTTTTGGTTGGATGCTTTAACTTGAAGATGGCTCATTGAAGATGGCTCATTACAGTTAATACATAATTAGCGCAACATAGTTATCGCAGTTATCGCAAAAAAATCGCTAAAATACAGGAATTTGCGATATGACAAGAAATAGCCTAAGAAATTATCGTAAGCACATAAAATATGGCGCTATTTAAACCAGCGATCGCCCTTATGAATCGCCTGAAATATCCCCAGAAATTTTTTCTGATCAGTTTGCTATTCATTTTGCCACTAGCACTAGTGATGAATCTACTGATATCAGAGCTTAATAGCCGTATAAATTTTACGCAAAAAGAACTCTATGGCAGCACCTATCTCCGCCCTCTCAATCAACTATGGCAAGATATTCCCCGTAGACAGTTGCTGTTGCAGCGTCAATTTTATAAGAATGCTCAGAGTTTAGGTCAATCGCCTCCGCCACAAGCAAAATTATTAGATTTACAAAATAAGATCGACCAAAGCTTTACAAAGCTCGCCAACGTCGATCAACGATTAGGTGAAATTTTACAAACAGGAGAAAAGCTGAACGATATTAAATCTTTATGGCAGGGTTTGTTAGAGAGTAAACAGTTTTTAGAGTTTCGTAATCATGATTTGTTACTAGAAAAACTTGATCAATTGCGACTACATATAATTGATGACTCAAATTTAATTCTTGATCCAGATTTAGATACTTACTATCTGATGGATGCTGTTGCTCTCAAGTTACCAGAAATGCAAAAGTTATTGCATAAGGTTATGCAAGTAGAAGCAGAGGTTGTATTTAAAAAGGAAGTTAGTGAGCAAAATAAAGTCTCACTAATATCATTAGTTAGTTTACTGAATGCTTACAATCAAGAGCTATCAACAAATCTAGAACGTGCTTTTAACAATAATCCTCGTGAAAATTTGCGTAATTCTTTGAGTATTCCTCTCCGCAACTTGTTTGTCAGTGTGAGTGAGTTTAGTGCTTATACTAGTGAGCTAGTAAAGTTAGAAAATAAATTGGCTTTTACTAGCAGCTTTTATCAACAAGAGATGGAAAGTACTCTAGAAGATAGTTTTATCCTCTGGCAACAAATTATCGATCGCCTTGATGACTTGTTAGTTTATCGCATTCAAAGTTTCAAGGATCGCAAAGAATTTATCTTGGTATTTGTCGCGATTATTTTTATCACTATTGTTTATTTGTTTTTTGGATTCTATTTGTCAGTGATGCGAACTGTGCATCAATTAGACATCGCCGCTAAACAAATGACTACCAACGGAGCAATATCGATCAAGCTGGATAGTAAAGATGAGCTATCGATGGTTGTAGGATCTTTTAATAGCATTGCGATCGCCCTGAGGGAATCCGAAGAAAAATATCGTGGTATTTTTGAAAATTCGGTAGATGGCATCTTTCAAACGACCATTGATGGCAAGTATCTTAGTGTTAATCCTGCCCTTGCAAAAATTTATGGCTATGATTCTGTAGAGCAAATGTTGGAGCAAGTCTTTGATATCCAGACTGATATCTATGTTGAGCGCGATCGCCGTCAGCAGTTTCTGGCACTAATGGAACACAATGACACTATTACTGGATTTGAGTCGCAAGTTTATAAACGCGATCGCACCATCATCTGGATTAGTGAGAATGTACGTGCCATTCGGGATCACCAAGGCAGAATAATCTATTACGAAGGAACTGTTGAAGATATTAGTCAGCGCAAGGCTGCTGAACTTGCCCTAGAAGAAGCTAATCAAAAGATCTTGGCACTCAACAAGCAACTTAAACAAGAAAATCTGCGAATGAGTAGTGAGTTAGAGGTAACTCGTAAACTCCAGCAGATGATCTTGCCTAAGGATAAAGAACTTTTAGAAATTGTAGGATTGGATATTGCAGGATTTATGGAACCTGCGGCAGAAGTAGGTGGTGATTATTACGATGTGCTGCAACAAAATGGTCGGATCAAAATAGGGATTGGCGATGTCACAGGGCATGGTCTAGAAAGTGGAATGTTGATGATCATGGTACAAACTGCTGTACGGACATTGCTGCAAAATGAAGAAAATGATCCTGTCCGTTTCTTAGATACATTGAATCGCACAATTTATGGTAACGTCCAGAGAATGGCTTCAGACAAGAACCTGACTTTATCCCTAATTGATTATGAGCATGGCAAACTGACTTTGAGTGGTCAGCATGAAGAACTAATCGTGGTGCGTAAAAATGGATTTCTAGAGCGATTTGATACAATTGACCTTGGTTTTCCGATTGGTCTAGAGGAAGAAATTTCTGAGTTTCTATCTCAAAAACAAATTGATTTAGACTCTGGTGATGTCATGGTACTTTATACAGACGGTATTACTGAGGCTGAGAATGAATTACGACAACTATATGGTGTAGATCGTCTGTGTGAAGTAATTCGTCAAAATGTTGATGCCTCAGCCATCAATATTCGTCAAGCAGTTATAGAAGATTTGCGATCGCATATTGGCACACAAAAAATTTATGACGACATCACCTTACTAGTTCTCAAACAAAAATAACAACCATAAAAAAGCATCGCATCGCGATGCTTTTTTATGGCTGAGTTCTAAATGCTTTACTCAGCAGAGTACGGATTATTTAGTTGCAACTACATTAAGACTAATTGGATTGCCAAATACGTGTAACGTACTACAGTCTTTGAATAAATTAAACTCAGATACTCTCTGGCATTCGGTAAATCCAACTTCTGCTAAGTAGTAACACAAAAGATCATAATCAAATCCCACCTTATGAACATCATATTGATTAACCTGACCACCAAACATCATTCTCATAATGCCAAAACGTTCTTGAATGCCTATTTCAGGTTTAGCATAGAGCCAACATAAAGTTCTAAGATCAGGCACACTAATCATCAACTGTCCGTCCTGTTTCAGAACTCGATGCCACTCAGCTAATGTAAAAGCTAGCTCATTATCAATTCCATAATAAAAATGCTCAAGCACATGACTGGCATAAATAGCCTCAATTGACTCATCTTCAAATTGACCTAAATCCGAAGCATTACCAATATAATCAACTTCAGGACGCTTCTCAACATCGAAAATTTTCCAATCAGGATGAACTTCTTGACCACCAATATGTAGTTTCATAGTTGTATTTAGGTTTAATTTAATTTTTTGAATATAGTTTATAGATGTGTCATACTATTAAGACTTACACAAGATGTCAAAATGTACTGGCAATTCATGAACTACCTCTAGGCTAAAACAAAGGTTGTGAGTTGCTTTTGCTTAAGTCATAACTATAATATTAGCAATGTAATCTACTTATTTTCCGTAAGTCTTAGTATAAGCATGGCTATACTCTAACAAGTAACACTCTAGAAAAAGAAACTATATTCTAATGCTACATTTTTTGTGGTGCGGTTATCAATTACATGAAAATAGTTACTCTAGTTATGAGATGAGTAACTTAGAAATTGCGAAATGGGCGGAATATTATCTAGGTAAAAAAACTACCTTCCACCAATCGAGTTGGTTAGCTGGGAGAGTAACTGATAATCCTGATGATATTTTATTAGGGCATCTCACTTGGGATGGCAGCAACGGGTTGCAAGATCCAATCAGAGGTAAGTTGCTGAGAAACTGGGTTAACGATAATGCAATATATACAAATACTTTATCTCATCCCAATACATATATCCTAACACCTTGGGTTCCTGAATTTCCTAGGGAGTGGATAGCCAATATGCCTTGGCTTGAATCTCAACTCACACAATCAAAAAAGATATTTGCCTTATGTGGAAAGATTTGGATAGAGCGTACATTTATTAAAAATGATAATTCCATTCAATTTGCAGTAAAAGATAAGTTAGTTCATTGTAATATGGGCGTTGCATCTCAAAATTTTTCTGCTTATAAAAAGAGTTTTAATAACATTGGCGATCGCCAGATACTCCATATTAGCCACCTAGGATCGTATAAGGGATTTGATATTACATGCAAAAGCTTAATAAATATTGAGGCAATTCTGCATGTCGCGACTTCAGCTATTCAAGCACCTGTAGGAATGGTACATACAGATGTAGAAGGTGAAAAATTCTTCTTTAACTTTCTTGGAAATATTAATAATAATGACCCTGAAACTAATGCTTGGATAATCGAAAACTGTGACTTTTATATTCATACTGCGACTATGGATGCACAGGCTACAACCATTTTAGAAAATTGTGCTAGGGGATTGATTCCACTGATTACTCCTGAAAGTGGCTTTTCTAGTCCTCATGCTATTTACTTAACCCATGATCCTGTTGAAAATCACAAGATTATTGAATGGGCTTTAAATTTATCAGAAGATGAACTCTTGAGTCGTAGTAAGCTTTTAAGGGAACAAGTCTTTAGAGATCATAACTGGGAACATATATTTGATAAAATTTGGAATAGTATATTAGAAGATATTGAAATCCGTAAACTGAAAAATAGAGTTTAGAAATACTAAAAAATAAATGACTTCTCCTTTATCTAATGATGACAAAAAAGCTGAACAGCATATTTATTTAGGTCGCGATCAACTGCTAGAAATAGAGCAGAGGATTCGGATACAACGACATGTTGAGCGGTATGCTTTGCTAAGACAATTTGCTAAGGGTGTTGTTTGTGATGCGGCTTGTGGTTGTGGATATGGAAGCTATTTATTGTCTACTAATCCTGATGTCACTTCTGTAATCGGTCTAGATACTAATACAGATATTATTTCTTTTGCTCAAAAAGAGTATGAAAGTAGCAAGACAAAATTCTTTAATGTCAATATTGGAGAATGGGTATCTAATCAAAAAATTGATATGCTATTTTCAGTAGAAACAATTGAGCATATAGAAGATCGAGACATATTACCTGATTTTTGCGATCGCAATAATATCAATCATGTTATCTTGACTTATCCTTCTAAAAAGACTACACACTATAATCCATACCATTTGTATGATTTCAAGCTACAGGATATTCTAAATATCTTTCATAAATTCACTTGTTATCGTCACTTCAATTGGGAATATGAATTTGATGTAGTTTTCTTAATTAGAAATCCATGATAACTAGCAATCTAATGAACAAGTGGCTTAAGCCACTTGTTGTTCCTAAATGGAAATCTCTATAATTTGGTTGATAAATTTTGCAATAATAGGTTTTGCAGCAAATCATACATATCATTTGCTAGTTTACGAGGATTCCATAGAGGGGATAATGTGTCAGCTTGTTTAGCTCGGACTAACCTCTCTTTAACAGAGTTCCTCAAAATTGCATCTATACCCAACTTTACTGCCCATTCAATATATTCTTCCCAACTGTTAGCAATACCTTCGTTAATGCCAACAGCCTGTAAAAAAGAGTAGCCCATTCTTGCAAAGGACTGATTGCCAACTCTAGTCACAACTGGCAATTCAAACCATAATGCTTCTAGATTATGACTGCCACCATTGTATGGATAGGAATCAAGAAAAATATCGGCTATCAAATAAGCAGATCTATGTTCTTCTTCAGTTTTATAACTAGGCAAGAATTTAACCCGACTACAATCAACTCCTTGAGAATTACATTCGCTGTAATAGATAGATTGAATTACTTCTAAATCTCCAGTTCCTTTATGCAGTAAAACACTATTAGGAACATCTTTGAGAATTTGGATACAAGCTTTAGCCGTGTCATGATTAAATTTACGACCTGGTGCAGCAAACAAATAAGCCACTTGTTCTGATGCGATTCCTAACTGCTCTCGCTGACTATTTCTATCTATTGGCACACATTCAAAGCCCGTGATCGCCATGTGAGAGTCAGGTAATCTGACTATTTTTTCTATATAATTTTGATCAGATGTAGATGGGTGTGTATACCAGTCTCCGAACCAATAGTTTTCAGAAGAAACAAAGGGTGCGTCAAAACCTAACCAAGAGATACAAATGGGTGCTAGTTGACGATATAGCACATGAATATTCATCGGGATTGTTAGAGAATCTAAATCTATCAAGACATCTAAATTATCTTGAGATACTTCGGCAACAACCTGCGAGAGCCTAGATTCAAAGGTATTCTCATTTTTAGTGAGAGTACTTTTTTCATGCCAATAAAACTTTGCCGCTACTTGTTCAAATAATTTGGTGCGATCATCGGGTTTCAATTCAGCCGTACTATAGAGATAAATATGTGGTGTGAGTTTACTTAATTCACGAATTACATCAAGGCTACACCAACCTACAGGATGCCTACCAAAATTCGGTGATAGAAATCCAATTTTTAGCAGTTTTGGCTCTAGAGATGAACTAGTTTTTTGCGGATTAAGGGGTTGCGTGTCGATAGCATCTATCGCCAGTTTAGACTTAATTACTTTTTCAACATAGAGTTGACCAATTAGCTTAAAGAGATGGCTATTTAGGACTGGCTCATCTCTTAGGCTAGAAATGATAAAGGAGAAATTGTTGTAAAGAACTTGAACTTCTATATTAGAAAGGCGATCGCTATGATCAAAGATATATTTTTCTAAATCTTCAAGTTGAGGTATGACATCATGGCTAAGTCCTGCGTAAGTGTAGTTAATAATAAAATTGACTAGAGATCGGATTTTATCTGTTTTGCCACAGGTATCAACAAATTGATCAGCTAGCTGCCGTCTCAATTTATAGTTCTTGTTGAGAGGATTTTCAATATTAGCCAGTATATCGTTGTTAAAGTTCCAATAAGCATTACCAAGTTCTGGGTTAAGTTGTAACGCTTTCATATAGCAATCAGCAGCTTCATTAACTTGATTAGATTTGCTGAAGACATGACCCAGATTACTATAAGCTTGAGCGTCATTGGGATCTAAATCAAGTGCTGATTGCAAAGATAAAATTGCCTGTTCTAAATATCCTTGCTCAGAAAGAACTGCCCCAATACTGCAATGGACAGATGCACAGTTAGGATCAATCGTCAGTGCTAACTGATATGATTTCATTGCAGATTCCCATTTATTCTGGGCAAATAGGGCATTTCCTAATGCAAGATGCATTTCTATATCATCTGGGGTAAGAACAAGGGCTTGAGCGTAGAAGGCGATCGCTTCATCTATTTTTCCTAACTTAACTAACGTTAAGCCGAGATTGTATAGAGCATTTGCATTATTTGGATTTAAATCAATAGTTGTTTGGAAGTTGGCTACGGCTTGGTCAAGTTCTTCTGTTTCACTTAGAGCAATGCCCAAGTTATAGTAAGCATCGGCATAATCAGAATGCAAAGATATAGCAGTTTGAAAAGCTGCAATTGAGGCTTCTAGTTTATCTTGTTGAGCAAACTGAATACCTTGAGTATTTTGAAGTTCTGCTTCAGCAATAAATAGGGCGCGATCGCTCTCACGATCTAATTCTATATCTTCGTTTGATTCTAAATATTTTGCCCACATTTGCTCATAGGCATTTTCCATTTCCTGAGTGAATTTGCGAGAATTCCAAAGTGGTGCAGTTTGGCGACCTTGACGGAGTTTCCACGCAACTTGCTGACGGAGATTGGCATCAGTACCTAATTTCACTCCCCATTGCACATATTCTTCATCTGTCCATGCAATTCCTTCGGTAATGCCCGCATTAATCATCATGCCATAGCTATTCCGCGCCACAAACTGTTCGCCAACTCTAGTTACCATCGGTACTCCCATCCAGAGAGTTTCCATTGTGTGAGTAGCACCATTATAGGGATAGGTATCTAGTACCACATCAGCAATTGTTAAGTTAGCACGATGCTCAGCCTCACCATTAGCATAGGGTAAAAAGACTAGTCGCTCAGTACTTACACCTTCTGATTCAGCAATTTGATAGAAGAATTCCTTTAAGGAAGTTAGATTGCCGAAACCTTTAAGTAATAAATAACTATTAGGAACTAATTTAATAATTCGTATTTGCAAACGAATAGTATCGGGATGCCGCTTCATAGCAGATTGAGAACTGAGATAAACCACTGCATCATTAGGAATATTCAGCAAATCTCTACGAATAGTTGGTGCAATTGTCTCAAATCCATCGACAGCGAGATAGGTATTAGGCAAGCGCCAAATTTTTTCAGTGTAATATTCCTGGGCTGATTCAGCTAAAACGTAGGGATCAGCAATAAAATAGTCAACTGTTGGTTGCCCTACAGCATCCCAACCCAACCATGTAACTTGTATAGGGGCAGGCTTAAAAGCTAGAACTCCAGACGTAAAAGCAGTGGTAATACTATCTAAATCGATGAGGATATCAATGCCATCTTGATGAATTTGAGTGGCAAGATCTATGGGATGATAGGATTTCTCATGATAGACCTTATGAAATTGTTTAGTAAACCACACTTGTAGAGCATCATTTTCTTGATAATTGCCTAAATAACCATATAGTTCAAAGCGATCGCGATCATGATACTGAATTAACCATCGCGCTAAAAAACCGATAGAATGTCTCCTTAAGAAGTTAGACATATAACCGATTTTGAGTGGTTGATTAGGATTATGAATTCTCTTTCTAATTGCTAAGCGCTTTTTACAATTCTCAATATGTTCTTGCTTGAGTTCATAAACTTTTGCATAAGCAAACTGACGTACTGCTTGTCTAATTGTATGAGCTTCTTGGGGGCGATCGCTAAAATATGGTGCGTAGTAGCCTGTAACCTGTAGATAATAATTTGCTTCCTTTAGAGATAAATCATTGGGATCACTATTAACTAAGTCCCAGAAGTACTGATTACATTCTTGATGAATTTTGGTAGTTTCTTCCCAATTGTCACAGTTATAAATAAGTGCCTTGATTAGCCACTGACTGGCAAGAACTTTGTCAATCGCTCTACCACCATTGACTGCTAAATTATAGAATTCTCTAGCAATTTTTATACACCTTTCAGGATCGTCTTGATAATGAAAGTCAATGAGATATAGAAATATTTCTGCATTCTGTGGGTCTATTCGTAACCCCATCTCCAATATTTTGATTGCAAAATCCTTGTTATTAGTAAAGTTTCCACTAATACGAAGTAATTGCTCAATGATTTCGGCTTTATGCTGAATATGACATAGACAGATATCTTCAACAAATTTGAGGGTTGTTGGATCAGGTTGTGTAAAAGTGAGTATTTGTATTAGTAAATCTAATAAAAGTTCTGATTCAATGGGAATAAATTCGTCTGAATCTAGTAAATCAATAATACCAAGATTGACTAATTTCTCTGATGTAAATATCTTGAGTTTAGTCTCCAGTAAAATGATTGTGACAAGATTAGCTAAGCTATAAGGATTGACCTCAATAAGACTATAGCGAATGGTAATAGCTTCTTGAAAAGCTTCTAAATTTTCTTTTCTTTGAGCTTCTTGATCTAGAAGTTGACATAGCTCTTCAGTCCACTGCTCAACTTGCTCTAGTTCACCATCCTCTATTGCTAGTAGCCATGTCATCTGAGCTTCATCCTCTTGTTCTTGTAATAGTTGCGAAATCCCTAGATACCAATAATTAGTTTTGGATGTAGGTTCTAAGTGGATAATTTGCTCGTAGAGATGGATAGCTTCAAGATATTTATTTTCTATGAGTAGACTATAGGCTTGTTCTTGTAATTCTAATAGATTATTTGTTTTAACCAAAGAATTTTTATCACTCATGAAATTACTCATAAAATTAAATTTAAGATAGATATATTAAAAGAGGGTAGGTAATTTACCCACCCTCTTTCTAAAGCTTAACTATTTATTTAGTTTAAGTTGCTTTTAATTTAAAGCTTGACACTGCAAAGTCACAATCGAGCTTTAAATTATTAGTTAACCGCAACAAATCCAGAGTTACCAGTAACAACTGCTGGAGCTTGAGTAGTGGAAATGGTAAATGCATCAGTGATAGCAAGGTTGGTCGCAACAGCGTTGCCTCCGTTAACTGAAGCAAGTGAAGCTTCTCCCAAAGTGGCTAAAGTTGTAGCTTCATTACTACCAGCAGGAGTAGACACACTTACAGCACCAACATAACCTTTCAGGTTTGTAGCTCTTGGGCTAGCAAGGCTAAAGGCATTGGCGTTAGTCAATGTTGCACCTTTACTAGAACCAGTAGTAGCATATGCATAGTTATCTGTAGTTCCAGCAATACCTAGAGCCAAAGCAGGAAGGTCAGGAGCAAATTGTTGCTTCTCTAGGTAGTAGGCTTGTTGAGAACGGTTTGCTGAACCAGTATAGGTTTTGGCTTCAGATTGGCGAGCTTTAGATGCTTGGTTCAAGAAGGAAGGAAGAGCGATCGCTGCAAGAATACCGATGATGATGATAACAACGAGAAGTTCGATCAAGGTGAAACCTTTTTCACCATTTTTCTTGTTGAGAATGTGTTGAATGAGCTTAGTCTTGAATTCAGATTTCATAATTCTTTAATCCCGTGTATGTCAAGAACGTTTATCGTTTGGTTGTGAAAGTAACTTACCCACAAAAAAACAGGATGATATCATTCAGAACAAAAAATTTTTTGAATAGCTAAAAGCCAAAAAGTGAGGGTATCATACTGTGATACCCTCACTTTTTGGCTTTTAGTAAAATTTAGTTTTATTCGAGAGAAAAACTATTAGGGCATCTCATCGTTTGAGCAGCCGCATCCAATCGTCCAGGAGTGATGGGAATACTTGGAGAATTTGCAATACAAAATACTGTATCTATTCTGACTACCCCAGGTATGCCAACAACTCCGACAAAAGATTTTAAGCTTGGTGCTGAAGGTACTGCAACATTAGTCACGATTTGGTTCAATTGAACTGGAGTAGTATTGCCATTAACATCTCCTGTAACCACAGAATAAGTGAAATTAGCTGAAGCCGTATTTACTCCCAAGTTTAGCTTAGTAATAGCATCAGCAAAGGTCATTTTCTCCAGATAATAAACTTGTTGGAGGCGGCTCATTGTGCCAATATATGACTTTGCTTCCGCAAATCTTGCCTTATTAGCTTGATTAAGAAATGAGGGTAGGGCGATCGCTGCCAAAATGCCAATAATAATGATCACCACTAGCAACTCGATTAGGGTAAAACCTTGCTTATCTAAGCTTTGAGCTTTGCTAAAACGGCGATCGCGCAGCCATAAACTTATGATTATTTCTAGATTTTTGCAGTTCACTGTCCCGTACCTATGACTAACTTTTACCCCTTGTCCTTGGATCAAGTTACCCAATTTTTAGGTATTTGAATCGCTCTAAAATATTAAGGATTCTTACTTCTAACGCGATCGCCTCTCTGGGATTGCAGAATATATCAGCCTTGAGACGTGAATCCCTACAAAGCCCAGCTACTAACACATTAATATGCTCAATGTAGGCGGCATTTAATGCGGCTTTACCCTGTTCATAGACAAGTGGGATACCCGGTTGAATAATCGCTAGATTTTGAAAAAATTGGTTGGTACTTGTAAAACAGCGCTCCATATATTGACTAAGTAAGTTGAAATCTACATCAGTTTTGCCCTGAATATCACCGAGGGTGTAGGCGATCATATCGATAGGAGTGCGATCGCTAATAAATGGTGTTGATGCATCTTGCCAAACCTGTTCGGCTGCTTCTAAGACGTGATTTTGGACATATAGCCTTGTTGTAAAATCCATTGGCTCGGCGGGATCTAATCCAAGCTGAGCAAAAACTTGGCTCGTCGTGGTGCGGACAAAGGGAATATTTAAATTAGAAGAGAGGGCGATCGCCAGTGTGGTTTTGCCCGTGCGATGTGCGCCACAGAGTCCCAGATTGGCGATCATGCTACTGCAAATTCCGTATACTTTCGTACCGATGGTTCTTGAAACCCCAACACAATATCTTGCTTGGCAATTCCAGCCGCTACTAGCTCATCAGTTACTCCATCCTCAGTGCCGTCTCTTTGAACCCATACACGATCAGCGATAATCTCCACATGAATTAGACAGCCATGTAAATGACGATTTCCATCCCATCCTTCAGACATGATCAGGTATTGACCAAATTCATCGTCAAAAGCTGCCATATTCCTTACAGGTACATTGGCATAAGTGATTTTTGTGTAGGGAAGTAACACAGCTCGAATAATTTGTCGATAATCTTCCAATATTTTTAATTTATCCATCGTTTTAATATCTCTAGTTATTGAAGGCATTTTGTACCTTGTCAAGCGTAGTAAAGTCACTGTAGGACATGGTTTTAGCTTCTTTATGTGTGTAACAAAACCTGTAGATTCACGCTTCATAGGGGCGCGACTCTACAGGTTTTGAGTTAAATCCCAAAAACTCTCTTAGCTCTAGCCAGATAGGACTGGCGATCGGCTAAACCATTTGTGCCGCCGTTGATAACTTTGGTAATGGTGAGGATGTCATCATAATCGGCATCAGCATTGAGTTTGCGTGTGTCCCAATACCAACCTGCACTGAGACAAGCGAGATCATAGTCGCCCAAGCGTTGAGGATTGCTAATTAAGTCCACGCCTAAGGCTCTGCCACAATCAGCATAGTTAGCCCTACCTGTGACTTGGATTAAGCCACGTCCTTTAAATCTTACGCCGTCACCTGCTTGAGTATTGCCAAGATCTCTACGTCCTTCATAGGCTGCACCAGAGGCATATTCTACATTGGTATTAAAGCCATCACTTTCATGCCCCACTTGAGCGATGAAATGGGCTTTGCGTAAGGGAGTGGTGATGGCGTAACGCTGCATGGTGTTATTCAGGTGGGGTAGCAGCTTTTCAAGGCGATCGCGTTTGGAATAGGGGGCGATCGCGCTGAGTTGTTCTTGGGTAATCAAGCCCGAAGCTGTCATGAGATTGTTAACTTCAGGAGCAGGGGGATATAGCCCCGCGTAGGGTTCTTGATCAAGGCGGCGCGGCGGCAAATTATTTAAAATCCGAATTGTGCTATCTACCAAGACATCCTTAGCGTTGAAATCATCTTTAAGCTCGGTAATCAATTGATCTAAGCGTCGAGCCGCTAATTTACGATGTTCAATCAGGTTTGGGGCTTGGTAAAGACCTTCGTAGGGCTTGCGTAAAACTGGGCGTAAGGGCAATCCACTGATCACTCGAATTAAGTCATCAATTCGGTCATCCGCATCATTGTATTTGGGATCAATGATTTTACCGATTTCGGCAACTACCGTCTGTGCAGCTAGCTTTCGCCATGTAGTCAAAGAGGCAGGGGAAAATAGTCCTGAATAAGGCGATCGCCCTGTGGGACGGGCGGGCAAATTACGCAAAAAGCGAATCAAATCATCGATCGCGCCATCAAAAACACTACCTTCCACATCAGGAATCTTCGGCACGATGTATTTAAGGGTTGCTGCTGCTCGATTGCGCCAAGTTGGTAAATCGGCAGCAGGGAAAATTCCTGCATAAGGTTGGCGGATATCCAGACGCGCGGGTAAATTATTTAGCACCCGAATCAGGTCATCGACTAGCCCATCCTTGTCATTGATGACATTGCCATCAATCTTAGGAACCAAAAATCCTAGGGTTGCCGCAGCTTGCGATCGCCAAATCTCAACTTGTTTCATGATCTTGTCGTAAAAGTTTGCATAGCGAACTCTCTACCATCATCTTACGAAACGCCCAAAAATCAATTTGACAAAGATGGGATAACGTAAAAATATTTTGCCTAATGTACCAATAATCCATTTGCGTAAACTAATAATTGCTATTGGTAAATATGGCTCTATCCATGATTGAATTGTCATCACAAAGTCATTGACTGGGCTGTTGGGTGGAATTAGCCATTTGAGAGCGATCGCACAAAAAACTAAAATGATCAAAACCGCGATCGCCACGATTTGAAAATTTTGGCTTTCTAAAAGCTTGAGTAAATCTGCCCCAAATTTTTGAATAACTCTGGGTATTGTAGGTAAGGATAGCTTTAGTTTTGCGGAAATCCACCAAATCAGTAAAACGACGATTGGAGCGGCGATTGCGATCTGTAAACTTTGATTAGTGAGAGGCTCAATTAAAGTTTCTGGAACCTTAAACTGCTTAGCTATTTTTTGTAATGGTTCTTGCCATGTGATCGTAAATAGAAAAGAGGCGATCGCGATCGAAAAGGGGCGTAATTTTTCTTCAATATAATCTTCGATCGCGGTAATCAATTGCAGCGAAATTTGACTGACCAAAAAACTATGTACTTTAAAAAGGCGATCGGCTTGAGGATGTTGGAAAATATCAGCACAAACTTTCTGGCTAAGATCCCCATCAATATTCATTAATGTCCGCAATATTGGTGATGGCTGCTTCGATGATGAATTTTCCTCAAGTCCACTTATCTTCTTCTTGTCAGTGTAATAAGTCCATATCGCGATCGCCCCTTGTCGATGCGCCGCCATACCCACACTAGAGGCTAGGACTTGCAATAATTCCTGACTATTAATTTTATAAATAATCTCATTGTCAACCGCTAACCCCTGAGTATCTCGATCAATCTGAGATAACACTCTTGGGTTAAGCCACAAATTAATTTCATCATCGACAATAGCCAACCAATCAGGCGTAGCCACCAGAACTCCATTTTGTAACTCTTCTACGATCCATGCCCCAATCAAAGCAATTCAGGAATTGCTCCTAGATCTGGAATTAGTTATTTGGCTCGGAATGGGATCAACTCTTTAACTAGATTGACACAAGTCGTAATCAATCCCATCCATTGCTTTTCCGCATTCTCGACCGCTTGATTATGCAAATCAAAAACCAGCTTTGCCATTTTGGGATCAATTCTACTTTTGCTGGGGACAAACAAATCATCCAAAAATCGGTTGCTCAAGTCACCGTCAAGTTGAAATTTAGTCTGAGCATAAATGAGTTCACCATTTAAAACTGACTGTTCAAACTCCCATAACTTACGGAAATAGCGAATCATTGCGGCATTGGGAATTACTTGATCATTCTCGTCCTTAGCGATATTTAGCTTCAGCATTTTCTGAGCTAGCTCCTCATAACAAGCATTCTGGATCGCAAATTGATGCTTCTTTTCGGGATCTTGGGAGTTTTTGTTCTCAATAAATTTACGCTCAGCCTTTTTGTAAATTTCTAAATCGCGATTATAACGATCTAGTTCAGTCTGAGAGACTGCTGCACCTTTTTTCTTGAGCCTATTACTGCGTTCGAGGAGAGCTTTTTTGATATTTTGTAATCCCTCTTCATTGTTTTGCATCACATTAGCGTAAAACTCTCTTGCGTCAAATCTGGCGAGCGGAATATGGCTAACAATAAGCGTATTTACCTCTAAAGCGGTTATTTCTTCTAAAATATCCTTAAGAGTTTCTCGAAATTTATTAAGGCTACCACTTTCACTAGAGGTTTCTTTAGGCGCTACTGGAGTGGAGCTATTTGGAGTGGGTACTACCTGTAAACCTTGTCTATTTACGGACTTTTCGCTGCTAGAGGCAACCCGATTGTTAGTATTGTTTTGATTTGCAGGATTGTTTTTATTGCTTGTAGCCTGATCTCGCATACAGATTCCTCAGCGACAGGACGAAATGGACTAGACACGAGTAGGGAAGCGGGCGCTACTGAAATCAACGGAATCTTCAAGCTCTGGCTCACTTTCACCTTTGAGCAAGCCTGTGACCTTTTGACCAATATCTACTAAGGTTTTGAGATTATTAGCGATCGTCTCGGCTCCCTTTTCTACTTGAGACTCATGAAAGCCCCGTAGCTCTGCATAGGGAGATCCTTGTAAAAAATCTGCGCCTAACTCATTTTCAATATCACCATCGATCAGGTTAATCGTTGTTTTTAAGCGATTACCCCCTCTATGGGTTGTATCACCTTCATGAGCTACCCAAGTCACAATTTCTAACTGCACAAGGTCAGAAAACACCTCTACCAAAGCATCACCAAAATTTTTGGTCTCCTTGAGCTTGCTCTGGAAACGTACTGACGCTGTTACGGATACTGAAGAGCTTGATGTATACGTCATAACTGATACCTAAATACTATCTAAATACAAGAGTTTTGATAATTTTCAATCAATGCAAATAACTAACTAAAACATTACTTAATCATTTTTAAGAATAGCCTTTTTAAAAGTAAAAACTTTTTATCAATTATTTTTGTATAAATTTGTATAAATCATTTATACATTTTATAAATTTCATTAACCGATCTGGGCTAAAGGCTCTTAAGCGATCGCATGAAATAGCCTTAATGATAGTCAGATAACTCAATTAATTCCATTGGGACAAAGCTTTCTTGTGGTAGCAAAATTAACTGAGAGTAAATGAGCTTACCAGTCATATCTATACGATTAATAGCAATTCCCATAGGTCGGGGCAGTTGGGCTGCATAGGAATCAGCATAATAGCGATAAATCTGCTTAGCGGCTCTGACAATGATTGGATCGACTTTTTTAGCTACAGGTTCTGACTGTCGCTCTGGATGTTCGAGGCGTTGGGCGGCATATGACACAATGTAAACCCCTTAAAATTGACTATTCTTTTGCCTTATAAAAAGCTGCATCAGGACTTTAGCTGACTTTGTTTGTTTTAGCAAGATTTGAGCTTAGGATTATACATTAGTTGATATTTTTTGGGTTGCCATTCTGCAAAAATCAGCGTAAAGATTTAATGTCAAAAATTTAGCCGTCCATGCTAGCAAGTTTTAAGCGAAACAACTTGCTATAAAAGATTTGGGGGAAATCAACATAGCCTTTGTCACGAATACTAGAAACAACTTCAATTAAATAACCCACAAATTCAGTATTTTCTAGAGTGATCTCATAGCTCATATCAGCGTCTCCATCAAAAGTGACCCGACATAGTGTGATATCTGCTGGTAAGTTTGCCACGCGCCACACTGCCATAAAGGAAATAGCAGGGCTTCCTTCTATATGCCGTTCACCTGTAATTTCGCCTTGCTTATACAAAGAGATTGCATAGGGGAGAGCTTGCCGTCTGTTTGGCTCTCGATAGTAGGGCATATAGATGGAAACTTCTTGCGGAGCAGCAGCTTTGAGTTCGATCGCCATAGATAGTCTCTATATTTAGGTAGATGCCTAGATTTTTACAGCAAGATTAGCAGATTTTTTGTCTAAATATCGGAACTTTAAAAAAGCTTGTGAAGCAAGCTTTTTTAAAGTTCCTTTGGTTTTTAAGAAAGTGCAAAGCGTTGTAATTTTTGTTATTTACGGAGAAACGCGATCGATTACTTTAATTTTGCCGTCGGGCTGCACTTCCCATACGTCATAACTACCTTTGACATCGCCATATTCATCAAGATCAACATTACCGCTTGCACCTTGATAGTCAATGTCAGTACCTGCTTTGACTAGCTTGAGTGCTTCACAGACATCGGTGACTTCTTGACCGGGGGCATTAGCAATTTCACGGATCTTGCTCTTGATACCATCACCCGTCGCGTCTTTAGCTGCTTCGGCGGCGATCGCCACTAGAGCCGCCGCATCGTATGAATGAGGCACAAATGCACCGAGTTCTTGACCTGTTTTTTCCTTGAAGGCTTTGGTAAATGTTTCTAAGGATTTACCATCGGCTCCGGGGACAGTACCGATCGCCCCAGCGAGGATTAACTTACCTTCAGGGGTATTACCAATTAATTTTGGGAAGTCTTCGGTTTTTACACCATCAGTAAGTAGGATTTTCACGTCCTTCGTTAAGCCCTGTTCAAAGGCTGCTTTGATCACCGCACCACCAGAGTCGGGATATAAAATAGCAGCTACAGCATCGGGCTTGCTACCAAATGCGCCTTTAGCCTCAGCTTCAAAGGTAGTTGCTTTGGGATCGTAGCGGGTAGGTTTGTTTTTGTTAACAATTGTGCCACCAAGTTTCTCAAAGGCATCCACAAAGGCTTTCTCAAAACCCACGCCATAGTCATTGTTAATGACGAGAGTGGCAACTTTGCGAGCGCCTTTTTTATAGGCAAGGTTGGCAAGAGCTAGTGCTTGATAGGTGTCAGGCGGTGCGGTGCGATACCAGTAGCCGTTAAATTCGCCTTTTTTAGCACGTTCGGTAAAGACGGGGCTGGTGCTACCAGGAGAAATTTGGACAACTTTGTTCGGTACTGAAATCGCTAGCGCTGCTGTGGATACGCTACTAGCAAAGGAACCAACTACTGCACCCACATTATCTATTTTGACTAGTTTCGTCATTGCCTCTGCCCCTGCGGGAGGATCAGTGCGATCGTCTTCCTTAATATAGGTGATGGGCTTACCAAGTACACCGCCGCATTTATTGACAGTATCTACTAGAAAATCAATCGATTTGATCATCGGCGCACCAATTGAGGATAAGTCTCCTGTAATTGGTAGCAATGCACCTAGTCGAAGGGTGTCCTTAACTCCGCCACCACCTGTGCCTGTTGTCGTTGGGGCTTTAGAGGGACTTGTGGGACTGGTGCTTGTGGTTGTAGTGTTAGGCTGACAAGCGACGATCCAAATCGTTGTCACTGTTGTTAGCAAGGCTAAGCAAAGTGTAGAGAAAAACCTTTTAGTCATGGTTGCAATGAACTACGATCATGTTTATGAAGTTGCTGTAATTGTATCTGCAAAAGTATCTGTAAAAGTATCTGCAAAGTCCCATGTCATCTACCATCGATCCGCGTCGTCAAAGAGAATTAGTCCGTTTATTAGAACAAATGGGACTAGATCCAGCCAAACTAGAACGGGTCAACCCATCTATTAAATCTCACGGTTTTGACTGGTTATTAATTGATCGGGCTTTGGTACATCCTAGTTTTTCAACTACCTATAACAACGATCAGCTTGAGTTTGTCGGTGACAGTGTATTACGGCTATCGGTCAGCCTTTTTTTGCAAGAAAGATATGGCGATCGCTCGGTGGGGGACTTAGCGGCGCTGCGATCGCACTTAGTTAGTGACAAAACCCTCGCCGAAATCGCCAGTAGCTATGAATTGCAAAAATATGTAGTGGTCTCGAATGCAGCGCGAAATGATCCACAGGCGTTGCGATCGCTCCTTGCGGATGCGTTAGAGGCGCTGATGGCGGCGCTATATATCGCGACTCGTGACTTAACCTATATCCGTCAATGGCTCGATCCACAGATGCATCGCTTTGCCGAGTCTTTACTGGCTATTCCTGCCTTGGGTAATTATAAAGTTGCTTTGCAAGAGTTGACGCAAGGACGTTGGAAGCGTTTACCTGAATACCGCAATGTCACTTCTGAAGAAAATCCTGAAGGAAGTAACTTATTTTGTGTCGAAGTCTGGTTTGACGATCGCTGTTGGGGCAGAGGTCAAGGCAAAAGTATTAAAGCGGCTCAGCAGGAGGCAGCAGCGATCGCCTTACAGGAAATGTCCCACATCTAAAAAAGAAGGGGTGCTTTGCGCCCCTTCTTTTTTAGATGTGGGATTATGGATAGGTGTATAAATACTTAGCGGCAAATCGTAAATTTTTCTACAAATACAGAATAAGCATCGTAATATTTCTTAGTGTGCTTTTCTTTAAGTATGTTAGTTTTGCTTGCTTAACCAATTTTTAAGATTAGTGCTTCGTGTGGTAAGAAGGAGTCAAGAGTCATTCTGATACTAATATCGATCCTAGCCGCCCTCAATGCTGTGGCAGCACTTTGGCTACTACTGTATGGGCTAAATGCTTATTGGCTCACTATGATCCATAAGCCTCAACGTTCTCAGAGAAAACAGCTTGTTTTCCCTAAACTTAGTCCTGCGCGAGAATACCAAACAGTTCAAGCCACTGCATCAACAGGTTCAGGGGCGATCGCTGTCAATAATTTTGATAACTTCGATCAATTTCGCCTCGACAAACCTCTAAATAGTTTTACTAGTTATGTTTTGGCTGTCGATCCCCCTGAGCATCATGCGATCGCTTTAGAAGATTTGCCGATTGTGACCGTGCAGCTACCAATTTTTAATGAGCGCTATGTGTCGCGCCGTTTGGTTGATGCCGTTTGTCAGATCGACTATCCTCGCGATCGGATGCAAATTCAGGTATTGGATGACTCGATTGATGACACACAAGCCATTCTTAGCGAGACTGTCCAACAGTACCAACATCAGGGCTTTTGGATTGAATATATTCATCGTGTCAATCGTACTGGCTTTAAAGCAGGGGCTTTGCAAGATGCGATGCCGCTTGTGCAGGGAAATTACATTGCAATTTTTGATGCGGATTTTATTCCTTCTCCTAACTGGCTCAAAGATACGATCCGTCATTATGTGAATAATCCTGATGCCAAAGTTGCAGTGGTGCAAACCCGTTGGGGACATGTTAATTCGGAATATTCCTTACTTACCAAATTGCAATCAACGGGCATTGATGGACATTTTGCGATCGAACAGCAAGCTCGCTCCAATAATGGCTATTTTTTAAACTTCAACGGTACGGCGGGTATTTGGAATCGTCAGGCAATTATTGATGCAGGTGGTTGGCACGCCAACACCTTAGCGGAAGATATGGACTTGAGCTATCGCGCTCAACTCAAGGGTTGGCAAGTTGTGTACGACAACGATATTGTTGCGCCTGCGGAATTGCCTGTTGCTATGCTCGCCTTTAAATTGCAGCAATTTCGCTGGGCAAAGGGCAGCATTCAATGTGCAAAGAAATTAATTGCTCAAATTTGGCAAGCCGATCTGAGTCTGGCTGTGAAATTTCAAGCCACGATGCATTTGACAGGATATTCGGCACATCCTTTGATGCTGCTCTTAGTTCTGTTATCAGTGCCTCTGATGTTGCTTACCCCTGACAATGCGATCGCCATGCGCGTTTCCTTGGAAGGAATTTGGTCGATCTTTATGCTACCTGCCACCTTTGGTCCTCCATTTTTATACTTCCATGCTCAGCGTGATTTATATCCTCAATCTTGGCATCGCCGCCTCGGTCGGATTTTCCTATTAGCAGTTCTTGGTACAGGCATTTCTTGGAGTAACAGTCGGGCAGTGTTTGCAGGTTTGTCGAATACAGGCGCAAATTTCCGCCGCACACCGAAGTTTGACATTAAGCACAAGAGCGATCGCTGGGACAATAAGGCGTATAAGATTCCCCTCGATGCCACTGCCGCGATCGAGCTTTGCCTATGTGTTTACAGTGCGATCGCCGCAATCTTGGCACTCAGCAAAGGACTATATGTCACCTTGCCCTTTATGGTGCTGTATGCCTTGAGCTATGGCTATGTTGGCGGACTGACTCTCTGGCAATCTTGGCAACAATCACGGAATTAAAAAAATAGGACGCAAAGCGTCCTATTTTTTTATAATGGGAGGTATGTGGTCAATTATTATCCCAACTTACAATCGCTTACCGATCTTGCAAAAATGTTTGCAAGCAATGGAAGCTCAAGATTTTACACAGCCTTACGAAATTGTGGTCGTTGATGATGGCTCCACTGATGGCACGGTGGAATTTTTGCAAAGCCATACGAGCGAGTTTCCCCATGTGCGCCTGTTTCAGCAAAACCATGAGGGTGCAGCGATCGCTAGAAATACAGGTATCGATGTAGCCCAAGGCGACACAATTGTATTTATTGATAGTGATCTGGTGGTCACGCCTGTATTTTTGTCATCCCATGCCAAAGCTCTGGCAGGTATCGATCGCGCCTTTACCTACGGACGGGTGATTAATACCAGCAATTTTGAAGATCCCACTTCGGAGCCAATCAAGATTACCGATCTATCCAATGCTTTTTTTGCGACGGGGAATGTGGCGATCGCGAAGCATTGGTTAATTGAGGCAGGCAAGTTTGATACCAGTTTCCGTCAATATGGCTGGGAAGATTTAGAACTAGGTGTCCGTCTCAAAAATCTAGGATTAAAACTAATTAAATGTCCTGATGCTGTCGGTTACCATTGGCATCCCGCCTTTACGATTGAGCAATTACCTCGCCTTGTCGATGTCGAAGCCCAACGCGGACGCATGGGTGTTGTCTTCTATCAAAAACATCCCACATGGGAAGTGAAGATGATGATCCAAATGACATGGATTCATGTGGTGTTGTGGGGCGTTTTGTCGCTCGGTGGTTTGCTCAATGAGCGATCGCTACGTCCATTACTGCAATGGCTAATCAATCAAGGCAAGCCCCAACTCGCCCTAGAAATCGCTAGAATTTTCTTAAATTGGTACAACGTCAAAGGCGTATATGCCGCCTATCGCGAATCCATTAATTAAAAAGACACGAAGTGTCTTTTTAATTAATTAGTTGGGATATCAAAATGCTACTAACCAAATCTAAACCACAGCCCGAAGTCCGAATTGAACAAACCCTAATTACATGGGAACAGTTCAAGCTGATTCAACGCGGTTTTGCTGATTCACGAGGGATTCGTCTAGCCTATTACGAAGGTATTTTAGAGATTGTGTCCACTTCAATTGATCATGAGCTAATTAAAACGATCATTGGCGCATTACTGGAACTATATTTTCTAGAAATGGAAATTGAGTTTTTCCCGATGGGGCAAGCCACTCAAGAAAAAGTAGAACAAGTCTCTTTGCAACCCGATGAGTCCTATAGCTTTGGTAGCCCGAAAAAGATTCCTGATCTAGCCATAGAAGTAATTTTGACCAGTGGCAATACAGAGAAATTAAAAAAATATTATTTGCTTGGAGTTCCTGAAGTTTGGCTATGGGAGGATGGAGTGCTTGATATTTATCATCTAGATACTCAAAGCGATCGCCAGTACCGCAAATCCTCAACTAGCAAATTTCTGCCCAATCTCGACATGGCAACATTACAGCGCTGTATTCTAAGTGCATCACCTCTTGAAGCCTTAAAGACATTTCGGCAATCATTTCGCTCAAGCCTATGAAAGTTTCCCTCGAATTTCTGTATCACTTTCATTGCGATCGCTGTAATAAATGGTGGAGCCGCGCCGACATTGAGCCACAAATTGGTGAACAAGTTTACTGTCCCTATTGTGGTCATATTAATACCGTTGAAGTTGTGCAAACCTTTCGCAATGCAGCACGGGGCGGTAGTTGTCTGAGTCAGCGTCCTGACGAAAAGTAATCTAGCAATGTGGAAGCCTACCCCGAAGGTGTGCGCTTCCACATTGCCACGAAGTAAAGTATCTTTATATATTCTGGGCTTTATATGACTACTCCAAATATTATTCTGGCTGGCTATCTCGCGGGGGCATCTGACTACATCCCGATCACCAAGAAATTAGAAAATAAAAATTTATCAGCAACGGTGGTTCCTTTGAAATGGTGGGATTGGGTTCCGACTGTTGGCGGGCGATCAATCGCCCCCATCTTAGAAAAACTTGACCAAACCGTAAATCAAGAATTAGCCAAAACAGGTGCATCAAAGGTTAATATCATCGCCCATTCCGCAGGGGGATGGCTCTCCCGCATTTATCTAGGCGATCGCCCCTATTACGACAAAGTGTGGAATGCACGTTCTAAAGTTGCCAAACTAGTTTGTCTAGGCACACCCCAACGCAGCCTTGAGCCTTGGTCATTGCCAAATTTAGGCTTTGTCAATGATCATTATCCTGATGCTTTTTATGATGATATTGAATATATCTGTATCGCAGGAAATGCTGTACAAGGCGCAAAATCTACGCCTAAAAAATGGCTTGCCTATAGTAGTTATGAACTGACTATTGGTCAAGGCGATGTATGGGGTGATGGAATCATTCCCATTGAAGCTGCGTATTTGGATGGAGCTACGAATATGGCGATCGATGGTGTCTATCATTCACCGCGATCGGGTAAGTGGTATGGCTCTCAAGAGGTGGTTGATATTTGGGCAAAATATTTGTAATCGCTTAATTTAAGACATAAAACCCATGTGAGTTACGGTGCGAAGCACCGTAACTCACATGGGTTTTATATTTACTGCTATACAATCATTTATTTTGCTGGGGTTTAATCAGCTAGTCTTTGCGATAATAACCTATAGATTATTTACGGCAAAAAATGTGTTAAACACAGTACTTAGAGGGCATTACAAGATTATTAGCCACCTTGGTGGTGGTGGTTTTGGACAGACCTATCTGGCTGAAGACATTGATTTGCCGACACATCCTACCTGTGTGGTGAAGCAACTCAAGCCCATATCAAATGAGCCTTTTGTGTTGGAAACTGCCAAGAGACTCTTCGATCAAGAAGCAGAGATGCTCTACTCATTAGGATCTCACGATCGCATTCCGCGTTTGCTCGCTCACTTTCAAGAAGGCGAAGAATTTTATTTAGTGCAGGAATTTGCTGATGGCAAGGATCTCACTGGAGAAGTATGTAATGGTAAGCGATCGCCTGAAGTGGTAGCGATCGCCTTGCTCAAAGAAGTTTTAGAAATATTAGTGTATGTCCATGAGCGCGGGGTGGTGCATCGGGATATCAAACCAGCTAACTTGATTCGACGGAACTCTGATCACAAGATTGTCCTGATCGATTTTGGGGCAGTGAAGGAAATAGGTAGTCTTGCTGTCGATCCACAAGGCAATACAAATCTAACAATCGCGATCGGTTCCCCCGGTTATATGCCGATCGAGCAGCTTAATGGCAAACCGCGCTTTAGTAGCGACATTTATGCGGTGGGGATGATGGGCATCCAAGCAATTACAGGCGCAGAGCCACGCCTATTTACCGAAAATCCTGACACTGCTGAATTAATGTGGCGCGATCGCGTACAGGGTAATTACTCACCCCAATTTCTGGATATTCTCGACAAAATGATCCGCTACGATTTTCGTCAGCGTTATCAAACTGCTTCAGAGGTGCTAGAGGCGATCGTCGCTTTGCCCAGTATTTCCGAACATGAATTACCAACTGTCCTGAATGCGAGTAATCGCAACCTCAACAGTAATGCCGCAACGATCATCACAGCTACACAGGTTGTACCGCAATCTCCCTATTCTCAAGATGAGCATCCTAGTCAACTCCACACTGTCGGCTTTACCCCATCATCACCAATTCGTACATTTCCAATTTGGATGTGGATTGCTGGTGGCGGCGCACTATTACTTCTATTAATGCTCATGATGCTCATTGGTAAGTCGGCAAAAAATGCCCCCGAACTTACTAATAATCCCACGCCACCAGTCTTGCCTACGCCTCCAGTTGTTTTGCCTACGCCTCCAGTTGTTTTGCCTACGCCTCCATTGCCAGTGCCAACACCAAGCGCTACGGCATCGCCAAGCCCTGCATCTTCGCCTTTATCTATCGAAGAATTGCTTGCTCAAGCATTGATTCTCAATCGTAATAATAAGCCTCAAGAAGCTTTAGCCAAAATAGAAGAAGCAATCAAATTAGATCCCAAAAGTGCTGATGCTTGGGGTGCAAAGGGCTTATTACTAAGAAGTCTTGGGCGTGAGCAAGAGGCGATCGCTGCCTTTGCCAAGGCGCTTGAACTAAGACCTGATGAGCAAGTTTTACCAACCCTTAATCGTGAGCCTCCATCAAAAAAAGACAAAGGAGGCAAGAAAAAGTAGTCACATTCTAAAATTTATAGTTAAAGCTAAAGTTAAGCCCCTGATCTTGGAGATTATTTTTGCGATCTTCGATCGCTGTGATAGGAATTGCATAGTCAAAGCGCATATTTAGATTTTTGAAAGGTTCCCAAATCAGCCCCGTGCCAAGACTCATTAAAAAGTTTTGACCTATTAAAAAATTAGGATTATCGTCCCGATTCCAAACGGAACCCATATTAAAGAATGGTGCAATCTGAAAAGTTGGTTGTCCTGCACCGTTGCGTTGTAGCGTGACTCGATTTTCCGCAGAAAAACGAAATCCATTGTCGCCAGATCTGGCACTTTGGCGGTAGCCTCTGAGGGTTTGTCCACCACCAACGATAAATTGCTCTGATGGTAAGAGGCTATCTGGTGTTAATTGCAGATCGGCTTGGAGGATCAAGAGATTATCGTCATTTATTTTTTGCCAGCGCTGACCTTGAAGGTTCCAATTTAAAAAACGGCTATCAGGGATAGGGGCAGCATTGATTGTGGAATTTACTAATCCTGTTCCTAATTTAAAGGCTGACTGAAAGAACCAAGCTCCTTGTTCGTCACGCTTGAGATAGTCTTGTCCAAAGGTGAATACGCTGGTGCGGGTGATGCCATTAACATCCGCTCCAAAGCCAAAGGGAGTGGCGAGATTGTTAAATAAAAATGTCTGTCCATCTTTGGCGGTGAATCCAAAGGAAAGGGCAAATTCTTCAACGAATGAACGGATGAAGGGTTGGCGATATTGAATTTCGTAGAGTTGGGATTTGGCGGCAATGCCAAACCGATCAAATGGAACTTCTGTAATTGTACTACGGGTAAGTGCTGTTCGCAAATTGAGAGAGCCATTCATGGGGTTTATCGGTGTTGAATAGCTGAAGTCATAGATATTAGAGCCACCTGTAAAGGAGCGATTGTAGCTAAGACTAAGGCGATCGCCAATTCCTGTAAGATTCTGATGACTAGCATTTACGCCTATCTGCTCTCCGCCGACACTGGGTGGTGAGTAGTTATTTATGGAAGTACTAATACTTAAAGGATTTGCTTCTTTTACTCGAACCAAGATATTGGAACTTCTTTCTGGTTTAATTAGTGGGTTCTGACAATTTGGCTCATTTGCGGCTGGTTCAATGGTGAACTCAGCATTTTCAATTTGGGGATCATTTTTTAAAAGTCGGAGTTGATCTTCAAGTCGGTTGATATTGAGGGGAATAGTATTAGGAATTTGAATGCGATCAAGAATATAGTTTCTGTTCAACCGTGTTGTTGGTTGTGACTCATCCCACTTAATTTTGCATAAGCCTCCTTCGATTATTTCTATGGTGGCAGTCCTTGTAGGGAGGTAAATGTTCTTTAGTTGAATTGTGGCTCTAGAGGTTATGTACCCTTTATTAAGATAAAGGTCGGTAATTAGTTGATTCAGAATAATATCTATCTTTGCCTTGGTCATGTCATCTTTCCATCGGATTGCTCTCCTATATGGTTCCCAATCGTAGTCTGTATAAATTTGACTTTCGCCTTTTTCAGTTCTGAAGATGACATCAGTAATGGTAAAAGCTTCATTATCTGTTTTTGGATGATCTAAGTTTGATTGCGCGATCGCCGTTGACGTGATTCCAACACTCAAACTCCCGCCACAAAAAATCGTGATCACGAATACATGAATCTTAAATATAGCTTTAGATATAAGCTTAGTGAACAACATAGACTGACTTTCGCCCCTAAGATAAATGCTTTTTACTGACTTAAACTGACAATCCCAAAAAAATTGTCGGTAAGTGCGTGATTTATACACCTTTTTGCTATATATTGCTAGCCAATTAATCAGAAAAATATAGATTTAAGTTCAAAAGCTGGATTTATATGATTTTTGAGTAATTTAGGGCTTAAGTGAATCAGGGATAGGATCTATGCGCTTAGCTATGAATGGGCTTCGGGTTTTATTTGTTGCATTTTCTTTACAAATTTTTCAAGCTTTGCCTGCGATCGCGCAAGTGCAGATCGTGCCTGCAAATAACGGAACGGGAACGGTAGTTTTGCCAAATGGAGATCGGATTGATATTAGGGGCGGAACTACGTCAGGAAATGGCGCAAATGTCTTTCACAGTTTCCAAGGGTTTAATGTCCAGACTGGTCAAACGGCTAATTTTGTAGTGTTGCCACAGGTGCAGAATATACTTGGTGGGGTGACTGGGGGCGATCCTTCGGTGATTAATGGCACTATTCAGGTGACAGGCTCGAATGCGAATTTATATCTGTTAAATCCTGCGGGTTTCATTTTTGGTAATAATGCTCAACTAAATGTTAATGGGAGTTTCACAGCATCGACAGCGAGAACTGCTTGGTTTGGCGATCGCAATCTGGATATTTATAATCCTAATTACAGCAATCTGACAGGCAACCTGACTGGTTTAGAGTTTGATCCGAATAATCCTGCTGCGATCGTTAACTCTGGCAATCTGACAGTTGATGAGGGCAAGTCGGTAACTCTTGCCGCGTCAACTGTGGTGAATACGGGAACCATCTCTGCGCCTAATGGTTCGGTTGGCATTGTCGCTATACCTGATGGTCGGTTGCGGCTAAATGTCGGGGTGGAGGGGTTAAGTTTTGAGTTTCCACAACCAAAGGATGCTCAAGGCAATGACTTACCAGTTAAAGCTTTGGATCTGCCCAGTTTGTTAACTACTGGCAAGCTGGATAGTAGTTCGGGTATATCGCTGAATAGTCAGGGGCAAGCGCAATTAACCAATTCACAGACGGTGATTCCGAATACGGCGGGAACTGCGATCGTGAGTGGGAATGTGTCGGTTGCTTCGACTGTGGTTAATCCTTCTCAAGTTACGCCTAAGATTCAGATATTAGGCGATCGCGTTGGTTTAGTGAGTGCAAATATCGATGCTTCGGGTGTGAATGGTGGTGGCTCGGTATTTATTGGTGGGGATTTTCAGGGTAAGGGAGTAATCCCGAATGCGTTGATGACTTTTGTGAGTGCAGATTCGACGATTAAGGCGGATGCGTTGCAGTCTGGTAATGGAGGGAGAGTAATTGTATGGGCGGATAATGCGGCGAGGTTTTTTGGAAGTATTAGTGCGCGTGGGGGAGCAATTTCTGGTGATGGTGGTTTTGTTGAGGTTTCAGGTAAACAGAATCTTGTTTTTGATGGAAAAGTCGATCTTAATGCAGCGATCGGAAAAGGAGGTACATTATTGCTCGATCCTGACAATATTATTATTGCAAATAATGTGCTTGATTCAGCAGGTGTTCCAGTTATAGATGGAGGCTTGCCTGATATTTTTGAAACCGATCTTTCTGGAACTATCACTATTAGCCAAGCAACACTTGAAGCATTAGCTTCAAACCAAAATATTATTCTTGAAGCAACCAATAATATTACGATTGGACCCCTTACTGAATCTTTAGTTGAGTCAAATATAGGTCTTTCTCCAGTATTAACTTTTCAAACTGGAACTGGCTTAGTAAATTTTAAAGCAGCAGGAGGAACTTTTTCGATGCCCTCGAATAGCTATTTGCAAGCTAGAGGAAGAAATATTACAATAGAAGCAGCAAATATAACTGCTGGTACTATTCTTGCTCGTACTTTTGGGGCAGAAGGTAATGCAGGAAGTATCAATCTTAAAACTACGGCAGGTGACATTACAATAGCAGGAATTGATGTTGTCTCTCTTGGTCTAGGAGGTGGGAATGCTGGCAATATCACAATTGATTCTAAGAGAGATTTTACAGTTAGTGTTCTATTGCGTGCTTTTTCTGATTTTGCTAATGGTGGCGATGTTTTAGTCAATGCAAATGGAAATATCTCATTTAATTGTACCAGTCTGTACGCAGGAGCTTGTGGTGTGGAAACTTTTCCAGGAGCTGCTGCCGCTCCTTTATCAGGTCTTGGTAATTCTGGGAATATTAGCATAAAAAGCGAAAATGGTTCTATCTTTATGCGTAATAATGCGGCGCTTAATGCCGCTTCAGGTAGTGATGGCATCACAGGCTCAATAACCTTATCAGCTAGAGATGACATAAATATAGAAACTGGGTTTATAAGTACAGCATTAGAATTTAATAATGGTAGGGATTCGGGTAATGTTACAATCACGAGTACGAACGGAAATATCAATATGTCTAATAGCAGAGGCATATTTACCAGATCCGCCAGTGGTCAGGGGGGAGCAGTATCTATTAATGCTTTTGACAATATCAATCTTAATGTAAACAATGCTTCAGCAACTTCTGGGGGCTTACAGACTTCTGGAGGCAGAGATTCAGGAGCATTTAGTCTCAAGACTACAACAGGAAATATTACGGTAACATCCATTGATACAACCGCCTCCTCTATATCTACACCTGCCTCTGTATTGGGTGGCAATGCTGGGAAAATTAGCATTGAATCCGCAGGAAGTGTAACTGTTGAGGGTCTATTAAGAGCATTTTCTCAATCTGGTAATGGAGCAGATGTATCTGTCAAAGCAAATAATGGAAATATCTTGTTTAGTTGTGCAACTACATTAGCAGGTAAATGTGGGGTTGAGACCTTTCCCCAAAGTACAGATATAGCCGTTAGTCTTCGGGCAGGCAATATAGAGTTATTGAGTCCCAATGGCTCTATCACGATGAACGGTAACTCTATCTTAGATGCTGGTGCTGATAGTCAAAGCGTAGCAGCAGCAAGTACTGCAATCCGTAATTCTGGAACGGTGAGAATAGAAGCAAAAGGAGATATCGTTACTGGACTAGGAGGCATCGCCACAGATGTAAGTTATAACAACAATCAGACCGCAAGTAATATAAATATCACTAGTTCTGAAGGCAATATCACCGTATTTAACTTAAACTCTAGCTCATATTCTGGTAGAGGTGGAGATGTTTCTCTAAGTGCAAGAAATGGAACTATCGGTGCTTATTTTGTTCAAGATTCCAGTAATCCTACTTTTGTACAATCCATAGTCACAGGTTCTAGTTTAGGCATAGCAGGAGGAAATATTACTTTTGATGGCAAATTTATTCTAGATCCATTGCTAAATCCAAACTTAGATACATCTTTGGCTTCTAAAATCCAACCTCAAGTCACCCTAAATACTAGTGCGATAAATAGCGGAAATATCACCTTTACTAGTACCATTGATGGCGCAAAAATTCTCAATATAATCGCCAATACAGGAACTGTTGACTTACAAGGAGCAATTGGAAGTACAACTCCCCTCACAGGAGTGACGATAGCCGCCCAAACCACAAACCTGAAAGGCAATATCACTACAGCTAATAGCGATATTACTCTTAACTCATTGCTAACTACTACAGCAGCATCAACCCTCAATGCAGGAACTGGAACTATCTCACTCAATGGAGGACTTGCCGCAGGAGGTAATGCTGTATCAGCGATTGCTGATCAGATCAATTTAACCGCACCGATTACTGGAACGAATACTCTCATCTTAAAACCTAGTTCAGCAAATCGAAATATCGTTTTAGGTGGTACAGATTCCAACTCATTTAACCTGACATCAACTGCGATCGCCTCGATTACTGGTGTAATGCTTTCCATTGGTGATGCTAGTGTTGGCAGTATCTCAGTTACTGCTCCGATCACATTCAACACTTCAGCCACTTTAATATCTCCAGTAGGGATTAATCTCAATGCTGATATCACAACTACTGGTCAAGCACTAACACTCACGGGCAATACAAGACTTGGCACAAACATCGCAATCAATAGCAATAACGGCGACATTAGCACCAATGGAACTGTTAATAGTCTGACTGGAAATAACTTTGGATTAACACTCGATGCTGGTACTGGCAACATTAATCTCAATGGCGCACTTGGAGCAAGCGATCGCCTAATTACCATCAGCCTCAATGCCAGCAATATCTCTATGTCAGGCGGCATTAACACAACTAATGGCTTGCAGATCTCCAATCCCACTACAATTACAGGTACTTCCACCCTCAGCACCCTCAATGGCGATATTAATATTGTTGCGCCCATCAACATTCAAGCAGGAACCGCCGCCAATCTCACCATCAACGCAGCCACAGGCAACGTCACCACTCAAGATATCAACCTCGCCTCTGCGGTGGGGGCTGGGAATAGCCTGACCCTATTAGCACCACAGGGCATCGTCAATACAGGCAATCTCAATGTCAATGGCACATCGGGCGGTAACATCAACATCCAAGCACTCACCTCCATCACAACTGGAACTCTCAGTGCTGTGGGATTATCAGGCAGTGGCGGTAATATCTTCCTCGATCCTCTCTTAGATATATTCACTGGGGCGATCAATGCTCAAGGGTTTGGAGGTGTTGGCGGGACTGTCGATCTGACATCGAATCGGTTTGTTAGGATTAGTGGTACTTTCATTGACCAAAATGGATTGGTAGCCAGTATCAGTACCGCAGGGACAGCAGGAGACGGGGTGATTATCATTCGTCATGACGGCGGCACAAGGTTTGAGCCTTTTAATGTCTTTAGCTCCTTGATTAATGGAACTGATGGAGTTCTGACTACTGGCGCAGGAAACACCATCTTTACAGCGCGATCGTTTCCAGGTCCCTATACACAGGGTAATATCCAGATTATCACCGCCCCAAATTTCACGATTTTCTTAGCAACACAGCCACTCAAAGAGCCGCCTAGAGTGCAGTGGGTAGATGAAGGCGATCGCGCCCCCTTCCCCCCGAAGAGTTTTACACCAGAGAGTTTGAAAAGTTTTTCAGCGACTCTATTCCCGATCTCAAACCAGTTAAGGTGATGACACTTGCAGAAATCCAAGAAACCTTGCGCCGTGTGCAAAATGAAACTGGAGTGAATCCTGCTTTACTCTATGTAACTTTCCTTCCTGATCGAATGGGCGATCGGAAGGCGCAACGCGATCCTAAAGATCCTTGTTACAATCCTCCAATTAATTCCACCCTCCCATATCCTGAACCAGTCAAGCTAGAAACTACTAAAGACGTTGACTCTTGCGATATTCTAGAACTAACCCTAGTAACCGCCAAAGGCAAACCTGCGTATATTCCTGTTAAAGATTCTGGTCAATATATCCGCAGAAAGGATTTAAAAGATCGTGTCGAGAATTTCAGAACAAATATATCTAACTACAATCCTAGAAATCAAACAAAGCATATAGATTCCTCTAAGCAATTATACCGATGGCTCATCAAGCCATTATATGATTCTTTAAAAAATCAAGCTATTGATAATCTCACTCTTGTCTTACCTGATGCATTACGACAAACACCATTTGCTGCTTTGATCAATGAACAGAATAATTATATTATTTCGGATTACAGCGTTGGGGTAATGCCAAGCTTATCTTTAACTGATACAAGGCTCTCTAGCATACACGATAAAAATCTCCTAGCAATTGGAGCGTCTAGATTTGAAAAACCCATATCACAAACGCAGTTACCTGGTGTTCCAGAAGAGCTAACCAAGATTACTAAAATATGGATGACACAACAAAATTTAAATCAAGATATTGAGCAAGTAAAAGACAAATTATATAATCCGATTGGATTTGGTCTTATTCATCTAGCCACTCATGCTAAATTTAATGAGACAAATGGGATTGGAGAAATATACTTTAAAAATGGTTCATTTAGTTTTAATGAGATTCGTCAATTTAATTGGAATAATCCTACAGTAGCTATGCTTGTTCTTAGTGCTTGTCAAACGGCTCAAGGCAATATCAAATCAGAACAGGGATTTGCAGGATTAGCTGCAAGAATAGGTGTACAGTCTGTAATTGGCACTTTATGGAAAATAGGAGATAAAGAATCCCCTGTTTTTATGGAAAAGTTATATCAAGAACTTAAATTTAATACTAAAATCATCAAAGCCAATGCTTTAAAAAATACGCAACTTAGCCTTAGTCTATCCAAAGATCCAAAGCTATCTCATCCATCTTCGTGGAGCGCCTTTACACTCATCGGGAACCCTTGGTAGTAAATAAAATTAGGTAGTCACAAATCTTGTAATCTACCTGATTTTATTTGTATATTCTTTACTTTGGGATACAGATCTTCTTAGAATAGGCTTCATTGAATGTTCTAACCATCCTATCAATATTCACAATATCAACATCTTCAGTAGGATTTGCTGCTATTGCTCGAACTGGTTTATTGAATACATCTTCAATTAGTAGCTTATTACGAACAAGATCATCAAATAGCTCTACTGTGTTTGGTTTATCTTTACATAAAAATTCTTTATCAAACAGAGCATCTACAGTCTCAGCCCACCAAGTCTGCTTGCTAAATTCTACTACGCGCTTATCTAATGGCAGATTAGCAAACGAAATATTACTATTCTTTTTCTGAACTGCTACAATGATAGAGTTGCCATCTCCATTACATCTAATGTTGAAATCATACTCTTTATCTACTTCCAGTTTATTTTGAAGTTCTTTCTTTCTGGTAATAGGGATCTGGAATCTAAGGAACTGTGGCTCATTAGTATTAATATACTGTGGTTCTGAACCTATAGTTTGATTGGAATCAGAATAGAATATATCTACCTTAGCCCGCTCATTATTACTTGTTGTTTTGGGCGGTACTACATACACCCAAATAAACGGATTAGACAAATGAGTAATAGATACTTCGGTTATTGGAATGATTGGGATAATCAAGCATTCACCTCTTGTTCTACCTTGGCTTCCATCTGATACGACTGACTTAATTGGTAGACTACGTGAAGGTTTGGTCTTCTTATTTGCAAAAGTATCTTCTTTAGTTAGTATAAAACTGAATAAAATCATGTATATCGATACACATAGAATTTTGATGGCAGTTGGGTGTTTAGTAAGAAATTTGAAAATGTTACTAGCCATAGAATTATTTTAGATGTAGTCTCGTGTCAAGGATAACTAATTATTTCTATTGTAGTAGATGTTTATAAATTTGTAAAAAGATAGAACAAAACTGGAGACTATAATACCCCATAGTATTGGTATAGAGGGAATCCATAATAATAATTTTGCCAAAATAATTTGATGAGTATAAAAAATGATAAGCGTGGCGAGTAAAATTGCTATGGACAAAGAAATAAATTGATGTTTATCAAACTTATGAATTATCATTTGTAGGATAATTGATACAAACGATATATAAAGTAAGCTATACAAAAAAAGAAATAGATTATTTTTGAGAATATCTAATATCTTGGCTCCTTTAGAATTAAAAATTCTCAACAAATAATCAATAGCTTGAATATGAACATATGAATGTGCAATAGATTTAATGTTGCTCTTACTGGAAGGGAAATTAAATGATTCTTCTCCAGAACCACCAATTACAACTATCTTATCGTGAACCATGTCTTTCAATGATTCTTTGTCAAGGGAAAGAATTTCTTTTAAGGAAAAAATTTGGTTGTAATCTGTATCGGGACTGTAACCATCATGATTTTTGTAATTAAAAAGAATTGTTAGTTGATTTGATAATCCTTCATCTGAAGGATTAACTTGATACCCACCTTGCTTTGTTGTAATATTGGAAAGATAAACACCTTTCATCTCAATGCTTACTTTCCCTTCTAAAGGTTTTAATCCATCTATTACTTCTTGAAATGATATTCCTAGATAGTCTAAGACAATTTGAAATGGGAAAGAAATATTGGTGAGTTTACTGCAAGCACTCTGATCATCTCTTCTAATCAATACTAATCTTCTCAGGGTATTGTCAAAATATCTATCAATGGAAAAATTTGTAAATCCAATATGAGGATGACCAAGTTTGATAGTTTCAGGAGGAAGCCGATCTGGCTCATCATTTTTGGTTCTAGTTGCACAATTAGAAACTAAAATTGGCGATTGAGTACTTGCTAACCTATTATCAATTCTTTTTTTACTCTCAGGATCTACGGATTTTGAATACCCTCGCCAAAGAGCCATACCAATCACTCTTGGTTTCGCTTCATCTAATTTCTCCAGTAGTTTCCATAAATGTTTATCACCTATTGATTCATCCCCCTGCAATTGTTCACCTTGTTCTTTCTGCCATACTTGATCAGCTAGTGTTGGCTTCACTAATATTATATTGGGATTGAGAGGTTCGGCAGGTCGAGAGTTCATCATGTGATCGTATAGAGATAGCTCGGCTCCTTGAAATATGCCTTGTGTATGGAGAAAGAAAACTAGGCAAGTTACAAAAAATGAGGTGGCAATTACTGGCAACAGCGAAGTTCTAGGAGGATTTGCAATACTAGGAATTTGAAAAACAACAGGCAACCAACTAGCGAATATATAGGTTTTATCACCTTGATCTTCAAGCCCTTTAAAACGTTTTCTAACTCTTTGTACTGCCGCACTAACCGATTTACCTCCGTTTAAATGTTCTTGCAAGAAGAATTTCAGAAAAGTATGAGCAACAGTATCAGGGATCGCATAACGCATAGCTATAACTGCTGGCACACCAGCTTGATGTAGGTCGGCTGCTGCCCCTAAACTCACGCAGGAATTGAAAATAGCTAATTTTAAGCCCTTCTTTACTGCTATCTTTAGACCCTCTTGCAGTTTTTTTAAACTTATTTTAAATTCGTTATTAAGCTCAATCAGAGTTTCACCATTTTTAGTATCACTGTGACCTGCAAAATATAAAATGTCCCATTTCTTTTCCCATAATTGAGAATCGATATCTTTATAATTCAAAGGTGTAATAGTTGTTATATCCACATTAGGTAGAGAATCAGCTTTCCATTCTTCAATATCAGCCTGTAAGTTAAGATTATCTTGTCCATGATTGTACGCATTACCTAAAACAATCAGGATGCGAGGATTTTTTCTCTTGCTGTAAGAATGATCACAAAGTTTAACATTAAATTCACTAAACACAGGCTCGATCTCAAATGATTCTAAGATTTCCCACTTATGGAATGGAATTTGAGCAATATTGGGATCTTTATATTGAATGAAAAACTCTGGTTGTGGCAGACTATAAGCCAATTGACTATTAACTAATTTGTCACGAATTTTATCTCTTACTATTCTGAATCCCTTGTGACCAGTAGTTAATTCATTGATCACATTCTCTAACCTTTCAGCAATTTTATCAGACGAACTACTGGCATCAGTTTGCTTACTGCTAGTCTGTTCGTTTTCAGTTGATTTAGCTTTTCTAGGAGTGCCTGAATTTCTTCCTTCCAAAAGAGTAGGAAATTGTTTGATAACATCCAAAAGCTCTTTTGTAATAGGCAAGTTAATATCTTCAATAATCCTAGAATGCCCCTCATACAATGAAACTGATAAACTTTTAGTCTCATTTGGATTTTTGGGCGATTCTAAAACATCTTCACCCTTCAAACCTAGAAAAATTTGTGATGGTGAGCTAGAACCAGCAAAAGATTTTTGCCACAGAGTTGATATGCTTTGAAAGATTCTTTTCATAATACACCTCTAAACTCTAAAGTCTGACCGAACGCTGACACCATCAAGACTTATTTTGATGTAGAAATATCCACCATATTCTTCATCAAGACTTCTCTCCAAAAATGGATCTGATTCTCCACTATGTTCTTCAAAGATTACATCACTATCAAGGTCGATCGCTGCCAAAACAAGACCATCTGGCAAAGAACTTTCTTCTGGTGCAGTTAAACGAAAGTGAACGTGCGCTCTATCTTGAGTAAATGGGATCATCGTCACTTCTAAAGAAAGCTTGATATCTTTAAGTCGATAAGTAATATCGATCAATTGTACCCGCCTGATACCAGCATTACGATGAGATGGATCAATCTCACTCAAGCAAATTGCAGCCTCACGGCGAATTGTTAGATCCTCTGTCTCATTTTCTTGTATTGAACTGAAGTACTCAATTGCTGCATTACTGCCTTCACCCACTTTTGCTAAGAGTTTTAAGAAGTCAAGCCTAATACCTAGATCAGATTCCGATTTATCCCAAGCAATTAATTCTGCAACTCTCTCTGAGTTATCAATAGTTGACGTTGATCGTCTTACTGACCTTACAAGTTGCAATTCTGGTTCAATATTAAATAGTGCCGCAATTTCTTCCTTAGTTCTCATGAATTCATCAGCAAAGTAAGCCCCATATACTTTCTGCTTTTCACGCAATAGACTTAGCCAAGTTGTTTTTTGTTGCACAATTTTCTGCGATCGTGATGATTCAATTATTCTCATCTGCCATAGTCTCTCCCGCAAGTCATCATCACTGACAACGGTTGCCCAATGCTCGGCGGATAGCTCAAGGCGAGGAGAATATAATTTAGGCTGTTTAAGAGTATTCAGATATTGATTCTGTTGAGGTGTGGCGATCACTGTCAGTGCGGGGACTGCTACTTTTTGGTTAGAGGCGATCGCCAATGATGTCAACAAAACCTCCATATCATCAATGATTTGCTCCTGCGACAAAGTGTAAGTCTTCATCACAGAGTCATACTCAGCTTTCTGTTTAATCTGCTGATGTGTCGTAAAGCCAAAGACTCTCAACCAACCATTATCAGGACGGATCTGCACCGCTAGATAATATTCCCCAGCCCATGAAGGAATATCAACCCATTCAAAGGGGATCTCAAACTCATCACTATCAGTCTCATCAGGAATCACGATTACCCGGTTACCGTCAATCGTCAGCGCAAAGCCTGTCACATATTCCCAAACACTATCAGGATTTCTAGGAATTGGAGCCAGTGCTATTTCACAATCATAGGTTTGTTTAAAGTATGGAATTATAAACTCTAAAGTCAAGCGATTGAGATAAGCTGTCCACTTTGCCGTAGGATAGGAATATCCTTGTAGTTTATCCCATATTTCTGTTTGATATTCTTTAGGAATAGATAAACATATCTGGTCTTCGAGAATAGATTCAAGTTCAAGCCCATTTTTTAGAATTAACATCATATACCTCAGTTTTGTTTAGATAAAATTAAATAAAAAGTTAGGTTTTAGTTGGTAGGGCGATCGCACATCCACTTATCGATAAATTCATCAATTTTTGGAGCTACAGGATAAAGTGGTGCAAGGATATTAAAATTGGTTTTTAAATGATTAACTACCAGTCCTGTAATTGCATCTTTTAATCTTTTCCTTTCCTCATTTATATATTCTGTTGATTGATTCAAATTTTGCGCCAATTGCTCCGTCCTCCCAGTTACTCTCAAATCATTCAAAAAAGATATTTCTGTCTTATGCAATTGACTCATAACCAGTGAATCGACAACTTCATAAAGCAAACTAGTGTAAATAAATGCAAGATGTTGCTTCAGCCAATCACGTAAAGCCTTAATTAAGAATGTGTCATCAGTAAAATCACTAACAAAAGTTTTGCTGTAATTTAAGCAGGACTCAACAATTGGATTATAAAGCCTTGAGATAGTTGATTGATTTACTTTATAAAGATTCGCAACTTCAGTTGTCGTACAATCAAATCCATGCAAAAAAGTGAATTTTCCTTGTTTATCATTGTCCAACGAGTCTAAGTCTTGTGCAACAATCTGAACTAATCCTTCACGAATTGATCCGAAGTAAGAATCATCACCTTCATCGATAATATTTGGCTCACTATCGTATGAGATAGTATCAATTAGCAAAGTACTATTATCTTCACCCCCCAATGGCGCATCTAATCCTCGTGAGTCAATAAAATTCTGTTGTTCCCTAAGTGCAGCAATACAATCACGGAGCATTTCTAGTGCTTCTTCAGTTTGTAGTTTGTGAGGGTAAACTTTATTGAAACAATCACAAATTGCTTGAAGTTGTTGTTCAGATGGTTTTTCTCTTTTCTTGCCAGTTTTTGAAGGTTTGCAAATTTCCTTATAGAATTTGTGTATTTGAATGTAGTTTTGCTGTTCTCGACCTGAAGATATTTCTGGGATTAAAGGTAAAATTTCTTTTATTTGTTTTTTTGACACAATAGCTAATAATCCCCAATTACTTCTGACATTATTCCCACCGCCAGTCAAGATTTCAATAGCTTTCTTCTTAACTGCGTTACTAATGTAAGTCCCAAGTGTATTGCCACTTTGTGGTCTGTAATTAGTAAAGAAATTAACTTGACAGATTGCCATATTGCCAGCTTGAAAACAATCTTCAAAAATCTCGTCTTTTTCGTTCTTATTAAATTTCTTGCATAGCTCTTTGCAAGCATGATAGCAATGCTCTTGGGCATAAGCAATTAGGTGTTGGCGACTTAGTTCAACAACTTTTTCATTGCTACTACTCAGGCACTTTACGAAATAAAGAGCTACAGTTTCTTCCTTAGCATCACGAAAGTCTTCCAAATTTAGGAGTCTTTCTATATTTTTTAGTAGCGTTGAATTTGGACTGCTCCATTCCGATCCCGATCCTTTAAATGTTGAAAATTTTTTTCTCAAACTGCGTTTTGCTAAGCTCATGCGCTTTCCCTGCTCAAAAATGACTGACTGTAGCGATCGCATATTACTAATATTTTAGCTAACAAGCGATCGCTCTAGCTATACATCTACATATTCTGATCAGCGATCGCCTTTTATGCAGTAGGGTTCAAATTAGCCTCAATCAGCAATGCAATAAAACCATAACCTCTCAGAATATAAGTCTCGTAAGGATCGGAACAGGCAATCTGTGGAGTTGTTATGTCTATGTTGCGTTTTGTCCCTCATTTACTTAAGTTTCTGATGTTTGCGATCGCAGGACTAGCGATCGCTCTTATTTTACCCACAGTTTTTGGTGGCTATGCGATCGTTATTGAAATATTACCCACCTTTTTAATTGGACTATGGCGCACCATGTTTATAGTGATTTGCCTAGTTTTGATTCTGGTCATTATTGAGGGCTTCCGCTAAATTAGTAAACCCATAGGAGAGGCTGCAATGGTTGTAGACTCTCCTATTTTTGTCAACTCACAAAGCAAGTAAAAAAAGTTTTTAGTTAATCGCTGCATAAGTGCCATGAACTCCACAGAAGAAATAAATGTAAGCGATGAAGCAAATCCACTCAACAAAAAATATTTAAGTTCAGTGTATAGCTTCTCAATCCTTACAGAAAGAATATGTAGGTTCTGAAATAAGGACTCATAAACATTGAATCATTTAATTTGCTAACCATCATATAGAGGAATCTATGAATGTACTCAAACAAAGTATCTCTTAAAAGAAGTTTACTACTTCTATCATCTATTGGATTTCTTAGCATTATTTTCAATACCCCAAAAGCTCTGGCTGGAGGTGGTGATGAATCTGTATTTACTGATGCTAATGGGAACCTTATTGAAAACCCCTCTCAAAATAAGAGTGTCGGTTTTATTCCAACCTTTTTCGATTGGTCTAAATGGCAAACTCTTACTCAAAACGATCAGGTCGTATGTCGAGAGAAAGATGGAAATGTAGTTTGCATCTCTTCTTCTCAAGCTCAAAATCTACGATGGATTAACTAACAATTTTCTCTCAAAAATCGCACCTCTAATATTTTGCTTCAACTAATTCAATCTACTTCAAGGTATTAATCATTATGGCTAAAGGTATTATGAATCCTAAACAATGTTTAGCACTAGTTGCCAGTTCTTTTTCGATCCTCGCTGGAGTTACTATTCTCAGTGCTGCTGCATCTGCCGAAACTTTTGTCATTAATAATAGCAATAAAGCGCTTAACACTAATCGTAACTTCCGTCTAATTGACGGGCATCCAAGAATGTCTATTTGGACACACAACTTTAATGATGCAGATCAACACTTTGATAGATTGCAAGGAGCTAGAGGCGGTCAACTTTTACGTCAGCGCAGCACTGGTAAATGCCTAAATGCCTATCGTCGATGGAATGGGGCTGAGGTCAATGTTTATCCCTGTAACGCCAATGATCTTGACCAAAATTTCAATGTTGAAAACCTGTCCAACGGTGATGTCCAGATTAGACTTTCTGAGATCAGGAATAATGTTCGATTCTGCATTGACAGTCCTACTCGTAATGATGGAGGTGCAGTCACTCTCTGGCAATGCAATTCTGGTGTGAATCAGAGGTTCAAAATTAACGGAGGAACGATAGTTCCTCCCCCTCCTGGACAGATTCTCTTGCCTTTTAAAAGTGGTCAGACTTGGTTTGTTTGTCAAGGATATCAGAACAATGGTATTAGCCATAAAGGACGTAGTATTTTTGGTTTAGATCTCACAATCACTAATAAAGATTTTGGTTCCAGTGGTTGTTATGCTTATGATGGCAATACTAGTAAATCAGCAGGGCAGCCTGTTCTAGCTCCGTCCGCTGGTACTGCTCGATATGTTGACAGAGACTTGGTTTGTTTAGATATTGGGAACAACCGTGCTTTATTGATTGGTCACATGGATCGCCAAGTAGCTAATGGAGCAAGAGTAAATGCTGGTCAGCAATTGGGAGTTGTTTCCCGCGCAAGTTCTGTTAATGGTGGCTATTCTCATATTCATATTGAAGGACGACCTAATGCATTATGTAATGCTAATTCAGTCCCCATGACAGCAGCTAATGGATTTCAGCTTATAGGAGTTGGTGATTTACCAGATGTTGTTGGTGTAAACGATCACTTTAGAAAAGCCCTCACACGTCCTTAGGATACTGAGCAAGCTTAAAGTTTGCTGCTTCTCATCAGCCAAACTATATACATCAAGTTACTCCACAGATTAGGCAAGTGGTGATGTTTATTGAAAATTCAATAAACATCACCACTTGCCTAATTTTCTTTTTTAGGAGTACAAGTTAATGGGTAGAAACATCTTCTACTTGCTAGGCGCGATAACGAATTTTAGATGAGCATGACGCTAGTTTTTTCGTAAGGTCTGCATAGAACCTATCAACTCGACAGAATGAATCTAGTAAGTAACCATATTGAACTTATCAGAAACTATGCAAGCTAAATCCCCCACACCTAATTTATCTATTGTTCCCTCAACCCCTTGGCAATTACTTAAAACTGGCAAAATATCATGTGAAGAAGCAATCACTAGACTTGTTAATTTAGATGGAAGTGTAAACATTAATTTGCTGGACACAGAATTGAGTGGACTCTTCTTGCGTCAGGCTCGTAACCAGACAGGATTACCAAAGGCTATCCCACTTCTATTATGGCAAAAATGTTTTTTCATTGGGGTTCCTGAGACAATTTCAGAACTGGACATCAAGAGGATTAGTAACTTGATGGACATGACTGTTGAAGTCGTATCAATTACGAAAAAGAGTTATCAAGAATGGTTTCTCAAACAAAATATTCGCAACGATCTCATTTCTCTATCAGAGACAGACATTCCCTTTGCCGATGAACTTGCCCCAATGGCGATCGCAGAGACAGCAGAAATGCATCTCTCCAAAGCAGCAGATCAAATCAGTCGTATCAAGGCAATAATTACTAGTGCTTTGCAGAGCCGTGCTAGCGATATTCATCTAGAGCCAACCAAAGAAGGATTACGGATTCGCTTTCGTGTTGATGGTATTTTGCGAGATGTTCAAGTATTACCTTTAGCAATTAGCCGCAAAATTATTGTTGCGCTTAAAGTGATGGCAGAAATGGATATTGCCAAAAGTCGGATTCCCCAAGATGGGCGTATTGGTGAAAAATATACTAGTGACGACCATCATGCTAAGGGATTAGATATGCGTGTTAGTACACTTCCCTGCGTTAATGGAGAAAAAATTGTAATTCGGTTACTTCCACAAGAAAATCCCTTTTCGAGTATTGCCGATCTAGGATTTACGGAAAAGTCACGTCAAACCTATGAAAGCTGGCTACATCAACCACAGGGAATGATCATTTTTACTGGTCCCACTGGTTCTGGGAAAACTAGCACGCTCTATACCAGTTTGCAAGTAATTGCCTCTAAAAGCGTCAATGTCACTACTGTCGAAGATCCTGTGGAGTATGTCTTGTCAAATATTACTCAAACCCAAGTCAATGAAGCCGCAGGTATGACGTTTGCCGCAGGATTACGCTCAATTCTCCGCCAAGATCCCGACATTATTATGGTGGGCGAAGTGCGCGATAGTGAGACGGCAGAAACTGCAATTCGGGCGGCGTTGACTGGTCACTTGGTTTTGACCACTATGCATACCAACGATGCACCTAGTGCTATCCCTCGACTTAAAGATCTTGGCTCAAGTCTAGTTAGTGATGCTTTGTTAGGGGTGATTGCTCAGCGCCTTGTTCGCCGTGTTTGTCCACACTGTGCAGAAGTATATGTCCCTAGTGATGCCGAATTGAAAGTGATTGGATTAGACCGATCTACAGTTAATTTGGAAAAATGCAGACAAGGCAAAGGATGTCCTAAATGTTTTCATACGGGTTACTTGGGCCGTGAAGCAGTGATTGAGCTATTAGAAATCAATGACACGATGCGTCAAATTATTTATGAAGGTACATCGACGCAACTAGATCTTTACCTACGCAGTATCGATTTTCAGTCCTTTCGAGTTGCCGCGATCGAGAAGGTCTTACAAGGAGTAACAACTATCAAAGAGATTATGCGGGTAATTCCTCGTTCTGCCTTGTTGCAACATTAGTTAAAATCAGGAAAAGATAGGCGATGCAAAGCACCGCCTATCTTTTCCTGCAAATTATGTAGCGATCGCTCTGTAATCCCCGTTCACAAAAATGTGCCAACACTTTTGTGAATTAAAAACCAAACCCAGTAAGGGTTAAAAGGTAAAGATGGCATCGCCATCTTTACCTTTTGTATAGCCGCTAGCAGCAAGTGCTTGCTATATGATTGGATAGATTTTACAAACAGTCAAACAGTGATCATGAGTGATTTGCCGATTTTTCAACGTCCTGATGGGAGAGCTTGGGATCAACTGCGCCCCGTGCAATTACAGCAGCCATTTACCAAAGCGCCTGCGGGTTCTGTGTTGGCAAAATTTGGTGATACGCAATTGATCTGCACTGTATCCATCGAAGAAGGTGTACCCAAATTTCTGACGGGCAGTAATCAAGGTTGGCTGACAGCAGAATATCGGATGATGCCTGCATCCACAATTCCCCGTCAACAACGCGAATTTATGAAACTATCAGGGCGTACTCAAGAAATTCAAAGATTAATTGGGCGGAGTTTACGGGCGGCGCTAGATATGACTGCGATCGCTAATTACACCTTTACGGTGGATATTGATGTACTGCAAGCGGATGGCGGTACGCGCACAGGTGGAATCACGGGGGGATTTATAGCTTTAAAGGCAGCTTGCGATCGCCTACTTGCTGAAGGAAAAATTACGCGATCGCCGATCCGTAATGCTGTCGCCGCAGTCTCGGTGGGTTTAATCGATGGCAAACCGATTTTGGACTTAAATTATCAAGAAGACTTGGCAGTAAGTGTTGACCTGAATGTGGTGATGGACAGCACTGGCAAGCTGGTTGAGGTTCAAGGTACTGGCGAGTCGGATACATTTTCGCGATCGCAACTAGATCAAATGTTAGATGTTGCCGAAAAAGGAATCGGGGAATTGCTGCAAATACAATAAAAAAGCGGCGCAATGCGCCGCTTTTTTATAATTGTTTGAGATAGCTTAACAAATCAGCCATATCCTGTGGACTAGGTTGAAACTGAGGCATCGGTGGGGTTTCGCCGCTTACAACCTGTTGAACTAACTTAGCATCGGACTTGCGATCGGATACACCATGCAAACTAGGACCGACTTTGCCATTTGCCCATTCTCCATGACAAGCCACACAATTCATCACAAAGATCGAACGTCCTTGCACAGGGTCACCTGACAAAGTGAGAACTGACTGGGTATATGGATCAACGGGTGTACGCAATAGCCAGATCACAAGCGCGATCACCACTGCTATTAAGGTAACTGCGATCGCGACTCCCCTTTGCAAAGGCGATTTTGCCTCCGTAGCCAGTACTGCTACATCTTCTGATGTCTTGCCTACTACATCAGCATCCTTTGTCAAATTTACCCCTTCATTAATCACAGTTATTTAACCTAGCCATTGGTTAGCTAAAACTTTCAATTTAGGAGCTACAAGGAGAAACGAGACATCTTTCCCCATAACCCTTAAATTTTACTAACTTAAGTATTAATAACATATCTTAAAGAAAGTACAAGTAATCTCGCTATCATCAGAGATTAAATAAAAACTAAGTTTGTCAATGATGCTAGACATGAACTGATAGCTAAATCTAGGATTTGACTATGCGATCGCGATCAAAAAAGTTAAAAAAAACTTAATCAAAGACCTTGACCTCTCCTTTACTTTCGGAGTCAAGCATTGGTGTCTTGTACGTCACGTTCTATAATTCAAAAGCACAATATATAAAAAAGTTTAAACACACAGGAAAGAGTTAATTATGGGAGGCAATGATCGCTTGCTCAGGGCGGCAAAAGGTGAAGTACTGGATCGTCCACCAGTATGGATGATGCGCCAAGCAGGAAGATATATGAAGGCGTATCGTGATTTGCGCGAAAAGTATCCAACATTTAGAGAGCGATCAGAAATCCCTGAACTCGCTGCCGAAATTTCTTTACAGCCATTTCGGGCTTTCCAACCTGACGGCGTGATCATGTTTTCCGATATCCTCACCCCCCTCACAGGTATCGGTATTAACTTTGACATCATCGAAAGCAGAGGTCCTATCATCGAGTCTCCAATCAGGACTCAAGCCCAAGTTGATGCTCTAACAGAATTTGATCCTGACACGGCTGTGCCTTTTATCCGTAAGATTTTAACCGCCATCAAAGAAGAAGTTAAAGATCAAGCGACTATTCTTGGCTTTGTGGGCGCACCTTGGACATTAGCCGCCTATTCTGTTGAAGGTAAGGGTTCTAAGGATTATTCGGTAATCAAAGCATTGGCATACAAAGAGCCAGCGATTATCCATAGCTTTTTGACCAAGATTGCTGAAATGATCGGCACTTATGTGATCCACCAGATCGAATGCGGCACTCAAGTGGTGCAGATGTTTGACTCTTGGGCAGGACATCTTTGCCCAACTGACTATAAAACCTTTGCTCTGCCTTATCAAAAAATGGTTGTCGATAAAGTCAAGGCAAAATATCCTGATACTCCATTGATTCTTTACATTAGCGGTAGCGCAGGTGTCCTTGACCTGATGCCTAAATCAGGCGTGGATATCGTCAGTGTAGACTGGACTGTGGATCTTGCTGATGCCCGTGATCGCATTGGTCGTCATGTTCCTGTTCAAGGTAACCTCGATCCCTGTGTGCTGTTTGCTGAGCAAAGCTACATTCGCGATCGCATTTTGGAAGTTGTCCAGAAAGCTGGTAACAGGGGTCACATCATGAACCTCGGACATGGCATTTTACCCAACACTCCCGAAGATAACGCTCGTTTCTTTTTCGAGACTGTGAAAGGACTCAAATACTAAGTAGCTAGGGCGCAAACCCCAAAAGGCGGCGCACTGCGCCGCCTTTTTTATGAAGTAGTGTCGCTATAATTAATCAAGAAGTTACACACTTTACTGAGAGCTAAAGCCATGACCTTTACGGTGGATCAAGATCCTGCTCTAGTACCATTTCCAGACCATACACAACTGCCAGACTCCGATGGTACATTTGTGAAAAATTTTCAAGAACATCCCCAAAGTATTCTCTTGACGGATTCCATTGCTCCAGTTTTGCAAAGTATTCATCCTGATGGGAACTATGCGATCGGGCAGGATTGTGGCATTTATTGGCGCATCACCGATCCACCAGAAAAGGGAGCCGTAGCTCCAGATTGGTTTTATGTCCCGAATGTATCGCCAAGTTTGGTCAATGGCGTGCCAAGACGATCTTATGTGCTGTGGCAAGAATTTATTGCGCCTTTGATTGTGTTGGAGTTTGTATCTGGCAATGGTCAAGAAGAGCGAGACAAAACACCTTGGAAAGGTAAATTTTTTATTTATGAACAGGTGATTCGTCCTGCCTTTTATGGCATTTATGAAGTCCAAAAAGCGGCGATCGCCTTATATCATTTTGTTGGCAACCAATTTGAATTGGTAGAACCCAATGAACGCGGTCACTATCCCATTGAATCCCTTGGTGTGGAGCTAGGAATTTGGCAAGGACGCTATCAAAATTCTGATTTCCCTTGGCTGCGTTGGTGGGATGCTGAGGGAAATTTATTGCTCTCTGGATCTGAACGCGCCGAGCAGGAAAGTCAACGCGCTGAGCAGGAAAGTCAACGTGCTGAGCAGGAAAGTCAACGCGCCGATCAAGAGCATCAACGAGTTGAAACATTACTTGCTCAATTACGGGCGGCTGGTATCGAGCCACAAATTTAAACATAACAAAGGCGGCGCATTGCACCGCCTTTGTTATGTCATTGCGACAACACGCGCTCTCCCCTGAGCTTTCGCTTCATATAGAGCTTGATCCGCGCCCCAAATTAATTCTTCAGAAGTTATGTGCTGATTGGGGATACAAACACTAACGCCTGCACTGAGAGTGACTGTATCGCTAACCTTTGAGGATTTGTGGGGGATTTGTAAATCAGCGATCGCCTGTAATGTTATTGCTGCAATCCTCGTCGCATCGCTGATGGCAGCATCAGGTAACAATAAAACAAATTCTTCACCACCATAACGCGCTGCGATATCGGTTTTACGCTTAGCCATTGTATTAATCGTATGTGCAACTTGTTGCAGACAGCGATCGCCCATTTGGTGTCCGTAGTAGTCATTGTAGGACTTGAAATAATCAATATCAAACAGAATTAAAGCAATAGAATGTTGATATCGGGAAGCGCGTCCTAATTCATTTTCGATCGCAATATCAAAGGCGCGACGATTGGGAATTTCTGTCAAACCGTCAAGATAGGATATTTTCTCTAATTGTTTATTAAGCGCTAAAATTTCAGCTTGGGCTAATTTTAAATCCTGTAACTGTTCATGGGATCTGATCGCAAACCAAGTCGCGATCACAATCACAATCGAAAATAATCCGCCAACGACCAAAATCCCTTCGGCAACAAAGTTTGTGGGTTTGATGCCATATTGATTCTTGACATATAGTTCCGATGAATAAAGCGCTTGCCATAGACAAAGAGTAACTGTGAAACCAAGCACCCCAGAAGTGATCGGTAATACTAAAGACGACATTTTTTTCTGGATGCGCCAACTCAAATGTCGGATGGCGATGATTACGAGCAACCCAACAACGATGAACCCAATCGAAGTATGGAGCGCCATTTTGGTGAGATTGCCCCAACCGTAAGCTGTCTCTACTTTTGACAAATACCCAAAGTAAGCGACAGTTCCTAATCCCATAATTAAAGATCCCAACACACTACATATCAAAAGCTGATGGACTCCGATTTTCGGTTTGGACATAGTTAAGATTGCCGAGCCACTTAGTAAAAAGCTTAAAGCTGTATTTGGAGCCATCCGACCAGGTTGAGAAGTCGAGATCGTGATGTAATGCTTCATGAATAGCTCATCAATCCCCAAATTAACCCCAAATATATGTTGGGCTAGGGTTAATCCTCCCAATAAGACTAGTACTAGTCCAAGATATTTAACTAATTTCCGCCGATGATTGATAAATCCCATAAGTGACAAGCCGATCAGGACAAATCCTAAAGCTGTATTGAACTGCATTGGCACAAATTGAGGTTGGATCTGAATCAAACTTACTGAACCGATAAACCACCCATATATCACCACCAGACCCATTCCTAGCAGTAAAAATGCACCGATATTAATACCAAGTCGTAAAAACGAGTATCTACGCATTTTTGTGAGAGATCGCTATACATGAAGTAGCTTAGACTAAAAAATACATAAGGTATAACACAAGACATACAAACTAAAAAAAGAGCGGCGCAAAGCGCTGCTCTTTTTTAGATACAGCGCTTTGCGCTGAATTAAAACCCAAATCAATTTTTGAAAGCGCCGCTTCGCAGCGCTTTCAAAAATTGATCTCTACTACTTAAAGCCTCAATAGACTATGGTTTAAAGATACTTTTGCAGGATTACTTTTAAGCGATCGCGAGTACTATCGGACACTTTACTCAAATCCGTCAAGATCGAAGTCTTCAGAGCATGATGGGCTTCTGACTTCGGTGGGTTGGCAGCAATTTTAGCTACCGCATTTTGAATGACGGTTTGAGCATTCAAAGCATTTTTATGTAAATTTTGAATGATCATATCTACCGTCACACTTTCATGATCATCGTGCCAACAGTCATAATCGGTGACTAAGGCGATCGTGGCATAGGCGATTTCGGCTTCACGAGCAAGCTTTGCCTCCGTGAGATTAGTCATCCCAATTACCTTAGCGCCCCAACTGCGATAGAGCAGGGACTCAGCCTTAGTGGAGAAAGCAGGTCCTTCCATACAGAGATAAATCCCGCCTTTATGGACTTTGTTGCGCCCTAAATCGACCCCTTCTGCCGCAGAAGCAACGACGGAAAGCAGTGATTTGCAAATTGGCTCCCCGAAGGCAACGTGAGCAACTATCCCTTCACCAAAAAATGTCGAGGTACGGCGAGTCGTGCGATCGATAAACTGATCGGGCAACACAATGTCAAGGGGACGTGCATATTCCTGTAAAGAACCGACGGCTGAGGCAGAGATAATGTACTCCACACCAAGACTTTTTAGCGCATAAATATTGGCACGATAGGGGACTTCTGAGGGCAGCAAATGGTGCAATCGCCCATGTCTGGCAAGAAATAGCACAGGTGTACCTGATAGTTCGCCATAGATAAAGGCATCGGAGGTTTTGCCAAAGGGGGTATCAATGTTAATTTCTTGAACATTAGTCAGGGCAGACATTTTGTAGAGACCACTGCCGCCAATGATGCCAATTTGCGCGTTAACTGTCATAAAGTTTGATCTGTAAAAGTTTTGTGATTGTGGGTGAGGAGTTTCTTAAGGTGAAGTTACCACAATTGGAGAATTTGTAGAGCGCAAAGCGCTCTATATTAATATCCCTTAAGCTTTTGCCTCAACTCGCAGTTCGGTTAACAAGCTATTTAACTGCTCAGTGGTGGCTTGATAGACTTCCCCACAAAAATGACAAGTTGCTTCTGCGCCCTTATCTTCAGCAATCATCGATCGCAGGTCTTCTTCACCAAACATTTTCATTGCCGCTAACATCCGATCAAGGGTGCAAGGACAGTGAAATTTCACATCTTTACTCATCGGCAAGATATCTAGATGCATATCCGCAAATAATTCTGTCATCACATCGGCGATCGCTGGATTTTGGTTGAGTAAATCAAGAAATTTTTGCGGATCATTTTTGGCTTCTAGTTGTAGAAGCAAATCTTCTTGGGACAGGTTGGCAGTTTTGGCGGCGCGAAGGGTGGCTTTAGGCATAATTTGGAATAACAGTCCTGCGGCTACTTTTACAGGAGACTCGTTATTATCTTGATCAATTACTTCCGTGAGCATGAGTTTGGAATAGGTTTGCTCAGATGAAGCTAAGTACCAAGCGACATCATTGGCAATGTCACCCGCAATTAACTCCACCGTGCTGCTATAGGGCTCACCATAGCCAACATCACGCATTACTTTGAGAAAACCCGTATGTCCAATACCCTGACTCACATTTTGCTGACCATCAGCAAGGGGTGGCAACTCAAAGTGGGGATTGGAGACAAAGCCACGTACTGTCCCATCAAAACCAGCATCAGCATAGACTAACCCCAATCCGCCTTCACCTGCCACCCTGACGTTTACTCTGGCTTGAGCTTGTTTCATATTCGATGTAAGCAGTAAGCTGGCACTCATCGCTCGACCAAGGGATGCTGTGGCTAATGCCGATAACTGATGGCGGCGATGCGCTTCATTAAGGGATTGAGTGATATTCACGCCAATGACACGGACTCTGCCGTCGGCGGTGAGGGCGCGAATTAAGCGATCGTTCATGAGCTTTTTCTAACGTTTGATTATTCAAATAGAGCAACGCAGGGTTTGCCTGAGCTAATCTCTATGTTATAGCTAAAACCAAGAGTAGAGTAGCGGTGCTTTGCGCCACTACTCTACTCTTGGTTTTAGGCTTCAATCTTTTTTGGTATGATTTAGCTGGAGTATTCAGTCAAATGGGAGAGCCATGCAATACACTGGAAACGCTTGGGATAAAGATGCTCTAAAAAATCCAGAGACAGAATATCAGCATCTATTGGGTTTACTTAAAAATAAGCAGAATTTTGGGATGCTGTTTGTGCGTTGTTCACCTGCGGAAGGGGAACAAATTATTAAGAGGACAAAGGTTGATGCAGCAGGTCAAGAGGTTAGGGTATTAAGACTCGATCGCCCAATTTCTGATTTTTATGAAATGTTCGTTAATGAGCCAGATTTACATGATGCAAATCTGGTGTTTATTACAGGCATTGAAGAGTTTCTAGAAAGCAAAATTAATAATCTCGAAAATCCGTCATTAAACGAAAAATTAAATAAGATTCCTCGCCCACTGGCTCACCTGATCCTGTCTCAATCCCAACTCCAAGAGCGTTTCCCGATCTGCTTTGTATTTTTATTACCCTTATTTGCGCTCAAGTTTTTTATTGATAGCTCTCCCGAATTCTTTAACGATGCCGTTGAGGTATTTGAGTTTCCGACCGATATGGAACTGCTGCGTCAAGAAGCTTTTCGTTGGGTGAGTGAGGATCGTTATGAAGCCTATGCCCAAATCAGTGAAGAGGAGCGCGATCGCAAATATGCCGATCTCCAAAAACTGATTGATGCCCAGCCTTTAATTTCCGAGCGGCGGATTGAGCTATTGCTAGAGCAGGGCGGTTTATTAGTAGCAGGCAATCGTTGTCAAGAGGCGATCGCAAATTGTGATCTAGCATTGCAAATTCGTTCTGATAACCATTTGGCTTGGTATAACCGTGCGGTTGCTCTAGATTTATCGAATCATCATGAGGAAGCTGTCGAAAACTATCGTCAAGCGATCGCCTATAAAGAAGATTTTTATGCGGCGTGGCACAATCTGGGTACTTCATTAAGTATGCTAGGGCGCTACGAAGAAGCAATCAATAGTTACAACATCGCCCTAAAACATAAGCCTGATTATTATTATTCCTACGGTGGCAAAGGCTTAGTTTGTAGTGTATTGGGGCAGTATGAAGAAGCAATTAATTATTGTGAGAAAGCCTTAGCCCTAAGACCAGACTATGTACAGGGTTGGTTTAGCCGTGCCTACGCCCTTGAAAGTATTGGTAAATATGGTGAAGCTGTAGCCAGTTACGATCGCGCCCTAGAGTATAAACCCCGTGATCATCAAATTTGGTATAGTCGCGCTAAGGCTCTCGAACATTGGGGAAACTTTACCGAGGCGATCGCCAGCTATGACAAAGCTCTAGAAATTCGTCCCGATGACTACTATGCATGGAATAATCGCGGTTTGGTGCTGAGCAAGTTGGAACTGTATGAAGAAGCGATCGCTAGTCATGATCGGGCTTTGGAGATCAATCAGGATGATCATTTTGCTTGGTACAATCGCGGTAATGCCCTCAGTGGACTAGGACTACTCGAAGAAGCGATCGCTGCCTACGATCAAGCAATTCAGATTTCACCTCAAGAACCTCAAATATGGAAAAATCGCCGACTCGCGTTAAGAAGACTTGGGTTTGAATAGTATAGATAGTATGACTATAACGCCCCCACCGACTAAAGCAACTCCAATCGTATCAACTGCCGCAGGGGTTAACAAGTCCGCTTGTATGAATAGTAAAGGCTTTAAAATCCCTCTGAGCGTACTGATTATCGTGCCGTTTTTGCTCAGTACTTTCGGCATCGTCGGATTGATTGGCTGGCTATCATTTCAGAATGGTCGTGATGCCGTAAAGCAACTGTCCAGTCAACTGCGGAGCAAAGTCACGGAGCAAGTCCAAATTCGCTTACATTCCTATTTAGAATTACCTTCTACAATTAATCAATTAAATTCCAATAGTATCGACCTCGGACAAATTGACACTATTGATGAAACAAAAATTCAAAGACACTTGTGGAAACAACTGCGAGGATTTCCACAGCTAAGTAATATTTATGTGGCAACCACATCAGGTAAATATTTTGGGGCGCGACGAATTCAAGACAAACTAGCAGTAGATAACTTCAACAGTACTTACATGACTGATGAGAAGGGTAGACCGCAGACCCTTCTCTTGGCAAAAAACAGCTTTGATTTGCATGACCGTCCCTGGTATCAATCCATGCTGCGAGCGCGTAAAGATACTTGGAGTGAAGTATATACCGATATTATTACTAGTGAACCTGCGATCACCGCCGTAAAGCCTCTATATGCTTCTACAGGAGAACTACAAGGGGTATTGGGCGTATCGATTCTGTTAGGAGAAATCAATCGTTTTTTGCAGAAAACTAAGGTCAGCGATCGCGGACAGACTTTCATTATTGAACCTTCAGGAAAACTCGTGGCAACTTCCAATCTGGATGCGGGGATTGCTACTAAAGAAGATCGTTCGGAACGCATTTTGGCAACCCAAAGTCAAGATGAATTAACCCGTGTTTCTGCACTCAGATTGCAAGAGCAGATCAAATATGTCAATGATTTTGCCGAGCAATCCTTCGTTTATTTACATGGCGAGAAGTACTTTCTGCAAGTCAGTAAACTCAATGATGCCTATGGCTTAAGTTGGCGAATTGTGATTGTTGTCCCTGAGTCTGACTTTATGTCGCAGATTAAAGACAATACTCGCTCTACTGCCTTACTATGTCTATTGGCTCTGGGACTTACCACTATCTTTGGAATTATTGCGGCTCGGTGGATTAGCCGTCCAATTACTCAATTAAGCATAGCCAGTCAACTGATTGCTGAAGGAGAACTCGACCAAAAAGTTGAATATTCTTGTCTGGTCAAAGAATTAGCCATCTTAGCGACTTCCTTTAATCAGATGAGTCGCCAAATGAAAAAATCTCATAATCGATTAGAAGAATATTCTCATTTACTCATGCAAAAAGTAGATGAACGAACTCAAGCATTACAACAGGAAATTCTCGAACATGAGAGTACAGAAGCTGCCTTGCGGGAATCGGAAGAAAAATTTGCGAAAGCTTTTCGTTCTAGTCCTGACGGCATGGCATTACTTTCCACAGAAGACTTTACGCATATTGACGTTAATGATAAATGGTCAGAAATTACAGGCTATAGTCGGGAAGAAGCGATCGGTGCGGCTCCGTCAGATTTACATCTCTGGTTTAACTTGGAAGACCGCGATCGCGTAGTCGAGCTTTTGAGATTAGAAGGTAGAGTTGCCAATTTTGAAGCAAATTTTGTTACCAAAAGCGGCAAAAAACTCACAGGACTAATCTCTTCGGAACTAATTGAATTTGGCGGTCAATCCTTTGCTATTTATGCGCTGAAAGATATTAGCGATCGCAAAATGATTGAGGAAAGCATTAAAGAGAGTGAAAAGAAATATCGCGATCTGGTGGAATCTGCTAACTGCATCATTTTACGCTGGGACACTCAAGGTCATATTTGCTTCTTAAATGATTATGGATTGAAGTTTTTTGGCTATCAATTGGAAGAGGTGCTGGGCAAGTCGGTATTAGAGACAATTGTTTCTGCACAGGATGTCACAGGGTCAGATTTGCAAAACATGATTAACGAAATCTGCCATACACCCGAAAAGTATCAACTCAATGAAAATGAGAATATCTGTAAAGATGGGCGGCGTGTCTGGGTAACTTGGTCAAATAAACCCATTTATGACGATCAAGGTCAATTAATTGAAATTCTATCCGTAGGTACAGATATTACCGATCGCAAACGAGCGGAAAAGGAACTGCAATCAGCGAAGGAAGTTGCGGATACTGCCAACCGTGCGAAGAGCGAATTTCTTGCCAATATGAGCCATGAGTTACGCACTCCCTTAAATGGTATTCTCGGCTATGCTCAGATCCTCAAACGCAGTTATGATCCTGACAAGCATCGCTCAGGTTTAGAAATCATTCAGCGCAGTGGTGAACATCTGCTGACCTTACTTAACGATATTCTCGATCTTTCTAAAATAGAAGCTAAAAAACTTGAACTTAATCCCCATGAATTTGAGCTTCCTAAATTACTGCAAAGTATCACTGATATATTTCGATTGCAAGTCAAGGTGAAGGATGTCGAACTCATCTATCAACCGCTAACAACATTGCCAACTAAGATGTATGGCGACGAAAAGCGTCTACGGCAAGTACTGATTAATCTATTTGGGAATGCGGTTAAATTTACTGATTGTGGCAATGTCTCTCTGACAGTTAGCGCTCAACCCTGTGAATCTAGTAAAAATTATAAAGTCCGTTTTGCGATCGCGGACACAGGTGTGGGCATTGCTCCTGACAAATTGGAAGATATCTTTTTACCATTCCAGCAAGTAGGCGATCGCGCTCGTTACTCGTCTGGTACAGGTTTAGGCTTACCCATTTGTCAAAAAATTGTGGAACTGATGGGTGGGCAACTACAGGTCGAAAGTACGTTAAATCAAGGTAGTACATTCTGGTTTGAAATTGAGTTAGTAGAAGTTCCCCATCCCACGAGTATTTCACCTCCAGACAACCGTACAGTTATTGGTTATTTAGGCGATCGCTGTAAGATTTTAATTGTGGATGACAAAACTGAAAATCGAATGGTATTAAGGGATTTGCTGACCCCCCTCGGCTTTATTGTCACCGAAGCCATCAATGGCTACGATTGTCTGACTCAAGCGCAAATATTTGAGCCAGATTTAATTTTGCTGGACATGGTGATGCCTCAACTAGATGGACATGAAACTACGAAGCAGTTACGCCAGTTATCCATGTTCCAGAAAACCGCGATCATTATGATCTCCGCAAGTGCCTTCAATCAAGATCGTGATTTGAGTCTGGAAGTAGGCTGTAATGCCTTTATTTCTAAACCTGTCAATCCCGATACTTTGTTCTATACCATGCGATCGCTACTCAATTTAGAATGGCAATACGAAGATTTGGAGATAGTTGATACCACCACAATCAATGCTAAATCTGGAGATCAAGAGGCGATCGCCCAACCATTAATTGCGCCGCCAACTTGTATCTTAGAGAAGTTGATACAGCTAGCCAAAATGGGAGATATTATCGCCATTCAAGATGAGGTCATACTTCTACAGGAAACCGATCCCATTTTTAGCCCCTTTGCTAATCAAGTCCTAGACTACGCCCGTGATTTTCAAGTCAAACGCATCCGTGAGTTTTTAGAGTCTCAACAACAGGAAGTATTTGCATAAAGAAGCGCCGTAACTCGCTTAGCTACATTTAGCCAAAATCTTGCAATTCTGAGGGCATTTTCAGGCAAGATATTAAATTGCTGTAGTTGCTAAGCAAATAGCTAAAAGCTTAAGGTTTGTCAAAAAAGATGAGTACCCATTCCTCTTCAGAAATTTATGATGCGATCGTGGTTGGCTCTGGAGCTAATGGTGGTGTCGCTGCCAAAGAATTGAGTGAACGCGGTCTGAAAGTCCTTGTCTTAGAAGCAGGTCGTACTCCCGATGCCAAAGCTGATCTGGGGCATCAGGTGCGGGATATGGCAAAGCGGTTTTATAATCTGGCAATTTCCAAACGTCAATCCTACCAATCAATGCACCCCGGTTACTGGAAGGCTAATCCAGACTTGTTCATTGATGAAAAGGATAATCCCTATACCACACCAGACGATCAGCCCTTTTTCTGGATTCGTGGTCGTCAGGTGGGAGGTAAAAGCTTAACTTGGGGGGGGATCACTCTGCGGTTGTCGGACTATGAATTTAAGGCGGCGAGTCGCGATGGACATGAGCAGGACTGGCCGATCGCTCATGCCGATCTCGCACCCTACTACAGCAAATTGGAGCAGTTTTTTCAGGTACGAGGTAGTCAAGAAGGTTTACCACAACTGCCTGATGGCGACTATCAGCCCACATTGCCCCTCACTCCCGCCGAGTTGCATTTAAAGCAAGTTGTCGAAAGTCAATGGTCAGATCGCCGTCTGATTCCTTCACGGGGCTTTGGTCTGTATCGCCCGACTCCAGAGCAACCCTGGCCATTGTATTCTAGTCTTGGTTCTTCGCTCAAGGCGGCGATCGCGACGGGTAATGTGACTTTGCGATCGGATGCCGTAGTCAGCCATGTCATCTTCGATCCAGATACTCGTAAAGCGCGTGGTGTGGCATTTATTGACCGCAACAGTAAAACCACCCATGAGGTGTTTGCACGGACTGTGGTTCTCTGTGCTTCCACGATTGAGTCAGTACGGATTCTCTTGCACTCCACTGAGCAATATCAACCTGCGGGATTAACTAATCCATCGGGAATGTTAGGACGATATCTGATGGATCATGTATCCACTTCTACTTTCTTCTTCATGCCAAATATTAAGCAACCTCAAACCTTTGACCTTTCAGGATGTGATAGTTTTTTCATTCCCTGCTTCTGCAATTTAGAATCGCAACAGGAGCAGTTTTTGCGCGGTTACGGTATTTGGGGAGGTGTACAGCGTTTTGATTTACCAAGTATTGTCCGTAAAGTGGGATCTGGTTCCATTGGGTTTCTGATTGCTCATGGGGAAGTATTACCTCGCTACAACAATCACATTCAATTAAATAAAGATGTCGTCGATGCATGGGGAATTCCTGTGCCACATATCGAATGTGCATGGTCAGAGAATGAACATCTGATGCTAGACCATATGCATCGCCAAATTGATGCAATCATCAAACTGGCGGGAGGTAAGAATATGAAACTTACTGATATCTTCCATGTGCCTATATTCTCAGAATTTGTCAGTCGCATGGAAGAAACGATGGCATTTTCGGCTCCCCCTGGTTATTACATCCATGAAGTCGGCGGCGCAAGAATGGGAACTTCACCCACTAATTCGGTCGTGAATGCCCATAACCAATTATGGGAAGCTCCCAATCTTTTCGTCACCGATGGTGCTTGTTGGGCTTCTTCGGGTTGGCAAAGTCCCACCTTAACGGAAATGGCAATCACCGCCAGAGCTAGTGAGTTTATTGCTGATGAGATCCAGAAGGGGATTTTTTAAAGCTTTTTCCTTAATGAACTCTACGGGACTGGCGATCGCACTAGCTACTTAGAAGGGGATAGACATTATTTGATTAACCCATTCTTCGACAGTAATTGTTTTGCTAAGGTTGGTGCTATGGTCATAAAGCTGCGGCTATTCTTTATGTAACTATTTCGCTTATCTGTCTGGCAGTTAAGGCTCTGACTCTACATTTGTATGCAGAATGTCTCATACAGATGTAGCTCGTAAACGTAAACCCAGAGCTTGAATAACTTTTAGAACAGTGGCAAATTCTGGATTACCTTCGAGAGATAAAGCTTTGTAGAGACTTTCTCTTCCAAGCCCTGTTTCACGGGCAATGTTTGTCATGCCTTTAGATCGGGCAATATCTCCTAATGCTGCTACCACTAGAGCAGGATCGCCATCTTCGAGTGCTGCTTCTAGATATGCTGCCATATCTTCTTTAGTTTCTAGGTGGTCTGCTGCATCCCAAGGATAGGTTTGAATAGTCATAGAGTTCTCCTATAGTTCTTTGGCTAAGTTTAAGGCTGTCTTAATATCTTGATCTTGTGTGCGTTTGTCCCCACCTGCCAGCAAAATTATTAATTGCGCTCCTCGTTGTATGAAATAAACTCGATAGCCTGCGGCATAGTCAATACGCAATTCTGATACTCCTTTCCCTACTGGTTTTACATCGCCTGAATTGCCCATCGATAAGCGACGAATACGAATGTTGATCCGTGCTTGGGCTTGTGTATCACGCAAGGATTTAAACCATTTAGAGTAGATCTCAGTCTGGCGGATTTCAATCATTCTTTAAGTGTATCCTATAAGATACAAATCAGCTAGTGATCGCAATACAAGATCGGCGATCGCACTCAAGAAATTTGAAACACATAACCAACCTCGTAGCGTGTGTTAGCAGAGCGTAACGCACAAATAATTTGTATTAAAAAGGTGCGTTATATTTCATTAACGCACCCTACGCCTATACCTTGGTTTCGTCCGCTCCAATGATTTGTTATGCTCCGTTCCCATACACTCTTTTATTTTCGTGAATACAACAATGTCTTCAACGCCTGATTAGCACCTAACGAAAAGTAAATTTCTCAAGCCATGCATCACTCGTTTCTGGTAGCTGAAGTTCCGCATTAAGAGGTGAGAGGCAAATGATATAACCCACTGAGGTTAGGTTTCCCTCATTGTCATAGTCGTCTAAATCTAATTCAAGCATTTTTTCTTCATACCTTTCATAGTCTTTATCGTCAAGGGTTTCAACAAAGGTTGGACTTGATGGATAGGCATAAATATCAACCTTGTATAAATTGGGCGGCACATCTATGACTTGGAAAATCATAAAGTCTTCTCTAGACGGTCTTCCAGAAATCGCATGGGCAACATCTTCAGTGACACAGCTACAAAGCAAGATTAACTTTCCACAGGGAATGTTCAGTTTCCACGTAAGTCGGGCACGCCAATCGTTCTCCTCCTGACTCGTTAAATTCCCGATTACAAAAAGTGTTTTGCGATCTAAAGAGCAATCACTTTCAAAGAGAACGGGCATACAAATCCCTTGAGTCAGAAGAGGCGCGATATCGTCAGACGAACCATTCAAAACAAGATCCGAAAACTGACTGGGATTTAAGTCACTACCGCCTAAACTGGATGAGGTAAGGACATAACCATGACCATCACAAAAGAAATTAGGAGAAATGGGTATTCGCTTACTATAAATACTCATCTATTCTATCTCTTTTCTGATTGATTTAAGAGGGGCATAACTATGTATTAGGCGGAAAAATTCTGCCTAATCTGACTATAGACAATATAGGCTGAAAGTCAAGTTTTTGCCTAATCACCTTATAGGGCGTACTATACAGAAAAATTCTGCCTAAGATCCTGTTTTAGGATAATTATACGGAATTTTTCTGCCTAATCATCTAAATAAGTAGATTAGCTAGATTTTTTAGGTAATATTTATTTAGAGCAAAAAAGATACAAAAAGATGTTTTCATTTACATATATCAACGCGATCTTATTGGTTACACATCACGTTAAAAATAGAATTAGATAGAATTGGAAATAAGACAACTATGAAACTGTATAGGGCGATCGCCGCCTCAACTCTATCACTGTTGCTAAGTTCTCAATTTTTGTTACTTTTTGCGACCCTCTTGATCGTAGTAATCAGGCTTAGTCACCTGTTTAGCTCTAGCGATCGCTAAAGCATTAGACTCCACATCTTCCACAATGATCGAACCTGCGGCAATATTCACATTTTCGCCAATTTGAATCGGTGCAACCAGAACTGAATTAGAACCTGTTTTAGTGCGATCGCCAATAATTGTTTGATACTTCTTAAAGCCATCATAATTAGCGGTAATTGTACCTGCACCAATATTCACACGAGTTCCGAGGGTGGCATTGCCTAAATAACTGAGATGAGCAGCATTGGTGCGATCGCCGATTTTGGTGTTTTTGAGTTCCACAAAGTTACCGATGCGACATTTATTACCCACCACCGACTCGCCACGAATTCTCGTAAAAGGACCAATCTGGCAATTATCCGCAATTTGACTATCTTCGATTACCGAAAACTGCACAGTCGTATTCTCTCCAATAATGCTATTCGACAAGAGACTAGAAGGACCAATTGTCGAACCTGAGCCAACTTTAGTATTACCGCGCAAATGGGAATTTGGCTCAATAATCACATTGGGCGCAAGTTCCACTTCATCATCAATGGTGATCGTGTCGGGTAATAACATGGTTACTCCCGCACGCATCCATTTGTCTTTAGTTCTTTTTTGTAAAATGTTATATGCATTGGCTAACTGAAGGCGATCGTTAATACCAAGGCTTTCGTCGAGATCTTCTAAATCGCTGGCATAAACTTCAGTGAGATAATCAAAAACCTCGGTCAAATAATATTCTTGTTGAGAATTCTCATTCGTAAGTTTTGGCAAAGCCTGAGCTAATTGTTGCCAATCAAAACAGTAGACACCTGTACTCACGCGCTGATGCAGAATCTGTTCGGGGGTACAGTCACGATGCTCAATAATTTTGTCAATCTTCATATCGCGATCGCAAAATACGCGACCATAGCCTGTAGGGTCAGGCAGAATCGCTGTCAGTACCGTTGCTGAAGCTTGATGTTGACGATGGCTATCAATCAAGGTTTGGATAGTTTCAGAACGGAGTAAAGGTGAATCTCCCGTGAGAACCACCAATTCCCCTGTAAATCCTGCTAAAGGTTCTAATAATTGCTGAATGGCGTGTCCTGTACCTAGTTGTTCAATTTGTTCTACAAATTCTATGTTTGGATAATTGGCTAAAGCCGTCCGCACTTGTTCACGTTCATAACCAATGATGGTAATACAGCGATCGGCTTTCAGGGGATCGGTTGCCTTGAGAACACGCTCGACTAAGGATTTACCACCTAAAGGTTGTAATACTTTTGGTAAACTTGATTTCATGCGAGTTCCTTTCCCCGCCGCTAATACTGCTACTGCTAACATTTTTTGTTTTTCCTTTCTGATTTAATTAAGTTAGACATAGAATGGGCGGCGCTCATTCTATGTCCTAAAGTAGAGATACACAAGATTGGCGATCGCCAAATAGATGATATTGCCAAACGTGAAAGCCATTCCTGATACACGAAGCTTTAAATTGCTTGTTGTTAGTCCGTAGGCGTGAAGCGATCGCCCGATCAGTAAAGCGATTCCACCAATATGTAACATCAGTGCGTTGCCCTTACTCAGTTCTAATAACAAGAGTAAAATCAACGAAATGGGAATATACTCTGTGGCATTACCTTGGGCGCGGATCGCTACCTGTAGATCAGGATTGCCACCATCACCCAAGATGACGCGCCCAGATTGACGCAATTTAACGACATTGAACGACAGCCATACAATCAAGAGCGATGACAGTGCTGCATAGATAGAAGTAATCATGGATCTATAGTCACAATTTCAGGTCAAGTTTTGGCAATTGTTACTAATGTACAAAATGGCTACGCCATTTTGTACATTGTGATTAACCATTAGGACGGCTCATCTGTTCAAGATTGAGAACTTCCGCTAACTTCTCTTCGGTGAGGAGTCCTTTATCTAAAACTACTTGACGCAAAGATTTACCAGAAGCGAGAGATTCCTTAGCAACATCCGCCGCATTGAGATAACCAATGTGAGTATTCAGGGCTGTGACTAGGGAAAGACTACCTTCAGCATAGGCTAAACATCGATCCTCTATTGCGGTGATGCCTCTGATGCACTTAGTTGCCAGAGTATCGATCGCCTTGCCCAAAATCTCAATGCTATGAATCAAGTCGTAAGCAATCAAAGGCATCATCACATTCAATTCTAATTGACCAGCCTGTGCCGCAAAGGTGATCGCCGTATCATAGCCAATCACCTGATAACAAACCATATTCGTCATTTCCGCAATCACAGGGTTATATTTCCCTGGCATAATTGAAGACCCCGGTTGAACTGGTGGTAATTGGATTTCCCGTAAACCTGTTTTGGGACCTGAATCCATCAAACGTAAGTCGTTAGCAATTTTGCTCGTATCTTGAGCCAGATTCCGAATTGCGCCAGATACATTCACAAAGGGAGCCATACTCTGCATTGCTGCCATCAGGTTTGGGGCTGGCTTGAGTTCAAATCCTGTAATTTCGCTTAGTTTCTCAGCCACGCGATCGCAATATTGGGGATGCGTATTTAAACCAGTGCCTGAAGCACTACCACCTAAACCTAAAGTTTTCAGGTCATTAGCAGCTTGGTGAATGCGCTTCCCGTGATCACTAATAATTTGAGCATAGGCCTGAAATTCATCACCGAGTCTGACGGGGACAGCATCCTGTAAATGGGTACGTCCAGACTTAACAATATTTTCAAAGGCGATCGCCTTAATCCGTAGCTGTTCATCCAGATTTGCTAACGCAGGGAACAGCACCTGATCCAAGGCTAATAAAGCCCCAATCCGAATCGCTGTCGGAATTACATCATTGGTTGATTGTCCATAATTCACATGATCATTAGGGCTAATATTTGCGTAATTGCCCTTCACATCGCCAAAAATCTCAAGGGCGCGATTGGCTAAAACTTCATTGATATTCATGTGGTGGGATGTGCCAGCACCTGCCTGATACACATCCACCACAAACTGATCGCGCAACTGTCCATCTAGTATTTCATCCGCCGCCGCCGCGATCGCCATACCCATACCGACAGGAATACAACCAAGCTCAGCATTAACTAAGGCAGTTGCTTTCTTAATCAGCAAACAAGCATCCACAAAGGTTGGCAGGGGCTTCAGTCCACTAATTTGAAAGTTAGCGATCGCCCTAACGGTTTGAATACCATAATAAACATCATCAGGCAGGGACATTTCCCCCATTGAGTCGCGTTCAGTTCTAGTCATAGGTTCTCACTTGTGGGCTTTTTTTGGGCTATTAGCTGACTATTTGCTTGATTAACTTGGCAAGTCTAGATTAATCTAATTTACGCATTAATATCAAAGTCTATTCAAGAAATTCCATTGATTCATCCAAGTAGCTTTGGTTACAGCTTTAATGAGTTCGATCAAATCAGTCTCACAGGCAAACTTAACTTCATATCGTTGAGTAACTGCATTAATAACCAATTCAACATCATCTTTACGCATTAACCAATAATAATTACCCGTTTCTAAGGTATTTTGTAAATTCCTTCTGACTACAGTATTTAATTGATTATCGGTTTTTGGAATAATCGATGGCTTACTGCCAAATAATCTATTTGTTTTTTCTCTAATATTGATGTACCTTTGAGCTTCTTCTTCAATAAATTTATCAGTATATTTTGTCTGCAATTTTAAATTAACCTCAGCATATTCAGTTTGAAGAGATATTAATATTTCATTTCTATCGATTTCACGATTAGTTTTAATCTCTAGCCATTGGCTAATCAGAGAAGATAATAATTCTAAATCCTCAAAAATAGTAGACTCAAATGTATAAGCATCGCAAAGAAATACATCTAGTTGATGTTTTTCTTTAAACTTATCAATAATTGCTTGTTTATGATCATGATTGAGAAAATCTTTGTCAATTACTACACAGGACTTTTGCCATAGATTTTGACCATTTTTAATCGCCGAAAATACAGTTTTATAAGCGAGTATATTTTCAAATACTTCACTAATGCCTCCCAACACCCAAAACATATAGCGCTTTCTAATACCTAACTGCTGTTTTAGTAGCACATTGAAATACCTAGCATCATCTTCACCTTCGACAAAAATTAAGCGATCGCATTCTATAGCATTAATAAAATCTAACCCCGTTATTTCACCCACTGTGCGAATAATTGGATTGATTAAGGATGGATAAATTCCTTTAAAGCGTGGTTGTAATTTCTCGATTTCAGTTTCATTGATCGGGTGATATTCACCGATAGATTTGCCATCTAAATGGAACAATTGTTCAACAGGAACCGAACGAATAAAGGATTCGTTATGAGTAGAAATTATAATTTGGGTGTTGCTAGCAAACCTACTAATTATTTCAATTAAACGTTTTTGAATGTCTCGATGAATATAGCTATCAGGCTCATCGAGCATAATCAATCGAAGTTCTTTACCTTGCAAGTCTACGAGATAGAAATTAACTAGTATTTCAATTAATTGTAATGTTCCACTACCTAACAATGAAATGTCTTTAGGATGTTCATTTGATTGAATTTTATATTTAGCAATAATATGACTCTCTTGTTCGTCATCAAAAGTAAAATCCAATAATATTCTACTTTGATTATTAAATAGAATGTAGGCTAAATCTCTTTGAAATAGATCAAAAGCTACTTTGAATTGAGAGAGCTGTAATAATCTATTGCGGATCACTGAGACAGATTTTTTTTCTAGGCAAGCTGCTTCAATCTCAGATAATGCTATATATTTTTCTAACGTATTTATAGTTGATACGGGTGAAGCGTAATAAATACTAAATGGATTTGGAAATAATTTAATAAACGAATTAAACTTTTGAATATCAAAATCTACAGATTTATCTAAGTCAATTGTATAATTATCTCCTGATTTACCAATAGTAAATTGAATATTTAAACTAGCATTTTTGTTGTTTTGAAGGGTTATGCCTAACTTTATTTTGTTCTTATATATACCTTCATAAAATATATCTTCAAGATTGGGGATACGGATACTATTAAGCTGTTCAAATTTATAGCTTCGATATTTATAGCTTAGATTTGATCTTGATCCTAATATCCAATCTCCTTTTTTATAATTTTTTTGATTTCTGGCTGCCTGAGTCAGAAGTTTGGCAAAGCATTCATGCCATAGAGATAGAGCTTCAAGAATTGTAGTTTTGCCAGAATTATTTTTTCCTGTGAGTACATTGACATCCTTATTAAAATATATAGTTATGTCTTGAAATGATTTAAAGTTCTGGACTTGAAATTTTTGAACAAACATAACTATATAGATTAATTAATTATTGTTGAGTCAACAGAATTTTCCTATGGCTAATTTGAATTTGGGCTAGAGCTAGGACTTGGAGAACTTTCAGGACTATCACTAGGACTTGGGGAGACTGTGGGAGGGTTTGACTTCTTTGGTAAGGGCTTAGTTTGGACTGGTACTGTTGGCGTGGGTTTGGTTTCTGGTTTTGGTGTGGGGATAAAATATAAAACTGTGGCGGCGATCGCTAAACTAAACACACCCGCGATCGCTGGTATTGCCTGATTATTTAACTGAGACTGCGATCGATAGTCAGAAATTTGCGTTATTAACTTGAGATCAGGCAAAGTTGTCGGGTCGCAGCAGAGACGATCCAAACTTTCCATTAGATCAAAAAGCTGAATCGTATTGAGCTTGATTTGTAACTGCTTAGGATTGTGAGCATCGGCTTCATTCAGCAACACTGACAGTATATGTAAATGTTTACCCTCTGGCTCTAGACGCACCTGCTTTTCAGGAATTGCCACCAAAGTATTACTTTTTAAAGCTTGAGCATAGGCTCCCACTACTTTAACCAGCGCATTGAGTAGCTCCAGCCCACCCACAATCGGTTCCGCATGATGACTAAAGCGACAACTAAAACTAGTTAAAATCGACACCACATCGCCGCCCGTGATGATCCCATCAATCAGCAAAGTACAACTCGGCAAACTATAGCTACGCTGAATCATTAGGCGATCGCTCCATCAAACAAACTATTCCAAAGGCGAAATTCACCTGCCACACCGCTACAAAGTAATAAACGTGTCAGCAATTGCAAAGCCAACTCGCGGATTTCTTCTTTATTGAGGGGTGAGGGCGATCGCATCCGTCCTATATATAAGGATGTAAAGCGATCAATATAATGTTCTAAAAAACCTTGATTTTGCTGTAAACCTAATGCCTCGATCTTGCCCTCAATCATTTGTTGATGGGTACTAATTAGCAACCGCAAACCTGTATCTAGTTGCTTAGCGATCGTGCAAATAATTTTTACCAAAGCCCTTAACTCATCCCAGCTTAGACTCGCTCGCTGATAGTTACGCCGCAAAGGATTAGTATTACGCAGTCGCCAAAAAGCTACACGACTAGGAATCGTCTTTTCTAACTTTAACTGCTCTATCAAAACTAGCATGACCTCAACTGCTTCTAAATCCAGCGCCTCGATCGCTAGAAGCAGATGATCAATATCCATGCGGACACTGCGGGGACAACCCCTAACAAAGTCTTTAGGAACCTGTAAATCGAGGTTAGTGGGAGCAGAAATATTTAACTGCATAATTCGCAGTGAAGTTGAACCTAATAGAGTTTACCCAGTTGGATGGCGTTCAGCTACAAGCAATTTATCTGAGATTAACAAAGCCCGTAGCCGATCGCTTCAACCTTAAGCTTGGCGTGAGTAGTACTCAATAACCAGCAGTTCGTTCACTTGCAGAGCTACCCATTCGCGCTCAACAACGCCATTGACCTTGCCCGTAAATTTAGCCTTATCAAATTCCAAGTGGCTAGGAATATTCGACAAACCAGGAAATTCAAGGTTACGCTCGACAATCTTGCGAGACTTCTCGTTATCTTTAATGCTAATTACTTCACCAGGGCGGACACCATAGCTAGGAATAGTTACACTCTTACCGTTAATGGTGACGTGTCCATGATTTACCAATTGGCGAGCCGCAGGAATAGTTGGTGCTAATCCTAGTCTAAAAACTGTATTGTCTAAACGCATTTCTAGCAATTGTAGCAATACGAGTCCTGTCGAACCCTTAACCCGTCTGGCGCGACGTACATAACGCAACAGTTGAGTTTCGGTTAAACCATAGTTAAAGCGTAGTTTTTGCTTTTCTTCGAGACGCACAGCATACTCAGAACGCTTTTTGCGATCTTGACCATGTTGTCCAGGTGGATAAGCGTGCTTAGGCTGTTTGCGGCTAAGACCGGGAAGCTCTCCGAGTCTTCTGACGATTCTGAGGCGCGGACCTCTATAACGGGACATAGCTCCTTCCTTGTTACTGTTGAAAACTTGACAGCCTATCTAGTATATGGCAATTTTGCCAAAAAAACTGACAAAGTTATAAGGTATTGAATTAAATTTTTTCCCAGTTTTGTGGCTAATACTCAGGGCTGCTAATTTGACTATTAGTTACCCTAACTATTAATTATCCTGAGTATCAAATTTCATAAATTAAAAATGATCGCTCTTAAATCTCATCAAATAGCGATCGCGTCAACCAAATTCCAACAGCGATCGTATTCATACCCAAACAAGAGACGATTGCAGAAAATAAACTCTTGTGAGCCTCAATATTTATCCTTCTCTTAACCAAAATTGTAGGATTCTCTTAACCCAAGCTTATAGAGATTTCCTGTAGGCTAATTAAGGAAAAAATTAGAGTTCAAGAAAATACATATGTTTTAGGTGTCAGTAAATAGTTAGGTTCTAGGTGCTTACAAAATCTTAATTTTATCTCTGGTGAGATACTCCCCATTACTGCTTGATATTGCTACTGGGCAAGTATTTTATTGGAGATCAATAGAACATTTCTATTTCTGGGCTTGATCCTGAAATCCACCTCAACTACGAGGATTTAAGCATCTTCTCGTAAGTATTAAAACTAATTGCACATAATTACTTAGCAATTGCGATCGCAATTCTAAAGGCTCATTACAAGTGATTGTTATGCAGTTTTGACATGCATTTTTATAAGTGCATATTTTTCTTTTGTTTAATAACTATTCCCTCTCATTCCTCCAAATCTATCAAGGCAACAAAAAATGGCTCTAAATTCAGGCGATATTGCATTTATATCTTTTAATGCTGATGAAGATGGATGGTCAATTGTCACGTTTGTAGACATAGATCCAAATACAACCGTTTATTTCACTGACAACGAAGCTACTAGCCCGACATCATTTAACACTGGCGAGTCTTATTTTCAGTGGACATCAGGATCTAATTTAATCAGTGCTGGAACAGTGATTCGCTTTAGTGCTGTTGATAACGCCACTTCTCTTGCTGCATCAGTTGGTACGCTCTCTAGAACTACTGTCTCAGGTAGTACAAATTATGGACTCGCTGCTGGTGGTGATGTTATCTACGCTTTTCTCGGTTCAAGCGCGAATGTTCCAACTAAGATTTTAACTGCTGTATCAACGGGAGACACTGTAACGACTGGCGATCCAATTACAAATGCAGGATTGACAGTTGGAGTTAACGCAACACTATTAAGAACAAGTGCTGACTATGGTGAATATGCTGGCCCTAGGAATGGACAATCCAGTATTGAAAACTATAAATCTCTAGTCTTTAATCCTGCTAACTGGACGGTCGATCAAACTGATGGTATTTATACTACGACTGTTCCCAATACAACAAATTTCGCGATTTCAGGCGTTGTCCCCCCACTAGCTGGCGTGACCATTACTCAGTCGGGTGGTAACACTAGTGTAGTGGAAGGCGGAGCCAGTGACAGCTACACGGTTGTTCTTAATACTCAACCAACGGCAGATGTCACGATCGCGATCGGAAATACTGCCCAAACTACAACTAGTCCTACAACAATTACATTTACACCTGCTAACTGGAATATTGCTCAAAATGTAACGGTTACAGCCATTAATGATGCCGTTCCAGAGGGAGCGCATACAGGGAATATTACCCATACAGTTACTAGCAGTGACGCGAACTACAATGGGCTTTCGATTAGCAGCATCACCGCAAATATTACTGAACCTAACGCATCTAACTTTTTAACCAAAATTGGTGGTTATAGCAGCACTAACGGCGCTGAAATTCCTGCCTTCGATCCAGCAAGCGATCGCCTCTTCGTTGTCGCGGGTTCTGTAGTAGAAATTCTTAACTTGGCAAATCCTGCAAGTCCTACCAAAATCGGTGACTTAGCTTTTGATACTACTGGCGATCCTGATGGTGCTACAGCAGGAGGCTTTGCACTTGTTCCTAATAGTGTCGCTGTCGGTAAAGCTGGAACTGTGAGCGCAGGAATTGTCGCTGTGGCGATCGCGATTACCAATGCAACTACCGCTAACGACAATCCTGGTGAAGTGCAGTTTTTCAATGCTGCGGATGGTGCGTTTCTAGGCAAGGTATCTGTGGGTTACTTACCAGATATGCTTACCTTCACACCCGATGGCACAAAGATTTTGGTTGCCAATGAAGGTCAACCCAACAATGCTTACACCTTTGATCCTGAAGGTTCAATTAGCATCATCAATCTCGCGAATGGCATAGCCTCCGCCACTGTACAGGAAGCCTCTTTTATTCCCTTCAACGATCAAAAGGCTACTTTGCAGGCAGCAGGCGTTCGCATCTTTGGACCAGACCTCAGCACCGCCGATCTGACAGATACAGTGAGTGTGGCTCAGGATTTGGAACCAGAGTATATCGCTTTCTCAGGTGATGGAACCAAGGCTTGGGTAACTTTACAGGAAAACAATGCGATCGCTGTAGTTGACATTGCTACTGCGACGGTGGAATCAATTCGACCATTGGGCGTTAAGGATCACAGTCTTAACGGCAATGGATTTGATGCTAGCGATCGCGATTTAGGGGTTGGCAATGCGGGTAAAATCAATATTCAAAACTGGCCGGTAGTTGGACTCTATCAACCTGATGCCATTGCTTCCTACAGCTTTAACGGTCAAACTTACTACGTCACAGCCAATGAAGGCGATTCTCGCGGATATACTGGCTTCTCTGAAGAGGTACGAGTTGGAGCTGCTGGTTATGTTCTTGACCCAACCGTTTTCCCTGATGCTGCTACGCTTAAAAACAATGCCAATCTGGGAAGACTTCAACTTACTAATGCAACGGGCGATTTAGATGGTGATGGCGATATTGATCAAATCCAAGCTTTTGGCGCTCGTTCCTTCTCAATCTGGGATAGCAACGGTAATCGGGTTTATGACAGTGGCGACGATCTAGAGCAGATTACGGCTGCGGCTTTCCCAACTAGATTTAATGCTAGCAACGACAATAACAACTTCGACGATCGCAGCGACAACAAAGGTCCAGAACCAGAAGGCGTGACCGTCGGCGTGATCAATGGTCGCACCTATGCCTTTATTGGCTTAGAGCGCATTGGCGGAGTTATGGTCTATGAAGTGACCAATCCCAATCAGCCCGCTTTTGTGCAGTATCTCAATACCCGCGATTTCAGTGCTGCTGTAGCTGGTGACTCTGGTCCCGAAGGGCTTACCTTTATCTCTGCAAGCGATAGTCCGAACAATCAGCCTCTACTGGTAGTTGCCAATGAAGTCAGCAATACCGTGGCGGTTTATAACGTTAACGCAGGAACTCGGATTAGTGACATTCAGGGCAGTGGACACAGATCACCTTTAGTTGGTCAGTCTGTTACGGCTGTACCAGGGATTGTCACCGCGATCGCTTCTAACGGCTTCTACTTGCAAGACCCCAATCCTGATGCCAATGATGCTACTTCTGAAGGCATTTTTGTATTTACATCTTCTGCGCCAACAGTACAAGTGGGAGATTCAATATTGGTTAACGGGAATGTGAGTGAGTTCCGTCCAGGTGGATCGGCGAACAACCTAACAATCACTCAGATTGTTAGTCCCGTGATTACCAAGCTTTCCAGTGGTAATGCTTTGCCTGCTGCAACTGTTCTCGGTAATGGTGGACGGGCAATTCCTAACCAGATCATTAGCAATGATGCAGCTAGTGGCAATGTGGAGAATGCTGGTACTGTGTTCGATCCTGCTCAAGATGGGATTGACTTCTACGAAAGTTTAGAAGGAATGCTGGTGCAAGTAAACAATCCTGTAGCAACTTCACCCACCGCCAACTTTGGATCATCTGAAGAAATTTGGGTGCTGGCTGACAATGGCGCTAATGCAACCAGCCGTACTAGCGAGGGCGGCAGCTTGATTACTGCTAACGACTTCAACCCAGAACGGATTCAGATTGATGATCTGAATAACTCTTTGGTATTGCCTGAGGTAAATGTCGGCGCTCAGCTTAGCTCGATTACAGGTGTGGTCAGCTACGACTTCAATAACTACGAAGTGTTGGTTTCAAATGCGCCAACGGTAGTGCAGCCCTCCACTTTAGAAAAAGAGGTCACCAACCTAACGGGCAGTGCCACACAATTGACGGTAGCTACTTTCAATGTGGAAAACCTCGATCCTAGCGACACGACATTTAATGCGATCGCCAGTGCAATTGTCACCAACATGAAGTCCCCCGACATTATCAATCTCGAAGAGATTCAGGACAACAATGGCGCAACTAATAATGGGACGGTTGATGCAAATGAAACTCTGCAAACGCTGATTAATGCGATCGCAGCCGCAGGCGGTCCTACATACGAATATCGTCAAATCAACCCCGTCAACAATCAAGATGGTGGCGAGCCTGGTGGCAACATCCGCGTAGCGTTCCTATTTAATCGCGATCGCGTGAATTTTGTGGAAGGTTCGCTGCAACGCTTGACCGACACTAATCTGACTGATGGTGATGCTTTCGCTAGCAGCCGCAAACCTCTCGTCGGTAAATTTGAGTTCAATGGACAAGAAGTAACCGTCATCGGTAATCACTTCAATTCCAAAGGCGGCGATCAACCTCTATTTGGACCTAACCAATCACCGACGCTAAACAGCGAAGTACAGCGCAACCAGCAAGCCACCATTGTCAAAGACTTCGTACAAGGACTGTTGGCAACCAACCCCAATGCTAATGTCGTGGTAGCAGGTGACTTGAATGATTTCGAGTTCTCTAATCCCCTCAGCATTTTAGAAAGTGGTGGGTTGAATACTTTAGTCGAAACTCTGCCAGCTAATGAGCGCTATACCTACAACTTCCAAGGCAACGCCCAGACACTGGATCACATTTTAGCTAGCAACAATCTCAGCAGCAAACTAGATGGTTTTGATGTGGTTCACATTAACTCTGAGTTTGCCGATCAAATTAGCGACCACGATCCTATTGTGGCAAGGTTTAATCTGCCAACAATCCCCGATCCTAATGCGCCTTTCAGAATGCAAATTCTCCATGCTTCCGATTTTGAAGGTGGAATTCCAGCGATCGATGATGCGGTGAGATTTTCTGCGGTTCTGAATCGTTTAAGAACCGATCCTAACTTGCCAAGTAGTATCATTCCCAATACCTTGACATTATCTTCAGGAGACAATTACATCCCTGGTGCTTTTTTCAATGCTTCCAGTGATCTTAGTCTCAACGGTGTGGGCGGATTAGGAACAAACTCTGCTCCAGTAATTGGTCGCGGCGACATTGGCATTCTCAATGCTTTTGGAATTCAAGCATCGGCCTTGGGTAATCATGAGTTTGATTTAGGAGTAAGGCAAGTTCGCGACGTTATCCGCACGGGCAGCGGTAATCCTGGCACAGCGTTCCCCTATCTCAGCACCAACCTGAATTTCAGTCCCGAAATTACTGCGGGCAACCTCGGTACATCAGATCTAGCTACCAATCAAACCACTGCCGAAGCCAATACCATCAAAGGTAAGTTGGCGAAGAGTACCGTAATTACCTTAGCGGGTAATGATGGAGTTGCAGGAAATGCGGACGATCAAAGGATCGGTATTGTCGGTGCAACAACTCCTACCTTGGCGAATATTTCATCTAGTGGCAGTATTGGCATCTCGCCATCTAATCCGACTGATTATGATGCTTTAGCCGCCGAGATTCAATCTACTGTAAATATTCTCAAGGCTCAAGGTATCAATAAAATCATTTTGCTGTCCCATATGCAGCAGTTCAACATTGAACGCGATGAGCTTGCTCCTCGCTTACGTGATGTGGATATTATCCTTGCAGGTGGATCAAACACATTGCTGTCAGATAGTAATGATGTTTTGCGATCGGGAGATGCTAGCGATGGTGTTTACCCAGTTGTGAGAACTGGAGCCGATGGCAATCCTGTGCTGGTCGCGAATACCGATGGGAACTACAAGTATGTGGGTCGCTTAATCACTGAGTTTGACAGTAATGGCATTCTCAATGTCAACGCACTCAATAGCAGCATCAATGGAGCCTATGCTACAGATGAAGCGGGTGTCGATCGCGTTTATGGTACTGATGTAAATCCAAGAGACGTGGCGAATCCGAATGTTGTGGCAATCACCGATGGTATCCGCAATGTCATTGCTACTAAGGACAATTTGATTGTGGGCAAATCAAGCGTATTCCTGAATGGAACTCGCGATGATGTGCGTACTCAAGAAACCAATTTTGGGAATCTCACTGCTGATGCCAACCTCTGGCTAGCTAAGCAAATCGATCCTACCGTTGTCATTTCCTTAAAAAATGGTGGTGGCATCCGCGACAACATTGGCGTAGTTTCGGCATCTTCAGGTGCAGTCAATAGTGATGATATTCAGAAACTACCAACGCAGCCCAATCCCCTTGCGCCAAATAAACAAACTGGTGATGTTTCTCAGTTGGATGTTGAGAATTCCCTACGATTTAATAACGGGTTGAGCTTGATCACGGTTACGGCGCAACAACTTCAGTGGGTAATCGAACATGCTGTGGCTGGGACTCGTTCTGGAAGTACTCCTGGGCAGTTCCCACAGGTAGGCGGTTTGAAGTTTAGCTTTGACCCCACCAAAACAGCGATCGCCTTTAATAGTAGTACTGGTGAAGTCACCACCCAAGGCAGCCGAGTTCAAAATCTGGTCGTACTCAATGACGATGGATCGATTAAGGATGTAATTGTTCGCGATGGTGTATTGGTTGGCGACGCTAGCCGCACCTTCCGCATGGTGACCTTGAACTTCCTCGCAGGAACAAGCAGCACAGGTGGGCTTGGCGGTGATAACTATCCATTCCCTAAATTTGTGAGAGACAATGCGGCGATCGCTAATCGCGTAGATTTACGCGGTGAATCGATTGACCTTAATGGTAACGGTGTGGTTGACCCAGCAATAGCCCTAGCCGCAGGTCAATTCACTTTTGCCGCCGCAGGTTCTGAGCAGGACGCATTTGCAGAATACCTCGGCGATCAGTTTAGTACTAATCCTTTCAATGCTGCGGATGTTGCCGCTAACCTTGATACACGCATCCAAAATCTCAGCGTCCGTCAAGATCAAGTATTTACATCCGTAACGAATAGCCCACCAGTGCTGACAGGTACTCCTGCCATCCTTGCTGCTGGTCAAGAAGATACAACCTATGCGATCGCAGAAGCAGATCTACTGGCGGGCTATACCGACGTGAACAACAATGTTCTATCAGTGGCTCAACTCACAGCCACGAACGGGACTCTCACCAATAATGGAAACGGTACTTACAGCTTTACTCCCGATGCAAACTTCAATGGCACTGTTAACCTGAGCTATAACGTCATCGATGGTAAGGGCGGCTCAGTATCTGCAACCCAAACCATTGCGATCGCGGCTGTTAACGATGCACCAGTCGGCGCAGTATCGATTTCAGATACCACTCCAACGGAAGCGCAACAGCTTGTTGCTAGCAACTTGTTTACTGATGCTGATGGTTTAGTTAATGCCCTCTATACCTATCAATGGCAACAATCAGATATTGGCGGCGGCACAACATTCACCAACATCGTAGGCGCGACCAATAGCACCTTTACCCCCACTCAAGCTCATGTCAATCGCCAATTGCGAGTGGTAGTGAGCTACACCGACGATCAAGGCACATTGGAAACTCTGACCTCAGTCCCAACAATTGTTACTGGGGACTTCTTCGTTGGCACTGCTAATGTCAATACTTACACAGGCACTAACGGTCAAGATATCATTGCTGGACTTGAAGGTAACGATACTCTCAACGGGCTTGATGGTGATGACATCTTCCGCTATACGATTGGCGATGGTAAAGATACCGTTGATGGTGGTGCAGGCAACGATACCCTAAACATCCTTGGTACAGTCGATGACGAAACTCTGAAGGTAGTCTTCAACGGTACGCCAGTTTCGCTGATTGCAGGTGGTACATTAATCAACGTTGAATCGGTGACTGCCGATTTACGGGGTGGAGTTGATACCCTAGACTATGGCGCTACAACCGCCGATCTGACAGTTAACTTAACCACTGGCACTGCATCTGGTTTTACAGCGATCGCTAATATTGAGAACGTCACGGGTGGCTTCGGAAACGATATCCTCACAGGTAACTTCCGAAACAATACCCTTAGTGGCGGAGTTGGCAACGATATCTTAGATGGTGATTTAGGTGCTGACAACTTAATTGGTGGAGCAGGCAATGACACTTACATTGTTGATAACACCAATGACACTATCTCTGATTCCTCTGGAATTGATACGGTTCTATCCAGCATTAACTGGACTTTAGGTAACAACCTCGAAAATCTCACGCTCACTGGTAATGCTGATCTCAACGGCACTGGTAACAACCTTGACAACATCCTGATTGGTAACGTTGGCAACAATATCCTTGATGGAAAGAGTGGCGCTGATGCATTGTTCGGTAGCTTAGGCAATGACACCTACATTGTTGATAATGCCAATGACACTGTCAATGAGCTGGAGAACGAAGGTACAGACACTATTCTTTCAAGCGTCACCCGCACTTTGGAAGCTAATGTAGAAAACCTTACGCTCACTGGCAATGGTACGATCAATGGAACTGGTAACGATCTGAATAACCTCATTACTGGAAACAGTCGGAACAATATCCTTGATGGCGGAGTTGGTGCAGATGCTCTGGTTGGTGGTCTAGGTAATGACACTTATATCATCGACAACTTGGGTGATTCCATTATTGAAAAATTGAACCAAGGTACTGACTTGGTTCAATCAAGTGTGTCATGGACTTTGTTCGATAACATCGAGAACTTGACTCTAACGGGCAGCTCAAACATTGATGGTACTGGTAATAGTGTCAATAATGTTATTACAGGCAACAGTGGTAACAATACTCTCAGTGGTGGATTCGGTAACGACTCCCTAACTGGCGGTCTCGGTTCCGATATCTTGATTGGTGGATTTGGGAATGATACTCTCTTCCTAGGTCTCAATGACGGAGCTACTGATAGGGTTGTCTATAACCTTGGTGATGATAGTGATGTGGTGAATCAATTCCTACGTGGAGTTGGAGGTGACTTGCTCCAGTTCAATAACATTGCTGCCATTGATGTGCGTACTGTCGGTGGCAACACTCAGTTCCGCTTAGGTGATGGTGTTAGTGGTAATGGTGGATTTGCGAATGGCTCACTCTTGCTAACCTTAAATGGAGTCACTGGATTTGCTTCCAGCAATATCAATGACAACATCTTGGCTGGCTCCATTTCTACGACCTTCAATTTCAGCTAATATAGCCATAGCCAAGCAAGTTAAGATATAAAACCAAAAGAGAGTGGCGGCGCGAAGTGCCGCCACTCTCTTTTGGTTTTTGGTTTTGTCCCAACATAACTGACTACAGCTATATATTTCCAAATGAGTAATAGAAGTACTTACATCTAATGAAGTCCTAGGAAAAAATGAAACACCTTGTCTGTTTGCGGACAAGGTGTTTCATTTTTACATCATTCTTTCCCTTTGCCTAAGTCCTAAAATTATGGGTAGCGTGTCACATTTGTGGAAAAGCGATCGCTTTTTTGTAGATTACTCTAGATGGGCGATCGCAAAGTATAGAACCTATGGATTAGAGTCTTTTTCCTTTAAAACGTCAGTACGGTACGGATTGCATCGCCTCTGTGCATGAGGTCAAATGCCTCATTAATCTGCTCAATCGGCATAACATTTGTAATCAAACTATCGATATCGATTTTACCTTCCATATACCAATCGACAATTTTAGGAACATCAGTACGTCCTTTTGCACCACCAAAAGCGGTTCCTTTCCAAACCCGACCTGTGACTAATTGGAACGGACGAGTACTGATTTCTTGACCTGCTCCCGCTACGCCGATAATTATGCTGACACCCCAACCTTTGTGACAGCATTCTAGGGCTTGACGCATGGTTTCAGGTCTGCCGATACATTCAAAGCTATAGTCTGCGCCGCCTTTGGTGAGATCTACGAGATAGGGAACGAGATCACCTTCTACTTCCTTTGGATTCACAAAATGGGTCATCCCCATTTTTTCGGCAAGGGCGCGTTTTTGGGGATTAATATCCACCCCAACGATCATATTTGCGCCAACCATGCGACTGGCTTGGATGACGTTTAAGCCAATGCCACCTAATCCAAATACAACGACATTGGAGCCATATTCTACTTTGGCAGTGTTAATCACTGCACCGATACCAGTGGTGACACCACAGCCGATGTAGCAAACTTTCTCAAAGGGAGCATCGTCACGGATTTTGGCGAGGGCAATTTCAGGGAGAACGGTATAGTTGGCAAAAGTGGAAGTTCCCATATAGTGATGGATTTTTTCGCCATTGATAGAGAAGCGACTAGTTCCATCGGGCATCAAGCCTTGACCTTGAGTAACGCGGATCGCTTGGCAGAGGTTAGTTTTTCCACTGAGACAATAGGAACAATTTCGACATTCAGGAGTGTAGAGAGGAATCACGCGATCGCCTGCTTTGAGAGAGGTTACGCCTGCACCGACTTCGACGACGACCCCTGCACCTTCATGTCCGAGGATGGTGGGAAATAAGCCTTCAGGATCGGCTCCTGAGAGGGTAAATGCGTCAGTATGACATACTCCTGTCGCTTTGATTTCCACCAAGACTTCCCCTGCTCTGGGTGGTGCGAGTTGGACGGTCTCAATTTTGAGTGGTTGTCCTGCGGCAAAGGCGACGGCGGCTTTTACGTCCATAAATCCTGTAATTTCCCGAAATTGTAACTGGTTTTACAAAAATTATAACTGATGAGAGAGAGTGGCGCGAAGCGCCTCTCTCTCTCTCATTTCTCTGATAGTTGCCAAACTTTAACTGAGCGATCAGCGCTACCACTAACTAGAGTGTCGTCTTTAGGGCTAAAACTGAGGGATAGGACTGGCGCTTCATGATTATTAAGAACTTGCCTGACTTCTCCTGTTTTTACATTCCAAATCCGAATAGTTTTATCAACACCACCAGAGGCGATCGCACTACCATCCCGATTAAAGGCTACAGCTAATGCACCGCCTGTGTGACCTGTCAGGGTACGCACAACTTTGCCAGTGCTTACATCCCAAATTTTCACGGTTTGGTCTTGGCTACCACTAGCGAGCAGTTTGCCATCGAGACTAAAGGCGATCGCATTGACAGGGGCATTATGTCCTGTAATGTTCATAATTTCTTTGCCAGTATTCACATCCCAGATTTTAATCGTTTTATCGAAACTGGCACTGGCAAAACGTTGACCATCAGGATGAAAAGCCACTGATACTACTTTATCCTGATGTCCTTCAAAGGTCTGTAAGAGACGACCTCTATTCCAATTCCAAAGTTTGATCGTGCGATCAGCGCTAGCACTAATCAGGTTTTTCCCGTTGGGACTATAGGCAACACTAAAAACTTGTCCTTCATGTCCTTCGAGATTGCGAATTGGCTGACCACTACGGAAGTTCCATAACTTAATTGATTTATCAATACAGGCGGTCGCGAAGGTGTTGCCATTGGGATGCACAGCGATCGCATTAATCCCCGAAATCGAGCCGAGGTGATTGGATAAAGTGCCGAAAGATTGGTTATTGCGGACATTCCATAGTCGTAAGGTGCGATCGTAGCTACCACTTACGAAGCTAAATCCATTCGGGAAAAAAGTAACTGCCCTAACCCAACCTGTATGTCCTGTGAGGTTCAGACGTAGTTTATAAGCTGTTGTAACAATTGGAATAGGCGGTGTAGTTGCCGTAGGTGTAGCGACAGGAAACAGAGGTGATTTTGGTAAATAATTAATCGCTCCCCAACTCAGCCCTGCGATACAAACTAGAGCGATCGCCCACTTACTAGTATTGTTGCTCACCGAAAAATTAGGCATTTGAAAGCTAGGAGCATCTTGATAGGTAGATAGATTATTATCAAGATCGTAGAGAACTTCTTGAGCAGTTTGATAACGGTCTTCAGGATGGTGCTTAACCATGCGATTGAGAATGGTTGCTAGCTCTGGACTAATTGCTGATCCCATTTGCCAGTTCAATAGATTGAGATCTTCACGACGGACTAGTTGACTTGGATGTAAACCTGTTAGTAATTGAATGGCGGTTAAACCAAGGGCATAGATATCGCAGCTAGGAGTGAATTGTCCTAAAGCTTGCTCAAAGGGCATATAGCTAGGTGTGCCGAGAACAACTCCATTTTGAGCCGCCGTTGCATAAATACCTTTGAGAACTGCAAAGTTAGTGAGGACAAAATGCTGATCTGTTCCATTATTACTTTTGCGGCGGATCAGATTACGAGGATTGATATCACCATGCACCATATTAGAACTATGGGCAATATTCAAATTGGTCAGCAGTTCTCTCAGAAATTGAATGACTTCTGCTTCGCTATACAACTTGCCTGTGGCAATTTCCGCACTCAGTCTTGTGCCATCGATCGCTTCTTCAACGATATAAAATTCCTCCTCTTGTTCAAAATAAGTAGTGATTTTGGGAAAGTTATCACTGCGATCGCTCAGTTGTTGCAATTTAGGAACCTCATTCCGAAATAGCGATCGCGCCCAATCTAATTGCAGATTAGTTTTGTTAATTAGACAAAAACTTTTGGCAATCCAGCGTGGCATCTCCGCCGCTACTGTATCTTCAACCAAGTAGGTCTGAGTGTAGGTATCATCAGCGATCGTCTGCACAACTCGAAAGCGTCCGCCTAACAGATTGCCAAACGCTTTACCTATTGTTGGTGATGTCGCCATGAGAACCTTACTCCAACCACAACTTGTTTAATTATAATCCAATGCGATGGCTTACATATCGCATTGGATTATAACTAGCCCTTTGCCGTTGGCACAACATAGAGAATGCCAGAAATTAACGTGAGTGCAACTGCGATCCAGAAAAAGGCGATCGCATAGGGTATTTTGACCAATAAAGCGGCGATCGCCACAATTTGCATCACAGTTTTCGCTTTCCCCCAAAAATTTGCGGCAATAATTTTGGTGGTGCTAGCTTCACTCGTAGGGCTAGGAGCGCCGCGCCAAGCTGTGATTAATAACTCACGGGTAATAATTAAAAATACTGCCCATGCGGGGACTTGCCCTAATTCGATAAACAACAGAAATAAGGCGATCGTTAGGACTTTATCGACAAGAGGATCGAGAAATTTTCCTAGCTCGGTAATTTGATTAAGTTTTCTTGCTAAATATCCGTCTAACCAATCTGTAATCGCCGCAATGATAAATACACTCAGGGCAATGAGGCGAGTGAGTTCACTATCTTGCCAAATGAATAATCCAAAAATGATCGGAATGGCAATGAGGCGGGATAGAGTAACCCAAGTTGGTAGCGTAATTGTGGAGAAAGTCATAAAACTTAAGTTTCAAGATGATAGCTGTCCCAGTTATGTTAAGACAAAATCAAAAAACACAATAGAGTTGCGGCGCTTCGCTCCGCAACTCTATTGTGTTTTTTAATATCTAAAGGGTTGCTTTGCAACCCTTTAGATATTATTTGGTTTGGGTAACTCGCCAGCTAAGTTTAAGGTTAAACCAGAAGTTCCAAACCGTGACGATCGCGATCGCAATCAGATTAGCCAGATATTTATTAATCCCAAAATAGTTATACAGAACGTTGAGAATAATCAAGTTTAAGCCAATGCCGAGTAAACAAATGAAATTGAACTTTAAAAATCGCTTGATGCGTTTTTGTTTTTCTCTTTGCTGACTTGCCAAATCCTTAAATGTCCAAACATCGTTCCAGATAAAGTTATTGATTATCGCTACTTCTGAAGCAATAATTTTGCTGCGTGTCAATCCCCAGCCTAATGTGGAAGCATCACTCAATAGGTATAGAAGAGACATATCGACAAACACTCCACTAAAACCAACGATGCCAAATTTTAAAAAACGTTTGACAGGAAGCCGCCATTTTTCGCGTAACTTAGTAATTCTGCCGCGCGATCGCAATCTCAACAAATGCAAAATATAATCCACATATTGCCGCCACGTTACTTTACTTTCACCTTCTTGGCGTTCCTGAAAGATATAGCCAACTTCGGCAACGGAGCCAATATTGCCTCGTCCTAAAACTTCAATCAAAATTTTGTAACCTAAAGGATTCATCAGGCAATTGGCGATCGCACTACGCTTGACCATAAAATAACCACTCATTGGATCAGAAACCCTGCCAATCACATTCGGCAAAATCAGTAAGCCAAGCATCTGCGCTCCCCGTGACAGAACCCGCCGTATAAATCCCCAATCACTCACACCACCGCCTTCCACATGGCGACTCGCAACCGCTAAATCGGCTCCATCTTTCATTTGATTGAGCATATTAATGAGCGTCTCAGGTGGATGTTGCAGATCGCCATCAATCACACCTAAGATCTCTCCCTGTGCAGCTTGCCATCCTCGAATTACTGCCGTTGACAGCCCTTTTTCTTCTTGCCGACGCATCACTCGCAACTGCGGATAGTGAGGCATCAAGTCCAGTCCAACTTTCCATGTTAAGTCGGGACTGTCATCATCAACGATAATTAATTCGTAATCTCCATACCAATGACTATCTAAAAGTTGGCTCAGAACTTCAACTAACTTCTCTAGATTTTTGCTCTCATTATAGGTTGGGATCACTAAAGAAAAAGTAACTGATAGTTGAGAACTCAACCCAGAACTATCTTGAATATCCTGATCATTTGTAGAGATATTGTCAGAATAGATAAGTTCATTAATTTGTAATGAACCTACAGGAACGGGAACAAGAGAATAGGACATTTAATCGCAAAGCCGAAAAATTTAAGTTGGTTGGTGAGCAGCCCACTTTGACGCAACCAAAGGTTTAATAGTGCCAAATGAGGAAAGGTGAGAATAGTCTATTGTATAGCTTGTATAGCGATCGCCAAATATTTTAGGACAAAAACTAAATATCTAGGACAAAGACTAAGAGAAGCAACATAACTTGTTTCTTGGTCTTTGGATGTCAAAAAAAGCCTGTAATGCAAATTCTGAGCGCTCTTAGCTGATAATGTATTGGGTTGGGTAGCGAAAACTTCCCTATCTATGTAGCTCACAATACCTGCACAGATAACACTATGGTTCAAAACGCCGCAAAAACCAGCTTTATTTCTTTAGAGAATATTGGGAAGTCTTACTTACAACCAAATGGGCAGACTATCTCGATTATTGAAAATATTAATTGCCAGTTGCAAGTAGGTGAAATAATTGCTTTGCTTGGACCTTCAGGATCAGGTAAATCGACATTAATGCGAATGATTGCAGGGTTGATTCCACCTTCTAGCGGCAAGGTGTTGTACTACAATCGCCCTCTCATGGGTTTAAATCCAGGAGTGGCGATCGTCTTTCAAAATTTCGCACTGTATCCTTGGTTAACGGTTCTCGAAAATGTGGAACTAGGTTTAAAAGCTAAAGGTGAACCGAAAGATACAAGAGTGCAAAAGGCACTCCGAATGATCGATGTGATTGGTCTTGATGGGTTTGAAAATGCTTATCCTAAAGAGCTTTCGGGTGGAATGCGGCAAAGAGTTGGTTTTGCAAGGGCTTTAGCGGTGGAGCCTGAGCTTTTATGTATGGATGAGCCATTTTCGGCACTAGATGTGCTGACTGCGGAAAACTTGCGCTTTGAATTGCTTGACCTCTGGTTAGAAAAACGCATCCCCACCAAATCAATTTTGATCGTGACTCACGGGATCGAAGAAGCTGTAACTTTAGCCGATCGCGTAATTGTTTTAGGTCGTAACCCTGGAAGGATTCGGGCGGACTTACCAATTACTCTGCCCCATTACCGCGATCGCAAAAGTCCAGAATTTCAAGCTTTAGTTGACCAAGTTTATAAAATTCTCACAAATCCTGATCTCCCTGATTTACCGCAACCAACGACCACAATTTCGACTGCTGAACCCAAACCGCCTTCTCAGCCAAAATATCAATCTTTACCCCATGTGCGAATTGGTTCTGTAGCAGGTTTATTAGAACTCTTAGAAGGTCGTCAAGAGAAAGATATTTATCGCATTGCTCAAGAACTATTATTAGAAGTTGATGATTTGTTGCCGATTGTGGATGCTAGTAAATTAATGGAATTAGTTGCTATTAATGAAGGTGACATTCAACTATCAGCGATCGGCGAGAAGTTCATCAATAGTAATATTGACGAGCGCAAAGCAATTATTCGTGAGCTATTACAAAAATATATTCGCTTAGTCCAACAGATTTGTCAGCTTTTGCAAGCTAAGCGTAATCATCGCATTTCGGAAGAACTAGTTCTTGATATTTTAGAGAACTATTTCACCAGCAAAGAAGCTCAGCGTCAACTCAGGACGGCGATGGATTGGGGACGCTATGCTGAATTATTTAGCTATGACGAGCCTTCAGGAGAGATCTTTATTGAAGAAAGTAATCCTGAAACTGAAGAGTCCGAATAAAACCTATAGATATAGGAATGACAACGCATTGCGTTGTCATTCCTATATCTATAAGTAAGTCACTTAACTTATTTTTTAGTCTAGATTGCTTATGTATCAACCCACTATCGATCCCAAGTCAGAATTTCGCACGCGCTGGAGCATTGGCGATGTTTTACTACCCTTAGCAATTATCTCTTTGATTTTCATCATTGTGCAGACGGCTAGTAAATTTACAGGTACTTATGACAGCGAATATGTAATTAATCTATCACTCAGTTTCTTACCTGCTTATGCATTGCAAACTTTGGTGAGAATGCTTGCTGCATACGGATTATCCTTACTATTTAGTCTCTCCTATGCCTATGTTGCCTATCGTTCTCAAACATGGTCGAAAGTGCTAATTCCCTTACTAGATATTCTCCAATCTATTCCTGTACTGTCGTTTTTACCTGCGGTGGTGCTTGCCTTAGTCGGTGTATTCCCTGGACAAAGGTTAGGAATCGAACTTGCTTCGATCTTGCTGATTTTTACGGGTATGACTTGGAATATGACTTTTAGTTTCTATCAATCTCTAAGTAGTATTCCTAATGAACTGATCGAAGCTAGCCAAGTTTATCGACTTAGTGCATGGCAACGCTTTTGGACTTTAGAATTACCTTCGGGTGTGGTAGGACTAGTCTGGAATAGTGTAATGTCCGTCGCAGGAGGATGGTTCTTTCTCATGCAAACGGAATCTTTTACACTTTCCAATCGTAACTTTACGCTACCAGGATTGGGATCATTTCTGAAGGCGGCAGCAGACAAAGGTGATAATGTAGCGATTCTCTGGGGGATTATTGTTTTAATTGGCATCATTACGATCATTGATTATTTTATTTGGCGACCGATGATCGCTTGGGCAGAAAAGTTTAAACATGAGACTGTCGAAGCAACTCAAGTCCCTGAATCGCGAGTTCTCGACTTTTTAAGGCGATCGCCCACAATGCGAATTATCGGCGATCGCTTATTTACGCCCATATCGGAAACATTCAATCGCGGCTTTAGTACTAAACATCAAAGTTCTGATCTCCATCCCTATCAAGCATCTAAATGGCTAAATTGGTTGAACTGGATACTGATTGGTTTTGTTGGTTTTATTGTTATAGGTGGAACTTTAGAAGCAGTTTTGCTGCTGAGTAAAATGCCCTTGAGTTCTTGGCAACAGGTCGCTAAAGGAGCATTATTTACTTCGATTCGGGTTTTAGTAGTTCTGATCTTGTCGTTGTTAATCACTGTTCCAATTGGTGTCACAATTGGGCGTAGTCCGAAGTTAGCCCAGTTTCTCCAACCCATTGTGCAGATTGCGGCTTCTGTTCCTGCTACAGCTTTATTCCCAATTCTCTTATTAGGCTTAGCAAATGTGGGAGGAGGATTAGACATTGGCGCAGTAATTCTGATGACTCTAGGGAGTATGTGGTATATCCTTTTTAATGTAATTGCAGGAGCGCAAGCCATCCCCTCAGAGCTTTTTGAAGCTGCTAGAGTCTATAAACTCTCATCTCTTGAACGTTGGCGAACTTTGATTTTACCAGGGATTTTTCCTTATCTAGTTACAGGTATTATTACCGCCGTTGGTGGTGCGTGGAATGCTAGTATCGCGGGAGAATATATTAAATTTCAGGGCAAAGTACTGACCGCAACGGGCTTAGGCTCGACGATTACCCAAGCTTCGGATGTAGGTGATTTTTCTCTGCTATTAGCTTCAACAATTGTCATGTCGTTGCTTGTTGTGACGACTAATCGTCTGGTGTGGCGACCACTCTATCGATTGGCACAGGTGAAATATCAGTTATTAGTTTGACGGCGATCGCTTACTCTTTGGTAAAACTTTTTTGGAAGTTGGCGCATTGGCATCTGGCACAGTTGATGGACAACCAATCATAATTTCATTGGTTCGAGGATATTCACTCAGTAGCTTTTGGAAGAGATTTTTATCGAAACTACGTGGATCAATGCGAGAACCAGAAAGGTCTACCGATCTATGAGTGGTAATCCGTTCTAGAGGTACATTTGTTTTGGCAACTAACCATGCTAAGGATTGATATTGGGCTTCTGTATATCCGCTATGGGTATAGCCATTATGTATTCCATCCGCAGGAGTTTCGAGGGCAATGTGATAGGCAAAATTATTGACAGAACTGGAATATCGAGGATTTGTCTGTACTGCTTCTTTGCCTAAAGAACTTACAAAGACAGAGTTTCCTGCTCCAAAAGCACGTTTATCTGGTGGCACAAAGTAGATAATTGTTCCATCAAGAGCAATTAAGGTATGGTAGCTAGCTTGGTTATCTTCATCAGTTTGGAACTCTTGAAAAAAGTTAATCACACCATTTGCCGATCCGACTGTTTCATGGAGGACGATAATCGGCTGACTATTAGCTGGTTTACCAAATAAATCCTTGAAATAGCGATCGCCATAGTTAGAAGCCGCCGCCAAAGCAATCATTTCTTTAGGGGTATAGGCGATCGCTTTTTGAGAAGAATTAATATTAGATGTAGAGGAAATTGAGGGTTTGCGAAACCGATCTAAGGTGATGGAAACAGAAGTAAGTGTTGCGGGTAATGATGGATCGGGGGGATTGGCTGGGGGCTGGATTTCACAACCTAATACTGGAGCAACCTGATTTACTGCTGCTGAGAAATTAAGATTTTGATTTTGGGCGATTTTTTTAGTGTTTTTTGGGTTGACTTGAGTCCCTGTCGGCTTGACATCGGCGATGACCTTAGTTCTAGCTGGTTCTGCCAAGAAGATTAATGTCACCAATGTCAATATAAAGATGGCGATCGCTACTAATCGTTTACGGTACATACAGAGTTGCGGGTGGGATAGCTAAAATCAGTCTATGATGAAATACACCTATTACGCATCAAAATCAGGCGATCACAACATTTTTGCAATTAAACCACCCAACTTTCAAAACTCTATGGAAATACCGACAGTGCCAACAGAAGTGCGGACTCTTCATCCTGAAAGCACTTTGGGTAAAATATATCTAGATTGGATGCCTCAACCTGGTAACTATATTGATGTAGAAGGCAAAACCTACACAATTTTAGAGCGCCGTCATCGCTATCAGTTACGTGGAGGAAAATATAACTTATTTAGCATTTTAGTATATGTTCAGATCGCCCCTGAAAATTTGGAAAGAAGTTTAGTAAATGGGCGTTTAATTATTGGGGATAGTAGTTGTCGATATAATGCTTGTTCAGAAATAATTCGTTGTGCCGTAAATCCTGATGGACCTTGCCAAGGCTGTAGTTTTTGGGAAGCTTAATATGCCAATTCCCTGAAATGTAAGAACACTTCAGGGAATTGGAAATCAAACCAATTAAGGTTTTTAAATTCCACAAAGAGCATTGCTCTTTGTGGAATTATTTTTTAGAACTGCAAGCCAACACCTGCTTGGAGGGAAGTACCTGCGGAGCCATTAGTTTGACCGTTGAAGGGAATTACCGCGTTGCCATAAAGGAGAACATTCTTGGTAAGACTAACTTCTGCGCCAGGTTGTAAAGCGAAAGCGGTTTGATTACCTGTCAAGCTATTGTCGCCACCAACTTTAATTGATGCTCCAGCACCAAGATAAACGTTGGCGCGATCGCCTACTGGTAAGTCATAGGAAACGGTAGGAACAACGGAAGTACCACCATTACCAAATAGAACCGAACTTCTAATCGAAACAGGTGCATCATCAAATTTGTAGCGACCAGCTATGTTTGCGCCAACATTAGAAGGGTTTGTAGCAAAACTTTGGAGAGAAGCACCTGCGCCAATATAGCTTCCAGGGGTCTTGACTTCTTCGGCTGAGGCGATCGCACTAAAAGAGGTAATAACAGAAGTAGCGATCGCGATTCCTAGAGAGATTTTGGTAAGAGATTTCATGAGCTTGTTTGATTTCCTGCTAAACATGACTCTTTTGACTGGAGAGAATTGGCATTGTTCCCAGAGTTCCCGAAGGATCAAAAAGCCAGAAACCCACTCACTGAGTGGGTTTCTGGCTTTTTGAATGGTTTCTGTCCTTAGAGAATCATGCTAACGGGTGAGGGATATCCAAGCAACTTGCTCAAATTGACCTAATTACTAGATCTATTTTTCTATATCAAGATATCTGTATCAATGATTGTGAGATTCGTCATTACCTTTTGACCACTCATTTTCTCGAATATTGCGTACCCATACTGTGCTGTCGTCAAGATCTCGACGCTCTTGCCGCCACATACTTATATAGCAAAGCAAGAGTTGGTTAGTACAAACTAAAACCCAAGAAGCGAGTTGCGGCGCGGAGCGCCGCAACTCGCTTCTTGGGTTTTGTGTCCTAAGCACAACTTTTTTTGCTATATAAGGTTTACTTCTGTCCGAGTACATTTACCTGATATTGACGAAAGACGCGATCTTCAGAAACTAAGATTAAAGTTTCTGATTTTGCTTGAGCAATTAATAGGCGATCAAATGGATCGCGATGGTGAAATGGTAGGTTTTGTAGTGTTAGTAAATGTGCAATATCAATTGGTAAAATCTTGATTCCACTAGGCAACACAAAATCACAGATAATTTTTTCTAGTGGAGTTTCTAATTGGAGTTTGCTAAGGCTGGTCTTGATCGCAATTTCCCATAAGCTTACTATGCTAAGATACAGGGCATTGGTTTCATCTTCTATTACCTGTCTGACTCTAGGGCTAAGGTTTTGATTGCCCTCTAACAACCAAATCAAAATATGAGTATCCAGTAATAATTTCATCACATATATTCAGCAAAATCAGCAAGGGGAGCATCGAAATCTGGAGCCATTTTTATTTTGCCTTTCATACAGCCAAAAAGATGTTTGCGGCTTAATGTTGGGCTTTTAGTGGTTTTATCGGTAGATATTTGATTAGATATTTCATTGAGGTGTGGTGATTGCTGCCAAATATTTACCAGATGTGAAACTAGTTGTAGTTGCTCTTGGGGGTTGAGTTGAGTTGCGGCGGCTAAAACTTTAGTTAATAAGGGACTCATAATTTACCTCCATTGCCTTATTGCTTGGGACTTAACATTATATTCCATCGCCTCAGACCTCATCCTCCTAGTTCTTTAATCCTATCGCGAGATTTGTTATACCATTCAGTATTCCCTTGCTGCTGAAAAAGGCGAGACGCTTCTCTGAAATCTGCTAATGCTCCAAGTGGGTTTCTTAATGCAGCGTTAGCATTTCCACGATTGTAATAGACATTGGGTAATCTTCCCTTATTCGTTCTCCAATTCGCATTTATTTCAATGGCTTTGGTATAGTCTATGATCGCTGCTTGATTGTCTCCTAACATTGCTTTGGCAAATCCGCGATTATTGTAAGCAGGCGAATAGTCAGGTTTAAGTCGTATAGATTCGTCGTAGTCGCTGATCGCTTCCTGAATGTATCCCAATTCAGCTTTAGCTAAACCACGATCTAGGTATGCTATAGCAGACTGTCCATTAAGATTAATCGCAAAGTTAAAAGATTCGATAGCTTCTTGAAAACGATTAAGTTCTAATAGTATTGCCCCACGGGTATGTTGAGCGTTGGCATTTGTTGAATCGAGTAGAAGAGATTTATCAACATCAACTAATCCTTCCTGAAAATCACCTTGTAGGTATTTTGCCCATGCACGACTGTTATAAGCAGCAGCATAGTTTGGGTTTAGTCTAATGGCTTCTGTATGATTGGTGATCGCCCCAGGCAGATCTCCTTTAGCTGCTTTGTCCCGCCCTTTCTTCTCAAAATTTATAGAAAGATTAGGGATTGGAGTAGAAACGGGGGAGGGTGTGAGGCTAATGCTTGGAGTGGGACTGACTTGACTTGGATTGGTAATTGGAGTAGAAGTGGGGGAGAGTGTGGGACTACTGCTTGGAGTGGGACTGACTTGACTGACTGAAGAAGGATTAGGAATTGGAGCAGAAGTGACAGGAGGTGTATATGGTAGTTCAGAAGATTTAAATTTTGAACTTTGCCAGAAATAAGTAATACCACCAACCGTAACAACAGTCAGAAATACAATTTTCAATAAGTTGTTAAAAGAGCGTTTAATATTTGTTGTTTGGATAAATGGTTGTTTTTTGACATTGCCAGACCCAAGTTTTTCTTCTTCAATGGCAGGATTTCGCGCTACTAGATTTTGAGGACTACTTTTCTGTTCTTGCTGATTGTTATTGCCATTAACCTTCAAAACGCTTATCTGGTCATGTTTTTGTTTTATTCTGAGTAGAAGTTTTTCGCGCTGTTCATCACTCGTCTCTGATTTCCACTGATTCTGAGCTATCTGTATTTCTTCTTGCAGCGCTTTGATTAGCATTTCATGGGATTCGCGTCTTTGATCAGACATTTTCTAGTTCCCCCAATTGCTTAAATTTTTGGTCGATACGTCTTTGTAATTGTAAACGCTGTTCATCACTGAGCGCAGATTTCCACTGGTTGCTAATCGCTTCGATTTCAGCTTTGAGTGATTCAATCTGTCGTTGTTGCATCTGTTGTCGTATGTTGCTACTTGTATTTTGCTTAGTAGATTGGGCAGAAACCGCCTGATGAATAGTGACATTAATATTGCCGCCAGCCGTCACATTTTCTAGGGCAGATTGTTTAATAGACGGATTGTCTTGAGATTGCGGAGATGTCATTGTTGTTTTTTCATTTTTCCTTAAAACTAAAATTTTAGCAGCTTCATCGTCTGCCAGATCGAACTCGATCGCCACCTTCCCCCATTTAAAAGCACTTTCATAACCCTTCCCCACGCCGATCGCATCATAAAACCCCTGCGAAAACTTAATTGCCACATTATCCTCAACCACATCGCGCACCCCAATCGTGAACGGAATATTTGCAGATATCGCATTGCCCTGCACATCCGAATAACAAGCATTCAAAACCACACATTCCAAATGTTCATCGCAAAGCTGCAATAAATTCGCCAGTGGTTGTGCGGGAACAAATTTAATTTCATTAGTATTAGTGGAACGCGATCGCACCTCGCCACTATCCGAACGATAGATCGCCCCTGCCGACTCATCACTTACAAACAGTAAACCCTGCTCTCCCGCACCATGACCACTAAAATGCAAAACGTGCGGTTCCAAATCCAACAAAGCACGGCGCAATTCTGAAGGAGTAGCCGCCAGTCGATATTCCACCACAAAATTATCACGTTTGCGCGATCGCCTTAACGCCTCTTGGATGGTTTTCACCTCATGATCTAGCTTCAGAGGCGACGATCCCAAAGGATTAGCTGCTACTACTAAAATTCTGACGCCATCTCCTGATTTCTCTAACCTTTCTGCAATCCCAATATTAAGGTTCTGCACATTCACAGTACCGCCCTGAACGTTAATACCAATTTTTTCAGCTAAGGGATCGTTCATATTGCTAAAACTTGCGGACTATCACATTATCGTCAGATTTAGAGATAATTACAAGTATTCGTATAATTAGCAAAGATAAAATCTAATTGAGGCATAAATCGCAGTGCCATCAAAAATCGTTAATGGCTTCAAATTTCAGTTTTATTCAAGCGATCACGGCGAACCGCCACACATTCATGATGAATTATTTTCTTAACACGAAAATTGTGAATGCCTGCTTTCACAACGACTTACTTACAGTTTTTCTAAACGATGGAAGAATTATCATATTTCCCTGTACGAATATGAAATGGCTTAAACAAGCTGCTGAAGAACAACAACAAAATTTTAGTATTGAATCCGATGGTTATGGAATATGGTGGGACGAACTCGATGATGGGATAGCCTTACACCATCTACTAAGTACAACGGTTATCTCTGGTGAGCATCGATCTCTCGTCTCATCTACTCATTCGGGTGATTAGTGAATCTACCAATCGAGTTCACCCCAAAATAGGTATTAAAGGTAGCTCCCTGCTGTAGCTATTTCACGTAATTGCAAATCGCAACTGCGCCAGACTTGACCATCGATCGCTGTTTGTTCGATCAGACTTGCAAGACGCAAAGTTTTTAGGGCTTGGTCACCGCCGACTGAAGGTTGGGCTTTGTCGCGCACACAGGATACAAAATGCTCTAGCTCCGCGTGAAGCGGCTCAATATTGCTGGTATAGACTTTTTCGATAAAGCCATCTTGACGATATAGCACCTGACCGTAATCAGTAGTCCAATTGGCAGTGGTTTGACGATGGATTAAAATTTCGTTATTTAGAAAATCTGACTCTGTAAGCGAGTTTTTGCAATGAGCAGTAATTTTGCGTTTTTTACGATGGGTAACTTTGCTAGCAGTCAGCGTGGCAATTACGCCATTTTCAAAGCCAATGGTGGCAGTCACATAGTCGAGATAGCTAGATTCTGGCGAAACGCGATTGCCATGAGCTGAAACTTGCACGATCGCTGAGGGGACTAGTTCAAGGATTAGATCAATATCGTGAATCATGAGATCAAACACAACCGACACATCGTTAGCCCGTTGTGAGTAAGGACTCATGCGATCGGCTTCGATCGCCAAAATCGTCTCATGCTTTAAAACTTTGCTTAATTCTTGGAAAGCGGGGTTGAAACGTTCAATATGCCCAACTTGGAGAATGCGATTATGTTCGGTAGCAGTTTTAACGAGCGATTCGGCTTCTTCGATGGTGGCGGCGATCGGCTTTTCAATCAGGACATTAACGCCAGCCTTGAGGCAAGTCGTCCCCACATCGTAATGTAAGCGGGTGGGAACAGCGATACAGACGGCATCAACTAGGGGTAAAAGCTCGTGATAATCCTCAAAAAAAAGTACGCGGTGTTTACTAGCCGTATCGCGTCCACGCTCTAAGTTCACGTCAGAAACGCCAACTAATTCTGCATCCTTAAGCAAGCTGAGTACTCTTGCATGATGCTGCCCCATATTACCGATACCTATAACACCAACCCGAATGGGATCGTGGAAATTACGATTGGGGCTCATATTCCTCACACACGCTCAATAAACACACTCAGTTTGTCCAAAATCGTAACATGGATGTATAACGCTTTGCGTTCTAAATAGAAAGCACCTTTAGGGTGCTTTCTAGGGCTAGCCCGTATTTCTCATCCCTGCGGCAATACCGTTAATCGTTAGTAATGCACCGCGCAAGAGTTCATTTTTGGAATAGCGCGATCGCAGATCGACAGTATCAGGACGGTGCTGGCGTAACCGCTTCAGCAGCGAGGCTTGAATGAATCCAAGGGGAACGATCGACCCATTGCGTAGCTGTACTGATCGCTGTAAATCACGATCGCTATCAAGGACTTGTTTTTGACCTGTAATTGATTGAATCACCCTCCGAGTCCGTTGATATTCATCCAGAATTTCCGCAAAAATATCCACAAAAGCTTCTTCATAGCCCTCTTTAGTCAACTCCCGCATATAATGATGCGCGATCTGCAAGTCGGTCTTAGCGATCGTCATCTCTACCCGCGAGATCACCGTTTTAAAGAATGGCCACTTGCTGTAGAAATATTGCAGCAATGATAAATGACCAGCAGGATTTTCTTGGAGAAACTCTTCAAGGGCTGCACCGATGCCATACCAAGATGGCAATAAAAATCGGCTCTGTGTCCAGCTAAAGACCCAAGGAATTGCCCTTAAGCTTGCTAGATCGCGTTTTCCTGCACGGCGGGCAGGACGGGAGCTAATTTGTAACTGACTGATTTCTTCAATCGGCGTGACTTGATGAAAAAATTCCACCAAATTGGGTTGCTCGTAAATTAACTGACGATAAACTTGGCGCGATCGCGTGGAAATGTTTTCCATCGTATCTAACCAACAGTCGAGCGTATCGGTACTACTAGGTAATAGCGCTGCTTGGATGACAGCAGTGGTAATCGTCTCAAGGTTGTACAGCGCAATCTCAGGCAAAGAATACTTAGAAGCAAGTACTTCCCCCTGTTCCGTAATTTTGATGCGCCCTTCAATGCTCCGTCCGGGTTGTGCCAAGATTGCTTCATAAGTAGGACCACCACCGCGTCCGACCGATCCACCGCGTCCATGAAACATCCGCAGATCGACTTGATATTTTTGACAAACATCTTGCAAGGCACGCTGAGCTTTATAAATTTCCCAATTGCTGCTTAAAAAGCCCGAATCCTTATTGCTATCAGAATATCCCAGCATCACCTCTTGCAGATGTTCATGGCTTTCGAGATAGTCACGATAAAGTGGCAACTCAAATAACTCCGTCATAATCGGTGGGGCGCTCTGCAAATCTTCCACCGTTTCAAATAAAGGCGCAATGCTGAGAGTACCTTTACCCGTTGCAGGATCGTAAAGCCCTGCTTCTTTGGCAAGTAGTAATACTTCCAGAATATCGCTGACACTACGGTTCATGCTGATCACGTAGTTATTGCAAATTGCCACTGAAAATTCTTGCTGCACATTCGCCACCATCCGAAAAGTTTCGATAATTTCGTTGGTTTTGGGGCTGAAGTGGAGCTTGGCAGGAATCATCGGGCGGCGTGTTTTTAACTCCTGAGTTAACCAAACCACCTTTTCAGGTTCAGTGAGGTCATCATAAGGTTTATCTAAAAGCTGGAGCGATGCTGCAATTTCGGCGATCGTATTGCTATGCTGCGTACTTTCCTGCCGAATATCTAGATGGGCTAGATGAAAGCCATAGACATCAACTTGACGGATCAGGTTTTCAAGGGGCTTAGGATTGAGTTTGGTTTCGATTAAACTTGCTTGGATCAGTTTTAGCTCAGCCAGAAATTCCGAAACATTGGTATAGATCTGATGCTCTTGTCCCTTAGTGGATAGCTCCATTTCGGAGGCTTGCCAACCACTATGGCGTAACTTTTGGTTGCGATCGCGAGTACTTTCGAGACGCGCCTTGACATAGGCTAGCTTCAGACGATAAGGCTCTTGCCGAAACTTGATCGAATGTTTTTCGTAGACTTCAGGTAGATGAATTTGATCGTCACCAAGGGAGTTAAGCAGATCTTCAGAAACATCACTGAGGCTTTGCGATAGGGATAGTAATCGACTGAGGCGATCAACGGACTTAATATATTTATTCAGGACGAGATTGCGCTGATAGCAGGCAGTCTGCCATGTGACTTCGGGCGTGACATAAGGGTTGCCATCGCGATCGCTGCCGACCCATGAGCCAAATTTACAAAAGTCATAGCGCGGCATTTTCAGCTTAGGAAACGTGACGGAAATTGCAGAAGCGATGCGATCGTAAAGCACAGGAATCGCATCAAATAGGACTTCCTCAAAATAGTGCAGGGTATAGTCAGCTTCGTCTAGAACTGTGGGCTTGATTTGATTTAGCTCGTCAGTACGCCACCAGAGCCGAATTTCCTCAGCAATTTGCTCTTGCAATGAGGCGGCTTCCCAGTTCAGGGCGATCGCTTGAGTGGCGAGTTCATCCCCCTTAAAGCCAATAATCCGATCTAGCTCCTTGAGCATCTTAGCGATCGTCCGTTGCTTCTCACGGATAGTATGCCGCACAATTTCCGTAGGGTGAGCCGTAAATACGAGTCGAATATCAAGATTATCGATCACCTTTTGGATCTGACGTGGTGGCACATTCAGCTTCTTGAGTTCAGGAAATAGCCAACGAAATGTGCCAACGGGATATTCCGCTTCGCTATTAATAGGGCTAATCCGATGAATGCTGGTTTGCTCCTGCTCATGGTCTTGTTCAACAATGTTGATCAATTGAAAAAACAGAGCAAAGGCGCGGGCGGCGGTAGTTGCTTGATGTAAGTCAAGGCTTTCGACAACTTTTAAAACTTCTTGGGCAGGATATTCAGGAGCCTGTCCTTCTGGGGAACACATGGCGCGTAGTTGGCGCAATAGATCGACTAATTCTTGCCCACTTTCTCTGAATAGGACTGATTCCCACAAATCCTCGACTAGCTTGAGACGATATCGTAAACGAGAATTAGCGGCACGCAGATCGCTCTCTATATTGACTATCTGTACTAATGACGCTGACAGTGCTGCTGGGGAACTCATCCAACTTTCTCCAAAATTTTCTTTCTAGTCCAAAATTTTCCCACTTTTAAGATGTCCTCTTCTGTTGCCCAACTATCAGTTAACAAAGGTTGTATTTGTATTGTATTGAGGCAATGTCGTTACAGAGTCAGAAATCTTAAGTAGGAGGCAAGCATAAAATCTCTATAGTTTTCTATACCATACCAGTCCACTTACTAGTTAGTTGTAGCTGTTTTTGCTAGTTATGAGCATGATTTCTGCTTTAAATTTGGAATTTGTTTTTTACAGACCTAGAGCCATTAACTATCGCCATAGTTAAAAATATCTTTGTTTCTGCAATATTTCTTTACAAAATAGCGATAATGAGTAAATACAAAGATTTATAGCGGTAGCCAGTTATGTTAGGACAAAACCAAAACCCAAAAGAGAGTTGCGGCGCGGAGCGCCGCAACTCTCTTTTGGGTTTTATGTCTTAACTAAAATGGCTATAGCTATATTGGCGGTGCAGGGTGCTGTCAATAGCCATAAAAAATAACCTCAAAAGTGATTTAAACAATGTTTGATGTGCTTATTGTCGGTGCAGGAATGGTGGGCGCAAGTTTAGCCTGTGCGCTAGGCGACAAAAATTGCCCTTCAAACCGTGATCTTAAGGTCGGTATTATTGAAGGTAATGGTAATTTCTGGCGCGGAGAATTTACGTCTGATGGTCGTGCTAGTGCGATCGCCTTGGGATCTAGTCAAATTTGGCAACATATCGGGGTCTGGGGTGGAATGCAGCGCCGAGGCGTTACGCCCATGCATACGATCCAAGTTTCTGAGGGAGATCTGCCCTATCAAGTCCAATTGCGCCGCGAGGACATGGGGCAGGAGGCATTAGGCTATATTGTCGAAAATGCGGTAACGCTTGCTTCATTATGGGAATTTGCGCGGGAATGCTCCAACCTTGAATTAATCTGCCCTGCCAAAATCTTAGATATCGAACATCTAAGCGATCGCGATGTCATGCGGGTGAAAATAAGCTCTGAAATCGGTGAGCAGTATCTAGAAACGAAATTATTAGTCGGTGCTGACGGTGGGCGATCGCTAGTGCGGCAATTAGCAAATATTGAAATTGATCAACGCCTCTACCCACAAACCTGTATTGTCACTACGATTCAATCCGATCAGCCCCATCAAAATTTTGCCTATGAACGCTTTCAAGCTAGTGGACCTTTTGCGATTTTGCCCTTAGGTAGCGATCGCGCTTGTATCGTCTGGACAGCAACCACCGAGGAAACACCGCAGTTGCTAGCCCTTGATGAACCAACATTTTTGCAAGAGTTAGCACAACGCTTTGGTAAGCCTCTGATGGACAGGCTGGGTAATATTAAAGTAATTTCCCGTGAACGGGCTAACTATGTCCCCCGTTGGATGCATAGCCAAACCTATATTCAGCCCCGTTTAGCCCTCATTGGTGATGCTGCTCATACTACACATCCGATCGCAGGTCAGGGGATGAATCTTGGTATCCGTGATGTTAATGCCTTAGCCAATGTGTTGAAAGCTGCCCATCAAAATCATGAGGATCTAGGGGCGATCGCCGTTTTAAAGCGCTACCAATCAAAACGTAAATGGGATAATTTGGGCGTAATTTGGGTCACTGATATTTCTAACCGTCTTTTTTCTAACCATAATTGGTTTTTGAAGATATTGCGCCGTTTTGGGTTGCTAATTCTGCAAATTTCACCCCTAAAGCGCATTTTAATGTATTTCATGATGGGTTTACACCAGACTGCTAAATAAGACGGCTCAAAGCGTCGTCTGATGTGGGACAAAGTAGAGAGTTGCACCGCAACTCTCTACTTGATTTTTAAATTACTATTGATAAATATAATCAATAAGGTTAAGATAGCAGTCAAGTTCTGAAATGGATATTTGACTCAAGTCCATCTCATTATTTTTTGTAGTTCAAATGCGTTGACAGGAATGAGTGACCAGATGCCTTTTTTACCAAGATTGCTGAAACAGCTTTTAAATAAGTATTTGTCACTCATTTCTTTTTTTATAGCTGTAGTCGGTTATGTCAGGACAAAACCAAAACCCAAAAGAGAGTTGCGGCGCGAAGCGCCGCAACTCTCTTTTGGGTTTATGTCTTAACTTGCTTGGCTATAAAAGCAATCATCAATTATTCGAGAGCATTTAGAGACAACTACGGTCAGGATATAAATTCACGAATTACCTTTATCTCTATAGATCTTCGCCAGTAAATTATTAATAATATTTATCAATAAATCTATGTCCTTTAGACAGTCAAGCCAGCCTCAAGTTGTCGGAATTTGTACTAGTCAATCTTTACGACGTTTTGATTTGCCCTTGCTGCGATCGCTATCCCGTCAATATGCGATCGCTCAATGGGAATATTGCCAAAACCCCGATGAACCAATTGATCTGAATTTGGCGATCGCCGCCCTCCATGAATACTTACAAACTCAAGGGGCTGTGCATTTAGTGGGGCATGGCATTGCTGGTTTAGTCAGTTGGCTTTACGCACGTCAATATCCTGAACAGGTGCGATCGCTAACTTTATTGTCGGTAGGCGTAAATTTGGCAACTAGTTGGCATAGTCACTATTACGAGCAGCGTCAGTTACTCAGTTGCAGTCGCGAAACGATGTTGATGCGAAATGCTTTCTATCTATTCGGCTATCGTGACAAAGAAATGCTGCATTGGCTAGCTAACTTACTCCAGCAAGATCTTGACAATTCTTTGATTCCCCATTCTCTCTATGCGCCCACCTATATCGCCCCCACAACGATCTCAGTGCCAATGCTAGTCTGTGGCGCATCGGATGATTATGTAATTGGTGGCGGCGAAAATGCTTATCACAAATGGAAATCACATCTTAAGGAAAGCGATCGCCTTTGGTTAAGTGAGCAGGGCAAGCACTTTTTTCATTACTTTCAATGGCAACCCTTGAGCAAGCAAATACGTTCTTTTTGGAATTCTTTAGAACTTACAAATCATGCTACTTCTATCAAGCATAAAGTCCAGAATAGATAATACCAATTCACGAAAATGTGCTAATCCCTTCCCAGTGAATAATTAGTGGTGCGCGGCGGAGCCGCGCACCACTAATTATTCACTTTACAACACCTATTCTTTCAGTGGAAATGGCGTAGCCATTTTGTGTTTTGGTATTAGTTGACAATTCCATAGAAGATTTTGGGTACGATAGTAAATATGCCTTGTAAAGCCTACAGCATAGGTGATTTGCATACATAATTTTGGAGATTCCCATGAAGTTAGCTGAATTTCTGATCCAAGGACAGCAGTTGCGGCAACAAGATCGGACTTTAGCGATCGCCTATTTTGAACAATGTCTACAAAACACAACTAGCAAAAGTTCAGAATCTGATTCCAGTACGAAGGTAAGAATTTTACTTGACTTAGCAGTGGAGTTAATTGCCACTAAACAACCTGAATCATTACAAAGGGCAGCAGATCTTGTTCAACGTGCAGATAATACCTTCAATCAAGGCTCAGAAAATGATGAGCAGCAAGCTTATCTGTTTTATGTAAAGGCAATTTTGGCACTCGAACTAGGGAAATTGAGTGACGTTGTCACGCTTCTGCAAGCTGCCTATACTGCGTATGGTAATCAGTTTGAAGGAAAAGCCCTCACTGATGATGCGATCGGTCAATATTATCTACGCATCAATGATCTGCAATCTGCCTTAATGAGTTTTGAACGAGCTTTGTCAATCCGACTTGACTCCACCGCCAATGATTCAGCTATAGGTAAAAGCTATGCTTATCTGGGGCAAGTATATTTAGCTTCGGGGGATATTAATCAAGCGACAAGTCTTTTTCAAAATACACTCGACATTTCTTTAACTACGTCCGATAACTTTTTGCGACTCCAAGCTCTCAAAGGATTAGCAAAAGTCGCCATCACTGAGAGTCAATGGCAAACCGCGATCGCCTTACTTAAAGATGCGATCGTCTTACTCAAAGAACCTGTTGATTCGATTGAACTAGGTTACTTATATTGTGATTTGGCTGAAGCATTACTAGGCGATCTCCAAATTGAAGAAAGTCTAATCTGCATTAAAACTAATGCTTTGGCTCGTTTCCGTAACTTTGAATATCAAAGGGGCATGGCGATCGCCAAACATATTCGAGGTCGGATCTATACTTACCGTTTGCTCGAAGGACTAGATGTCCTCAATGAAGAGGCGATCGAAACCGCACAAGACTCATTACTCGATGCTTCATTTATTTTTGAACAGTTGGGAATGATGTTTGACTATGCCAAAGCTCTATACGACTTGGCTTGTCTCTATCAGTTATGTAGTAATTCACATTTTCAATACCAATATCAAGGTAAATCTTTGCGATCGCTAGAATTATCACTGAGTGTTTTAGATCAACTGGGTATGAGTAATACGCAACTTGGCACGCAGGTTGAGGCTATGCTCAATCAAGTCATGCGAGGTAGTTTCTAGTTCTAAAACCTGTGGCGATCGCCACAGGTTTTAGAGTTTTATATTTAATGTAAAGAGGGTTCCATGATTGATAGTGCTGCCCAATCTCTATTCAAAAATCTGACAAATAATCTCCAAGCCTATGTGAGCCGTTTTGAGACAGCTAATACCCCCGAAGAACTCGCTGCCATCTCCAGTTCGATTTTAAGGTTTCAACAAAAACAAGGAAATATCGCGATCGCTCCTGAACAGTATGAACATTTGGTTCAACAGGCAGTCCAACAATTTAACGCCAAAGATACTGTTAATTCCATTGTGGACTCAACTACCGCAACCTTGATTCAAGATGTCGCTCAATGGCGGCAAACACTAGAAAATCAGGTACTCAATACCCTCACCGCCTACATCCAAAATTTTCAACCAGATCAGGAATTAGATGTACCAAAGACAGTTTTATCGATTATTCCTCTAATTGAAAATACCCAACTCCGCAAAGCCGAAGTCGAATCGCTAATTCAAAAAGTAACTTCAAAATTTGATGTATCAACTGCCCTAGAGCAAGTAATCGGCGCTGAGTCCGTAGCGATCGCACAGAAGTTGTCACAATTATTGCAATTTGGGAATATCGAAGAGTTATTGACAAAGAGCATTTTGGGCGATCGACAGTTACTCAATCAGCCCCTCGAAAACATAACCGAATCCTTCGTCAATAAAAAACTCGCAGAAATTCTTGGTAGTCAAGCTCTAGAAGTTAATGTTGACCTTAATGCTCGGCAACTGATGGTGCAGCAAGTAACCTTCAAACTCAATGCAATGCAGTCGTCACCGCCCCCTGTTAAGAGTGACGCAGAAATTGCGCTACAGATAGATGACGAAACCCAACGTTTTTTATCAGAGCGACAAAGATCGCTTAATTTTAACAATCTTTTTCAGACTTAACCATCCAAAAGATAAAGGCAGGGCTTTGCCCTGCCTTTATCTTTTGGAGATTTTAATAGACTAAGTAGCTAGGCATAAGTAAACTTAAAACCTAGAAGCTTGTGCCGCCCGCGTAGCGGGCGGCACAAGCTCTGGTTTTGTTTTTTAACTATGCTGAGCTACTTATTACTTTCCTTAAAAATGATAATATTCGTAAAACTGCCATAGGTTAAGAAGATGAGCGCCCCAACACCTACCAAAATCGGACTCAATACCTCTCTGCCAAGTATTCGCCGCATTCATGGTCTGATTCGCGATAAAAGTGAAATCGAAGTAAAATTAATGACAGGCGACCAACTGCGCGGCAAAATTCTGTGGATTGATGATCAGTGCATAGGGATTGATGTCTCTGGTCACAAGATTGTGATTTGGCAACACGCGATCGCCTTTGTTAAAAGTTGATTTTTTGGGTAGCACAGCAAAGCCGCGCTACCCAAAATTCTGCTTTAGCTCACTAGGTTTTTGGCTAGGTTTTTGGAGGATATATGGTTGCAACACCCCCTTCTATTTTGAAATCTCCCCTCATAATTAAGTGGGAAAAATTACCAGATGATGTAGTGCTAGAGGAGGAACCTGTGGAAAATGAAGGTCAACCACTTTTAGCAGGAGCTTTACGCGAAAGTTTGGAATTGGTGGGCTTTATTCAGCCAGAAATGTTGATTGGCTCTAACTTCGGACTATGTGCCACCGTTAACGAACAGCTAGCCATCAAAGCTCCCGATTGGTTATATGTGCCATCAGTACAGAAACTCGAAACTATTCGCGATCGCCGTAGCTATACACCAATCCTTGAGGGGGCGACACCGAGCGTAGTCATGGAATTTTTGTCTCATACTGATGGAGGCGAATATTCCATGAAACGAACTTTCCCTTTAGGTAAATGGTTCTTTTACGAGCAAATTTTACGTGTACCTGTTTACGTTATTTTTGAGCCAGTGACAGGGAACTTAGAAGTCCATAATCTGCAAGCAGATCGCTATGAACTTGCTCAGCCCAATCCTGAAGGGCATTTCTGGATTGAGTCGATGAAGCTTTACTTAGGAATATGGCAAGGTGAAAAAGAACAACGCAATGGTTACTGGCTACGTTGGTGGGATGAGCTAGGCAGGATTTTGCCTTGGGCGGTGGAGCTAGTTGAGCAAGAGCGTCAAATTGCTGGACAAGAGCGCTTACGTGCCGAGCAAGAGCGCTTACGTGCCGAGCAAGAGCGTTTACGTGCTGAACAGGAGCATCAAATTGCTGAACAGGAGCGTTTACGTGCCGAACAAGCCAATGAGCGTGCTGAAAAATTAGCTAACTATTTGCGATCGCAGGGAATTAATCCCGATGAATTGTGAATAAAAGAGGTTATGGGCGACTCTTTGAGCCACCCATAACATTATAAAAATCATTTATTGTTTAAATTTAAAAAAATATGCCTACTGAAAATAATTTTGCTATCTCCTCCGCAACTAGCCTCTGGCAAGTATGGGAACAGGGTGCAAAAGCACATCCTGATGCGATCGCCCTCCATGATCCTCATGCTAAGCCGCCTGTCCGCATTTCCTATAAAGATACCTTTGAGCAAATAAATGCTTTCGGGGCAGGGCTGAGATCGCTAGGTGTCCAGTTTGGCGACAAAGTGGCGTTAATTGCCGATAACTCACCACGTTGGTTAATTGCTGATCAAGGGATTTTAGCGATCGGGGCGGCGAATGCAACGCGCAGTTCCCAAGCCGAACGTAGCGAACTGCTCTATATCATCGAGCATAGTGATAGCGTGGCGATCGTTGTTGAAAATCTCGCCACTCTCCAAAAGCTCGAACCTGAACTACATACATTACCAGTCAAGCAAATTATTTTGCTTTCTGATGAACCCGCCCCCGAAGGAGCCTATAACTTCCAGCAATTATTAGCATTGGGTAGTGGCAAAGACTTGGGCAATCCGCAAATTCAACGCGATACCCTTGCGACTTTGATCTATACCTCAGGCACAACCGCAAGACCGAAGGGGGTCATGCTCACTCACGGCAATTTCCTCTATGAAGTGGAAGCAGCGCAACAGGTTTTACAACTAAATGTGAACGAAAAAGTATTAAGTATCTTACCGACATGGCATTCTTACGAGCGCACCTTTGAATATTTTATTTTTTCTCAGGGATGCACCCAGATTTACACCAATCTTCGCACCATCAAAAAGGATTTAAAAGAGCATAAACCGCATTACATGGTGGCAGTACCGCGCCTATGGGAATCAATCTATGAAGGTGTCCAGAAAAACTTCCGTGAACAACCTGCAAATAAACAAGGGCTAGTTAAATTTTTCTTTAATGCTAGTCAGAAATATATTGTCGCTAAGCGAGTTTTTCAAGGATTAAATGTGGAAAATCTGTATCCTTCCTTAGGCGAGAAATTGCTTGCCTTACCTCTAGTGATCGGGCTATGGGCGTTTCACAAGCTGGGAGATAAATTGGTTTACCAAAAAGTCCGCGAAGCAACGGGAGGCAACTTTAAATACATCGTTAGTGGTGGCGGCTCGATCGCCGAACATCTGGAAGACTTTTATGAAATTGTTGGTATCGAGATTTTGGGTGGCTATGGCTTAACCGAAACTTCGCCAATTACCCATGTCCGCCGCCCCGCTCGCAATATTCGCGGTGGTGATGGACAACCCTTGATCAAAACTGAAACTCGCATTGTGGATCTATCCACGCGCAAGGATGTGCCAATCGGTCAGCATGGTCTAGTCCTGATTCGCGGTCCACAAGTGATGCAGGGCTATTACAAAAATTCTGAAGCCACTGCCAAAGCGATCGATCCGCAGGGCTGGTTTGACACAGGAGATTTAGGTTATGTCAGTAAATGGGATGACTTAATCATTACAGGTCGCGCTAAAGATACGATCGTTTTAACAAATGGCGAAAATATTGAGCCACAACCCATCGAAGATGCTTGTATTCGTAGCCCCTACATTGATCAGGTGGTGCTAGTGGGGCAAGATCAAAAACAACTAGGTGTTTTGATTGTTCCCAATCTCTCTGCTCTCGAAGCCGCAGGTTTGATTCCTGCCGAGTCTGACTTAGCGAGTATTTTGCCAGAGTTAAATCAGCCCAAGATTCGCAATCTTTATCGGGAAGAACTTAACCGTGAAGTTCAAAACCGCCCAGGCTATAGCATCAACGATCGCATTGGCGTTTTTGAGTTCTTGCCCGAACCCTTTACCATCGACAATGGGTTTCTCACGCAAACATTCAAGATCAGACGTAACATCGTATTTGAGCGTTATCAAGATATTATTGTCAAAATGTTTACTTCATAATGCATCGCATTAAAACAACCTTACTAATCTGGAGATAATTGTGAGTTTCGATTTTTCTAATCAGCTTTTATTACGTCGCACTGCCAATATTCAAGTGATTGTGACGCAACGCTGGAAAGAGGAAATGCAGCAACAACTGCAACAACAAATTGCTCAAATTGATGCCCAAGTACAACAAGTCGATGCTCAAGGCTCTCGCCAAATCAATGAGATCGAACGCCAAAGCATCAAACCATTTTCTGCGGAAGTTGCCAATGCGATCGAAGGCATTCGTGCAGAGATGAATCGGGTGAAAGCCGAATTACTAGAACAAAAGAATCAATTGCTAACTCAATTGACCCAAGTGCAGAACCTAGAACTAGAGCAAGAAGTTTCGCAAGGTCAACTTGATAGCTATTTTCCTGCTGCTAAAGGTGATAACTTAATCGCCCAAATGCGTGTAGAAATCGTCCTTCGTGACGGCATCATCGAAGACATCCGTACAGGTTTTCCTGCTGTCTAAATGCCCTCACCCCAGCCCTCTCCCGCAGGAGAGGGAGAAAGAAAATTTTCTTTCTCCCCTTCTCCTATTATGGGAAAAGGGATTGGGGGATGAGGGTAGAATATCCGCCCACTTAACCCCAAAACAGGCATGAACGTTCTACTGGTTTACCCACTTTTTCCAAAAACATTTTGGTCTTACGAAAAAATCCTAGAGCTAGTAAACCGAAAAGTGTTACTACCGCCTCTAGGTTTGATTACGGTTGCGGCAATTCTGCCCCAAGAATGGAACTTTAAATTGGTCGATCGCAATGTGCGCGATATCACCGAGGCAGAATGGCAATGGGCTGATATGGTCATTATCTCGGCAATGATCGTTCAGAAGAATGATCTTTTAGACTTGATTAAGGAATCTAAAAGGCGGGGTAAAAAAGTTGCCTGTGGCGGTCCCTATCCCACTTCGACACCTGATGAGCCTCTTGCCGCAGGTGTAGACTATCTGATTTTGGATGAGGGCGAAATTACCTTGCCGATGTTTGTCGAGGCGATCGCTAAGGGTGAACCCAGTGGTATTTTCCGCACTAGTGAAAAACCTGATGTCACCAGTACACCAGTGCCTCGCTACGACTTGTTAGAGCTTGAAGCCTACGACTCGATGTCGGTGCAATTCTCACGCGGCTGTCCCTTCCAATGCGAATTCTGCGACATTATCGTATTGTATGGACGGAAACCACGTACGAAAACCCCTGCTCAGCTAATAGCCGAACTCGAATATCTCTACAATCTGGGCTGGCGGCGTGGTGTCTTCATGGTGGACGACAACTTCATTGGCAATAAGCGCAATGTGAGATTGCTGCTTCAAGAGTTGAAGATTTGGCAACAAGAACATAACTATCCTTTTGCTTTTGATACTGAAGCCTCAATTGATCTGGCAGGTGATCAAGAACTGATGGATATGATGATGGAATGCAACTTTAAAGCCGTATTCCTTGGTATTGAAACACCCGATGAAGATAGCTTGCAACTAACTAAGAAGTTCCAGAACACTCGATCTTCTCTCTTAGATTCTGTGGAGACAATTACCAGAACTGGTTTGCGAGTCATGGCAGGATTCATTATTGGTTTTGATGGAGAGAAGTCGGGAGCAGGCGATCGCATTGTGCGTTTTGCCGAACTTACGGGCATTCCCACTACTACCTTTGCGATGCTCCAAGCCTTACCCCATACGGCTCTTTGGCATCGTCTGGAAAAAGAAGGACGGTTGCGAACTCCAGATGGGAATCTCAATCAGACAACGCTGATGAATTTCATTCCGACCAGACCTGTGGAAGAAATTGCGAATGAGTATGTCGAAGCCTTCTGTGCTTTGTATGAACCCAATGCTTATCTCGATCGCATTTACAGCTACTTCCTCAAACTCGGTAAGCCAAGGGTAGAGGCTCCTGCGAAAATACCAAGTTTAGTTGATCTGAGAGCATTAGCGATCGTGGTATGGCGACAAGGCTTTAAGCGTAACACCCGTTGGAAATTCTGGCATCATCTATTTAGCATGATTAAGCGCAATCCTGCGGTATGGGATCATTATCTGACTGTCTGCGCTCACAATGAACATTTCTTGGAATACCGCGATATCGTGCGAAGAGAGATTGAAGGTCAGCTAACTGTCTATCGGGCAGAAGAAGAACGCTTGAAAAAACTCCAATCTGCTCCCGAAAGAGAACTTGATTTAGCAAGCTAGATATTATTAAAGGGTGGTGCAAAGCACCACCCTTTAATGTCCGAATTATTGCTTAATACGTCAGGATTGGGATATATAAACTATGAGCGTATTTTATAATGCCTACTTTGTGAGAACTCAGCAACCGATCGCCCAATTACAAGAGAGATTTTCACAATTAGAACGGATTCCGAAGACGGAATGGATTGTTTGCGATTTTGGCGATCGCTATATGGATGGTGTATTCGAGGGCGAGGGATACTTGACCCAAGAGCTTTCAGAAGAATTTGGTGAAGTGATTTTTATTGCGATCGATACTAGCAATGATCAATTAGATTATGAACATTCCCAAGATGGCGTGATTTTGCGGAAATTAGCTTGGCTTTCTGATGGTTGCCAATCAACTTGGATGTGCGTAGAAGGTGAGATAGAAGATTGGGAGAAAACAGTGGTCTTCTCATCGTCTAATTTGGAACGTACTAGAGAAATGATTCGCTACGATCAGGACTTACAATTGCTTCCTGCTGCGGAAATGGAATTAAAAGAGCAGGAATTGCAAACCCTTTGGCAGAATCATCAGTATGTGCTTAACGGTCAATTGCCTCTAGGAGATGCCACATTAGGTATGGTAATTCAGAAATATTTCTTTGGTATTGAAATATAAAATCCAAAGAGTGCGAGATGATGCTTCGTGCCGTCTCACACTCTTTGGGTTTTACGCAAAATCACGTTAAAGTAGTCCTACATCTAAATATTCAGTCTATTAGGATGACAAAGCTTATGTCTCGTTTACCTCTTACCTTAGCAACCGCATTTAGCCGTCGCAGCGCTCTCAAGATTATTAGTGGTCTTCACAACTTTGATCGCAATTCCGTGAAAATGGTCGTGCAAGCCGCCGAGCGTGGTGGTGCGACTTTTGTTGACATCGCTGCTGATGCTGAGTTAATTGCGATCGCTAAGGCTAACTGTTCCTTGCCCATTTGTGTGTCCGCAGTCGAGGCTCACAAATTAGCAGAAGCCGTTGCCAATGGTGCAGATCTCGTCGAAATCGGTAACTACGACAGCTTCTACGCTCAAGGTCGTATATTTACCGCCGATGAAATCATTGCCCTCACTGCTGAAACCAGAGCCTTACTGCCCCATACCGCCATCTCGGTAACTGTTCCCCACACCTTGCCTCTCGATGAGCAAGTCACCCTCGCCGAGAAACTCGAAGCGATCAGTGCTGACATCATTCAAACCGAAGGTGGTACAAGCTCGGCTCCAACCCATGCAGGTGTCCTCGGTGCGATCGAAAAGGCATCACCTACCCTCGCCGCTGCCCACGCCATCAGCCGCGCAGTTTCCATCCCTGTAATGTGTGCATCTGGCTTGAGCAATATCACCGCTCCAATGGCGATCGCTGCGGGAGCATCAGGTGTTGGTGTTGGTTCGGCTGTTAACCAATTGAATGACGTGGTTTCGATGATTGCAACTGTTCGTTCTCTTAGAGAAGCGATCGATAGCACTGTTGCTAACCAAGTAGTTGTGTAATTAACGTTCAATTCTGACTACCTAAATTTCTAAACAGGCGATCGCTTTGAATTTTCTAAAAGTTCAAGGCGATCGCATTGAACTTTTAGAATCAATAAACTTCATCGTGACTACCAATATCAATAAGAAGAATTTCTTCTAAGTCTGAATCTGGATTTTTCTTAAAATTGAAGACTATTCGACAGTCATATTCTACAGTGCAAGCCCACGCGCCAGATAGCTTACCTTTCAATTTGTGGGTTTTCAGAGCAGGCTGAAATGGGTCAACTGCTAACATTTCTAATCGTTGAGCTATTTGGCTTTTCATTTCGGGATTGCGGCGAATTAAGGCTTTAAAGGCTCGCTTGAATGAAGAAGTTGATACAAGAGATCTCATCTCTCTAGTTCCGCCATAATATCAGCTACGGAGCCTCGAAACACTTTCCCCTGAGAGTAGTCTTCGTTTGCACGCATGATATTAAGAGCAATTGCATCTCTCCGTCTTTCGCTGATGCGATGGGCGATCAGTTCAACTAAGGTAAGTTGTTCCTCATCAGACATTTCTTCAACGGATTCAAGGATTTTGTCAAAGCTATAGGTTTTCATCTTTGTTAAAGGATCTAAACTCTGTACATACACTTTAATATTAGCCCACTTAACTTTTACGATCGCCTTTCCCATAAAATCAGCTAACCAAAAGCGCGATCGCCATCCTCCGAGCTAAAAATATAACTTTTAGCTCGGAGGATGGCGACCTAATAACTCTTCTTCAGTGCGAATTGCTAACATTGTTGCTCTATTTAAGTCTAAGGCTTTGATAGTTGCCCTTCCTGTAGGTGTTAATCCAACAACTTTTACACCTTCCCAATGGAAATGCTTGTTCCATGACTGTTGGCGGGGATTGAAAATATTCACAGTTGCACCTGTTTCTACGTCTTCAATTTCTTGACGTGCGCCTTTTCTGAGTGAACAGGATACGCAGGCAAGGGCTAAATTGTCAGGAGTTGTTTCACCGCCAGCAACGACGGGGATAACATGGTCAATATAAAAGGTGGCTACTTGACCTATTTGTGAGATGCAGCAATATTCACAGCGATCGCTAGATCTCTGGATGACTAATCTGCGGAGGGACGCGGGAATTGATGACATTTAACTAAACTTTTGCACTCGTTGCGATCGCAAAAAAAGCAAGGACAGAAATTCTGCTAAATCGATGAGTCCTTGAGCTTCTTGTGTTTCGTTCTGTGATAGCGTATGTCCTGAATCTTGGCAATCGAGTAAAAACTGAAGCCTTGCATGAACCGCTTCTGGAAGCTGAAATTTGGTTAGTTCGATGGGGATTTCTACAACTTCAGGCATAAAAGTAATGGACTAAGTGCAAGTTGATTTATTCAGTATAAGGCATCGTCAAAAGTCATGAATCGCCTTTCCCATAAAATCAGCTAACCAAAAGCGCGATCGCCTAATCTTGCGGCTAAAATATGATGAGTATCTTTTTCATATTTGCTTATGAATACTCTAACTCCAACGCGAATGTAACAATGGGTGAATATAAATTTACTGATTATTTTTAGAACGAGGTTTTTAAAAAACGACCGTACTTACAAAAGGAGTGGTGTATTCGTGTAATTGAGAATCCGATACGGGTTGAAGAACAAGAAAACAATAGATTTCGATTTTTTGGAGCTATTGAGGAGATAAACAATCGGATTTTGCGTGTAATTACGCTAGAAGATAAAGTAACAATCCATAATGCTTTCCCAGATCGAGGATTTAAACCATGAAGATAAGCTACTACCCTGAAACTGATTCCTTGTATATACATTTATCAGATAAACCTAGCGCAGAAAGTTCTGAAATTTCTGAAGGTGTAGTTGCAGATTATGATTCTAGTGGAAATTTGGTGGGATTTGATATTGATAATGCTAGTCGTAAGGTCGATCTTAAAGATTTAATCCTTGTCAAATCATCTACAAATGTTCTCAAAGTTGCTGCATAGTTTTGCTGAGGGTCAGGGTAATTTAGGCGATCACCCTGAATATTCTGAAGAACAAAGGAGTTTGGTTAATGTGTAAACAAGCTAAACTAGAAGCAATTACTCAAGCGCAAACTCAACCATATTAGATTTAGGTAAACTATCGAGGTCACAAATGTTAGGTCTTCCAATGTCTAACCAACCTAATTTAAAGCCTACAAAACTTGGTAGTAAGTGGGGCTATGAAGATCAGAATGGTCGGCTTGTTATTCAGCCATTGTTTGATGAAGTTCGTAGATTCTCAGAGGGACTGGCAGCAGCTAAACTGAATAATAAATGGGTCTATATTGATGCATTAGGTAATATAGCCATTAGGACTAATTTTGAGATCTATGAATCCCGTGACTTTAAAAAAGGAATTGCGCTAGTAAAACTTTTAGCAGAGCTGTCTCAACAACAATGGGGGAAAGAGCAATGGGGATGTATTGATAAGAATGGTAATATTGTTATTACCCCACAGTTTATCGGTGAACCAGAAAAATTTCGTGATGGACTTTTACGCACAACAATTAAAGGAAATTTAGTGATCCTCAATGAGAACTATGGAATCGTCGCTCAAATTCCCAAAGGTAGTTTTTTAAGTAAAGAGTCTTCTGAAGGATTGTCACTAGCAATTGTTGACGAAAAATATTGCTATGTTAATCAGTCATACCAAATAGTTTTGAATACTCAGTTTGAGAGAAAGGATTGGACTTTAACAAACTTCAATGAAGGTTTAGCAATCATATCTTATAGCACTTATGATGAGTATAAGGAAATTCCTGTCCACACTTATGGATATATTGACAAAACAGGAAATATAGTAATTCGACCACAATTCTTACGGGCATCTCCATTCTCTGAGGGATTAGCATCTGTCGCTCCTAAGGATAGTTGGATTTATATAGATAAAACTGGAAAAACTGTTATAGATTTTCGAGATCGCCAAGTAAGTGGGTTATTTGATTGGCAGCAAGAAAAAATTCTCAGGGTTCACAAAGCTGGTAAATTTAATAGTAGAATAGCCCAGATTGAATACTGCCTTGAGAGTGAGAAATATAAATCGCTAAGTTGTTCTTGGCTAGCATTTATTGACAATAATGGAAACTTTCTGTTTGATGTGATTGAGGGAGGTGATTCAGATTCTATGGATAATAGAAAATTCTATTTTGCAAAAAGCAAAGGATTGTGGGGAACCATTGACAAGAGTGGGAAATGGATGATTAAGCCAAGATATTCTGAGGTTGATACTTATCAGGTTACCCATACTGCTGAATTTAGTGATGATATGGTTGCTGTGAGAATTAATGACAAGTGGGGATATGTTAATAAAAATGGACAGGAAGCTATTACACCTCAATTTGATATTGCAGGAAAGTTCGCGAATGGTAAAGCCAAAGTAAAAAATAATCGATATCTTTTAGGTATACGTTTAGGGCAAGAAGAATTATTAATTGATAAATCAGGTAAAGTCTTGAAAAGGTTATAGTGTTGCTGTTGCTTATCTGATAAAGCTTTGCAAATTGCTTTAAGTACTCAAGAAGAGTTAAGAAAATTTCAAAAAACAGATTATTAATTACCGTACTCATTGTCAATCAACTATCTATGGCAGCATTATGAATTTATCGAACATCTAGTGTGCCTTGCCAAAACTCAAGCCCTGATTAAGCTACAGCAAAGTTAATTATGCTAGAAGAAGATATTCGATGGATACAGAGATTTTCTAACTTTGAGAGAGCATTCCTTTTATTGCAAGACTCCCTCAAAACAGAACCACTTTCCATTTTAGAAAGAGCAGGATTGATTCAATTTTTTGAGATGACCTTTGAACTTGCTTGGAAACTGCTCAAGGACTATGAAGAAACAGAAGGATTCATTGTCAAAACTCCTAGAGAAGCGATTAAACAGGCTTTTCAGTCAGGGTTAATCAGTAATGGACATGACTGGATCGATGCCTTTCAAGATCGTAACTTGACTGCACATACTTACAATGAAGAAACCGCGATCGCAGTCGAAGCCAAAATTAGAGATAAATATTTTCAACTTCTGGCGGAAGTGTATGCCTATTTCCAGAACAAAATAGCAACTCTATGAAGTACGGATTAATTGAGCGAGATTTTGTTTATATCAACGAAGCGATTCGAGAATTTCCTGAGATTGCCGAAGTAATCTTGTTTGGCTCGCGGGCAAAGGGGAATTACAAAATAGGCTCTGATGTGGATTTGGCGATAAAAGGTGATCGCATTACCTACGAAATTACAGCCCGATTTGCCGATTGTCTTAATGAAGAAAAACCATTACCCTACTTTTTTGATGTCGTGCATTATGAGGCGATCGCTGAACCCAAGCTCAAGGAGCATATTGATCGCGTTGGCATCAACATCTACACCGAAAAAACTACTATTTAAAAAAGTTCATTCCAATTGAAGGTCACATCAGGAAAAGCAAGCATTGATAAAGTATCATTCTCATCGTAACGTCTGATTAATTTATATCCATTTGCCGATGGTTGCGAATATCCCTCGATCGCTTTTTTATTCACATCAAACAACCACATTTCAGGAATCCCTGCCGCCGCATATAGAGGCGCTTTGATATCGCGATCGTAATCAATGGAACTATCAGCAACCTCAATAATCAACAAAATATCATCAGGTGTTGGCAATCTATCAGCATAGAAGTCTTCACGACGTTTGAGAATGGCGAGATCGGGCTGTGGCTCTGAGCCATTATCCAGAAGAATCGGATTTTGTGACCAAACCTGCACTTTGCCTAATAAACGACTAATAAATAGTTCTTGTAAACGAGTCACACAGACTGCGTGTTTTCTACCAATTGGGGACATTTTTGTAATTTCTCCGTTAATTAATTCGTAGCGATCGCCCTCTTGGAAAACACCAGCTTCATGCATGAGATGATATTGCTGGGTCGTTAATAGGAACTTATTCGCCAACTTATTCTGGTTTTGCGTAAGCAATTGAACTGTCATAAGATTAGAATTAGATTAATTGGGGTGATGTTACCAATCATAATAGCTCAATCTATAGCAATCCTAGAGAGTAAGCCCCGAAGAGGCTTACTCTCTCTAGATTCGATCAAAATAATTAGCGATCGCTAGAAATCATGACAGGCGCACACAAATTTATCTGCTTTACCCAAGGGGCAATTGACCTACAGATTAATGGAGCTTTGGGAGTTCCTTTTAATGATTTAACCAGCGATCGCGCCAGCAAGTTACCAGAAATTTGTCGTTTTTTATATCAACAGGGTATTGATGGATTTCTGCCTACCCTTGTCACTACTTCTATCGAACAATTCCATCGATCGCTATTTTTTCTAGCCGAAGCGATCGCCTATCAAAAGCAAAATCCTGATCCTCTCACAGCCAAAATTTTAGGTGTCCATCTCGAAGGTTCTTGCTTACATCCCGATAAGCGGGGCGCACATCCTCAGCAACATTTATTACCGCTTAATCTCGATACACTTCAACAATTATTAGGCGACTACACCGAAATCATTAAAGTGATCACCCTTGCCCCTGAACTCGATCCATCAGGTGTAACTATTAAATATCTATGCGATCGCCAGATTATCGTCAGTCTTGGTCACTCCACGGCTAATGCTGAACAAACGAGAATGGCGATCTCACAAGGGGCAACGATGGTCACTCATGCCTTTAATGCCATGCCGAGTTTGCATCATCGCGATGTGGGTTTGTTAGGCGAAGCAATATTAAGCGATCGCGTCTGGTGTGGATTAATAGCTGATGGAGTCCATGTTTCGCCGCAAATGGTGAAACTGCTCTATCGGATGACCAACAAAATATTTCTCGTTAGTGATGCTCTTGCACCACTAGGTTTACCCGATGGCATTTATCCTTGGGACGATCGCCCGATTACGGTCACCGATGGCACAGCTAGACTACCCGATGGTACGCTTTCAGGTACAACAGTTCCATTACTCAATACGGTGAATAACCTAGTTAAATGGCAAGTTTGCGAGCCAGAACAAGCGATTAACTTAGCGATCGCCGCTCCTCGCCAAGCAATTAACTTAGATGATGCTACACCTCAGAGGCTAGCGTGGTATCAGACAAAATCGGGGCAACTGATTTGGCAGCACCATTCAGGTGAGCATTAGCAGCGATCGCAGGTTGATGCATTTTCAAGATCATCGACAAATTTTGCTTCAGCTTGGTACGTGGCACAACCGCATCCACAAAACCATGATCGAGCAAATATTCTGATGACTGAAAACCTTCAGGAATTTTTTGCTTGAGAGTTTGCTCAATTACGCGCCGACCTGTAAAACCGATCAAAGCTTTAGGCTCAGCCAAAATCAGATCACCAAGCATCGCAAAACTAGCAGTTACACCGCCCGTTGTGGGATTAGTCAAAACTGGAATATAGAGTAAATTAGCCTGACGATGGCGCTCCAAAGCTGCGGAAGTTTTTGCCATCTGCATTAAGCTCAAAATCCCTTCCTGCATCCGCGCTCCACCTGATGCACAGAAGATTAATGCAGGAATACGTTTCGCAGTAGCAGTTTCCAGCATACGGGTAATTTTTTCACCCACTACTGATCCCATACTGCCACCCATAAACCGAAAATCCATCACCGCCAGAGCAGCATCACTACCATCGATTTTGCCAGTTCCAGTGATCACCCCATCACTTAAGCCAGTTTTTTGTTTATATTCCTTGATGCGATCGATGTAGGGCTTACGATCTTTAAAACCCAAGGGATCGCAGGATGTCAAATCTGCATCCATTTCTTGCCATGTCCCTGCATCAATCAGTTGAGCAATCCGCTCGTAGGCATTTACTTGATTATGATGTCCGCATTCAGGGCAAACCATCAAATTAGTCTTTAAGTCCTTGACATAAGTCAAAGCACCACAACTAGAACATTTGTGCCATAGACCATCAGGAATTTCCCTTTCTTGAGATTCTTGATTTAGATTAGGGGTTTTGCGGCGATATGCTTCACTAGCGCGTGAGCGATTTTCGGCAAACCAATCAAACAGTGACATAGCGGCTCACGGTTTACAGAATAAGCTTTCAGTTGTCAATGTTGACAGACAACAACTGTAGCTAAAAATACAAGTATGACTCTGTAATCATACAGCGCTTTGCACTTCAGATAAAGGTATCGCGTTTAAACCCAGATGCAAAAAGGAGCGATTTGCTCCTTTTCACTATCCCAAAGTATCACTAGGCTTTTGTTTAACACGCTCAACTTGAGAGTATTTCTCCACCGCTTGAGTCAATTCAAACAATGACTGTTGGAGGGGCTTGATCGCAATTTGTAGATCTTCGTAGGTTGCCTCCTCTGATTCGTATAAATTTTTAAGAGCTTCCATATTTTTGAGAGGCTCTTCGCGCATACTCTGACTAATTACCGTCGGTCCATTGTCTCGGAGAATTTCTTCGACAGTACGAATTAGGTTAGATGCTTGGTTACGCATATTTGCCAATTCACGACGGGCAGTATCTTCCTCGGAATATACTTCAGCCTCCATCCGCATTCTCTCAATTTCACTAGGACTCAAGCCGCCTGTATTGGTAATACTAATGCTCTGCTCGACTCCAGTATCAATATCTCGCGCTGAAACCTTCAGAATACCGTTAGCATCAATGTCAAAGGAAACTTCGATTTGAGGAATGCCTCTGGGTGCGGGACGGATGCCCTCTAGCTCAAACTTACCAAGGCTTTTGTTATCCTTTGCCATTGCCCGTTCGCCCTGTAGGACATGGATTTCTACGGCGGATTGATTATCAACGGCAGTGGAGAAAATTTGCGATTTGCTAGTAGGGATGGTGGTATTGCGTTCTAAGTTTTTGGTAAATACGCCGCCTTGGGTTTCTAGCCCAATCGACAGAGGAATTACGTCTAACAGCAATAAATCCTTAACTTCTCCCCCTAAAATCCCTGCTTGGACGGCAGCACCGATCGCTACAGCTTCATCGGGATTAACTGATTGATCTGGCTTTTTACCATCAAAAAATTTAGAGATCGCATCTTGAACTGAAGGAATCCGAGTCGAACCACCCACCAAAATAATCCGATTAATTTCTTTTGGTAATAATCCTGCGTCTTTTAAGGCTTGAGCCGTAGGTTCAAGAGTTGCCTTCACCAAGTGCGCCGTAATCTCATCAAACTTGGAACGAGTGAAGTCTAGCTCAATAGTTTTTGGACCTGTTTCATTCGAGGCAATAAATGGCAAGCTAATTAAGGTCGAAGGAGCGCTAGAAAGCTCTATTTTTGCTTTTTCCGCCGCTTCTTTGAGACGTTGGATTGCCGTTTTATCGGTAGTTAGGTCGATATTTTCTTTTTGCTTAAAGTCAGCAAGCAGCCAATCAACGATCGCGGCATCAAAGTCATCACCACCGAGGTGATTATTACCCGAAGTCGCCTTAACCTCAAAAATGCCATCGCCTAGTTGCAGTACTGACACATCAAAAGTACCGCCGCCGAGGTCAAATACTAAAACGATCTGATCTTGATCCTGTTTATCTAGTCCATAAGCTAGTGCCGCCGCCGTTGGCTCGTTAACTATTCGCAGCACTTCCATGCCCGAAATCGCGCCTGCATCCTTTGTCGCTTGGCGCTGAGTATCGGTGAAATAGGCGGGTACGGTGATGACAGCTTGAGTGACTTCTTCGCCCAGATAGTTTTCGGCATCTTGTCTCAGCTTTTGCAAGATCATCGCCGAAATTTCTTGGGGCGTGTAGGTTTTATCAGCAATCTGTACATCGACGGTTTCATCTTTGCCTTTGACCGCAGTGTAAGGAACGCGACTACGCTCCGACTCAGTTTCACTCCAACTACGTCCAATAAAACGCTTAATACTATAAATCGTATTAACTGAATTGGTGACGGATTGACGCTTGGCAACCTGCCCAACAATTCGCTCGTTGCTGTCTTTGACAAACGCGACAATACTTGGAGTGGTTCGCCCTCCTTCTGCACTAGAAATGACAACAGGTTTGCCACCCTCTAATACCGAAACACAACTGTTTGTCGTACCAAGGTCGATCCCAATTACTTTCGACATAATCGCCAGTTCCGTTAAAAGCTTTTTAAAAGTTTAGCTTGGTGAATTTCTGAATAATGTACCCTAAGATTGCATTTCAAGATGCAATCTTGATCGCATCTTGAAACATTTAGCAATAATTACGCTTAGGATTCATTGGAGCTATTGTCAGTCGAATCTTCTGATGCAACATCAGAAGAGCCACTATTATCACCATCAATTTTACCTGAAGATACTTTGACTAGTGAATGACGTAATACGCGATCGTCGCTAACTAGATAGCCTGGGCGTAACTCTTCAGTAATTATGCCTTCGTCATATTCTGTAGAAGGTTCTTGCATAATTGCTTCATGGAAATTCGGATCAAATTCTTGTCCGACACATTCCATCCTTGCTACCCCAGTCTCTTTGAGGCATTTCAGCAATTGCTTATACACCGACTGATAACTTTTATGAATTAGAGCTTCACCATCTGTTTTCGGTGAAATTTGTAATTGCGCCCGCTCAAAGTCATCGACTACTGGCAAGATTTTTTTGAGAATCTTGGATGTAATTGTGCCTTCTTGCTCCTCTTTATCACGCTCTGTGCGTTTGCGAAAATTCTCGAAATCGGCATATAGGCGTAAGTATTGTTGCTTGCGATCGTCTAACTGCTCTCTTAGAGAGGTGGACTCCGCGATTAAAGCATTAATTTTTTCAAGGGTGGCGGCAGCAGCAGCACTTGCTTTGCTAACTTCAGTTGTAGGTTCGCTAGCTGTAGTTGCTGATGGCTGAGTACCATCTTTTACTTCTTCTGGTTGGGCGGTTTGATGTAGTTCTTCGGCTGCAAGTTGTTGCAGTCTTGACTCTAGTACATCATCATCTTCATCGATGAGGTCGTCAGAACTTAGTGTATTTTCTTCTTCAATCATTGCAGTAATACTCTTTTCGCGCTTTTTAGACTAGCAGTTAATTGGTAAGAGTTAACGTTTTAAGGTTCGTTTTGACGATTTTTGCCAATCAGAATAATTCTACTATTTAAAGTATAGTTGCGACTCTCTGCTCCGCAACTATACTTTGGGGTTTTATACCAATTCACGAAAGTGTGACAACACTTTTGTGAATTAAAACCCAAATCCAGTAAGGGTTTTCAAAACTAAAAATGGCGTAGCCATTTTTAGTTTTGGTTTTATTTGGCGATCGCTGTAGCCTATTATCTAACGCATGGTTCTGTGAATAGTCTAAGTCTATGCAAATTCGAGCCGAGCAACCTGAAGATGTAAGTGCAATTCATGCCGTCAATGTGGCAGCCTTTGGGCGCGAAAATGAGGCTGACTTAGTTGATCGGTTGCGAGGCGTGGCTAATACGCTGACCTTTGTGGCGATCGCCTCTGACCAAGCCTCTGACCAAATTGTGGGGCATATTTTCTTTAGTCCTGTAGCGATCGATGGAAAATGTCCTGAAGGATTAGTCATGCTGGGATTAGCGCCATTAGCGGTATTACCTCAGTACCAACGTCAGGGTATTGGCTCACTACTGATCAAATATGGTTTAGAGCAATGTCGGCAGTTAGGTTGTCAAGCTGTGGTTGTGTTGGGCTATCCCGCTTACTATTCACGTTTTGGATTTGTGACAGCAAAAGAGTATGGCTTAAAGTGTGAGTACCTTGTACCAGATGATGTGTTTATGGTTTTAGAGCTAGAAAATAATACATTGGCTGGTTGTAGCGGAACTGTAAAATATCGATTAGAGTTCCAAGAATGTGAGTAAAAAAACAAATAAAAAGATTGCTATGCAATCTTTTTTATGGAGAACAATTAAGGGTTGATCTTGTGGAATTACCAGTTTCTGCAACGTTACCAGAGGCTAGAGAACAGAAATATTTGCGGGTATTAGGGGCAAGATTTAAGCTGTTTGTAAAGTTGGCAGATTCGATGCTACCAATGTTTTCGACGATCGCATTACGAAAATTAGCACCGCTTAGATTTGTGCTGGCAAACTCAATCAAAACTAATTTTGCCGATGTTAAATTGGCATAGCTCAGGTTGGCATTGGAGAGATTAGTCAAATGTAACTCAGCCGATCGCAAGTCAGATACAGATAAATCAGCTCCATCTAAGATCGCGTCACTGAGGTTAGCGGCGGCTAAGTTACTTTCACGCAGATTAGCTTGAGCAAGATTAGTTTTGCGAAGATTGGCTAGTACTAAATTAGCACCATTGAGATTTGCCGAACTGAGATCTGCTTCACTGAGATTGACACGCATTAGCTCTGTTCTTTGCAAAATTGCTGAGCCTAATTTTGACTGCGATAAATTAGCTCGCAATAAATTTGCTTGCGATAAATTTGCTTCGGTAAGATTAGAAAAGGCTAAGTTTGCGTCAATTAAACTAGCATTACTTAAATCTGCACCCCTGAGATCTACTTTAGTAATTTTAATGCCATTCAAGTTAGCATTTTTAAAGATGACTTGACGTAAATCTACACGCTCTAAACTTGAACCACTGAGATTAATATTGCTAAAGTCTTTTCCCTGCAATTGTTCACCTTGAGAGCCTATAAGCTTTACGTTACTAAAGTCTCGTTGTCCATCGGCATACTTAGTAATTAAGCTAGATCCTGTAATCGGCGTTAATTTTGGAGTTAGGGAAACAGTGGGATTATTGGTATTAATTGGTAGAGGAGAGGGAGGGCTATCTGTTGGTAATGCTTGAGGAGATTGGCTAATTGATGGTGATTGATTTTGTTTTAAAAATCCCCAAACACCAACAATAACTAATGCAAATATAGCGATCGTTAAAAATGGCAGATATGGTTTAATTGAAAATTCTAGTTTCGGGGATTTTGACTCCAGTTGCTGAGCATCTTTACCCTGACATCGACGTACTAAGCGATCGCATAACTCACGGGTTTCATCGTCAGGAATATTGGCGATCGCCTGAAATACAGGAGATCGCTCAGGCTCTTGAAAATCATTTTGACGGAAAATTAAGTTTTTGTTGTCTTCGTGAAAGGTTGCCCAGAGATTCGGCTCCGTTGCCAAAGCCCGTAGTGATAGGGAAATTACTTCAAAAGAGAATTCATCAAGGCGATCGCTAAAATCATTAGGCGATCGCTTTGGTGGTTGGTAGTTAGGATGCCCCACCTCAAGTGGTGGCGTTCCCCGCAAAGCAGGAACATACATACCATCGTAGTCAACGAGCTTCAATTCGCCCTGATCGTCCACCATGATATTTCCATGCTGCAAATCCCCATGAGCAATACCAATCTGTTGCAAGTCTTTCTGAAGTTGTTTCAATTGTCGCTCTAGGCGCAACAATACTTGAGAGTCATCAATATATTCACCAATATAACGATCTAGCTCAACTCCTTCGATCCAATCCATCTTTAGAACTGGATACCAGTCACCTTTCACTAAAATTCCTTGGGTCAGAAATTCAAAATCCACTAAATAAGCAATTGGATACTGACTCAGATATTCACTGATTAATCGATAGCGTTGCTGTACATCTGATTGCGGTGTGCGTGTAAAGCAACGCACTGCCCAAGAGCGATCGCCCTTAGTGAGCTTATAAACAGTGGCAAAATTGCCCGACCATAATAAAACTCTGCCCCGTGAATTTTTAGAAGCGTTCGCTTGTTTGAGATCAGGATCAGCAAAGCAAAGCTGGGGATTTTGCACCGCGATCGTGAAATCAATATTTAAAGGCCAAGTCTGAATGGTCATGATTCACAGCGAATTTCTAGACATAGCAAGGTTGTATCGTCATTAGCAATCTCACGCCGATCGCGTAATTCGCTCACCCATTTTACAAACAAATCCTGTGAACTAAGCTGCTCTAATTTTAGCCAAGGCTCTTGATTTGCTTCTAGTTGCTGAAACACCCAACAGGCGATCGCATCCGTAGTCAGGTAAAAGCGATCGCCGAGTTTTGCCTCTCCATACATTCGGGAAATATGAATATTTTGCGCCTGTACATTAGTGCCAATCAGTCTCGGACGATGATTAAATTGATCACTATTTTGTAAAGGAAAACTAGTTTGTAAGCAGCGATCGCGCACGACGAATAAACATGAGTCACCGACTGCCAGCGATTTCCAACTTAGATCAGGCAAAACTTCTAGACTTAAAAAAGTGGCAAAAGCCCCTTCCCCTGCCTTACGTTTTGCAAACCAAGATAAGTTTTGATTTGCTAGCCATTGCTTCCAATTTGCTTGCAGTGGTAACAGCCAATGGTGATTTGCATAATCTGAAGATTGATTTGAATTGCCATAGACAAAGCCTGTCACTAGCTCCTTAGCCCATTCCCGCGAAAATGAAGATTCGGTTGCCCCATCAGACAAAGCAATCAAGATCCGCAGATCTTGCTCTGATTGCTCCCAAATATCTTCACATTCCGCGATCTCATTGCCTGCCTTCTGCACTGAAAATTTTTGGATCAGGTGAAACCGACAATCAGGTTGCTCTTGCTTTAAAGTTTTTGACTCAACTACATTCGTCAAATTATATAAATTGCGATCGCTATATTTACGACTAGCACTTGATATCGCCTTAAAGCCAAAATTTGCATACCCATATTGAGTATGCAAACCAGTTGAAGGAAGATTGCGAAAATAACTAGACACAGTTTTTGTGATGTTTAGCGATCGGCAAATTGCAGTTATCTACAAAGAAATTTTTGAAAGCGCCACTTCGTAGCGCTTTCAAAAATTTCTTTGGTTTTTCATTTAGCACAAAGCGCTGTATCAATTAGGCGATCGCCAATGATGCCAAAGGATCAGGAATTGAGGCACTTGGCGCAGTAAACTCACCCGTCGCGACAAACTCCAGTCTTAGCTTCAACCAACGCATAGTATTCGGATCGGTTGTGACAATCGCTGCCGCAGGTTGAGGAATTTGCTTTTTAATATTTGCTAATTCAGGGGCTTCCAAAAAAGCAGGATTTTCAATCAACCAAAAGTTAACTTCTAAATTACGCGCCTCGAAATTACGACGACGCTCGGATAAAGTTTCACCCAAAGGTTTCCCTTCGTCTTCACACAAATATTTACGGCTAGCCGCGACAAAATAATACTGTTGGGAATCTGACATAGATTTTTTTAACTTAACAAGATAGTGGCTTGTAAAGCCAGATCTATGTTAACGCTTATTTAACTTACCAAATCTTGCAATAGATTAAGCTGGGGCGTTAACTCTAATACGCTATTTAAAACAATATCTGCGCCATTGTCCTTCAGCAAAGCTGCATAGTGATCGCGCAAATCCTCCGATACATGGGGAGGGATCACACCAACTGCCAAATATTTGTAATTAGTGTCATAGGTTCTCGCTTTTACTACAGTCAGCATATCCGCCACCGTATCACCCACATATACAACCAAATTCGCCGACTGATTTTGTTGCGTCTCAATTTGCTTGACGGCTAGCAAAAGCCCTGTAGGATCAGGCTTACCTGCGGCATCCTCCATGGCGATTAATATAGGATCAGCGATCGCTAAACGACTCAATACATAGCTAGCAGAAGCTCGTGTCGCCCCACTAAAAAAGCCCCAACCAATTCCCGATGCTGTTAAGTCTTGAAAATATGTAGTTGTCGCAATCAAAGGCTCCGTCGCAATATAGCCATCTGACCAGTCAGGCTCAACACCTCGATAGCGGCTCTGAAAAAAAGCCACAATTTCTTCGTAGGATACCTTGGTTGTCTTGCCTAAACTATCAAAATGCCTCTTAATTAACTCCTGCGAGGCTTCCCAGTCATTATTCCAAATCCCCTCAGACTTCAACTCATCAATCTCTTCTGAGGTGGGGCGATATGCGGAATTAGTAAAATACTCGACCGTATCTGCGAGCGCACGACGATACGAACCCGACACATCGCGAATTACACCATCGATATCAAATACAAAAATACTTGTGCTTAGTAATTTGGAGCCAACTTTAGAGGTTTCAATCATGTTATATTGGAAGATCGCTACTTTAATATGTAATTTAACTTTTCTTGGAGGTAGGTAGCATTGTCCCAGTTTATTCTAAAAATCTTATGGTTAGAGAATAACGTAGCTCTTGCCGTCGATCAAGTCGTTGGCAAAGGTTTCAGCCCTCTCACCAAGTATTTCTTTTGGCCCCGTGATGATGCTTGGGATCAACTTAAATCAGAAATGGAAAGCAAGCCTTGGATTGCCGATCAAGATCGGATTGAAATTTTAAATAAGGCAACCGAAGTAATTAATTACTGGCAGCAAGAGGGCAAAAATCGTCCGATGACAGAAGCCCAAGGCAAATTCCCTGATGTCATATTTACGGGTAGTAACTAGTTACAGCGCTTTGCGCTAAAAAACAGATAAACTTTTGAAAGCGCCGCAAAGCGGCGCTTTCAAAAGTTTATCTTAAAGCCTTAATAGGCTGTATTTTTGTTTTTAGCAATAAAAAAGGGGTGTCTGACACCCCTTTTTTATTGAAACTTTACTTGAGACTATTTATCAAGCTCAGGCATAGACAGTACAGCTTCAGTCTTACGGTCAATACCTTTTTCAAAGCCAGCAACAGCCGCGCGAGCGCGACCAGCGTGCCATAGGTGACCAACTAGGAACATGAAGGACAATACGAAGTGAGAAGTAGACAACCAAGAACGAGGAGATACGAAGTTAACTGCGTTAATTTCAGTGATAACACCACCAACTGAGTTCAAGGAACCCAAAGGAGCATGGGTCATGTACTCAGCAGCACGACGTACTTGCCAAGGCTGAACATCATTCTTGAGTTTGTCAATATCCAAACCGCTAGGACCACGCAGAGGCTCTAACCAAGGACCACGGAAGTCCCAGAAACGCATGGTTTCACCACCGAAGATGATTTCGCCCGAAGGAGAACGCATCAGGTATTTACCAAGACCAGTAGGACCTTGAGAAGTTGCGATGTTTGCACCTAACTTTTGGTCACGTACAAGGTAAGTAAATGCTTGAGACTGAGAAGCTTCAGCACCAGTAGGACCAAAGAACTCACTAGGATAAACAGTGTTGTTAAACCATACAAAGCAAGTAGCGATAAATGCCATCAAGCTCAATGCGCCAAGGCTGTAGGAAAGATATGCTTCACCAGACCAAACCAAGGCACGACGCGCCCAACCGAAAGGCTTAGTGACAATATGCCAAATACCACCAGTGATGCAGATCAAGCCAATCCAGATATGACCACCAACAACATCTTCAAGGTTATCAACACCAACAATGTTGCCTTCGCCACCAAAGGGTGAGTTAAGGAGATAACCGAAGATGATTACAGGGTTAATGGTTGGGTTGGTAATTACCCGTACGTCACCACCACCAGGAGCCCAAGTGTCGTAGAGTCCACCAAAGAACATCGCTTTAAATACAAGCAGAAGCGCCCCAAATCCCAAAACAATTAGGTGATACCCAATGATATTGGTCATTTGGTTCTTATCTTTCCAGTCGTAGCCAAAGAAAGAAGAATAGTTCTCAAGTACTTCAGGTCCGCGCAAAGCATGGTAGATACCACCAAAGCCAAGTACTGCGGAGGAAATCAGGTGTAAAACACCAACTACAAAGTAGGGAAATATATCAACAATTTCGCCACCAGCACCCACACCCCAACCTTGAGTAGCAAGGTGAGGTAGCAAGATAAAACCTTGCTCATAGAGAGGCTTTTCAGGAACAAAGTGTGCAACTTCAAACAAAGTCATTGCACCAGCCCAGAATACGATCAATCCAGCGTGAGCAACGTGAGCGCCCAGCAGTTTGCCAGAAAGGTTAATGAGTCGTGCGTTGCCAGACCACCAAGCAAAGCCCGATGAATCCTGTGTACGCCCGCCCACTCCTAGCGAGTTTAAGTTAATGGTCGTCGTCACGAGAGGTTATCTCCAGAAAACTTTTTATAGGTTTAAATTGCAAATAATTTTTTAGCTATCAGAAATCAGCTTTAGTAGCTGCTAACGTCTAGAGGTTTGATGAGATTCATCATAATCTAAAAACTAGTCGAACTGCGCTGATCTCTGATAGCTAAATTAATAAGACATTTTGGACGACGCTTCGCGTCGTCCAAAATATTTGAGGATTTTATAGTGCGTTACCGCGAGGCAATACTTCTTCAGGGAAAATGAATTTTTCGGCAGGTTGGTCTTGAGGAGCCATCCAAGCACGAATACCTTCATTCAAGAGCAAGTTCTTGGTGTAGAAGGTTTCAAATTCAGGATCTTCTGCGGCGCGGACTTCTTGAGAAACGAAGTCATAGGCACGCAAGTTTAATGCTAGACCGACGATACCGACGCTGCTGAACCATAGTCCAGTTACAGGTACGAATAGCATGAAGAAGTGTAACCAACGCTTGTTGGAGAAAGCAATACCGAAGATTTGGCTCCAGAAGCGGTTAGCTGTAACCATGGAGTAGGTTTCTTCAGATTGGGTAGGGTTAAAAGCTTTAAAGGTGTTAGCGCTAGAACCATCGCCATCTTCAAACAAGGTGTTTTCAACAGTTGCACCGTGAATTGCACAGAGCAATGCGCCACCGAGGATGCCTGCTACGCCCATCATGTGGAATGGGTTCAGAGTCCAGTTGTGGAAACCTTGTAAGAACAAGATGAAACGGAAAATACCAGCTACACCGAAGGTAGGTCCAAAGAACCAACCAGATTGACCCAAGGGGTACATCAAGAATACGGATACAAATACAGCGATAGGACCAGAGAAGGCGATCGCATTATAAGGACGGATACCGACTAGACGAGCAATTTCAAATTGACGCAGCATAAAGCCAATCAATGCAAAAGAGCCATGTAGTGCAAGAAATGTCCACAAACCACCAATTTGACACCAGCGAGTAAAGTCGCCCTGTGCTTCAGGTCCCCATAGCAAAAGCAGTGAGTGACCAACGCTCAATGCGGGAGAAGATACAGCTACGGTCAAGATATTGCATCCTTCAAGGAAGCTAGAAGCTAGACCATGAGTGTACCAAGAAGATACGAAGGTGATCCCTGTAAACCAACCACCAATAGATAAAAATGCGGTGGGGAATAGTAATAAACCACTCCAACCAATAAATACAAATCTGTCGCGCTTTAGCCAGTCGTCGATGATGTCAAACCATCCTCTTTCGACTTCTTGCGACCTGCCCATTGCAATGGTCATATTCTTAAATCCTGCTTTAACTAAGAGTATTTATATGGATTTCAAATTAGCTTAACACATCTTTACGTTTGCCTTCTGACAAAATATTTATAATACTCAAACCCTCTCAGAATAAGGAGTCTAACTATATTTATAAATTATATGCATTCGACGAGAAATCTTAAAAAAGTGTTAAGGATATGTTGAGCTACTCCTAAAGGAGTAAATAGCAATAATTTAATACATTAGTTAACAATATAGCAGTACTAGATCAAGTCGTTTTTAAAATGACCTAAGAGGCAAGGATGGTTTCCAATCTGATTTTTGTTTCCTAAGTATTTGTACTTATTTGTTTAGCACGCAAGATAGAAGACTCTAGAGGATAAGAAGCGATCGCGATCGCTTCTTATCCTCTGGATTAAGGGCAATATTAATCAAAGCCTATAACAGAGATTGCAGATTGTAGAAGGCTAGGCAACCTAAAAAACAATGAAATTATCTGTAATTTATTCAAGAGGTAATCCAAATGACTCGGCAAGCCCCACCCAAAGCATCTGATTTATTGCTGCAAAATGACGATAATTCTCAAGGAGAAGCTCTGCAAATAGATAAACTAAGCAGTGATTTACTAGTCTTAGAAACTGAACAAGAGGCGATCGCTGATTTACATCAGGAGCCGCAAGAGTCAGTAAGATCGGATCAACCACAAAAATCTAGGCGCTCTCTTTGGCGTTGGGTTGTCTACAGTCTTTTAGGTTTGGGTGTAATGGGTCTAGTTTTACCTAATTTTCTCAATCAGACAAATAGTTGCGGCAATAAAGTGAGGAGTTCTGAGGGCAAAACCTATGTTGGGACTATGAATCGAGGTCAACAAGCCTTTTGGTTAGAAAATGGAGCGTTTGGCAAATCAATTCCTGTTTTAGGTCTGGGCATAAGTGAAGAGACCAATAACTATAAGTATGAGTTGCAAAGTTTTAATTTTGTCTCTTATCAATACGCTATTCCCAAGAATGACAAGGCAAAAGGTTTTGTTGGTGCAGTATTTGTTTTGCCTGAATCCTCTCAAGATTTGCAAACAGCAGATAAAGCTAAAACCCAAGCGGTCAAACAACAACTGGCAACTTTTACAATTCTCTGTGAGTCACCTGATATGGGAGTAACAACAAGATTGCCTAAACCTTTTCTCCAAAATGGTAAGCCAACTTGTGCTGAAGGAACTCTCTTGCGAGATTAATGCGAAATTAATTAGTGTGAAATTAATTGGAGGTTAGGCAATGAATGATCATATAAGTTATCGCTATCACGATTTTAAAAACCAATCATTTCAAAATGAATTTCGATCAGGTAATGCCAATAATACTGACTTTACAGGTTCAAGATTAAGGAGTTGTGATTTTCGAGGTACAAATCTGACGGGCGCTGATTTCTCAGAAACGTCGATTGGGAGAGATGCGGAAGCATTTCAAGCGCAGATTAGACAAATGGTTCTGCATATTATCTTGGGAGTTCCTCTAGGACTAGCTGCTTGGTTCTCAGGTCGATTAGTGTTTATAGGCTGTGGTGGTGAAGTGTCAAATCCCTATGGATGGTTGACAAATCCTTTTGTTTGGATGTTTGCCTTTGCAACGGCGGCAACCATGTCTAAGAGGCGGTTGTTTTATGTGTACATAGGACTCATTAGCCTATTGCTTTTGACACCTTTGATTGGTCATCCTGCTGTGATTGTTGTCTCCGTCGGCTTAATGGTGATGGCATTTGCGACATCTATCTTTGGAATGTACCTCGGTTATAGAAAAGGCTCGATCGCCGTAGGTATGGTCTGGATGGCGGTTGCAGTATCTTCAGCAGTCTCGGCTGGCTATAGTTGGATTAAGCTGCATGAGCATTACTATGCAATTTTGTTTGCAATATTAACGATTGTTCCTGCTATTTTGGCAACAAAGGCATTTAATCTCCATTTTGCAAAGGTCAAAATGTCAGCGATGACTTCTTTTTACGGAGCAGATTTAGAGAATGCTCGGTTTGTAAATGCAGTTTTGGAGAATTGTGATTTTAGGAATGCCAATCTAAAGGGGATTGACTGGAATGGAGCAACTTTTGAAAATTGCAAGTTTCCTAAAGATTTTTCTAGAGATCAGCAAAGAGCGATCGCTCGAATCCCTGAAATTGCCCAATCGATCGCCAAGTTAACTGTCAACAATTAGCTGCCAACAAATTTAGTGATGTGACTAATGCTAGAAATGCCTGATGTACTTAAAGGAATATTGATCTTAATCTTTATATTTTTACCGTTTGAAAAATTATTAGCAGTTCATCAACAAAAAATATTTCGTGACGGTTGGTTGACAGATATTATTTATTACTTTTCAGGTTACTTCATTGGTCATGGCACTACAAAACTACTAGTTGTTTTTGCCTTGCTTAGTCAAGGATCAATGCCGATATTATCTAGCTTTGTAGGTCAACAACCACTTATATTCCAAGTCCCTACAGCAATATTGATTGGCGACCTTAGTTTTTATATTTTACATCGTTTATTCCATACTGTGCCTTGGTTATGGCAGTTTCATGCAATTCACCATAGTTCGACTCATATTGATTGGTTAGCAACGGTACGTGTACATCCTTTTGAGCAGATTGTGACAAAGGCTTGTCAAATGATTCCTCTTTATTGGCTAGGGTTTTCCACTGAGACTCTCGCAATTTATGCCATATTCTCTAGCGCGATCGCTTTTTTTATTCATGCCAATATTCGCATTAAGTTTCCAATTTTAAAGTGGATAATTGCGACACCAGAGTTTCATCATTGGCATCATGATCGCCATCCTCAACTATATGCTCAAAATTTAGCAGTGCAGTTACCGATTCTTGATTATATATTCGGTACTTTCTATATGCCAAATCAAGAGATGCCAAATCAATATGGAACGGATTTAAATATTCAGACTAATTATTTTAGCCATTTAATTTACCCATTTAATCATCTACTGAAAAAAAGAGTATCTAATGGATCCATTAACTGAGAAAACACCAACAGGAAATAAATTTAAAGAATTTATATCTAAACGCAAATATTTAATTCCCTTAGTCGTGGTTGGTGCTGTAATCGTTGCTAGTACTGGGACTTTGAGTGTCATTGCCTATCAACAGCAAATGAGTTTACCCGTTTATTTACAAAGTTTGAGTACGCCACAAATTTCAGTTGCCGAGTTATCTAACGGTAAGTTAAAGTCTGCGATTTTAATTGATGTGCGATCGCTAGAAGAATATCAAGATGATCATATTGGTAATAGCCAGCTTGTCCCACTGCCACAAATTGAGTCTGGGGGCGGAATGGTACAAGTGCAAAATATTGTACAGAGCTATCAAAAGATCCAAAACAGCCAACCAACGGTTGTTTTGTACTGTACTTCGGGAATGCGCTCAATTAAAGCAAATAAGTATCTGAGCGATCGCGGCTATCAAACTGTAACGCTCACAGGTGGCATTACAGCATGGCGCAAACAATTTGCGCGATCGCAGGATTTACAAGTGTTAGCTGCCAAATAAAAAAGCGCCCTAGAGCGCTTCTCAGTTTTTTCTTTTTAAGTCGGGATGATAGGATTCGAACCTACGGCATCCTGCTCCCAAAGCAGGCGCGCTACCAAGCTGCGCTACATCCCGTTGCGAATAACTATGTTACTACATAAATCACCAAATACACAAAATTATTTTTTACGCTCTAGCAACCTAAGAAGCAAGGGGCGGCACAAAGCGCCGCCCCTCGCTTTTGGGTTTTGTTTTTGTCCTAACGTAACTGACTACAGCTATAGTTTTGGTGTGATCTATCCCGAAATAATTTGGTGCAATTTACTGACTAGCTCTTGTTCTCGATAAGGCTTACTAAAATAAGCATTTGCACCGAGTTCTAAGGCTAGCTTCTGATCATTTTCATTATTCTTCGCAGTAAGTACGACAATCGGTAAATTTTGGAGATCGACTTCCGCACGAATACTTGATAAGAGCTTAAACCCATCCATTTGAGGCATCTCTAAATCAGTGATGACTACATCAACATTGAGGTTGATCGCTAAACATTCTTTAAGAAAAGAGAGCGCCTCTTTACTATCTTGAACTTGCTCAGTCAAAAAGCCTGATTTTGTAAGCGCCATCGCAAGATAGCGCCGTACATTTGCCGAAGACTCAACGATTAAAATTCTGGATTGATGCGATCGCCCTGCTTGTTTATTACCCAAATTACTTGGAAATTGTCCAGCATTTTGCAGATTTTTCGACTCAGGTGATCGCTCAGTTGGTGGTACTAATGAGGTAGGGCGCGATAGATCTGGTGATATATCTTCTGCCTCAAAAAAGTCAGATAAACTACTGAGATTATCGAAACTAGTATGAACATTCTGAGTAAATAATAGGGGATTACTCACGGTCGAGCGTAGGCATTGATTAACTATTTCCATCGGATTGAGCAGCGCAACTGCCTGATTGCTACCTAAGATCACCGTACCAAGAAAAATTTGAGGAAGACTAATATCTCCTTCGATTTGATGAAATGTTGCTTCTTGATCATTCCAACAACCATCTGTTTCTAAAGCGAAGAGATCACTCTCATAACTGATTACCAAGAATGCGGGAATGGTGTTAGTTGGTTTATCGCTCTTTGACTGACTAGCGGACTGTACCGATGGATTAGACTGTGCGGGTTCTGGGTTGACACTATGACGACAATTGAGCTTGAGCAAAGAATTAAGTCGAACAATGGGGATTAGGCGATCGCGCCAGACCAAAGTCTCTTGATTTTGATGGAAATTCTTTGAATCTATCGGAAGTACTTCCATAATGACCTTACTAGGAATTGCTAAACACATCTGCTCAATGTCGATTAGTAATACCCGCATCAAGGAGAGTATATTCGGCAAAACCATTGTAAATTCAGTGCCTTCACCTCTCTTCGACTGTACTGAAATTGTACCGCCAATTTCTCGTAACTTCTTTTTGACATCACTTAGTCTATTGCTGGATTTTGAGAATGAGGTTGACATACTGTAACTTGGCTCAAAAATTAAGCCAATCAACTGCTCATCACTCATATCCATCGTTGAAAAACCCGACATCCCCGCGATCGCTGCCGATTGTTCAACCTGATTGCGAATCTTCTCAATATCAATGCCGCACCCGTCATCGATTACCTTAATAACGATATTTTCTTCGGTCTGAGTTGCAATAAACTCAATTTTGCCCTGTGAGACTTTTCCCTGCTGTTGGCGCGTATCGAGATTTTCAATCCCATATTCAAATGCATTTCGCAGCAATAGCTCAAGCGGTTCAGCAATGATTTCAGAGATTAATCTTTCAACTTCAATTTCAGCCCCTTGCACAATTAACTCAACCTGCTTGCCATAGTTTAGCGACAGATCGCGTAAGATTCTAGGAAACTTTCTCACTAGACTAGAGATTGGATGTTTAAGGACTTGACGTAGATTTGTTCTTAAATGACGAACATCCTGACTCATCGCATAGGTATGCTGCTCAGTGCGCTCAAGGACATTATTCATCTGCTCAATTGTATTTTGGAGATTGGCGATCGCATTTTGATTTTGGATAACTGAGTTTGGCTCTAGTAGTTGCAAGTGTTTGGAAGCTTCTCCCGACAAAAGCTTTAATTCGCCTAAATAAATATCTAAACTTCCCTTACGCACCAATAATTCTTCTGACAAATCCCCCAACATCTCTAAATGGTTTACAGGAATGCGAATAATAGCATCATTCTCCGTTGTTGTTGCTAGCTGTGAACTTGATTGCTTAGCAACATTATTTACACCTAAATTTAGATTCAGATTGTAGTTTGGATCTAAAGATAAACCTGAGAGTTCTAAATCATCAATTTCTTGATTCTCTAAACTTATCGATGGATTATGCGAAGCATCTTCTGGAATTACACTAGTCTTATTTTGATAGATTGGTGATTCCTCTAGCTCTGTATCAATATCTGAGTGAGAAAAATCATCAAGCATCTCTGCTAGTGTTAAATCACTATCTAAACTTGCATAGCTGAGCATAGAAGAGGTTTCTGATGGTAAATTTTGATTAGCTATTAATGGATTTTCAAATATATTTTCTTCTTCTAGTGACGTAAAAAATTCATCAGAAGTTATGTTGTCAGAGATAAGATCATGATTCGATAAGCTAAAACTAGTTTCTGCTGCTTGCCAAGCACTTTGCTCTAATACAGAATCATTATCTACAGAATCAATTTCTTGCCAAGCACTTTGCTCTAATATAGAATCATCATTCTTTCCAGAATCAGTAGAATCATCCACATTATCCAAAGACTTAGATATTGTGAATGCAGTTTCCGCAGGGCTAAAATCTTCTTCGACAAAGCCTAATTCCTCTTCTTGATCATGCCAAATTACCCCTTGCAATTCAGTTTCATCGTCACTGCCTAAAATTTGATCAGTAGATGATTCTGAAAAGATATCTACGAGTAATTCTGGCATTGGCAACTTTTCTTCATGATCATTATTGCTAGGTGCGTTATCCAAGAAATCATCTAAATCCCCTGTAAATGGCTCTATCAATAAACTAGGAAATAAAGTCGTCAACTCATCACTAGCATTATCTGTAACATCTTTAAAGATTTCTGAGGGTGTTGCAATTTGATCTTCTTGCTCTAGTTGAATCATCAAAAAACCGTCTAATGATTCTGTTTCGTCAGATGTATTCCTATATAACTCAGTTGGCGTTTCTGGAGCATCATCAACATCAAATAGATGTAAAGCCTCTGTTGTCTCATCTAAATTAAAAGGCTCACTCTCTTTGTAGCTAGACTCTGGGATTTTGAGAAGTGTAAATTCTTCGGATTGGAGCAGATGATCATTGATTTGGGTAAACAAATGATTTACTGATGCCATCACATCTTCATCTGATGTTGTCTCTAGATAATATTCATTATTGAAGTGATTGATCATATTAACCACTTCAATAAATAACCCTTTAATAATCCAGTCAACCTTAGAATGGCGATCGCGTAGTAGCTGAATTGAGTCCTCAAAACGGTGAATTATTTCTCCAAAAGGAGAGTTAGGCACATCAAAATTAGCCTTGATCGCCATTTCTTGCAATAACTTATTCGTCGAAATTAGACCATCTAGTTGTTCACCGAAGTTTGGGAGATCGGCATCTAAATCTAAAATTTTATTTTTGAACTCATGCGTATAAGCTTGAGTTTCCTCAGAAAATATCTTTTTAGTTGGTGGCACTATTTCGATCATTGGTTCGATCATTGGAGAATTCATTACATTTTGTCTAGTGGACTGCTGGCTATCTGGCGCTACCGAGTTTTAAAATTAGTTAAGGATTGCTGCAATTCTCCAGAATATCGACGAGTTGTTTTAAAGAACTTCGATACTTCTGAAGAAGAGGCAAGTGTTCTTTTTGCCATGTGAGAAATATCATTCATCAGGTTAGCAACCCCCTCAGATGTTTGGGCTTGTGAAGTTGTTGCTTCCGTAATCGACAACATCAATCCATCAATTTGTTGGGAGATTTGAGCAATTTGTTGCAGACTATCCTTAGCTGCGATCGCTAAGGTATTGCTTTCCGATACTTGATTGCTACCTGACTCCACCACTGCCATTACGGCTGTAGTCTCACTTTGGATATTGCTCAGTAAGCTTTCAACTTCTTTAGTCGCAGCCACAGAACGAGCTGCTAATTCTCCGACCTCTTCCGCAACTAACATAAATCCACTATTCACCTCTCCTGTTCGTGAAGCTTCAAGGGTGGCATTAATCGCGAGGAAATTGGTCTTAATCGCAATTTCGTTGATGGCAGAAATTGCTTTAGCGACTTTTTGGGATATCGTGCCTAAATGCTTGATTTTTTTAGCAGTTGTCGCCACTGTTTGCTGTAACTCACCGACTTTTTGCATGACGGCATCAATCGAGCGATCGCTATCTGATAGCTTTTCGGTGACTAGCTGCGATGACTGAACTACTTGCTCACTATGGTTGATAATGTTACTGGCTGCGAGCTTGGACATTTCGGCAGTGGTTAGCGATCGACTGACTGTATCGACCTGTCTTTGTGACACACTAGCTAAATTGGCGATCGCTTGTTCATTCTGCCCCAAAGAAAAATTAACTTGGTTCGCTGAAGACTTGACTTGAGTGACAATATTTTGTAAGCCACGCATCACATCATCAAAAAATATCGCCACATTAGTGAGGCTGCCATCAATAGACCGCGTTGAAACTGTTAAATCACCGTCAGACAAGGTTTGGACATCTTTCAGCATTTGCATCAACTGCGCTTGGAGATCTTCTTTCTGATGACGATAACTCTCCACTTCGGCATGGCGTTGTACCATTTCAGAACGAACTTTTTTACCTAGTAGTAGGATGTTCTCATCAGATAGGTCTGAATCTTGAATTTCCTGTTTTTCTTCCCTTGCCAACTTCGATAACACTTTATATAACTTGGTTACCTGCAACTGCAAGCGTTGCTTTTCCTGCTCCTGCTTTTGCATCATGGTGCGGAACTGTTCAGACATTCTATTAATACTGAGGGAAATATCTGATAGTTCATCATTTCCTTCTACACTCAGAGCCGCAAAACTAACATCTAAGTTCCCATGTCTTAGATCCGATAAGGCTGCCCGAATATCCTTCAGTCTAGTGCTTAACTTTCGAGACAACATATAAGCGATCGCAGCTACTAGTAACGGTGTAGCGGCAATGCCTATGCCAACTACTAGCAATAGATTTTGATTGCCCGCGATCGCTGTAGCTTTGTCTATAGTCGTTAGTACATCCCAAGGTAATATGTCATACTGCTGCATATTGAGGACAGGTGCGTAGGCTAAAACCTGCACGTTGCGATCGCCTTTAACTAAATCTCGGAGTTCTGATGACTGTGAAGATCGTAAATCAGGCAACATGGCAAAATCTATTAACGCATCGTCTCCAATTGGGACAGATTGGGAACTAGCAATGTATTTATTGAAGCTATCAACTAGATAAAAACTTTTATTTCCACTATTATCAGAATTACTGACGATATTATTTAATCCATTCATCAATGGTTTCACAGGCATCTCCACCTGTAAAACCAGACTTACTTTTTGAGAAACCGAGCTTTTAAGCGCTCTGATGGCATAGAAATGCGCTCCACCTTTGCCAAATATGGGATTACTCAGCAATACCTTATCAGTAGTGATCGCTTTGCTTAACTTGTTCGGAGCGATCGTTTGCAAAGTATTAGATTTACTGGACTGAGCAATTAACTCTCCATTGATGTCAAACAAAGCAATACTATTGTATTCAGGATAAGCTTGGCTGTACAGATTTAAACGATTTGTCAATAGTTGCTTATATTGACGTTGCTGAGCAGTTGGTAGGGATGATAGAGGTTTAGATTGATTAATGAGATTGGGATTTACAGGCTTTTGTAATGTATTTTCTCCCATCTCCGTTGAAGCTAGCAATTTTTGTAAGACTTCCACATCTGAAGTTTGCTGCTTGATGAAGGTTTCCGTTACTCTTGCTAAAGCAGTTGCCTCAGATTGCTGTGTTTGTCTGACTTTATTGAGTAGTAATTTATCACCGATATGATATGTCGCTAATCCGAGAGCGATCGCAGGAATAGTCGCAACTAAAGCTCCCCATAGGGTGATTTTTTGACCCACACTAGAGAACTTAAATATATCTTCCAAAGAGACTGCCGTATAACCCTTGCTGGCAGAAGATTTGCGATGATTTTTGTAATCATTATTTGGATTGTCTATCTCCAAAAATACTGATTCTACCGCAGGAGAATCAACTTGGGGCTTGCTCTTTTTATTCTTTTTCGTAGGTCTGAGATCTTTCGTTTTCTGGCTCTCTTTTTTCTTCTCTTCTTGAATATTGGCGATCGTATCATTGAGGACAGAAGTCGTGGCTCTTTCAGTTATTTCTTCCATATCCTGATCAGCTATCATCACCTCAATTAGTGGCTCATCCTTTTGTGATACTCCAGATTTATCCTGATGATCTTGATCGTTTTGAGGTTGTTGATTCTTAAATAGAGCCGCGATCGCAGGTGGTGGCGGAACCGTGCCATTAGCAGCACTAGCCTTCTTAGGAATAGGAGCTTTCGGCTGAGAAGAAGGAGCTAATAAGTTCAAGTTAACGGTTTCTTCATTGGTGTTGACCGTATGATTTGAAGTATTCGCTAATGGCTTATTGGGATTTGGGATAGATCCTTGCTTCTGAGTCTTTTTGAGATCATGACGTTGATCTGAAGTTTTGTGATCTGCGGCTGTCGGAGCTTTTTGGGGTGTGCTTAACTGAGTATCATCTTGTGGAGCAGATCTTTGAGAGCTATTAGCTGCTAATTTGTTTTGAATTTGAGCAAGCGAGGTACTCGCAAGATCAAGTAAATCTGGATCGTCTGTGAGCGTTAATACCTGTTGATACTGCACCTTAGCATACTCAATTTTCCCCGCCTTACGAAAGGTTGCACCTAACCAGATATGAAGCTTTGGATTGCGAGGATCTTCATACAACAATTCTGAAAACTGTCGCATTGCCTCTTCATACCGACCCTCTGCATAAGAGTGTAGAGCCTCCTGATACTGCGCTGTCATCATGATCGTCCCTGTATGAAAATACGTCTTTGTTTCAATCTTTGTTTCAAGAAGGAGGCTTAAGTCTCTACAAGTCTCCTGATACAAAGTTAAACTTATTTACACATAAATTCTCTAGCGCCATTTTGCTTGTATTTATCAAAAAGAGTGCTATTATAAATAAGGATTTTTTGCACTTAGCTAGATAAAAATTGAAAAAACTGGTTTTATTGCTTGGATGTGACTGGCTCCTCAATTTAAAGTTGGGTGAAAGACGTGAGTCTGACCCTACTCTTTCTTGGGATGATGCCTGTGAAGGACCTAGTATGTTCCGATCGACCTTCTAACTGCTAGGGTTGTAACCACTGTTAACAACCTAGGTCGATCGCTTCTCATTATTTAGAGAAGGCTAAATATTTTTCAAAACTGAATAGGCATTAGAAATCAATCCTTTGGGGATAGGAAATTTCTGTGTGTAATGTTTTTATCTTGATCACATCTTTACTGATAAATGATTGTGACTGTCAAGCATAAAGCCAACATTATCGCGGAGAAAATTTCCTAGCCCATAGGTATGTGATTCTGCTTGTTTTGTTATTGAATTCTGCTCAAATTTTTTTCCTGCATACATTTACAACACACAGCATCTAGGACAAACAGAATCATGAAACGCGAACTACTTAAGCAGACTGTAAAACACATTGACATCAAATCCTTTGATGTGGTCGGATTGGTTGACGCAATGGCAAATACTGCTTTTCAAGGTCGTAACCTTGGACGTGCAGCGCATATCTATGACGATATGATCAAGGACAAAGATTGCGCGATCATCTTGTGCTTGGCAGGTTCTTTATTTAGTGCGGGACTCAAGGGTGTTGTCTACGACCTAATCGCCAACAACATGGTAGACATGATTGTCTCTACAGGCGCAAACATCGTTGACCAAGATTTCTTTGAAGCCCTCGGTTTTAATCACTACGTTGGTGACACCTTTGCGGACGATACCGTACTCCGCGAAAATGCGATCGATCGCATCTATGACACCTACATCGATGAAGATGAATTGCGTATTTGCGACATGACGATCGCTAAAATTGCTAATTCCCTTCCTCCTCGCCCTTACTCTTCTCGCGAGTTCATCCATGAGATGGGTGCATATCTCGACAAAAATGCTAAAAACCGTCACTCTGTCGTATTGGCAGCTTACGAGCATCAAGTTCCTATCTTCGTTCCCGCTTTCAGCGATTGTTCCGCAGGTTTTGGCTTAGTCCATCATCAGTGGTTCTCTCCTGAAGAACACGTTAGCATTGACTCCGTTCGTGACTTCCGTGAATTGACTCAGTGCAAGTTGGCAAGTCCTCACACTGGTCTATTTATGATCGGTGGTGGTGTTCCCAAGAACTTTGCTCAAGATACTGTAGTAGCTGCCGAGTTGCTTGGTTTTGAGGCAGCAATGCACAAGTATGCTGTCCAAATCACCGTTGCTGATGAACGCGATGGCGCTCTATCGGGTTCGACTTTGAAGGAAGCACATTCTTGGGGCAAGGTTGATATTGTTCAAGAGCAAATGGTTTACTCGGAAGCAACTGTGGCATTGCCTTTGATTGCTGGTTATGTCTATGGTAAGAAGAACTGGTGCGATCGCGCTCCTCGTCAACTTGCTCAAGTATTTAACAAGCCTTCTGTTGGCGCTTTCAGTAATATTCCTGCACCTGTTGGCGTATAACGCTATGAAGTACAGAATTGTTTCCCAACCTTTGGCGGGGAAACAATTCTGTGTAACTCGCTTGCTTGAAAAGCGCTATAACAAAAAAAAGCGGTGCATTGCACCGCTTTTTTTGTTAATGAACTTTGCCACGTTGAGCTTCAGCATCAATGGGCTTGATTAAATACACCAATAGCAACTGCCAGACAATCGCCAAGAATAAAGGTAACTTCTGTAAGGTCTTCACAAATTGAGGGCGATCGCTTTCATTAATTGCCATCAACTTGAAATTATAATCAACACATTTCTCTAATCTAGGGAAAAAGTCGGGATGACTGGTATCTAGTACCGCAGGGAAGGCACTAATGGCGGTGTGATTGGTATTGACCACGACTTCTTTATTGTATTGGCGAGCATCTAAACCAATGGATTTATAGAAATCAGCCCGTTCAAATACGGTGATTGTATGGGTGGCAAATACCGTCAAGAGGAAGAAACGCGCCCAGAGTTTGGCTTGCCATGTACCCCATAAATCAGGCTGCGATCGCAATAGTACTTTAAAGAAATCACCATGACGGTTCTCATCTTGACACCAGCTTTCAAAATATTTGAATAGAGGATAGAAGCGGTTTTCAGGATGATTTTGCATATGATAATGCACGAGAATATAGCGCCAGTAACCAATCTTCTCAGACAGATAAACGGAATAGATTACCCATTCTGGCTTGAAGAAGGTATAGCTACGTTTTTTAGTCATATTGACCAAATCTAGCGACAAATGAAAATCCTTCATTGCTTTATTTAAGAAGCCTGCATGGCGTGCTTCATCTCTTGCCATGAGGTTAAAAGCTTCAGATAGTAAAGGATTCCGATCTTTGAGTTGACGGGATAATTCCTTAAATAGCAAAAAACCTGAAAACTCAGAGGTGCAAGAACGTTCTAAAAAGTCAATGAAGGCAGCACGGGTTTCTTGATCAATATGCTCCCAAGATTGTTCAAATTCTTGGTCGCGTTTGAAGTGATTGCGATTGTAGTCGGTACGCAGTTCTTCGACAACGGCTTCGAGTTCCGCTTGCTGCAAAGAAGTATCCATCTTTGCAACCTTGTCATAGTCAGTGGTATAGAATCTGGGAGTTAAGAGGGTTTCTTTAACAGGAACTTTGATGCCATCACGGAGTAGTTCAGGTTCGGGGCGAGATTGAATGGAAACCATAGTAGTAATTATTTAAGGGGCTGGGAGGAGGGATCAATTATTTTGCAAAAACTGAATCATTTTCTGGTCTTCGCCTTTGATATGGTGAGCCAACCATTCAGTGAGAAATTGAGTGATTTCTGTGGTGATGACTTTTGTATTCCGATCGCGAAATTTGAGAAGTAAATTATCGACTTTGGCTACCAAGTTATCGTGGGTTTGCTTGTGGCGATCATAATCGGGATAGTCCACTGCCATCATCAAAGACTCTTCCGTTTGAAAATGTTCGATGGTGTGATTGGCTAGACATTCCAGAAGATCTTGTAATCTATAAACATTTTTCTTGGTAATTACAGCATCATGGAGGGCATTGACAATCTCAAAGATTTGCTGATGTTGTCCATCAACCTGTGAGTTACCAGTTACATATTCTTGTTGCCAGTAAGCGATCGGTTTTGTCAAAGTAGTGGTCATAGATTTAAATTGATTTCGAGAATCTTCCTATGTCATTTTTGGCGAGATAGCTATCAAAGACCGAGGCAATATTGCGAATTAGTAACCTTCCCGCAGGAGTGACTTCAATGCGATCGCGTTCTAGTTCGATCAAACCATCAGCTTCCAACTGACGCAGTTTCAAGCGTTCTGGCTCAAAATATTTACCAAAATCGCGATCGCAGGTTAAATGATATTTGGCTTCAATTTCTTGCTGGGATAGTTCAAATTGACACATCAATTCCATAATGATCGAACGCCGCAAAATATCATCGGCATTGAGGGTGACACCACGCTCAATCGGTAATTGCCCTGCATCGATCGCTTTGTAAAAGTCCTGTATCCCTTTATGATTTTGGGTATAGACATTTTGGAGCATACTGATAGAAGTCATGCCAAAGCCTAAAAGATCAGATTCGGGCTTGGTGGTATAGCCTTGGAAATTGCGATGTAAGTTGCCTTGACGTTGGGCGATCGCCAATTCATCATTGGGCTTAGCAAAGTGATCCATGCCAATAAATACATAACCATGATTGGTTAAAGTCTCAATTGTCATTTGCATAATTTGCAACTTCTCTTCAGGGGAAGGCAAAGTGTTGGGATCGATCTTCTTTTTCTGCAATGGCTTTAGCCAAGGCACATAAGCAAAATTAAATACCGCAATGCGATCGGGATCAAGAGCAATGGTTTTATCGAGGGTTTCGCGGAATGTCTCTAGGGTTTGATAGGGTAAGCCATAGATTAAATCGACATTCACACCTTCAAAGCCCACTTCACGCATCCAACGCATTCCTTCAAATAGCATCTCTTCGGGCTGAATGCGATTAACTGCTTCTTGAACCTGTGGATTAAAATCCTGAATGCCAAAACTGATGCGGTTAAAACCGAGATTGCGTAAACCTTGTAAATATTCCTTAGTCAGCGATCGCGGGTTTACTTCAATGGAAATTTCCGCATCGGCGGCAAAAGTAAAATGCGATTGAAAACTTTGCCATAATCTTTCCACTTGATCAAAGGAGAAATAGTTAGGAGTGCCTCCGCCCCAGTGCATTTGCTGGACTAGGCGATCGCGATCTACCGTTGCCGCAACCTGCTCAATATGGCGAATTAGATAACCTAAATAAGGTTCCGCAATTTCCTTGCGAGTGCTAATTACAGTATTGCAACCGCAGAAATAACAGGGGGTATCACAAAAGGGAATGTGAGCATAGAGAGATAAAGGCGTTTTCTGCAAATTACCTGCCGTGATCGCGCCTCGAAAATCGATTTGTTGAAAGTTTTCGTTTAACTCTGTTGCGGGGGGATAACTGGTATATCTGGGGACGGGCTGATTATATTTATGTAAGAGATTAATATCAAATTTAACTGTCTGTGTGGTTGTAGTCATTCATTCAATTCCTATAAATATTTCAGAATAAACAGCGCGAAGCGCTGTTTATTCTGATGATTTCTATGCAGCGTGACTATGATGGCGCTCAGTGCTACCTGCCCGATCCTGCTTAGTCAGCAATTCAAATACATGGGGATCAAGTACGGCTTTAACATCTGCTTCCAACTCATCGACCACATTCCGATTGAGGGTAAAAGCGTAATTTGCTTCTTCTACAATTGCTAAAATCGTTGCTTCATCCAAAGAAAGAGAATCTAAAGCTTGACGATATTTCTCTTTAAAGTCCCGCTTTGCTTCTACCGTCGGCAATTGGTCAAATTCATAAAAAGTTGTACCGCGATCGCTAGGCAAATCCAGAGCCGAACGCACAATATGCTTCAAGGCTTGACCACCTGAAAGATCGCCCATATAGCGCGTATAGGAATGGGCAATCAGTAGTTCAGGATAAGTATTAGAAATTTCCTTGAGGCGATCAACATAAGCCTGTCCAGCGTTTAAAGGCACAATTTGCGATCGCCAATTATCGCCATAATAGAAAGCTAAATCCTGTTCTAAACTTTGTTGGCGATCAAGTTCTGGAAAATGCATTTTCCCAACTATGGGATGTTGCGAATGACACTTTAATTCTGCTTCGAGTGTACTGTAAACAAGATAGAGATTTGCTAATAATTTTCTAAAAGGAACGATCTCGACAATGCCTTTGAGAAAGCACTTCATAAATGCAGTATTCTCGGCAGCAGTATGGGATTTTTGCGTACCTTCGCGTAGACGGGTAGCTAGGTGACTCATCGGCATTTCCACAAAACTTATGTGGCAGTATCCTAGAGTTTATACCTATGTATAATGTCAAGCTAAGTTATGTTAAGGATTTTGGCGATCGCCAAAATAATCTATTCCCAATAAATAATGAGTGATGCGCGGCTTAGCCGCGCATCACTCATTATTTACCTAACCACTGTATGCCTGTAGCATTAGCTGCTTAAGGTCAGCAATCAATGGATAGCGGGGATTTGCACCCGTACATTGATCATCAAAGGCTTGATCCGCCATATCTTCGACATGAGCCATGAAGAACTCTTCACCGATACCTTGCTCAGCCAGTGCATCCTTAATCGTGGCAGGAATATCCACTTGCCGCTTGAGATCTTCGATCGCCGCAATCAGATTCACCACTTTTTCCTCTTCATTCGCACCGCCTAAATTCAGATAGTCGGCAATCCTTGCATAGCGCCATTTGCTATTGGGATACTTATTCTGTGAGAAGATCGCTTGCTTAAAGGGAACATCGGTGGCGTTGTAACGAATCACATGACTAATCATCAAGGCATTAGCCAAACCGTGAGCAATGTGGCAAGTACCACCCAATTGGTGGGCGATCGAGTGACACACACCTAAGAAGGCATTGGCAAAAGCTAACCCTGCGATCGTGGCGGCGTAATGCACTTTTTCTCTGGCTTTAGGATCATTTGCGCCATTCTTGTAGGCACTGGGTAGATATTTGAACAGTAAACGAATTGCTTCGAGAGACAATCCATTGGTATATTCTGAAGCCAATACGGAAACGTACGCCTCGATCGCATGGGTGAGGGCATCAATACCACCGTAAGCGGTAAGGCGTTTAGGAATATTAGCGGTCAATTCGGGATCGACGATCGCCATATTTGGAGTCAAGGCATAATCAGCGAGAGGATACTTGATCCCCGTTTTTTCGTCGGTAACTACGGCAAAAGGTGTTACTTCTGAACCCGTTCCCGATGTGGTGGGAACAGCAACCAGCATTGCTTTTGCGCCCAAAGGAGGCAACTCATAGACCCGTTTGCGAATATCCATAAATCGCATCGCCAAGCCTTCAAACTCGATTTCAGGATGTTCGTATAGCAGCCACATGATTTTGGCGGCATCCATCGGCGATCCCCCACCAAAGGCAATGATCACGTCGGGCTGGAAACTATTGCAGATCGCTAGTCCTTTCCGCACCGTTGCCAAAGAAGGATCGGGTTCGACATCGTAAAAGGTGTAGTGAGCTAGTCCGACTTCTTCTAAGCTATCGGTGACTTCTTTAGTTAAGCCAAGTTCAAATAAAGGGCGATCGGTGACAATTAAAGCGCGTTTTTTGCCTGCGAGATCCCGCAATGCCACAGGCAAGCAGCCAGATTTGAAGTAAATTTTGGGTGGAATGCGAAACCACAGCATATTCTCGCGGCGTTCGGCGGCGGTTTTCACATTCAGCAAATGGTGAGGCGTGACGTTTGCAGAAACGGAATTTCCACCCCAAGAGCCACAACCAAGAGTTAGCGAGGGATCAAGACGGAAATTATAAAGATCACCGATCGCCCCCTGTGACGATGGCGTATTAATCAGTACCCGTGATGTTTCTAACTTCGCCTCAAAATAACGAATATGTTCCTGATTATTAGGAGCCGTATACAGTACCGAAGTATGTCCATGTCCGCCAAATAGAACGAGGGCATCGGCTTTGTCCACTGCATCATGGAAATCCTTCGCCCGATACATCGCTAAAATTGGCGACAATTTCTCATAGGCAAAGGGTTCATCCTTATCGATCACCTCAACTTCCCCAATCAAAACCCTAGTATTGTCAGCGATCGTAAATCCCGCAACTTCCGCAATTTTTTGCACCGATTGACCGACAATCGCCGCATTCAAGCGCCCATCGGTCAAAATCACCTGACGAATGAGATCGCGTTCCTCTGCATTCAGGAAATAAGCCCCACGCTTAATAAATTCCTCTCTTACTTCTTCATAAATTGCATCAACCACCACCACCGATTGTTCCGAGGCGCAAATCGTGCCATTGTCAAAGGTCTTACTGAGAATGATCGAACTTACCGCCATCTGAATATGGGCGGTTTCATCAATGATCGCGGGAGTATTGCCAGCACCAACACCGATGGAAGGATGTCCTGAAGAATAGGCGGCTTTGACCATGCCCGGTCCACCTGTTGCCAGAATCAACTTAATGTTCGGATTCTGCATCAAGGCTTGAGAGAGTGGCACGGTCGGCTCATCAATCCAGCCAATGATATCGGGGGGCGCACCTGCGGCGACGGCTGCCTCTAGGACAATTTTCGCTGCGGCGATCGTGCATTCCTTCGCATGGGGATGCGGCGAGAAAATAATTCCATTTCTGGTTTTTAGCGAGATCAACGCTTTGAAAATCGTCGTTGATGTGGGATTGGTAACAGGCACGATCCCCGCTAAAAGTCCCACAGGTTCAGCAATGCGCTCATAGCCAAAATGCTTGTCCGACTCAATTACACCACAAGTTTTATCGTTCTTATACTTGTTGTAAATCATTTCCGAAGCAAAGTGATTTTTAATCGCCTTGTCTTCGATTACGCCCATACCCGACTCTTTCACTGCTGCCTTGGCTAGGGGAATCCGCGCTGCATTAGCCGCCAGTGCTGCCTGTTTAAAGATGCGATCGACCTGCTCTTGGGTAAAATCAGCAAATTTTGCTTGGGCAATCTTCACCCGTTGAATCAGCGATTCCAATTCTTCGATATTCGTAACTTTCATGCTCAGTTCCCATTAATATTTTTGTTGCAATCCCTAAGAGATCCCTCCAGTCCCCCTTGAAAAGGATTCTGTCTGCATTTGAGAGGGATCTGTACAATTCTTAAATGATTTAAAAGCCTACTCAGCAAACATTTTAGCTAAGGTGGCAAGTACTAATTTTTGTTCATCTTGATTAATTCGCCCCAATTTCTTGACCAATCGAGTTTTATCAATAGTACGGATCTGATCTAGAACTATTTGCCCATTTTTGCCTTGAAACTGACAATTGATCCGACTAGGATATACTTTCCCTTTTGTCGTCATTGGAGCAATTATGACTGTGGAAATATGGAGATTCATTTGATCAGGGGAAATGACAAGACAGGGGCGTGTCTTCTGAATTTCACTACCAATGGTGGGATCAAGATTGACTAAGACAACATCAAATCTTGTAATTACCACTCCCATTCAACTTGATCCCATTCAGTTGTACTAACTTCGTCTAAAAGCACATCATCATGGTTTTGCGCCATCTGGGCAAAGGCTTGATCCCATCCTGCGCGGGGATGTCTGACTTGGCGAATAGTTAGATGATCTCCCTCAACTTCGATCTCAACTTCTGTATGAATACCACTTTGCTCTAGGAGCAATTTAGGAATACGCACACCTTGAGAATTTCCAATCTTAACAATTCGAGTTCTAATAGCTGTACTCATAATGTGGATTGCGGTTAGTAATTACATTGTATTTACTAACAAATAGATTGTCAAGAATGCTGTAGATGTTGATGGGTGGATCTGTGGGAGCGATCGCGCATCCATTGCCAAGAAACTAGATTAATCAAAAGCCCGATCGCGAATAGAATCGCCATGAGTGCGATTTGATATAAATCAGTCCGCACCATGATATCGGCAATGAGATGGGAAAAATTTAACATGGTGTAAAGTACCGTAAAACCAAAGTGGATCGTGCGATAGCCCCTTGAATTAGTGAAAACAGTACCGATGATTGCCGCCATTGGCAGCACAAAGAAACTTAGCATCAACCACATAATCGGAGCAATCTCTGCCATATTCTGAGACTGGGATGTGATGATGTTTAGCCCGTGAAATAAGGGCATTAATCCTAGCTGGGTATGGAAGAGTAAACCTAGCAAAAACACAACCCAAAGGGAAATGATTTTCTCTTGATATTGTTCATGATGTTTGTGTAGCATAACCCCTTACCTCCTAATAATTTAGGTTTATTCGGATATTGGGAGCAGGTCATTAAATCCCAACTGCACCAAGGGCATTGATCCCGCGATCGCGAAAGATATCAACGGTCTGCTGTACAAGTTCGGGCGGTGCAGGTGGTGTGTCTTTGAGGGAATAGGGCAAGCCCAACTGTTCCCACTTATATTCTCCCATTTTATGAAATGGTAAAACCTCTAATCTTTCTATATTTTTGAGTGTGGCGATAAAGTCAGCCAGTTGATTGATATTGTCGAGATTATCGGTGAGGTGCGGGACTAACACAAATCTGATCCAAACAGGCTTGCCAATGTCACTGAGATACCTTGCCATTGAAAGTGTTGGCTCGATGGAAACGCTGGTAACTTGGTAATAGAGTTCGGGAATGTAGGATTTGATATCCAGCAGCACCAAGTCAGTTTCTTCGAGAACGGGTTGCGCCACCTCGATCGCACAGTAACCCGATGTATCAAGGGCAGTATGTAAGCCAAGCTCATGGCAACGCCGAAATATTTCTCTGGTAAATTCGGGTTGCATCAAGGGTTCACCGCCGCTTACAGTTACGCCCCCTTTGCGAATGAAGGATTTACATTTTTTAATCTCGTCAATTAAATAATCAACGGTAACTTCTTTGCCATCATGGGCATTACGACAGTCGGGGTTATGGCAATAGAGACAACGCAGGGGACAGCCCTGTGTAAATACAATAAACCTGATCCCCGGTCCGTCTACTGTCCCAAAAGTTTCAATTGAATGAATGCGCCCAGTTTGAGAAATCATGAGGATTCTCAGTAATTTTATCTTCTCTATTTTAGTATAAAAATCTGATTAGCTTTCATTCTTACATTAGATTATTGTGACAGTTATTATTTATAAAGCACCTCAGCCGAATAAATTGAGAGGACTTATCAGGTTGGTTCGTATATCGAGTTACCGATCTCTCATGATTTATTTCCAACTTTAAACCAGTTCCCTAGAGTGTTAAAGCGAGAATAGCTAATGAATAGTCAACTGCGTTTAGAGATTTCTAGGGCAACCGCACACGTTTCTTAACAATTAACGAGATTTAGACAGCGACTATGTTTAAGGTACTCAGGATATCCTTAAGATAGTTGTTGTTCCAGCCAGCTTTAAGACGTTTTGTCTTGACACCGACCTTACTGTTTTTATCTCTTGACAACAAATTTAAACTGATATGACGTATAACAGCCAAGTTTTCGGCAATATAGCCTCGGCAGGATTGCGAAGCATCTTCACCAAAACCAACATCAAGAATCCAATGTAGTTGATTTTCAATACTCCAGTGATTTCTGACAGATTGGGAAAATCTGTGGACATCACTCTCAAGACTAAGCAGATAGTATCGCTGCTCAGTAGAAATAATTCCATTTATAATGCGCTCTGATTCAACCATACCAATACTTTTCAAACCTATCCATTTCTCTGCACCGATTAAGTATTCGGTATTACCCATTGTCCAATAGCGACGAGTTTCAATGCGCCCATGTCCTTTCTCAACCGTTTCATAGAACTGATGTTCAATATTTTTGAAGTTCTGTTCTCGTGCAGAGGTAAATAGTTCACGCACATCTTTATGGAGATTACCTTGATTGCCTTTCAGTGCTAACACATAATCTGCTCCCTCTTCGATGATTGTTTTCGCGATTTCGGTCTGACATCCCATTGCATCTATGCTCACCACACAACCTCGTATCGCTAACATTTTTAGCAATGATGGAATCGCTGTTATTTCATTGGATTTCTCGTCCACTTTTTGCTGTCCCAATACCAAATGTTGTGATGCTGACCACACACTCACCATATGAATCAGACTACGCGAATTTCCTGCTTCCTTTGCTCCTCTCAGGGTTTTGCCATCTATGTTTATCAATTCTCCGTCGGTGGATTCATGGACTGCTTCCATCCAGCTAATAAAGCTTTTTTGCAATGCTTCTGGCTTCAGTCTCGCAAATAATCTCTCGAATGTATCTACTGACGGTATGCCGTTTGCTAATTCCAAAAATGTCTTTAACCATTCTTCTTTCTCTTTGCCATATTCGGCGATTGCTACGAAGTTATCGGCTCCACAGATCACTGCACAAATCGTGATTATCAATATGTCGAGTAGCTTATGCAGGATACTGTGTGCTGCTCTGGGATCTTGCAAGTTCCCAAAGTGGGTTTCGATTAATCCGACGGGACTGACTGTTGCTAGCATTTTGGACTTATCTTTCTAAATATCCTCAATTCTCCCGTTTCTCCCTTTTTTCCTCGTTAAGAAATGTTCGCTAGTTTGTTAAGAAACGTGTGCGGTTGCCCTAAGAGATTTCGGTGATGATTTACAAATATCAGCGCAAATGCTCTACCCCTAAATTTATCAATTTTCTAAATCCCTGATATCTCACACGATGGGAAATCGCTATATACTGAAGTCCTGAAGTTAACCTCAAGCAATCACAAAATGGATATTCACGCACTAAGAGAAGAATATAAAAAAGGACAACTAAGACGCAAAGACCTGCAAGATGATCCCTTTAAGCAATTTGAGACTTGGTTTCAGCAAGCTTGTAATGCTGATTTACTCGAACCTAATGCCATGACGCTATCGACCGTTTCCGAGCAAGGTCAGCCCTTCATGCGGACAGTATTACTAAAATATTTTGATGTTAATGGGTTTGTGTTTTTCACCAATTATGAAAGTCGCAAAGCTCAACAAATTGGATCTAATCCCCATGTTTCGATTTTATTTACTTGGTTGCCACTACAGCGACAAGTCCACATTACAGGCAATGCCGAGAAAGTTACTACTGCTGAATCTTGGGAATACTTTACCTCTCGTCCTAGAGGTAGCCAGTTAGGAGCATGGACTTCTCAACAAAGTTCTGTTATTTCTTCACGACAGCTTCTACTAATGCAATTTGAACAGATTAAGCACAAATTTTTAGACGGAGAGATTCCATTACCTGATTTTTGGGGAGGATATCGAGTTGTTCCTAATAGTTTTGAGTTTTGGCAAGGTTGTCCGAATCGCCTGCACGATCGCTTCTTATATACAATACAAGAAGATCAATCATGGCAAATTCAAAGACTAGCTCCTTAAACTTATAATGTTTCTCTCTCTATCTAGAGGCTAACTATGACCTATAGCTTGATCGTATTTATGGGAATTGCTAGCTTTGGATATCCCCCATTAAAGCTATTACATCCATTAGCGATCGTTCAAGGTTCACACATTCAGGGCAATGTGCCTAAACAGTTTCACAAACTTCTTAAACGCGATCTCACAATCTATTTTCGGGACATCTACAAAGAAGTTGTAACTGTTGAGTATGAACTATTGCGAGACATACCAACCCAAGTGGGTGTTGCTTTGCCCAAATATTACATCTGGGTAAAAATATATAGTAACAAAACACTACTTGACGAAGGCGCAGTTAAAGTTGCCGCCGTAGAAAAAACTCACTTTACGGTATTGAATTTCTTGGCGATCGCTGATTTAAAAAAATCGCCAGAAAGAATCAATCAAGTATTTCCATTACCTGTAGGCGATAACATCCGATCGCGCCTCAAATAAAGTTGGCTGCGTAAAGCATCGCTCCAATTAGCCCAACTTCAGGATTAAGAACTATGTGAATCGGAATATCTTCTAGAACAGAGTTAACTCTTCCTTTGTTTTTGAGAATCTGCAAAAACTTTCCGTCTTGGAACAAGGGCAATATTTTAGGAGCAATGCCACCCGCGATATATAAGCCACCATTAGGAATTAATTTCAAAGCTAAATTGCCAACTTCGACAGCATAAGCCTCTACAAACATTTGCATTGTCTGCGTAGCTAGATGATCAACATTAGTTTCACTATTAATTCCATAGTTGTTTAATGCAGCATTGGCGATCGCTGCTGCTACATCAGCATTTAGATCACCTGATTCCCAAAGCCGTACTTTTTCAGCAACTTCTGCTGACTCAGGGGCAAATTGGCGATCGCGCAAAAACTGATAAATCGCCACAATCCCCATTCCTGAAACTACGCGCTCCACCGACACGCGATCATGGCGCTTCTGCAAATATTGCAATAACTCGATTTCTAGCTCATTCCTTGGGGCAAAATCCGTATGTCCCCCTTCTGTGGCATAAACTTCATAGCGATCACCATTCCATCCTAAATATGCCTCTCCCAAACCTGTACCTGCACCGATAACACCAATAGGCGATCGCTCCTTTACATTCCCCTTTTGCAAAGTATATAAATCATTAGGCTGTAATCCCAACACACCATAACCAACCGCCACAAAATCATTAATCAAACTCACATGAGCGATATTAAACTCTTCGGCAAGGCGATCGCTATCAAACGACCAACCTAAATTAGTTAATTGCGATCGGCGATCGCGCACAGGTCCTGCAATCCCCAAACAAGCTCCCGATAAATTTGGCAAATCTCCTAGATGTATTTTGGCTGTCTCTAGAAATTCGCGTAAAACATCTGTAAAACTCGCATAACTAGCACTAGCAAAGCGTTGTTCATACAATGCCTCAAGCTTGTCAGAATGCTTATGTGCTAGACGTAAAAGCGTCTTAGTCCCACCAATATCACCAGCCAAAATTATTGGCATATCTTTAAAATCCTCTAAGAGAATCTCCTGTAAATTTGTTAAAACTTTACTGAGCAGAAGTAGAGAAATCTATTCAGCCACAAGTCGATCAAGGGAGTATTTTGCCGCCGATGCAACCTGTGGATGCACATCTTTAACTAGATAATTCAAAGCCGACAGAGTTTTCTCACAGTTTAAATTCCCTAAAGCTTCAGCTAAGCGCTGTCTAGTCAACCAATCTTCAGACTGCACAAATCGTAAAATCTTATCGACACAACGCAAGTCTCCAACTTCACCTAAAGCGGCGATCGCTGCCTGATGCAACATGGTTTCATGACTATCTAATGCTTGGATTAATGCATCGTAGGCTCGCACATCCCCCAAATTCCCTAAAGATACCGCCGCGCTAAATCGCACCAACCATTCCGTATCTTCATAAAATGCTCTTAATAAAAGCTCAACTGCTCGATTATCTTGTAAATACCCCAAAGCTCCTGCGGCATCGGCACGAATTCCATAATCGTTTTCAGTTTCTAATATTCTTGCTAAGACAGGAAAGCAATCTTCCGTATGCTTCAGCCCTAGTGCAAATACTGCCATTGAGCGAATCTGTAAATTGTCATCATCAATTACCTTCAAAATTAAAGGGACAGCATCATCAGGAGATAAATCCCTAAGAGAGACTAAGGCTCGGAGGCGATCGCGTGAGTTTTCACTCTCTAACTGTTGGGAGATATCACTCAAATCTAAATTTTGATTGGGAAGAGACATAAAAAATATTTTATGGGGCAAATTTAGCTAAGTAGCTAAGAACCAGAACTTATGCCGCTCGCTATGTGGAAGGCATAAGTTTTTAGGTTTTAAATTTATTTATGCTTAGCTACTTATTGTGAATTTTAAGTCTAAAACGATTACTGTGGCATCCTCCCAAAGCTAATGCTTAGCAAGCCCAATCAATAAATTAGGCAAATTAGTTTTCTGAAATCCCAAAAGAGAGTTGCGCCGCCACTCTCTTTTGGGGTTGACATAACTGGCTGCTACTATAGCTTCGGGATAACCCAATTGGATGATTTATCATAAGATGTAAGTATGCTACGATACATACATCTTAGAATTTATGTATCTAAGTTAACAGTACTTAATGATGGTAAAAAGCTACTTTGTATATCTATTGCAGACTTACAAGGGTTGATTAAATTATGTCGGTGACATAAATCATGATCAAAAAGTATTCTGACAAACTACATAAACATATAAGTCCAAAATTGACTCTCGTGAGGAGTGGAATCATGAAAAAAGTATCTTTAAATTTAGTTGGTAGTCTCAGCTTGTTGGGCGTTATTGGTGCAGTCGCTGCAACTCCCGCACTTGCAGAAACAACAGGTGTTTCACAAGTTAGTCAAGCTATTACCAATGATCCTGTTGCCCAAAATGTAACTTCAGTATCTCAACTTAGCGATGTTAAGCCTACTGACTGGGCTTTCACCGCATTGCAATCCTTGGTCGAGCGCTACGGTTGTATCGCTGGCTATCCCGATCGCACGTTTCGTGGCAAACAAGCAACCAGTCGTTATGAATTCGCTGCTGGTTTGAATGCTTGCTTAGACAAGATCAACGAAATCATCTCCGCAGGGCTTGCTGACAAAGTTAGCAAAGAAGACCTCGCCACCTTACAAAAGCTTCAAGAAGAATTTGCTGCTGAACTCGCCACCCTTCGTGGTCGTGTCGATGCTCTTGATGCTAAGACCGCTAAGCTCGAAGCTCAACAGTTCTCCACCACCACTAAGCTATCTGGCGAAGCAATCTTCTCAGCACAAGCAGCTAGCGGAAACAATCTAGCAACCTTCCCCACCAGCACTAACGTTTTCGTATCTAGTCGGGTTCGTTTAGACCTCAACACTAGCTTCACTGGCAGCGACCTGTTGAAGACCAGACTCGAAGTTGGCAATGGTACGGCTAATATTCCTGGAACACTGGGCGCTTTGAGTACTACTGGTACTACGGGAGTGACTAGCAATATTGGCTTTGGTACGTATGGTCAAGACTACACAGGTCTAACTAGTGGTTCAACTTTCACCCTTGGTAAGCTCCGCTATGATTTCACTGTTGGAGATGCTCGTCTCTCTATTGGACCTGTGATGCACGCCTATGATCACATCGACACCAATAGCTATGCTAACAATGAAGCCTACGATTTTGCTTCGACATTCTTCATCAACAATCCTCTCCACATTTTGATTAATGGTCAAAATGGTGGCGCAGGTGCTGCTTTCGACTGGAACATCGGTAAGAGTGCTTTCAGCTTGCGTGGTCTTTACCTAGCTGGCAATGGTAGCAGCCCTACATTCGCCGCAACCAACCAAGGCTTATTCGGTGATGCTTACCAACTTAGTGGTGAGCTAGAGTTTGCTCCTAAGAACGAAGCTGGCGATAAGACTTTTGCGATTAAACTGCTCTACACCAACGGATCTGTCAACAATACTAGTGTCAACAGTGGTGGTGTCAACGTTGAGTGGAAATTCTCTAAGGGAATTGCCCTCTTTGGTCGCTATGGCTTCGGTACATTAGATGCTCGTACTGCTGCTATTGGTACTGGCTATACTGCTGGTTTTACACCTAGCGTTGCTACCAATAACTTGAATCCTCAAACTTGGGCAGTTGGTTTTGCATTCCCTGACTTGTTCAAGGAAGGCGCTTTGGCTGGTATTGCTGTTGGTCAACCTTTCATCGAAAGCAAAATTGGCAACGCATCTCAGACCAACGTAGAGTTGTTCTATAACTTGCCAATCACCAACAACATCAGAATTACCCCTGACGTTCAATTCATCTTCAATCCTAACAACAGCACCACCAACAGCACCATCTTTGTTGGTACTTTGAGAACTGTATTCTCGTTCTAATCTCAAGAAAAAGAGGCAACGCTATGCGTTACCTCTTTTTTATAAGGGCAGTGCAAAGCACTGCCCTTATTTTTATTGAATCCCAATCAATGTTTTTGCCATTGGAAAGTAAGTTGCCCATATTTTAGGATCGGGACGGCTTGCCCAATCGCGGCGGGAAACGATCAGTTGTAAAATAATTGCGGCTTGATCACGATTGGGATTTTGAGCCGTTACTTTGACCGAGACATCAGATATAAGCACATCACGATCAAAAGCATTCTGAGCTGCCGATCGCGCTAGAATTTCGGCTTTGCGGGTCATTACTGTAAATCCTTCATCTTGATTTACCAATAACCTAATATCGACCTCACGGCGCTCAGCTAAGGCACTACTAGCGATCGCCATAGTTGATAAGGTGGCGATCGCGTAGATCAGTAAGTAGTTGCTTAATTTATGAACTTGCTTATAGCGCTTTTCAAGTAAGCGAGTTACATAGGTTTGTTTCCCCGCCGAAGGCGGGGAAACAAACCCGTACTTCACTAGACTGAAAAACGCTATAAGGGTAGTCAAAATCGGAGAAACCTGCGATTTGGTTTTCATAGTCATCTTCGCCAGAAACTCACAAAAAAATTTATAGAAAATCGCTAAGACATTAGCAAAAAACTGGGAAAGATGTGTGCTATTGTCTGCTAACAAATTTGGCTTTAGAGTTTAGCTCATTTAACCGTAAATTTGTTGGTCAATTTTAGTAATCTTCGGATTTATGGATCTTTAAGGGACGTGCAGTAAAAAAGAATCGATTTTTTGTGGAGTGGCTTCACCGCACCACAAAAAATCTAGTTCTTTATTAAATCGCAGAATTCTAAGCTATAAATTTGAGGAAATCCCTTATCTGTCGTTATGGAGGTCTTGTAGGGGGTGTTATGTCAAAAGTCCTGATTAATAGTTTGATCGATGAAATCAACTTATCGCTGAGTCGTCCAGTTGGCTCAGTATCTAGGAAAGCATCTTCAGATACGATTCAGCATAGAGAGAAGCTAAAACAGTTGCGATCGCACCTAGAAGGTCTGACAGATGACGCACACTTGAGTAATTTAGATGAGCAATATCAAGCTTTAGTTTTTCATTTGCAAGAACACCTTTTTGCAAATCCAGATTTAGATAGTGACGCTGACCCTAACAATGTAGTAACCGCCAAAGAAGTGAAGACAGGTAAATTTAAAACAGATACACTAGAAGCATTAACGCCCTCATTAGTTATCCCAGCAACTAGCAACATATTTGACCCTGACTTTAACTTGACACAGGAGACTAGCACAATGACGAATGGCATCCCTGAGCCAAATTCTACATTTGTCAACGATCGCATGATTGTTGCACTCCAGCAAGCAATTCAACAAACATTGCAACAAGTTGTCAAAGAGTCAGTCCAGCAATCGGTGCAGCAGGTAGTCAGTCAAACCCTTGCCGTAGAAAGAGCGCTCATGGTGGGTGAAATTTCGGCGAACTTACATAAAATTGTCGAGACTCAACAGCGATCGCAAATAAGTCAAGAATTAATCACTTTAAATCAGCACAAACAAAAGTTAAACGCTGAAATCTCGCAGCTAGAATCTGATCGTGCTAATTGGATGCAGCAGTTTCAAGACTTTCAAGCTGCTCAACAGGAATCATTAGATAGATCGCTCCGATCAGTTGACAACTATGTCCGTGATCAAATTTCCGATACATTACAGCAAACAGTGCAGCAAACGGTGCAGCAAACAGTGCAGCAAACCGTAGCGGTAAGTGTTGCTGACAGCGTTAATCAAACTGTTGCACAGACTCTGCAAGATAATTTAGCTAACCTATCAGCCGTTAACTCAGCCGCTAACTTGGTAGCTGCTAACCCTAACCCTAACCCTATAGAGCCTCCACGCGAAGAAGAATTCGTTAACAAGGTACAGGAGCAAACCGATCGCTTTTTGCTACATCTAGACGAAATGTTTAATTCGACATTTCAATCCCTAGAGCAGGAAATTCAAGGTTATCAAACATCGATCCAAGCTAAGCTGGGTCACATGGAGACCCTTGAACAAAAAGGGGAAGCCTTAATTAGTGCCTTAGTTGATCGGATTAGCCAACAGTCTGAATATCAGCCTCCGAGTTCGACTGGAATATCATCAGAAGTAGCCAATATCTTGCCTGAGTTGCCAGATGAGATTCCGTCACGGTATCTAGAAGAGTTTACTGAACCTGCGGATGAGAATCTGATTAATGCATTACTCGCTGGAAATGAGTTTGGAGAAGCGATCGCTCCGCCCATTATTGAAACAGTTCCAGATATTGAAGAATCCTTCCTTGAAGCTGAACCTTTTCAAAATGATTTGTTATCTTTAGAGTTAGAAGACGATCAGGATTCTATAAGTAATAGTGAAAATATTCAAATTGATGTTCCTGAAATTGAAAGTATCTTAGGTGCATCCTCTGACACTCTATTTGAAGATGCCAGTGAGATAAGTAGCAATGCTAATCCTTTTAATGAATTAGATGACTTTAAACCAGATCATCTTGATCTCCAAGAACATCAAAATATTATAGACTCTCAGGAACTCGATCCTGACTTTGATGTAGAAGCAGCAACTCAAATAGTTGCAGAATACGATATCGACAGAAATCAAATAGAAGAGTATAGAGTAGAAAGCCGTGATCTAAATTCACCATCATTCTCTTCTCCTCTAGAATTAGTGAGTGAGTCTGGTCAGTCAATCGATGATCCTCAGCTTTTACAATGGTTAGAAGAGAGTAATAATCGCCCCCCCGCTACTAATATTGCTGATGTTTCTCCTGATGAAGATTTATTGTCATGGTTAGGAAATGAAGCCCTCGATATGGCGAAATTGCCTAACCATGAAAAAACTCAATCACCAATGACCAATAGTTCGATACCCGAACTAGAGATTTTTAATGCTTCTCAACTTAATTCTATCTCATCTGAAGAAATTAATTTAGATACATTAGATGCAGCTAAAGAGATTCAAGACAATGGGATGGAAGATCAAATCGAACAGTTCTTTAATAACTCTTTTAATGATCAAGCATCTGATTCTGAAGAATCGCTGATCTTACTTTATAATAAAAATTCAGATAGTTCAGAATTACCAGCATGGGAAGACTCATTAATTAGAGAACTCGATTCCGATCTGAGGCTCTTTGATAATGGCGTTGCGGCTGATCCACTAGTTGCAGCTAATCTAGACCAGTTTATCCGTAATACACCCTATGCCTTAACTAATTGGGAAACTGAAGAATCACAAGCTTATCCTACGATTATCGAAGTTTCGGCGCAAGAATCACAAGGCGATCAGGGGAAATCTCAAACAAAAACTCAACCCGAAATTGAAGCCTTAGTAGTACCACCAATTATTGAAAATCCTCAAGCTTTATTTATTGATGGATTAGCAGATGCTTTTGATGATGCCCCCGCGAGTTTTCAACAGAACCCAGAACCTGAGATTATTAATGAGCAGCCAGAAATCTTGATGAATCCTGCTGGGCAAACATCGGACTTTGTGACTGAATCTAGTGGAATCCCTGAGATTTTCGATGATCCTGATACTCTGTTTGACCTACAGGGAGAGGGTGAAGCCCAAGGACAAGAGTTATCTCCTATAGCTAATCCATCATCAATTGTGGATGACGATATGGATGCTATTTTTGCGGAGGTAATCGCCGAAAATGCAGCTAAGCGATCGCCAACAACTTCTTTTGCTAATCATGATGAGCTTGATGACTTATTTACGCAATCATCTGAGAGTAATTCCCTATCTGAGATCAATCCACTAGAGATAAATTTAGACACAAATTTAGGCACAAATTTAGACCTAGATGATGAGAGTGGACTGGATACATTGTTATTTAGTTTTGCGCCTGAGACTAAATTAGAAGGAATCGATACAGTCATGCAAGATCGCAGCAGAGAGAAATATGACACTCTCGATCTTGGAGCCGAGACACTGCAAGATCCGCTCCTTGTTACTCTTCCCGAACCCGAACCGATTGAATCGATCGATGAGGAATTAGATACGATTTTGCAAGGCTTTGCTCAGTCTGAGCCTCTAGAGTCGATCAATCCTACGGAAGTGACTAAATTTGCAGCGATCGAAGAAGTGCCAACAATTTTGGAAAATCCTACTGCTAATAGTACTTCTGGAGAAGATGATTGGAGTTTAGCTCTGGCACAACTTGAGTCAAATCTCATTCACGAAAAAGTTAGTGAAGCTAAACCTGACATTTCCGAATTATCAGCAGATGAGTTTTTTGCTTCATTGCAATATGACAAATTGAATAGTCTTGCAGATAAAAAAGAGCAGTCTCTTCCCCCAGCTAATACTTTAGCCAAGTTATCTAATGAAATGTTTGCTGATTTTGATGATTTAGATAATGAATTTGAGGATGGAGAAGACGACTTACTGCTCAATGAGTTTGCTGATCAGCAAAGTAATGCCGTTGATAATGATTGGGATAATTTGTTAAATGATTTGAATTCGTTTAACTTTAATGAACCATTACTTGACGATCGCCGTGAACAGCTTGGTTTATCATCCGTAGCACCGATTATGGATACCAGTGACAATGTTTTAGACATTGACTCATTTATTTTGGAGTCTCGTAGTAATGCGCTGATTCCACCGCCGCCTGAGAAAGAAGTCTATAGCCTTGATGATTCTTGGATTTTAGGGGTTGACTTTGGTAGTACTGCCATTAGAGCGAGTCTCCTGAATGCAAATACTGGCAAAGTCTATTCACTATATCTAGATGATGCCGATGAAATTCTCTGCAAAGTAGTTTGGCATGAAGAACATAGTCTAGATGACCCGATCGCTAAAGATATTCGGGTGATCACAAAGAAGATGCAAAATGCTGGACTAGAAGAGGGGGAAGTGGCGCTTACCCATTTCAAACAGTTTCTCAAACTGGGTTTACCCTATCGCGGTGTGAGTACTTGGCAGCCGATTGTGCAGTGGGCAGATCATCGCCAAGTGAGTCTGCGTTGGTTAGTTGCCGCCCTCAAAAGTCTATTGGAACAAATCCAAACTCGCGCTAATCATCCCAAGTTGCCTGATCTGGGTTTGATTTTGTTAAAACTCAGTGGTGTGGTATTAGGGCATCCTGCCCATTGGTCGGACACTTATATCCTGAATCTTCGTGAAGCAGTCCTTAAGTCGGGTCTAGTCAGCCAAGCTGAGCAGGTAGTAACCGTAGAACAGGCGATCGCCCCAGTTCTATCTTTGATTCATGAGCAGAAGCTATCACAGGAAATTACGCTTTTAATTGATGCAGGGGCAATCACCACGAGTCTCTGTTTAGTGAAAGGAATTGACCAGAAAGCAAGCGATCGCTCAAAGCTCCATATTCGCAGCTTTGACTATGCAGGTATTAGCCTTAGCCAAGATATCATCGTCCAACTGTTCTATCCCCATTGGCAATTAATTACGAATACTGATCGCCATCTTTGCAATTTCGATCATCTGAGTTTGCCAGAGATTGGAGCTTCTGCACCACAGCAACGGATTCTGCTCCAGCAATATCTGTTAAGTTCGGCGATCGGTCAACAAATGTTAGAGCTTGCGGATCATGTGAAGATCGCCTTTGGTAGAGATGTTGGTGTTGATTCTTGGAATGAAGACTTATTGGGACAACCGATTGTGGTGATTCGCCGTGAATTGGAAAACTTAATTTTGCAGCCATTTATCCAACGCATTAATCGAGAACTAAATAGCATCCTCAGCAATGCAGGTATTTTAGGTGAAGATGTTCATCAGGTGTTATTGCTGGGTAGCACGATGAATATTCCATTAGTATCGCGCTGGCTATCACAAAAGCTTCCCAATGCCAAAATTGACCCTTTATCTAATTCGGTGGTCGCCAATGGGTTAGCCGTCTCACCACTCTATCCCCATTTACAAGATATTGCACGTCAGCAATATTCTGATTACTTCCTGTTGCAAGAAATTTGTCGCCTCAACCTCACGAAATCAATTAATCCACCACAGTTACTTCAACAGTTACAAATACGCGGGATCAATATTAAGGCTTGTCGCGATCGCATCTTGGCAATTTTGCAAGGCGATCTACCCGAAGGTTTATTCCCTTGGCAAGAACCTGAACGGGAGGTGATTTTAGAAGATCCCACCCTCAGTAGTGAGTTATTTACAGGTCGATTATTTGAACTAGAAACTGATGGCACATATCACCCTAATGTGATTAAATTCCAGCAATTGCGGATCTATTTGCAAGCGATTATTGGCAATATGAGTCAAACCTTCAATGAGCCTCTCGTGTTTCCTGAAATCAAAGTATAGAAAAGGTGGCGCAAAGCGCCACCTTTTCTATGTGAGCCGTAGGTGATATGGACAATAAAACGGGTTAAAATATTTGCTCTTGCTGTGATCTTGGGATATTTGAAGAGTTTATGCTAGCAAAACGTATTTTGCCTTGTTTAGATGTCAAAGCAGGTCGAGTTGTCAAAGGGATAAACTTTGTCGATCTCAAGGACGCTGGCGATCCTGTGGAATTAGCACAGGTCTATAACCGCGCAGGAGCAGATGAACTCGTATTCCTTGATATCACTGCTACCCATGAAGATCGCAGCACCATTCTTGATGTGGTCTATCGCACTGCCGAACAAGTATTTATCCCTCTGACCGTTGGTGGTGGTGTGCGAAATGTCGATAATATTCGTGAACTGCTGCGGGCTGGAGCCGATAAAGTCAGTATGAATTCTGCCGCCGTTAGTGACCCTGACTTGATTAATCGCAGTAGCGATCGCTTTGGTAATCAGTGCATTGTCGTGGCGATCGATGCTAGACGCAGAAATGATCCTCATAATCGGGGCTGGGATGTCTATGTGCGAGGTGGGCGTGAGAATACAGGGATTGACGCGCTCTGGTGGGCGCAGGAAGTCGTCAAGCGTGGTGCTGGTGAAATCTTGCTCACAAGTATGGACGCTGATGGCACAAAAGCGGGTTACGATTTAGAACTCACGCGTCAAGTTGCAGATTTAGTAGAAGTTCCTGTAATTGCTTCTGGTGGTGCAGGTAATTGCGAACATATTCTGGAAGCCGTGACTGAAGGTCGAGCAGAAGCGGCTTTGCTAGCTTCATTACTGCACTATGGCGAATTAACGATCTCCGAAATTAAAGATTATCTCAGTGCCAATAAAATTCCTGTGCGATCGCTAGTTGCTTAAATTTCACCCAATTATCTTTGACTTTCACCCCAATTCCTATGTCCAAAACTGCTCCTTCTCCAAACTCAGCTAATTCAGAAAACATAGAGCAACCCGATGCATGGTTATATGATCGCTCAGTTTTAGGATGGATACTCAACCCAACTCTTAGCAAGCAATTACCCTTTCTATACCGTATATTCGGGTTGTACTGCAAATTATATTTCAATTTCACAGGCAAAAAGCATCTCAAAGGTGGCAGAAGTTTATTTAGATTCCTATCAGGGATTTTCTATAAACTCTCACCAGATCGCTATTTAGAAATGCAATTATCGAATTATCAAGTATTTCTTGATCCGATTGATATGCGCCTATTTCAAGTGGTTAATGAGCTTGCTACGCAAGATACAGATACACAGGTTTTAGGGAACTTACTTTCCGAAGGTGATACATTTTTAGATGTGGGTGCAAATCATGGTAGCTTTGCGATCGTGGCGAGCAAATTAGTTGGCAAGAATGGCTTTGTGCTTGCCGTTGAGCCACAACCCCGACTAGCTAAGGCTTTAGAAAAATCTCTCACCGCTAATGCGCTGTGCAAATTCCAGATTCATAATCTCGCCGTTGGCGATACCGATGGCGAAATCGAGCTATTAGTCCCACTTGGGACATCTGGCTCCGCAGGAGTCTTTCCCGAACATTCCGCAACCCATCAATACAAAACTTTTTCCGTTCCCCTCAGACGCTTTGATGAATTAGTGGAATGGCAAAATTTTACTGGCAAGGTTTTACTAAAACTTGATGTGGAAGGAAGTGAATGTGCTTTTCTCTCAGGGGCTAGGAAAATGATTACATCTCTCAAACCAACCCTGATCATTGAAGTACATCCTACGAGTCTCAAAGCAGCAGGCGCGACAGGCGATAGGCTTAAGGAATTATTGCAAGAGCTTGGTTATACAAACTATGCCGAGATAGATCATAGCGATCGCCATTTCCCCTTAGAAAGCCTCAATACCAATGTCCAAAGAAATGTCGTCATGACAATGACATAACTATAGCAAAGCAATAGTTCTAACAGAGTGTCGGCGCTCCGCGCCGACACTCTGTTCTTGGTTTTGTGTCCTAAACCAAACTTTTTTTGCTATATGACAAAGCGCGTTGTCTATATTCCTAACGATACAGGCGGCTATCCCTACGTTTATGATCTAGCGCCAGTAAAACAACGTTTCTATAATGACATTAATAATAAATCGCCGATTTACATAATCGCGCTCTAAAAAATGGCTGTAAAAAAAGAAGATCCCAAGCGATCGCGTGCAAGACTGATTGGCAATGTCCTCCTGCTGATCGGCGCAGGATTGCTCATAATAAATATCTTTTTACCAAATCTATTTGCCCCACCAGTGGCACGAGTTCCCTATAGCCTATTTGTCCATGAAATCGAAGAAGGTCATGTAGCAAGGGTATACATTGGTCAAGACCAGATCACCTATCAGTTAAAGGGTGTCACTCCTGAAATCGCGGGTGATGTGATTTCAACCACTCCAATCTTCGACTTAAATCTCCCTGAACGCCTCGAAAAGAGTGGGGTCGAATTTGCAGCAGCACCTGTACAGAAATCGGGCTGGTTCGGCACATTACTGAGCTGGGTCATTCCCCCATTAATTTTTGTCGGTATCTTCCAACTCTTCAGCCGTAACGGTGGCGGCGGCGCTCCTGGTGGCTTACAGATTGGTAAGAGCAAGGCAAAAGTCTATGTTGAAGGCGAATCCACCAAAACCATGTTTGTCGATGTCGCTGGTGTCGATGAAGCTAAGCAAGAACTTCAAGAAATTGTGCAGTTCCTCAAGACTCCTGAGAAATACACCAAGATCGGCGCAAAGATTCCTAAAGGTGTATTGCTAGTTGGTCCTCCCGGAACAGGTAAAACTCTGCTTGCCAAAGCTGTCGCTGGTGAAGCAGGTGTTCCCTTCTTCAGTATCTCTGGTTCGGAATTCGTAGAACTCTTCGTCGGTGTTGGTTCTTCGCGAGTACGTGATTTGTTTGAGCAAGCCAAGAAACAATCCCCTTGCATTATCTTTATCGATGAACTTGATGCGATCGGTAAGGCGCGTTCTAGTGGCGGTATGTACGGCGGAAACGATGAACGCGAACAAACTCTCAACCAATTGCTGACCGAAATGGATGGATTCGGCGTTGATGGAACGACAGTAATTGTTCTCGCTGCAACTAACCGACCTGAAACCCTTGACCAAGCATTGTTACGTCCAGGTCGTTTCGATCGCCAAGTATTAGTCGATCGCCCTGACAAGAGTGGACGCTTAGCAATTCTCAAAATCCACGCTGCAAAAGTCACTCTCGACAAGAGTGTTGACCTAGAAACGATCGCTACTCGCACATCGGGTTTTGCGGGTGCTGACCTCGCTAACCTCGTCAATGAAGCCGCATTACTTGCTGCCCGTGCTGGACGTGAAACTGTTCTACTTGAAGACTTCGCTGAAGCCGTCGAACGTGTAGTTGCGGGTCTAGAAAAGAAGAGTCGTGTTCTCAATGAGAATGAGAAGCGCATTGTCGCCTATCACGAAGTTGGTCATGCTCTAGTAGGAGCGCTTAACTCCAGTAGCGGTAAAGTCGAGAAGATCTCGATCGTGCCTCGCGGTATGGCGGCTCTCGGCTACACCTTGCAACTGCCAACGGAAGATCGCTTCCTATTAAGCAAAGAAGAAATCGAAGCCCAAATTGCGACTCTCCTCGGTGGGCGATCGGCAGAAGAAATCATCTTTGGTAGCATTACTACTGGTGCATCCAATGACCTCCAACGCGCTACTGATCTCGCCGATAAGATGGTGACTAGCTACGGTATGAGCGAAGTTTTGGGACCTCTTGCCTACCAAAAGCAACAAAATCAATTCCTCGGTGGGATGGAGATGGCTCGCAATGTCAGTCCTGCCACTTCAGAGGCGATCGACAAGGAAATCAAAACCATCGTTGAGAATGCCCATGCGAAGGCGCTAGCAATTCTTAATGCGAATCGTGATCTGCTAGAGTCCATCTCTGAGAAGCTTTTAGAAACAGAAGTGATTGAAGGTGAATTCTTGACTGGTTTGCTAGCTCAAGTTAAACCTGCTGAAGTTCAAGCATAGTATTTTCAATACATATAAAAAAGCCGCACTTTGTGTGGCTTTTTTATTTTCTAAACTCAGTAATTATCAGATGTAATTGTATATAAATGCAAAGTGCGATCGCCCAAGCAATCACCCAAAACGCGATCGCCCAACCACTCACCAAAACATGATCGCCCAATCAATCACCACAAAAACGCGATCGCCAAAAGCTGTTTGATGTTATTAAGCTAGAATTATATAAACTTGGATTATGAATGAGAGTTTGAATATTCAAATACTCCTTAACGATGAGAAGACAAGAGAAATGCTCACTGAAATCTTAATTGATTTGATTAAGACTAGAAAGGAGCTTTTTGCGGAAATATTTCAAGATGCTTTAGAAGAGTTTGGTTTGGGAAATGCGATCGCTGAGGGTAGAAAAAATGAATTTGTTCCTGAAGATAATATCTTTGCGCTTCTAGATGGTAATGTTGCATGAATGTTAGGGTTGAGTCTAGATTTGAGAAGGACTTGAAGTTAGTCAAGGATCGTAATCTTTGTAGGGATAGAAATTTTTGAAAATGAAGTAATTTTTGTAAGGTTTTTGCACCGTAAAGATATTTACAAGTTTTTCCCTTAAAGGCGATCGCCCAACCACTCACCAAAAACGCGATCGCCTAGAGTCGTTCAATGTTAATGAGTTAGAATTAGAAATGTACAGAAGATAGTTGTTAAGAAATTTTGTAATAGTTAAGGAAGTCTTATGATGATCTTTCAGCAAATCATTGATTCTATTGAGGGTTTATCAATAGAAGATCAGGATTATTTGTTTGAGCTAATCCGTAAGCGACGTATTGAGAGTCGGCGGCAGGAGATTTTGGCTAATTCTGAGGAGGTGATGAAATCATTTAAAGATGGAACAGCAAAAAGAGGAAGTGTTGATGATTTGATTGCTGATTTATTAGGGGATGATGATGCAAGTTGTTTGGAGTAACGGATTTAAACGCTCTTTCAAAAAAATTACAAAGAAAAATCCACAATTAACTGAGCTAATTGTAAAAGCTTTAAGGCTGTTGGGAGATGATCCGTTTACGCCTTCATTAAAGTCTCATAAGTTGGGAGGAAATTTAGCTGGATTATGGTCTTGTTCTGTTGCTTATGATTGTAGGATTGTTTTTAGATTTTCTGAAGATGAAGAGTTGTTGGAGATGGTGATTTTTTTGGTTGATATTGGGAGTCATGATGAGGTTTATTAAATAGCGATCGCCCAACCCTCGCCCAAAACGCGATCGCCCAATCATCCCATCAAAAAGCACAATCGCCCAACCACTCACCAAAACACGATCGCCCAATCAATTAACACAAAACGCGATCCCCTGCCTATTCAGGATCTAAAAATTGCTATAATCACCCATATATTTCATCGTTAGTAGAAACTATGCAAGTAAAAGACTTGACTGTAGAGCAACTACAAACTTTAATCCGTAATACTGTGGATGAACGTTTGGATGAATACTTTGGCGATCCTGATCAGGGAAAAGAAATCAAAGAATTATTCATGCAAAGTTTGCTAAACATACGAAAAAAACGGGTGGAGGGAAGATCTACTATTCCAGCATCAGAAGTATACAAAAGATATGGAATAGATCAATAAATGGCTTATTCAGTAAGTTTTGAACTAGAGTCTATAGATGATTTAGATAAAATTTCTCAGGATACGCGAGTACGGATTCTCAAGAAAATCCAATGGTTAAGCATTAATTTTGAAAAGATTTCTCCACTACCATTGACTGGTCAGTGGTCTGGATTTTATAAGTTGAGAGTAGGAGATTATCGAGTCATTTATGAATTTGATATAGAAAATCAGTTGATCTTCATTGCTAGGGTAGGGCATCGCAGGGAAATTTATTAGAGTCAGATCACCTCACCAATCATTCACAAAAAACGCGATCGCCCAATCAATCACTCCAGAATGCGATCACTAAGTTAGCCACTACTCACAAAATATAGAATGGTACAGCTTTTTTAAGACTTATACCAGCATGAATTATTTAGCTTCATTGATGTATTTATTTATTCCATCTCTAAACTGAGTGCTTGCAATCATATCTGATATATTGTCATGTCCAAAATCTGGAATTAAGAGAAGTTGCTTGCGATTAGGAGCTGCATTGTAGAGTTTTTGACTCATACTAGCTGGATTAGATTTGTCAGAAGTTCCATGAATAATTAAAATAGGTGTTGTCAATGATGCAATCTTATTAATAGAGTCAAACTTTTGGTTTAGAATTAGTTCAATTGGGAACATCCTATAACCTCTATAAAGTATTTCTTCCAACATAGAAGTGAAAGAACTGACTACAATCAAACCTCCTATGCCTTTCTCTTTAATAGCTAAATCAATCGCAACTGCTCCTCCCAATGAAACACCAAACAAATAAATCTTTGTGCGAGGAATTTCTCTTTTTTCGATTAAATATCTTAAAGCGGTCTCAGCATCCTCATAAACACTCAGTTCAGACGGAAAATCTCCCACACTTTGACCATAACCTCGATAATCAAATATAAAGACAGAAAATCCTATTTTTCTGAGTTGCACAACATCTCGGAGATAAATAGAGTTGCTAATATTTGTACCAGATCCATGAAGATATAAGATAGTTCCTAATTCTAGATTATCTTTTTCGGATGGAAGAAACCACCCATGTAATTTATCTTGTAAATTATCCCTATCCTTAAGAGGAATCCAAACCTCTTCATATTTAAGATTATATTTTAAAGGTGTTTCTAGAATGTTATAGGTCGGTTTAAAAATTAGTTGTCTCTGTCGTAGAAACAGAAATATACAAGCGCCTATGTATAGTGTTAACAGGATTATTCCAGAACCTATTAGTAGTTTTTGGAAAAGTTGATATGTTGTCATGAGATTCACGATACTGATATGTTCCCAAGAAAAAGAAAAATAAATACTTTACCAGACATATCCTAATAAAAACAGAGGATTTATACAAGTCATCTGCTTTTATCGAAATCCTCTGTTTTTGATAGACTAGGTGTCATTAACTATCGCAATTATTGCTAATACTCTTAAAGCATTAGCAATAATTGTCACCGCAGGAATCACCGCAGCATTAGATGGAATTAAAGCGGTAGGTTCTGCATTGATTGGCGCGACCACTTGCAACGGCGACTCAGAACGGGGATGCAGGAAACCATTACAGAAGCCATCTAGGGACTTTTCGATGTTTTTTAAAACATCTGTCCAGCGATAAATTAGACTCTTATTCACAAAGGCATTATCAATAAACTTCAACCTGCAAGCTTCTGACTCATATAACGATTTAAACTAACATTTTCTTCGGCGGCTTCCATCGCTAACCTACGATGAAGAGAGGGAGGAATCCGAATCTGAAGCTTACCACTGTAAGTTTTCTCTGCTATCGGTTCTGGCACTTTCTCTCCATTTGCTTCCATATCAGCTACTACATCTTTTATCAAGTTTGTAATACCTTCTAGCGCCGCAGAACGATCTTCATGGAGATAGGACAGACTTGGAAACTCTGCACATAATCCTGCAAATTCTTGATCTTCAACTGACCAAGTAAGCTTGTAGCTATAGTGTTCGTAGTTAACCATCTTTCATTCCCTCAAATTTTTCAATTGCCGCTAAAACCTGTTTAACTTGATAAACTTTTGCTTTTCCGTTCTTTTCTTGAATGTTAACGCGAGGATCTCCTTGCCAAGGTGTTTTATAGATACAGTGACTTGTTCCTTGCTGGCGAGGCTCTCCAAAATAATGATTACAAACTTTTACTAAATCAGTAAAGTTGACATTTTGAGGACTCCTCTTTAGCTGAGCAACAATTTTTTCTATTTGTGCCATATACTATATTTTAGTCTGATTCTAGTATCAATATTAATACTATGTCAAATAAAAAAATAATCAAGCGATCGCTATGATGCCTTGATTCATATAGACAAATCTTAATCTGCTTAAAGTCCGCTAATTTTTGCTCCTAAATGCTTTAGCACCTGCAATACACCATACAGTTCATTGGTGGGATTCACCAGCGAAAACAGCCGCGAATTTGCATACTCTTGTTGAAAAGACTTCAAAAATAAAAACTCATTCCCATTGGTAATCATGCCAAACGTCGGTTCCACTGTTTCCGTATTACTCAACATATAAGCCAACGCTTGCGGAATTGCCCTTGTTACTGCAAAATCACTGCGTTTTGATCCAATCACTAATAACCACAGCCGATTTTTTAACACCAATACATCAATCCGACCACGAATTATCGTCCCCTCATCCTGCATTTCTAAAGAGACACTTGTTTCTGTTTCGATCCGAAATGGTTTGTGATAGAAACCAGCAAGATCCAATAATGGTGCAAGTACAACCATCTTTACTGTATTTTCTAACATTGGTGGATCTTCCATCAATTCCAGAAAATTAGACTTCACACGATCCAAAAGATGTTTATCTTCACCACTCAAGCCCACAAGATTTTCTGACCACTCAGTAAAAAAAGCAGGATCTTCAGACATTTGCAGCCCAAAATTTTGCTTTAATTCTCTTATGGTTACATCCTTTGCCGCGATCGCCTGAACCATGATTAAGTCTATCTAGAAGTAACTATCTTCATGTTAGTGCAAAAACAAAAAAGCGGCGCATTGCACCGCTTTCTATTACTTGAGTTCGTTTTGTAAATACTCGACCACTGACTCAATCTCTACCAATGTCGCCACCTTCGTAGCTCGATTGACGATTTCCACTTTGCCATCAGCGATCGCCTTACCAGTAACCACACGATAGGGAATACCAACAAGATCCGCATCTTTAAACTTGACACCAGCTCTCTCATCGCGATCATCTAGCAGCACTTCCACGCCTGCGGCATTAAGGGCAGTATATAGCCTTTCACCCATATCCATTTGTTTAGCATCGCCAACATTGGGAACTGTGACGATGACGTGATAGGGAGCGATCGCTTTATTCCAAATGATGCCGTCTTTGTCGTAGGATTGCTCTACCGCAGCTTGAGCGAGACGTGATACACCTAAGCCATAGCAACCCATAACTAGAGGCAGTTCTTCTCCTTGCTCGTTGGTGAAAGTCGCCTTCATTGCTTGCGAATATTTGGTTCCCAATTGGAAAATGTGACCAACTTCGATACCTCTGGCGGTTTGCAAGATTTGCGAAGGATCATGAACGGCGCGATCGCCTGCTTTCGCTTTGTCTAGATTGACAACGGCTGGCAGTGTGAAATCCTTACCCCAATTCGCACCGACAACGTGATAATCCGATTCGTTAGCTCCTGTGACAAAGTTCTGTAAATGCTCAACAGTGCGATCAGCTAAGCGGAGGAACTTCGGTGCAAAACCTTTAATTTTATCAATATAGGAATCATCAAGACTTGGAGCAATAAATCCGACAGGAAGTTTAGAATGCGCCCATTTCTGTTGAGATTCCGCATCAGCAACTTGAAGATTGATAATCGCCTTACCACCGTAATTTGCAGCGAGTTTCGTCAGTTCATTTTGTAACTTCACTTCATTAACATCGCGATCGCCACGAATACTAACTAGTACTAAAACTGTTGTGCCATTGTCATAAATGACTTGATAGAGAACCTGCTTGACGACTTGTGTAGGGTCGCATTTCAGCATTTTGCAAACTGTCTCAATTGTCCCAGCCTTAGGAGTATGCACTTTCTCGAACTTATCAAAATGAGAAGGAACTGCATCGGGGGGTAGCGATATTGCTTTTTCAACATTGGCAGCATAGCTACTATCTTCAGTAAAGAGAATGTCATCTTCTCCAGCTTCTGCTAACACCATAAATTCTTGCGAACCAGAACCACCGATCGCCCCTGAGTCAGCTTCTACAGCACGGAATTTCAGACCGCAGCGATCAAACATCTTCCGATAGGCACGATCCATTTCGTAATAGGTCTCTTTGAGGCTCTCTTCATTTTCATGGAAGGAATAGCCATCTTTCATAATGAATTCGCGCCCACGCATCAGTCCAAATCTAGGGCGAATCTCGTCGCGGAACTTAGTTTGGATTTGATATAAATGCTGTGGCAATTGACGATAGGAGCGAATCGTATCCCTAGCGATCGCTGTAATAATTTCTTCATGGGTAGGACCTAGACCAACTTCACGATTTGCGCGATCGGTGAGGGCAAACATAATCCCTTCAGCTTTGGTGTAAGTATCCCAACGTCCTGACTCCTGCCATAGTTCCGCAGGTTGCAGTTGCGTCAATAGACATTCCTGCGCCCCTGTCTCGTTCATCTCTTCACGCACGATCGCTGAAATCTTTTGCAAAACCCGCCACATAAGCGGCAGATAAACATACAAGCCTGAACCCACGCGCCTGATATAACCTGCACGTAATAATAGTTTGTGACTTGTGAGTTCTGCTTCGGCGGGATCTTCGCGAAGAGTGACCCAGAGCATTTGAGATAGACGCATATTTCCGAGATGTTTGCTAGGGGTATTCGCTAGAATTTCGTTATTTGTTGACGACAATTCTGCCAGATCATCATATCAGGACTTGGGGCGTTGATATTGATTTCTAATCAGTGAGAGCAGGGCGATCGCATAAATAAAAATAAAATTAAGTTATTGGTTGCTTAGGATATATTTAAGGCAATTTCTAGAATAAACCCATGAGCGACGTATCTAATTTCGCCTCGGCAAATATCTCACCTGAGAATGAAGACGCTTTGCAAGAGCTTTCGTCGGCTCTAGATTTGTATGAGGGTGAGTTTAAGCTACTATTAGCACGTTGTAATTATCAGAATTTGCGCGATCGCCTCATTATTCGTCTCAAAGAAATCCATCCACAACCAATCCGTGAAATAAAGTTACCGCGATCGCAAAAAGATTTATATAACTACATAATTTCCCAAGTATCGTCAGAGACTCCCGCAGCATTGTCGATAGTAGGACTAGAAGAGCTAGAGGATCTGCACGCTGCACTTTTGGATATCAATCTCAATCGCGAGATGTTTCGCAATCACTGCCCCTATCCAATTGTGTGGTGGATTTCGGATAGTACTCATAAACGAATTATCCGCACTGCACCTGACTTTGAGAGTTGGACGACGACGCTGGAGTTTTCCATTGACACTGATGAGTTACTTACTTCTCTCCATGATGGCAGTGAAGCTCTATTTAGTCATGTACTTGCGCCTAGTGAGGTTCCATTTTTCAAAAAGTTAGGACAAATTCATCAACTTGGTTCGATTCTATGTTCAGAGTTGGAGACTGCGCTCAAGGATTTAGGCGATCGCGGTTTGAATCTTGAGCCAAAATTGCAAGCTAATCTTAACTTTATTCGCGGTTTAGACACATTACCGCCCAATAATTCACCTGAAAAGGCTCTGCAATATTTGCAAGCAAGTTTAGAGTATTGGCAGCAGCTTGGTGATCTCGAACGTAGTGGTCTGTTGCACAATCAAATAGGACAATTAAATTATCAAATTACTGATGCTGAAAAATATCGAACTCCTAATTGGGAAGTAGCGCGATCGGCTTTTCAAAATGCGATGGATATTTTTGAAAAAGCACATCGCCGCGATCTCATGGCAAATGTAATTATGCGTCTGGTTGTGATTGCGAAGCGAATGTCTGATTGGGAAGCGATTGAGGCAATTATCCAAAAAGCAGTACCTTTACATCAAGAGTTACAAAATCCACATTATCTTGTCTTAGATCATCGATATTTAGCCGAAATTGCAATTCAAAAGCAACAATGGGAAGTTGCTAGAACTGAATCAAATCTTGCTATTTCATTTTTGAGTCAAGCTCCAGAAACCAATCAAGAATGGCGTAATTTATATTTAGTAATGCTTGCTCAAGCAGAAATTAATCTTGGAAATGCTCAAGAGGGATTGCGATTGCTTCTTGAAGCCAAAGAGTTAGGAGATACGGGACATCCACAGGTTTATATTGCGGTTTTGCAGGAATTGCGATCGCTTTACACCACACAAAAGCAATATCTCGAAGCCTATGTCACTAAGCAGGAACAGTATGCGATCGAGCAACAGTATGGCTATCGTGCCTTTATCGGAGCGGGTCGCTTGCAGGGCAAGAAGTCGGTCGGTAAATCGCAAACTGATGTGGCAACTGAAATTGAGGCTTCGGGACGCAAGCAGGATCTTGATGAGTTGATTACGCGCATTGCTAAGCCGAGTTATAAGTTGATTGTGTTGTATGGCAAGTCTGGTGTGGGTAAGAGTTCGTTGGTGAATGCAGGATTAATTCCGCAGTTGGAGCATACATCGTTTGAGGGTAGGGATGTTTGTGCGATCACCTTGCGGGTATATACGAATTGGGAAGAGGAGTTGGAGAAGGCGATCAAGACCCTCACCCCCCAGCCCCCTCTCCCATTGGGAGAGGGGGAGCAAGACTCTTTACTCCCCTCGCCCTCTGGGAGAGCGGCTGGGGGTGAGAGCATCATCTCTAAACTTAGGGAAAAAGAATCACAAAACTTGCGTTTAGTTTTAATTTTCGATCAGTTTGAGGAGTTCTTTTTTGTTTATTACAATCAACCTACTGAGCGTCGCCGCTTTTTTGAGTTTATTGGAAGTTTGCTAAATGATTCGCAAAATCTATCTTCGCTGAAGGTAGTTTTGTCGTTGCGGGAGGACTATTTGCATTATTTGCTGGAGTGCAATCAGATTGAAAGCATGGCAGCGATCGATCAAGATATTCTCAGTAAGAATGTGTTATATCGGGTGGGGAACCTCAAGGTCAAGGCGGCTAAGTCGCTGATTCAGACCCTTACTCAGAAATCGCGATTTTATTTGGAGCCTGAGTTGATTGGGGCGATCGCTGATGATCTTAAGGATGAGCTAGGTGAAGTGCGTCCGATTGAGCTTCAGGTGGTGGGAGCGCAGTTACAGCAGGAGGGAATTAAGACTTTGGAGCAATATCGCCTGTTGGGTGCGAATCCGAAGGCGATATTGGTGGAGCGCTATTTGAATGATGTGATTGTGGATTGTGGGGAGGAGAATGAACGATTGGCTAAGTTTTTGCTGTTTATGTTGACCGATGAGAGGGGGACTCGTCCGTTAAAGACTCGTGTGGAGTTAGAGAAGGATTTACATGATTTGCTGACTGAGATGCAGGGGGATACATCGGTGTTAGATTTGGTGTTGGAGATTTTTGTGCGATCGGGTTTGGTGGTGCTTGTGCCTGAGTCGCCTTTGGATAGGTATCAGTTGGTGCATGACTATCTAGCGGAGTTTATCCGTGCGTCGCAAGCGCCTGAGATGGCGAAGTTGCAGCAGGAGTTGGCGGAAACTAAGGAGACGTTGAGGGAAACTGTGGATCGGCTGAGTGTGGCAGTGAAGGAGGAAGAGGCGGCGAAGTTTAGGGCAAGGGGGCGGAGTCGGTTGGCTGTTGGGGTGGGGATTGTGGCTAGTGTGATGGCAGTTGGAGCGGGAATTGCGGGTTTCATGGCTCTGAGAACTAGTGTTGACACACAATTTGTTTCTGATAGTTACAAGATGCTATCGCTACTGAATGGAGATCTTCAGCTTGAGGCGTTAGTTGAGGCAGTAGAGACTGGAGAGAGATTACAAAAAAATAAGATCGTCTCTCCTGATACTAAGATCCGTGTAATTACCTCCATCCAAGAAGTTATCTATGCTATGCAAGAGAAAAATCGACTTCTTGGTCATAACGGTATTGTCACAAGCATAGCTTTTAGTCCCGATGGCAAGACTATCGCCTCTAGCAGTTCTGACAACACTATTAAATTGTGGAATCTGGAAGGCAAAGAACTCCAAACTTTCAAAGGGCATAGCGCTATTGTATGGAGCGTAGCCTTTAGTCCCGATGGTAAGACTATCGCCTCTGGTAGTGGGGACAAAACTATTAAACTGTGGAATCTGGAAGGCAAAGAACTCCAAACTTTCAAAGGGCATAGCGCTATTGTATGGAGCGTAGCCTTTAGTCCCGATGGTAAGACTATCGCCTCTGGTAGTGGGGACAAAACTATTAAACTGTGGAATCTGGAAGGCAAAGAACTCCAAACTTTCAAAGGGCATAGCGATAGTATCAATAGCCTAGCCTTTAGTCCTGATGGCAAGACTATCGCCTCTGGTAGTTGGGACAACACTATTAAATTATGGAATCTGGAAGGCAAAGAACTCCAAACTTTTAAAGGGCTTAGTATCAATAGTTTAGCCTTTAGTCCTGACGGCAAAGTGATAGCCACTAGTGGTGGAAACAATACGGTCAAATTGTGGAATCTAGAAGGTAGAGAACTCCAAATTTTCAAAGGGCAGAGTAATGATATCTGGAGGATTGCCTTTAGTCCCGATGGCAAAGCGATCGTTACTGGGGATTTGAACGGAGTTATTAAATTATGGAATCTGGAAGGTAAAGAACTCCAAATCTTCAAAGGACATAGTTCTGGTGTCTGGGGTGTTGCCTTTAGTCCCAATGCCAAGGTGATCGCCACTGGCAGTTTTGACAGAACCGTTAAACTGTGGAATCTCGAAGTTAAAGAAATCCCATCTTTTAGAGGGCATAGTTCTAGTGTCAATAGCATAGTCTTTAGTCCCGATGGCATGACAATTGCAACTGTCAGTTATGACAGAACTGTTAAGTTGTGGAATGTGGAAGGCAAAGAACTTCAAACTTTCAAAGGGCATAGCAATAGTGTTAATAGCGTAGCCTTTAGTCTCGATGGCAGGACGATTGCCTCTGGCAGTAGGGATAACACCGTCAAATTGTGGAATCTGGAAGGCAAAGAACTCCAAACTTTCAAAGGACATAGCAGGGGTATCAATAGCGTAGTCTTTAGTCCTGATGGCAAGACGATTGCCTCTGGAAGTGATGATAACACTGTCAAATTGTGGAATGTGGAAGGCAAAGAACTTCAAACTTTCAAAGGACATAGCAGTAGTGTCAATAGCGTAGCCTTTAGTCCCGATGGCAGGACGATTGCCTCTGGAAGTGATGATAACACTATTAAATTGTGGAATCTGGAAGGCAAAGAACTCCAAACTTTCAAAACTTTCAAAGGGCATAGCAGTAGTGTTAATAGCGCAGCCTTTAGTCCCGATGGTAAGACTATCGCCTCTAGCAGTTCTGACAACACTACTAAATTGTGGAATCTGGAAGGCAAAGAACTCCAAACTTTTAAAGGGCATAGCAATAGTGTTAATAGCGTAGCCTTTAGTCCCGATGGCAGGACGATTGCCTCTGGTAGTAGGGACAACACTATTAAATTGTGGAATCTGGAAGGCAAAGAACTCCAAACTTTCAAAGGACATAGCAGGGGTATCAATAGCGTAGCCTTTAGTCCTAATGGCAAGACGATTGCCACTGGAAGCGCTGACAAAAAACTCAAATTATGGAGTTTAGACTTAGATCGTCAGAAGGGGCTTGGGTGCTATTGGTTGCAAGACTATCTTGCTACAAATCGAGACTTACGACAAAAACTAGCAACTTGTCGCGATCCACAAATCCTAAAAGCTGCGGCTCCTGCCCTAATCGCTGAAGCAAGAACTAAAGGCATGAGTGGTAAACCTGAAATTGCTCTATCACTATTTCAAGAAGCCAAGAAACTAGATAGCAGTATTTCCCTCGATCTACAAACAGAAATCAATCCATACTTCATCCCTAAAGGGGAACGCTTAGCGAAAGAAGGCGATATCAAAGCTGCTTTAGTTGCCTATGATGAAGCCATCAAGCGCAATCCAAATATTAAAATCTCAGCAGATTCATGGAATACACTCTGTTGGAACGGCAGTTTATACAACTCAGCAAGTCAGGTCATTTTCGCTTGCAATAACACCGTTATTCTGGAACCAAGCAATCTCATTTTTCGCCAAAATAGAACTATAGCAAAAGTACTTGCAGGGGATAAAAATGGTGCAATTTCTGAAATCGAAATCTCCCTCTCAAAAATTTATCGTGAGAATCTTGAAGTAATACTCTCGATTAGAGAGAGAAATTATTCAGAGCAATATACTTACGCAGAACAAAAAGGATGGCTAGATGATCTAAGCCAAGATAAAACCCCATTTACCGAGGAGAAGTTAGAAGAATGGCGACAAGAAGAAAAGAGTATGTCTTGATATTGAGAAATGGTTAAGTCGGTAATAATACCAAAACACAAAATAAAGACGACAGATGCTTATTGTAAAAATACACGTAAAAACAAGATCGATCTAGAGTCAGTAAATATTATCTGTCGCCCTACCTAAGTGATTTGGTATAAAAGGCTACCTCTAAATGCCCAGATCCCCAACTTTTTCTCTGATATAGCAAAACTTGCTTTGCTATATCAAAAGTGGTTTTCAAGTTCACAAAAAAAGTTGGGGATTTTAATCTCAGTGCTTTAGTTTGTGAGCTAAGCGATCGCCCCCTAATCTCGTCACAAAGCGATCTCATGGAATAACCAACTATCCATACATTTCCGTAATAATCCTTCTTAATTGAGCCGCCTCATCTTCAGCCAAAACATCAATCTTATTTTTGAGCCGAACCTTGCCAATAGTACGAATCTGATCTACGGCAATCTCTGCATCCGAGCCAGCACAGTTAATTTGCAAACGACTGCGCCATCTTGGATGCAGCTTAGAAGTTAACGGACAAATCACCACAGTATCTAGAGCAGAATTCATTGCATCTTGACTAATCACAACCACAGGACGGATTTTGCTAATTTCGCCACCAAGCGTAGGATGGAGATCGGCAAAATAAATTTCATAGCGTTTGGGTTGCAACTTCATCCATCTCCATTCCATCTAAAACAATATTTTCAAAATCTTGCCAATCCTCGCGTTCCTGAGCCATTTCCCGAAAAGTCTCCTCCCAAGACAACTTCACATCATCCACTTTTCGCAACAAAATCCCTCGCTCCGTTTCTTCCAAAAGCAACTCATCGGAAAAGCCATACTTTTGTAGTATCAACTTAGGCAATCTCACACCTTTAGAGTTGCCAATCGGAACTAATTTAATACTCTGAACTCGTGGCTGCTTTGTCATGCCCTGTTTTCATGATCTGTAAATAGCGACAATCGAGAAAATAATTTACAGATTGTAATTACAGTAACTACTTTTTGGTAGCATGTCAAGATAGTGTTGAAATTATCAATGGATTTACCTCTCGTCTATCATCCCAATTACGTCGCACCGATCGCTAATACCCATCGCTTCCCGATGGAGAAATTTCGCTTACTATACGAGATGCTACTAATGGATAAAGTAGCTCGACCAGAGCAATTTTTCACACCCGAATTACCAGATTTAGAAATCATCACATCAGTCCACGATCGCCAATATGTCGAAGCCTACTGGCAAGGCACACTCAACCACAAAGCCCAACGCCGTATCGGTTTACCTTGGAGTCCTGAACTTGCTTATCGAACTAGAATTGCTGTCGGTGGCACATTATTAACCGCCAGATTAGCACTAGCTCATGGTTTAGCTTGCAACACCGCAGGGGGAACTCACCACGCATTTGCAAATTATGGCTCAGGATTTTGTATCTTTAACGATTTAGCGATCGCCTCGCGAGTCCTGCTCAATGAGGGATTAGTCAAAAAAATATTGATCGTTGATTTAGATGTCCATCAAGGCGACGGTACAGCACTTATCTTTCAGGATGAGCCGCAGGTATTTACCTTCTCCATGCATTGCCAGATTAACTTTCCTTTGGTTAAGCAAATTAGCGATCGCGATGTGCCATTACCTGAAGGCATGGAAGACGATGCATATTTACGCACCCTTGCGAATCATCTGCCCGATTTATTAACGGAATTTAAGCCCGATCTGGTGCTTTATGATGCAGGAGTCGATCCACATATTGGCGATCGCTTGGGTAAACTAGCCCTCACCGATGCAGGAATCTATCGGCGCGATATGCAGGTTTTGAGTACCTGTGTGTCTCAAAGATTTCCTGTCGCCTGTGTGATTGGTGGTGGTTATTGCGAAGATATGCGATCGCTAGTTTATCGACATTCTCTATTACACCGTGCCGCCAGTGATGTCTATCGTCAATATCGTTTATAGCCCTTGTCGAAATACTTTGAGTGCTGATTTTGGTTCTGTCATCAGTAAACAACGGGCAAGTAATTCCAAATCAATCTGAGGTAAACATTCACTTTGGGGGATCGCCTCATAGCCATTGTCTCGTAATCGATAGAGAGAAAATTTGCCATCTTCCCAAAACCAAACTTCCTTTGTATTAAAGCGTTGGTAACGTTCTAATTTTGCAACATTACCACTGGTAAAAATCACTTCGATTGCCAAATCGCGATCGCCCACTTTGTTACCAAAACAAAAAGATAGATCTGGCTCTAAACTTGCGCCCTTAGCTTCTGATTCCAGCGTAGCACTACCAGTAGGAATAAAATCGATATCCATTTCTGCAAAGTAAATCCCTAATAACATCGAGAGTAAATGCACGATGATTTCATGGGCAGCAGATGTGGTCATAATCTCGATAGTACCGTCAAGATAATTGAGATGGATATTACGTGAATCACCGATTAAAGCCGAAAGTGTCTTAAATTCTTTCCATGAATATTGATTCGGAAAAACAAAATACTGTTGTGTCGAAGCCATTTTTCTAAACCTTAGAAGAAAAACTATGGGCTTTAAGAATCGCTGCGACGAGAAACGCATAGGAAACGCCACCAACGATCGCTAATAGCCAAAAACTGACTAAGGCACTGGTATTCCATAGGGCATGAAGCAACGCGGAACTAAGATAGCCAATTGTGAGAATTTGCCAACGGAGCGAAGGCTTCATCACGCTTAAACCGATAAAATAGCCGAAATAACCGCTATATGCCATATGTCCTGCTACGGAACCAAGCACACGGGGAATCAATAGCTGCAAGCCTGTTAGTTCGGCAATCTCAGGGCTAAGCGCTTGATTTGCTACACTCTGGACAATGCTAGGAACATATAAACCGAGAGTTTCCGTTAAGGTAAAGCCAACTGCGGAAGCTGCTCCAATTAAGATGCCATCAAGAGGTTCGCTAATACCAATACGCGATCGCCATTTCTTTCCCAATCGTAAGCCCATAAACCAAAGCGCAAATACGGGCAAAGACTTGAGTAACTCTTCCATCAAGCCCGCACCGAAAAACATCGCTATCAAAACGCTGATAAAACTCACTTGTCCTGTTGGCGCAGTCCCTGGTAGAACCTTATAAAAGAACCAGATAAAGATGTTTAAAACTGGACTTCTAAGGATAATTGCAGTCAATATCGCTGCACCTAAAATCACCCACCAAGGCTTATCTTTTCCGCAAAGTTGATAGACAAAATAATAGGCAGCAAGACTGATATACACAGAAATCGTGAGATTAAATAATTGTGGTTGCCCCAAAAAAGCAAACATCATCACCACAAAGCCCACCGTCGCCATCCCTGGTAAAAGATAGGCTTTTTTCCAGAGATCATTACCCGTTGAAAAAATCGGTAATAGCTTTGTCAGTGTGATGCTAGTAATCTGCGATCGCGGACGACGGTTATAATCTGTGCCAATCGTGGTATCAGGACTAGATTCTATCTCAAAGATAAACTGAGGACCATTCTTAGTTAACTGAATGCGATCGCCATGATTTAACGGGTAACCACCATATAAACGACGACTATTAAGGAATGTGCCATTAGCACTATCGAGATCACAAATTTCCCAACCTTCAAACTTAGTTTTAGAAAAGATGGGACGAATCTCGGCATGGCGACGGGACACCGCACCATAAACATTGATATCGATCGCTATTTCGCAACTAGGATCACGCCCCAAAGTGATCAGGCGATCGCCTAAAGTCGCCACTATTTCACCACGATCATAATTTTGGGGATCGGTGGATATCTGTTTGAGAAAGGCAATAGGCATCAAGCGATCTTGCATAGTTTCATTATATTAGCGAAGAACAGCACGAAGCTCTACCTTCACTAAACCAAAATTCTTTCTATGTCTAACTCAGAAGCAGCATGGGCAAGTTGAGAAATATCACTGAGATTGTCAATGTAAGGCAAAATTCCCAATATAGGAACGGAAGCAAGTCGCGAAATCATCTGTGGTGGCGCAAGTTCTTCAATCTCTTCTGGTGTATAAACCTGTGAACAACTCAACACAATCCCTCGCAACTTCACCTTCTGTAATGTGGCAAGGGCAACATTGGCGATCGCCTGAGAGATTGCCCCTAAACGCACAGGCACAACCAGAATCGTATCTAAATGCCAATCTCGCGCCAAATCTGCCACGATATATTCATCCGTAATTGGTGAACCTAATCCACCTAAAGACTCAACCAGTAAGCATTCCTTTTCTTGTTGCAATTTCCGAAACTGCTGCCAAATTAATCCTAAATCAATTGATTTCCCTTCCTTATAAGCAGCGATCGCAGGGGCAATTGGAGTTTCAAAATATAACGGAGTAATTTCCGCAAGGGTTTGTGACAGTGAAAAAGTCTGATCATAAAATTCGCGATCGCCCTCTCCAGATTGTAAAGGCTTATAAATACCCAGCGATTGACTAGGTTCAGTTGGAGATGCATTGCGATCGCGATAGGTCAACCAATAAGCCGCTAGAGCCGCCGTTAATACGGTCTTGCCCACACCAGTATCACTACCCACAATCAATAAAGGCTTCAATTTTGTCATATTGTAATTTCTCTCGAATTAATTGGGCAAAAAGTCAGCATCTAAAACCTGCTCTGGTGTATATGGACAAGTCTTCGGAAAAGTTTTTTGAGATATTCCCGTTTCACTACTAGCTAATTGAATTGCCCCTGTATAAGCATCACCAAACACTTCTATAAAATATCGCCTTAAGCTAGGAGACTCTGCAAAAGCATCCTCAATTCGCAAACGATGTTCAATAATGCTCGATTGCCAACTTCTACTCCGATGGCTAGGTTGATATTGCCATTTCAATAGGTGTAATAAAATAACTCTGAGATTACTTTTCAGACTACTCCGCGTACTTTTGCCCATATTGTCTATTTCTTCGATCAGATTTTCCCAGTCAATCGCAGCTAAATCTTGCGATCGTAATTTGGATATAGTTAGCTCGACCCATGCGAGGTAGTCTGTTTCGTATAGATGAGCAAGTTCTGGCTCTAGAGCTATTTGAGACATAGTGATTTACCCTAAATAAAAAATTGGGTGATCGCCTTTCTTTAATGATTATAGCAATCACCATAATAAACACATAAATATAATCATCGCTAACCCAAACAGCGTAATGATTCCAGCATTCCCTTTGCCTTATTCAGAGTTTCTTGATATTCCTTCTCAGGATCAGAATCGGCAACTACACCAGCACCAGCCTGAACACTAGCAGTTCCATTCTTAGTTACCATTGTCCGAATTGTAATTGCTGTATTCAGTTGTCCCTCGAAGTCATAATAACCATAGGCTCCTGCATAAGTACCTCGGCGATCGCCTTCCAAGTTATGAATAATCTCCATCGCTCGAATTTTTGGCGCACCGCTAACAGTTCCCGCAGGAAAACAAGCCTGAAGCAAATCCCAAGCTGTCTTTTCTGGACGAATCTCACCAACCACATTGCTGACGATATGCATTACATGAGAATAAAGCTCAATGGACATCAATTCATCGACCTTTACTGTCCCACTTTTGCAAACACGACCCAAATCATTTCTGCCCAAATCTACGAGCATCACGTGTTCCGCAACTTCTTTAGGGTCAGCAAGTAAATCCGCAGCCAGTTCTGCATCTTCTATAGGTGTTGCGCCTCTGGGTCTTGTTCCTGCGATCGGGCGCACGACAGTACGTGACACGCCATCGATCACTTCCGCCTTCACCATAACTTCAGGACTAGAGCCAAT